>NZ_JABVEC010000042.1 GCF_014323705.1 Actinomadura alba
TCAGCTGTGGCCTGGCGTTCTGCTGTGGATCTCACCCACCGGCCACTGGTACCTCACCGACCCCAGCCCCTGACCGGCCGCCGGGAACCAACCGCGAAATGCGGCAGGCTCACCGATGCGCATCTGGCCACCGCTCCCCGGTGGCCGGGTCGGGAGATGGCACCTTTGTGAGGGCACGGCGGTGCGGTGTTGGGGGTAGTGGGTCGCGATAGCGAACCGCCACCGCACCGCCGTGCCGGTCTGTGGGCTCACCGCCGGAACGCTGCGCGGCCCTGGGCGATGACGAGTGCCGTGACCTCCGGGCGCTCGGCCGACTGGAGGATGTACCGGCCATCCGCGAACCAGTGGAAGGTGCCTCGACGGCACCAGACCGTCAGCTCCGCGGTCACCGAGAGGACCGAGATGCCACCGTCATGAGCCACGTACAGACGCCGGAACCCGTGGCCGCGAAGCGCCGTGGCCAGCCGATGAATCGCCTCACGAGGGCACAGCGGCACGGCGTCCACCGGAAGGTGCCACGCGATCATGACGGCCGCCGGTGGAAGACCGCGGTGACCGTACGGCTCCGCTCAGTGCCGCACCAGCCCCACCGCGTCGCAAGCGCGTCGACGGTGAGCAGCCCGAAGCCGTGCTCGGCGAACCCACCGTTCCCGATTCGAGGCTCAGCCGGACCACCCTGATCAGTCACGGCGTGAGGGCGTTGGCCACCAGTTCGCGGTGTCGCCATGGCCCGTGTGCGAGCGTGTCGGAGACGAACGCGGCGGCGTCGGATGGCGCCTCACAGTATCTGCAATGGGACCAGCAGGTGCGGTTCGTCGAGCCCGGCTGGCGTCAGCGACACGCCCGTGACTCGTTCCGCCAGGGCGAGCAACCCCGGCGCTCGCCGGTCCCCGTGACCATCCAAGGGAAGCCCCAACTCATCGACATCCTGGCGCAGAGCCTGCGGCTCGGTGCCAGTTGCCTCGTGCGGGGCATGCGCCCGAAAAGCCGTCCGCATACGTCCGTCAGCCGCGTGGTAGAACAGCGTATTGCCTCGGGCCGACCAGGCCGCGCAGACGGCAACCGAGCCGGCCGAAAGCCATTCCAAAGCCTGATATGGCCCTAGGCCGCCCCCGCCGAATTCGATCGCCACCACCCACTCTCCGGCCCGGCGAAGCGCGATCTGCTTGCGGGCCAGTACGGCAGGTCCAGTGGTCGCGCGGTCGATTCGTCCGCCCAATGCGTGTGTCACATCTTCCAGATCCTGTGTGCGGGCGAAGATCACAGTTGCTTCGAGAGCCAGCCAGTGCCGGGTGATCCAGGAGTGCCGCTCCACGGGGTTCGCTTCGGCACGAGCCTGGATCCCGTTGGCTCCTGCTGCGGGTGCGGGGTTGCCCAGAGCGTTCAACACCACCCCGCGGAAGGTGGATAGGTCCTGCCGGGCGCACTGGAGCGCCGACCGGGCCTCGTTGACTGCGCCGTAGGCCGATGCCAGCGGGTCAGGACCGCCCAGTTCCCGCACGGCCTCGACCGCCTTCACCGGCGACCAGGCCGGACCGCCGCCCTGTTCTTTGGCCGCATCGGTTAGTGAACGGACCAGCGTGCCCAGATCTCCGGGGTTTTCCCCGCGCAGTGCGGCGGCGATCTCCGGACGTTCCAGCAGCCCGGCCGCCTCAGTGGCGAACTCGGCAGCCGCCCAGGCCGCGCGGCGCAGGAATCTGGATTCGGCATGCCTCAGCGCATAGCTGACCACCGGTTCCTCGTAGGTCAGGCTCATGTGCGCAGGGTTGAACTGCCGAGGCGAAAGGTCGCGCTCCCATTCCTGGATAGGAACGATCGTGAACTCGCCGTCCAGCCAGCCTTGGGTGACCACCTGGCCGGTCACCCGCTCCGCCAGCCTGAACAGCACGGGCAACCGTGGGACGGACTCCCAGACAAGACCGGCCATCTCGCCTTGCAGCCGATCAGGTTCCACACCGTGCCGCCGCTCTGGCCACAACGCCTCGAACGTCGTCAGCACCCGGCCGTCGGCCGCGTACGCGAAAAGACCACTGTTATTGACCGACCAGTACACATTGACCGCCCGGGTGTGCTCTGCGACGCGGCGCAGCACCTCCCCACGACCGCCCTGATATCCATTGATCTCAACCGCGATCACCCAGTCACCCACCCTCCGCACCGCGACCTGGGGTCGCTCAAAGCAATCCCCCAGTTCCGCTAGCCGCGCTGGTCGTGCCTGGTCCATGCGGCCCCCGTACCCGCGGGCCACGTCCTCGGCGTTCCGGGTCGCGACCAGCGTCACGCACGCCGCCTCACCGAAATACCCACCCAAGTCCACCGCTTCGGTCATAACACCGTGATAACAGCTGACCCTGACGGTGCTCGGTGCCTTCGGCCGGTGAGGTCGACGCCTGAGGCAACCAGCGGGCGGCGGCCGGTCGGCCGAACACCCCCTGCGGAGGGAGGCCGACGGCCCGTACGGGGGAGGTGTCCCGGCCGGGCCAGGCGAGATCTTGAATGACACTCCCCGCCGGGGACACAGGAGGACGGCGATGTCTTCAAGGACCACAAAGCCGCAGATCAAGCTGGCGATGGTCGTCGCGCTCACGGCACTCATCGCCGGGGCGCTACTGGCGACCGGAGCGGACGAGCCCGAGTCGACCGCCGGCCATCAGACCACGGGAGCGTCCGATGACCGCCGTTGAGGTATCGGCCGTCGCCGTCCGTGGGACCAGAGGGCCGGTTCCGCGGTGGGCCGACTGGGCCGCGCAGGCAACAATGTGGTGTGCGCTTCCGTCGGGGATCTGGCGCATTCTTTTCGGATTGGGCCTTCCGGCCGGGTTCACCGGATCGCAGGATCCGCAGAACGGCCCGTGGTTCATGCTGCCCTACGTGATCGCTTTGACCGCCGTGGCCGAGGCGTTGGCGTTTCTCAGCATGGGCCTGGTCCGGCCGTGGGGTGAGGTCTGGCCGCGGTGGGTGCCGTTCCTGCGTGGCAGACCGGTTCGCCCGCCGGCGGCGATCATCCCGGCCGCACTCGGTTCGGTCGTGCTGACGCTGCTCTGGACACCGTTGCTTTTCGGGTTTCGGACGGACGCCGATCCTGAGCTGCCGCACGGGGCCAAAGCTGTGATCCTCTTCCTGTGTTACCTGCCTCTGGTCGCTTGGGGTCCGTTGCTCGCGGCGGTGACGGTGGCGTACGCGGTCCGCCGTCGGCGCCATGGCTGACGGGTGATCACGCTCTTGCGGTCGGCCGGTGGGGACACGTCCCGGCGATGACGGATGCCCGACCGATCTCCGGCCCGCCCGACCACTGGCTGCGACTCCCCCCACGCGACTACTGGCACTGACGTCATGGTCGGTCGGCGGCCTGGGTGGGGACCGACTCCCGTAGCACGGTTGCGAGTCCGGCCCAGGTGTCGATCGCTGTCGCCCAGTCGGGAAACGCTCTCGTCAGGGGCTTGATCGCCGATTCCGCCCAGGAAAGGTAGCGATGCTCGACGGTGTCCAGGTGGGGGCCAGTGCGTCGAGGCGGTCGTCGACGAAGTGGGTGACACCGAGGCGCTCGCTCCGGCGCCTTGTAGCGGCGTTTCCCGGACGCGGGGACCATGGGATCCGGTTCCTCGCGGCGACGCGAACCTGCGCTCACATGCCGGCCCCTTCCATGAGATCGCGCATTGCTCACGCTCAGCGTCGGTCACCAACGCTGTTATGGTGATCGACGCTGAGTAAGGAGCGAAAACGACACATGGCATCGAGCACGTTCCGCATCGGGGGTGAGCGCAACGTGCGGCGGCTCGGGTTCGGGGCCATGCATCTGCCGACCGAACCCGGACCGAATCGGAAGACCTCCATCGCGGTGGCCCGGCGCGCCGTCGACCTCGGCGTCACGCTGATCGACACCGCGCACCTGTACGGCTGGGGCGCCAACGAAGAGCTCCTCGCCGAGGCGCTCCATCCCTATCCGGACGACCTGCTCATCGCAACGATCGCCGCCGAACCCCCCGCACGATGCGGCGCTCAATGGGCGGCCGGACTTCCTGCGCTCGCAGGTCGAGCAGGCCCTCCGCCGGCTCCGGGTCGAACGACTCGAACTGCTCCAGCTGCACCGCATCGATCCGGAGGTGCCGCTCGCCGATCAGCTCGGTGCGCTGCGAGAGCTCCAGATCAAGGGCAAGATCGGCCACATCGGGCTCTCCGAGGTCACCGTCGCCGAGCTCGAGCAGGCGCGGCAGGTCGTCGACGTCGCGAGCGTGCAGAACCGCTACAGCGTGCTCGATCGCGAGCACGAGGCCGTGCTCGACGCCTGCGAGGCGGCGGGGATCGCCTTCCTGCCCTGGCGGCCCGTTCACCCTGCGGTATCGGCTGCGACGGGCGAGATCGCCGCCGTGGCCGCCGAACTCGACGCCACCGCCGCGCAGGTCGCGCTCGCGTGGCTGCTCGACCGGTCGCCGGTCGTGCTGCCGATCCCGGGCACCGGCACGATCGGCCATCTCGAAGAGAACGTCGCCGCGGCCGACGTGCGGCTGAGCAGCGATCAGTGGCGGCGGCTCGATCGGGTCCCGCCGCGCTGAAAGTCGGCCACGGGCCACGGTGGGCTTGCTCCCGCTGCGACGCGACCGCTCAGCTCGGACGTGGGCGCAGTCCGTTCAGGGCGGTCTCGACCACGGTGTCGGCGAACTCGGTCGTGAGCGGGCCATCGCGGTTCAGCCACCGGCTCCGCAGCGGCCCCCACAACATCTCCAGTGCCACGTCGAGGTCCATGTCCGGGGCGAGTTGCCCGGCGCGCTGGGCGCTGCGGAGACGTCGGCGCTTGAGTTCCTTGACCGGCTCGTCCAGCCGCTCGGTGAACTCCGCGGCGAGGTCCGCGTCGACGAGCATCTCGATGGCCAGGGCGCGCATCGGCTCGCTGTAGCGAGGGTCGTTCAGTTCGGCGACGGTGGCCTGGAGGACCACCTTGAGGTCGGCTTCGAGGTCGCCGGTATCGGGCAGTTCGGCGGACTGCTCGTCCTGGCCCTCGTTGAGCATCAACAGCGCGTCGAACAGCACCGCCCCCTTCGACGGCCACCAACGATAGATCGTCTGTTTGCCGGCTCCGGCCCTGGCGGCGATGCCCTCGATACTGAGCCGGGCGTACCCGACCTCTCCGGCCAGTTCCAAGGCGGCGGTGAGGATGGCATGGCGGGTGGCCTGGCTCCGCCGCGCGGACTGTGGGGTTCTGCGCTGCGTCGTCATGTGGGAAGTATACGACGATGCGAGACGAGGCGTTCCGTCTTGCATTGCTCGCCCGCACCCATGTACTGTCCATTCGAGACGAAACGTCTCGTCTTATGTATAGGAGAACAGGACTCACCATGACCATCACCCCAGGCACCCCCGCCACCTCCTCGACGACCTCGTCCGCCGGCCGCGTCTGGTTCATCACCGGAGCCAGCCGGGGTCTGGGCCGGGCCTTCACCGAGGCCGCGCTCGCCGCCGGTGACCGCGTGGTCGCCGTGGCGCGCACCCTGACCGCCCTGGAGCAACTGGCCGCCGAGCATGGCGACTGCCTGCTCGCCCTCCCACTGGACGTCACCGACCGGGCGGCGGTACGCACCACCGTCGACGAGGCGGTGCGGCATTTCGGCCGCCTCGACATCGTCGTCAACAACGCCGGCTTCCTCACCATGGGGATGGTCGAGGAGTTCAGCGAGGCCGAAGCCCGTGCGCAGATGGAGACCAACTTCTTCGGGGCCCTGTGGGTCGGCCAGGCCGTGATGCCCCAACTGCGAGCCCAGGGATCCGGGCACATCGTCCAGGTCTCCAGCATCGGCGCGCTGGGCGGCTTCGCCCTCACCGGGATGTACAGCGCCAGCAAGTTCGCACTGGAAGGGATGAGCGAGGCCCTGGCCGCGGAAGCCTCGCGCTTCGGCATCAAGGTGACCATCGTCGAACCCGGCGGCTACTGGACCGACCTCTACACCACCGGGATGGCCGCCACCGAGCCGATGGACGCCTACGCGCCGCTGCGAGCCGAACTGGAGAAGCAGTTCGCCGACGGATCCGTGGACAGCATGCCGCACCTGGCCGCCGAGGCCGTGATGAAGCTCGTGGACAGCGACGACCCGCCGCTGCGGCTGCTGCTGGGCAGCGCCATCTACGACCTGGCCTTCGACATCTCTCGGCAGCGGATGGCCACCTGGGCGGCCTGGGAGGAGACCAGCCGTGCCGCCGAGCAGGCCACCGAAGCACCCGAGGGGTACGGTTCGTGAGGGCCGACCCCGCCCCGGTCCTGGACCGGACGCTCTAGCGCCGCCCCAGATGCCCGTCGTCGTCGTGAGCACGGCGAGCGCCTGAACGAATGTGCTAGACGTCCATCTCCGACGTCCGTTCTGTGCGGCGACGGGTGGAGCTCCAGGTGACCGCGCCGAGTAGCAGGCCCCAGATCAGGAACCACGGGTCCCACAGGAACAGATGCCAGTTGAAGGCCGTCCAGTCCATGTCCGGCGAGGCTTCGAGTACGCCCGTCTTCACCAGCCTCTGCCCGCCGACCAGCAATCCCCCGTACAGGACGAGGACCGTCGCGGCTCCCCACGACAGGGTCAGCAGCATCCATCGCGGGAACCGCCGCCCCCAACTCTGTACGAGGGCCGGCCCGAGCACGGCAGCGACCAGTTTCAGCCCGGCGATGAGCCAGACCATCGCGATCATGAGCGGGTCGCGGGCCCGGGCGAGCCGTTCGAGCTCACCGCCCAAGGTGTCGAGCCCGGCCGTTCCGCCCGCGGCCCAGTAGGCGCTGACCAGCGCGTACAGCAGCCCGAGCACGAAGGCGGCATGGCCGCACCACGCCAAGCGGGCCGGTACGCACGCCCGGTCGCCATCGCTTTCCTTCATCGTTGTTCTAACCGTTCTTGGACGCGGCGAGAAGGAGTTCGGCCAGCGCCCTGGGCGGGCCCTTCTCACCCGCCCGCCGCACGGGTGAGTTGAGTTCGCCGAGCGGGCACGGACCGAGGTCTTGGTGCCGACGGCATGCCGGAGCATAACGCGATGTTGGGGCCCTTCCGTACGGAGCCACCCGTACGGTGCTCTCAGTCACCGTCGGGTGTCCCCGTCTCCAGCAACCGGCCGTCAGAAAGCCGCAGCCAGCGGTCCACCTTGACCTCCGCGAGGAACCGCTCGTCATGGCTCACCACCACGAACGCGCCTTCGTAGGCGTTGAGCGCGTTCTCCAGCTGACCGACGCTGACCAGGTCGAGGTTGTTGGTCGGTTCGTCCAGCAGCAACAGCTGGGGTGCCGGTTCCGCGAACAGGACGCAGGCCAGCGTGGCGCGGAGCCGCTCGCCACCGGACAGCATCCCGACCGTGAGGTGAACGCGGGAACCTCGGAACAGGAAGCGGGCGAGGAGATTCATCCGCTCCGCCTCCGGTATCCCGGGCGCGAACGCGGCCAGGTTCTCCGCCACGGTGCGGTCGAGGTCCAGCAGATCCAGCCGTTGGGACAGGTAGGCGATCCGGCCGTCCGCCCGCTTGGTCCCGCCGCCCTCCGGCTCCAGCTCGCCGTTGATCACGCGCAGCAGGGTGGACTTGCCCGTGCCGTTCGAGCCGGTCAGCGCGATCCGCTCCGGACCCCGGATCACCAGATCGGCGCCCTCCCCCGCGAAGAGAGGCCGCTCACCGTAGCGGACCTGCATCCGTTCGCCGAGGAAGACCGTGCGTCCGGCCGGCACGTTCGTCCCGGGTAGTTCCAGCGCGATCCGCTGTTCGTCGCGCAGGGCGCGGCCCGCCTCGTCGAGCCGGGCCCTGGCGTCGCCGAGCCGCGCGGCGTGCGTCTCGTTCGACTTCCCCGCCGATTCCTGTGCGCGCCGCTTCATCGCCCCGGCGACGATCTTCGGCAGACCCGCGCTTTCGATGTTGCGGGCGGCGTTGCCGGCCCGGCGCGCGGCCCGCTCGCGCGCCTGCTGCATCTCCCGCCGCTCCCGCTTGACCTCCTGCTCGGCGTTGCGGATGTTCTTCTCGGCGACCTCCCGTTCGGCGCGTACCGCCTCCTCGTACCGGGTGAAGTTCCCGCCGTAGGAGCGGACCTCGCCCCGGTCGAGTTCGGCGATGCGGTCCATGCGGTCGAGCAGTACGCGGTCGTGGCTGACCAGCAGCAGGCAGCCGTTCCAGTCCTCGAGGACGCCGTAGAGCGTGCGGCGCGCCTCGAGGTCGAGGTTGTTGGTCGGTTCGTCGAGCAGCAGGACGTCGGGCCGCTTCAGCAGCTGTGCCGCCAGGCCGAGGGAGACGACCTGACCGCCGCTGAGGGTGTGCAGACGCCGGGTAAGGGAGATCTCCCCGAGGCCGAGCCGGTCCAGCTGGGCACGGGTGCGCTCCTCGATGTCCCAGTCGTTGCCGATCGTGGTGAAGTGCTCCTCGCTCGCGTCTCCGGACTCGATGGCGTCCAGTGCCCTGATCACCGGAGCGATTCCCAGGACCTCGGCCACGGTCAGGTCACCGACGAGAGGCAGGCTCTGTGGGAGGTAGCCGAGCACGCCGTTGGCGGACACGCTCCCGCCGCTGGGCCGGCACTCGCCGGCGATCAGCTTGAGGAGGGTGCTCTTACCGGCGCCGTTCGGTGCGACCAGGCCCGTGCGGCCGCCGCCCACCGTGAAGGACAGGTCCTGGAAGACCGGGGTGTCGTCGGGCCAGGAGAAGGAGAGGTTCGAGCAGATGATGAACGCATCGGACATGCGAGAGCCCTCGAATGTGAGGCGGGCGTACCGGGGCCGCCCGGCGGGGAACAGGGATTCATGAAACGACGACAGAGCCACGGCGGCGGCGCTGAAGCGCGCCTGCCGGTGGCCGATCACATCCGGGAATCACCCGGAGATGTCGTCGTCACCCGCCACGTCTGGTCTCCCTTGTTCCGATCACTCGCGACTCACCATGGTAATAGGGGTTCTCCGCAAGGTGCGACGGGAGCCCATGGCGGCGGATCCGCTGCAACGCTCATCTGACCGACGCGCCGGTCCTCCTGGGTCCGACCGCCTGCACGGCCGGCGGCTCGGCGAGAAAGATCCCCGCACCCCCTTACCTTTCGCCCCGCTTCATGCCACACTCAACCATCCCGATGGAAGCGCTTACAGTTTTCCTTCTCAGCAAAGTGGAAGCGCTTACAGTCAGCGTGGAAGGACGAGCGACGACGTGCCGGAAGACCCCCCTAACTCAGCCCCGGCACACGGGCCAACGATCTATGAGGTCGCGCGCCGGGCGGGCGTCTCGATCGCGACGGTCTCGCGGGCGCTTCGCGACACCGGACCGGTCGCGCCGCGCACCCGCGCCAAAGTGCTCGCGGCGGTCGAGGAACTGCGCTTCACCCCGAGCCGCCTCGGCGTCTCGCTCGCCGAGGGCCGGCACGCCGCCAACGGGATCGTGTTCCCCGACCTGTCGGGTCCGTACTACGCCGAGGTCGTGCTCGGCTACGAAGAGGTGGCCTCCGAGCTCGGCCGCTCGGTGATCATCTTGTCGGCGCGCGGCCGATCGAACGTGCGCGACCAGGTCAAGGACCTCGCCGGCCGGGTTGACGGCCTGGTCGTCTTCGGCCACACGGTCGACGACGCGACGGTGCGCGAACTCATGGCGGCGGGGCTCCCGGTGGTGCTGCTCGCCCGCGCCCCTATCGCCGGCGCGGACCTCGTGGCGTCGGAGAACATCGCCACCGCCGGGGTTCTCACCGAGCACCTGCTCGGCCACGGTTACCGCGACCTCACCATGCTCGGTGCCTCCACGGGCGACGACATCGGCGAGCGCTGGGCCGGCGTGACGCGGGCGCTGTCGGCGCACGGGCTCACCGCCGGGCCTCCCGTGCCGTGCGAGTTCACCGTGGACGGCGGGCTCGCGGCCGGGCGCGACCTGCTGCGCCGCCGCACCCGGCCCGAGGCGGTGATCTGCGCCGACGACCAGGTGGCCCTCGGCATGTTGCTCGCCGCCGAGGAACTCGGGCTCGATGTGCCGGGGGACCTCGCGGTGACCGGCTGGGACGACATCATGGCCGCCCGCCACGCCCGCCCCGCGCTGAGCACGGTCCGCCAGCCCATGCGCGAGCTCGGCGCGCGGGCGGCGCGGGCACTCGACGAACTCATCACCGGCGCGCGGGCGACCACGCGTCACCAGACACTCGCCACCGAACTGGTCGTGCGGACCAGCTGCGGCGAGCACCCACCCCAGGAGGATCTATGAGGAAATTCAGCAGACGGGCCGCCATCGGCCTGGTCGCCACCGGACTGGTGCTGAGCGGCTGCGGCCGCGACGCGGGCACCTCGGCCGACAAGGCCAAGGACGTCGGGGCCGGGAAGATCTCCGGCACCGTCACCGTCTGGGCGATGGGCACCGAGGGCGAGCAGCTCGGTGCCTTCGCCAAGGAATTCGAGGCGGCCAACCCCGGCGTCAAGGTGGTCGTCACCCCGATGGGGTTCGACGTCGCCCACGACAAGATCATCTCGGCGATCGCCGGGGGCGCCACCCCCGACATCAGCATGATCGGCAGCACCTGGATGGGCGAGCTGGCCAAGACCGGCGCCGTCGAGCCCACCCCGAGCAATCTCATCGACAAGTCGGCGTTCTTCCCCGGCTCCTGGGAGACCGTCCTGTCCGGCGGCACCGCCTACGGCGTGCCGTGGTACGTCGAGACCCGCGCCTTCTACTACCGCAAGGACCTGGCCGACAAGGCGAAGGTCAAGGCGCCGACCACCTGGGAGGAGACACAGTCCTTCGCCTCGGCGGTCAAGGCGAAGGCCGGCGCCTCCCAGGGCGTCTACCAGAACTTCCGGGTCGGCAGCTGGCAGGAGGTCGTCCCACTGGTCTGGCAGGCGGGCGGAGAGATCGTCGAAGGGAACAAGTGGACCTTCGACACCCCGCAGATGGTGAGCGCACTCACCCAGTTCCAGTCCTTCTACAAGAAGGGCACCGCGCCGAACAAGGTCGCCGAGGGCGCCTTCCCACAGAACTTCATCAAGGGCGAGGCCGCCGCGTTCTACTCCGGCCCCTGGATGATCTACGGCCTGGACAAGGACGGCGGCGCCGGCTTCGACCAGAAGTACGACGTCGCGCCGTACCCCAAGGGCTCGGCGGGCGGCACCTCCCTGATGGGCGGCGGCGACCTCGTCGTATTCAAGAAGTCCAAGAACCGGGACGCCGCGTGGCGCTTCATCCAGTGGCTGAGCGACCCGAAGACGCAGGTGAAGTGGTTCCAGACCACCAAGGGCCTGCCCGCCGTGCAGAGCGCCTGGCAGGACCCGGCGCTCACCTCGGACAAGCGCGTCGCGGTCTTCGGCGAGGTGCTCAAGACCGCCAAGACCCCGCCGCCGTACTCCACCTGGGAGCAGGTCGCCCGGGTGCTGGAGGGCGAGATCCAGAAGGTGGCGTTGCTGAAGACCTCGCCCGCCGAGGCGGCCAAGGTCATGCAGCAGAAGGCCGACGACATCGGCACGGGCCTCTGACGTGCAAGTGAACGCGGGGCGGCGAACCACGGCCGCACGGTCTCGTGGCCGCCTGATGGCCTGGGTCTTCGCCGCCCCGTTCCTGATCCTGTTCGTCCTGATGTACGCCGGGCCGCTGCTCGCCGGCTTCGGGATGAGCTTCACCGACCTGCGCAGCACCGATGTCCAGAATCCGCTGAACGTCAACGGCGTCGGCCTGGACAACTACCAGCGGCTGATGCAGGACGAGGCGATGCGCAAGGCCGCCTGGAACACCTTCTTCTTCGTGGCGACGGGCGTACCGCTGACGATCCTGCTCGGGCTCGGCGCGGCCGTGGCCCTGCATTCGGGGATCAACCGGGCGCGGGTGTTCTTCCGGGTCGGCTACTTCATGCCGCACGTGACCAGCATCATCGGCATCGCGGTCGCCTGGCGGTTCCTGCTCGATCCCGAGTCGGGCCTGCTCAACCAGGGTCTCGGCCTGGTCGGCGTGGACGGCCCGGCATGGCTCGCCGAGGAGAGCACAGCGCTGCCGTCGCTGGTGGTCATGGCGGCATGGCGGGGTTTCGGCTTCGACATGGTGATCTTTCTCGCCGCCCTTCAGGGCATCCCGAGAGATCTCTACGAGGCCGCCGACGTCGACGGTGCGGGGCGATGGGCCACGTTCCGCAAGATCACGGTGCCCATGCTGCGCCCGGCACTGTTGTTCACCGCCGTCTACTCGACCATCGGCTTCATGCAGTTCCTCGAGGAGCCGCTGGTCATGACCCAGGGCGGCCCGCTCGACAGCACCCTGTCCGCCTCGTACGCCATCTACAAGCAGTTCGGCGTGGGCAACTACGGCTACGCCGGAGCCGCGGCGAGCGTGCTGTTCACCGTGATCGTCGCCCTGTCGTTCCTGCAGTTCCGCATGCTCCGGCCGAAGCACCACTGAGGAGGCGGCGATGGTCAGAAAAGCCGTACTGTACGTCCTGCTCACGCTGGGCCTCGGCGTGGTCGTCACCCCGTTCGGCTGGGCCGTGCTCAGCTCGTTCAAACCCGAGCAGGAGATCCGCCAGAGCCCGCCGACGTTCCTGCCGGAGCGGCCGACGCTGGACGGCTACCGGGCGCTACTCGACCAGATGGACCTGTTCATCGTGTTCCTGAACAGCGTCGTGGTGGCGGGGGTCATCGTGGCGGCCAACATCCTGTTCTGCTCGATGGTGGCCTACGCCCTCACCAAGCTGCCATTCCGCGCGCGCAACATCGTGTTCGCACTGGTCATGGTGCAGATGATGGTGCCCGGCATCGTGCTGATGATCCCGCAGTTCGTCGTGGTGGCGAACCTCGGCCTGGTGAACACGATCTTCGGCATCGTCCTGCCCTACCTGGTCATGCCACTCGGGATCTTCCTTATGCGGCAGTTCATGGCGGAGATCCCCGACGAACTGGTGCACGCTGCCCGCATCGACGGCGCCGGCGAGTTCCGGATCTTCTTCCGGATCGTCATGCCGCTGTGCAAGCCGGCACTGGCGACCCTCGGCCTGATCACCTTCCTGACCGCGTGGAACAACTTCCTGTGGCCGGCGGTCGTGGCCCAGACCCAGGACCGCTACACCCTGCCGGTCGCGCTCGCCATCTTCTCCAACCACCAGACCTCCCAATACGGCCTGCTGCTCGCCGGTGCGGTGGTGGTCGTCGCGCCCGTCCTCATCCTCTTCCTCGCCCTGCAGCGCTTCTTCATCGAAGGCATCGCCTCCACAGGCATCAAGTGACCCCCACCCCCTGGAGGACCTCCATGCGATCCGTCCGTTCCCGCGCCCTGGCCGGCGCGCTCACCGCGGCCGTCGGCGCCGCTGTGGCCACCGGCCCGGTCGCGTCCGCCGCCGTCCCCTCATCCCGCCCCTCGTCCTCGGCGGCCACGTCTGCCACCCTCCGCGCGTACGCCACCGACACGTGGCGGTCCATGGACGCCATGACCGATCCCGGCACCGGCCTGCCGGCCGACAAGATCACCGGTGATCTGAAGACCCGGGCCGCGGTCACCTCGCCGACGAACATCGGCGCGTACCTGTGGAGCACCCTGGTCGCCCGCGACCTCGGGTTCATCTCCGCGCGAGAGGCCGCGAGCCGGGTCGGCCGGACGCTCGACTCGGTCGGCCGGCTCGAACGCCACTCCCCGGACGGTCAGTTCTACAACTGGTACGACCCGAAGACGCTCAAGGTGGTCACGATCTGGCCGGAGGACGGCAGCCAGGTCAAGCCGTTCCTGTCCAGCGTCGACAACGGCTGGCTGGCCACCGCGCTCATGATGGTGCAGAACGCCGTCCCACAGGAGAAGGCCCGGGCCGGACGGCTGCTCGCCGGGATGGACTTCAGGTCCTACTACGACCCGAAGGCGGCGACGAACGGCACCGGCCTGCTTCGCGGCGGTTTCTGGCCGAAGGACCCGGCCCCGACCTGCTCGATCAAGGCCGACTACCTCGGCACCGGAACAGAGGTGTACCAGACCTGCCACACCTATGGCTCGCCCGGTGAGACGCGCATCGCCACGTACGTGGGCATCGCGCGCGGGCAGCTTCCGCCCCAGCACTACTTCGGGCTGCTGCGCACCCTCGGCGACGACGGCTGCTCGTTCGGCTGGCAGGAGCAGCGCCCGCAAGGGGAGTTCCAGACCCACCTCGGGATCAGGACCTACGAGGGCACGTACGGATACCGGGGCATGCGGCTGGTCCCGATCTGGGGCGGCAGCATGTTCGAGGAGCTCATGCCGGACCTGTTCGTGCCCGAGCAGAAGTGGGCGGCGCGAAGCTGGGGACGCAACCACCCCGTGTTCGTCGCCGCCCAGGTCGCGCATGGCATGGAGGAGGCGAAGTACGGCTACTGGGGCTTCTCGCCGTCCAACGACCCCCACGGCGGCTACCGCGCGTACGGCGTGGACGCCATCGGGATGCAGTCCGACGGGTACCCCTCCGACGAGGAGGGGACGCTGGTCGACTACGGCTATGAGGGCTGCCGCGAGGCCGCGCCCGAACCGGCGGCCTACGGCGACGGCATCGTCACTCCGCACGCCTCGTTCCTGGCCCTGCCGTACGCGCCGCGCGCCGCCCTCGGCAACCTGGCGGAGCTGCGGCGCGACTTCGACGCCTACGGCCCGGGCGGCTTCTACGACGCGATCGCCGTGCGCAGCGGAAAGGTGTCGAAGTTCTACCTCGCCCTCGACCAGGGAATGATCATGGCCGCGCTGGGCAACGAGCTCTCCCACGGCAACATGCAGCGCTACTTCGCCACCGGCGAGGTCGAGGATCGGCTCCGGCCGGTCCTGGGCCTGGAGGACTGGGACGTCGTTCCGCCCTCCTCCGCCATGCGGGCCCGGCTGAGCCTGGACTGACCATCCCCCACCCGCCGTCCGCCGCCGCGCGGCCCGCCTCGCGCGGCGGCGGACGGTACGGACCCATCATCGACACGAAATCGGGGACATCGACATGACCAACATCTCCGGCGCGACCGCGGACGAGGCA
Source organism: Actinomadura alba (assembly GCF_014323705.1). GTDB lineage: Bacteria > Actinomycetota > Actinomycetes > Streptosporangiales > Streptosporangiaceae > Actinomadura_C > Actinomadura_C alba. Next base: position 14,912 of record NZ_JABVEC010000042.1, read on the forward strand.
CGGCGCGACTGGCAGGCCAGGATCTACAAGGCGTCCGGCACCGCGGCGCCCTCGGCGGGCGTCACGCTCACCGCCCCCGGGGGGCTTCGCGCCACGGCGGGGGTGGCGCAGGTGACCCTGTCATGGGAACCGGTGGAGGGCGCGGCAGGTTACCTCGTGCACCGCTCCGACCACGTCGACGGCCCCTTCGAGCCGATCCGGCAGCCCGACGTGGACGTGCCCGCCGTCCCGGGCACCTCCTACGTCGACACCGGTATGGCCGGCCCGCGGTGGTACGTCGTCACGGCGATCGCCGCCATGGACGTGGTCGGCCCACTGTCGGCCCCCGTCCCGGCCACCCCGCTCGCCGGCCCGCCCGCCACCGAGGAGGCCCCGCGCGAACCCGCGCCGGAGGGCATGCCGGAGGTCGCCGTCCGCGTGCACGCGGGGCGGGTGACCCGCCCGCTCCCCCGGCCGTGGCGGCACATGGTCGGCTCCGAGCATCTGTCCCACCTGCTGAGCGCCGACAAAACCGGAGGACGGCCGATCGGCGCGGAGCTCACCGAGGCACTGCGGATCATGCACGACGAGCTCGGCGTGAGCACCGTCCGCGCGCACGCGATCCTCTGCGACGACCTCGGGGTGTACCGCGAGGTCGACGGTGCTCCAGTGCACGACTTCAGCGGCGTCGACACGGTCTATGACGCGATCATGTCGTTCGGCATGCGGCCGATCGTCGAACTGTCGTTCATGCCGCGGGACCTGGCTCGCGACCCCTCGCAGACGGTGTTCGGCTATGGGGCGATCATCTCCCCGCCGCACGACTACGACCGGTGGGGCGATCTGGTGCAGGCGCTGGTGGCCCACCTGGTGGCGCGGTACGGCCTCGAGGAGGTCCGCGACAACTGGGCCTTCGAGGTCTGGAATGAGGCCAACCTGGAGGTGTTCTGGTCCGGCACGCCGGAGGAGTTCTTCCGGCTGTACGACGTCTCGGCGGCGGCGGTCAAGAGCGTCGACCCGGCGCTACGCGTCGGCGGGCCGTCGTCGGCGGCCAACGGCTGGGTGGACGAGCTGCTCACTCACGTCGCCGCGTCGGGCGCGGCCGTCGACTTCATCTCGACGCACACCTATGGGAACGCCCCGCTGGACTGGCGGCCGGCCCTGGCACGGCACGGCCGCGAGGGCACCCCGATCTGGTGGACCGAGTGGGGGCCGACGCCCACCCACTTCCACGGCATCGGCGACGGCGCGTTCGGCGCGGCGTTCCTGCTGCACGGCATGAGGTCGGCGGCCGGGCGGCTGGACTCACTGTCACACTGGGTCGCCTCCGACCACTTCGAGGAGCTCGGCCGGCCCCAAGCGCTCTTCCACGGCGGGTTCGGCCTGCTGACCGTCGGCAACCTGCGCAAGCCCCGCTTCTGGGCGCTGTCGCTGGCCGACCGGCTCGGTGACGAGGAACTCGAAGCGACCGTGCACGGTGACGTCGCCGGGGTCGAGTCGTGGGCCGCGCGCGGCTCCGGCCGGGTCGGCGTGCTGCTCTGGAATTCCACGCTCAACCAGGCCCAGGCCGACGGGGACCCGCTGCTGGACCGCTACGTCACGGTCACCGTGGAGGACCTGCCGCCCGGCGAGTACGAGCTGCGGCACCACCGTGTGGACGAGTCGCACTCCAACATCCGGACGGCCTGGCGGAGCATGGGCGGCGGCGACGGCTGGCCGACCGGGGAGCAGTGGGCGGAACTGCACGCCGTGGACGCGCTCGAGGAGTTCGCGCCGCCGGACCGGGTGAACGCCCGCGGCGGGCCCGTCGCGATCCGCTTCGCGCTCCCCATGCCGGGAGTGTCCTACCTGGAGTTCAGCCCGATCGCCGGGTCCGCCGAGCGATCCGCCGAATGACCGGCTCCGCGGACACCGAGGCGTGAGCGGTGCTGGCAGCGGAGGCAGCGCGTCGTCTTTCAGGTTCCGCGCCGCTTTCAGCTTCGTGGCGGGACGGCGCGCGTGATCGGTCCGAGCACCGGGCCGAGCGGTGGGCATGCGGGGATCGCTCACGCGGTCAGCACGACGGCGGCGTGAACGTGACGGGCAGGCTGCCGTCCTGGCACGTACGCCGCCCTCGCGAGACCGGTCCGGGTCTCACGAGGGCGGCGCGGTGGACTGATTCCGTCATGTCTTGAGGCAGTACGTCAGCCCCAGGTCCAGCGCCGTCAGGCGGTGCCCTCGGCCTGCCAGATCGTGCTGCCGAGGTCAGTGCCGCGCACGAGTTGGACGCGCCAGGGATCCACGCGCAGGACGTGGTACTCGGGATCCGTCGGTCCGCCCCTCCAGTACCTCACCGGGTCATAACCCACCCCCGGCGGTTCTCCCTTGCGGTACGACTCCCACACCGTTCGCTTGACCTCCGGGTCGTCGACCCACGTGGCGACGCCGTCGATGAACACCGCGTTCTGCCGCGGGTTCCAGTAGGAGAAGGTGGTGTGCGGGTTGTTGGCGAGGTGCGCCACCTTGACCGGGGTCTTGTAGGCGGCGAGCCAGCCGACCGGCCGGTCGCCCGTCATCTCCCAGATCGGCAGCAGAACCCGCGCGCGGGGCCGCCCCTTCTTGTCCACTGTGATCATCGTGGCGTAGCCGATGTCACTGATGTACGCGAAGAACGCGTCCTGTATTTCGCTGAACGATCGCACTTTCGCCGTCATCTCGGTCTCCCTTCGAGGTTCGCCGGTGACCGGCGGCTCACGGCCGCGCCCCGGTGGCCGCCGGTTCCACGCCCGCCTTCGCCGGGTCGGCCGGGACGGAGCCCGGTGTCCCGGCGCGGCGCAGGCCGAACGCGGTGACGATCGCGGCGAGCACGACGGCGGCGACCGGCACGATCAGTGCCGCCTGGAAGGCGTCGAGACGCGCCCCGGGTGAGCGACCGGCTCCGAGGGCGGCCACGTTGACGGCGGTGACGGCCGACAGGCCGAGTGCCGCGCCGAACTGGAACGCGGTGTTCAGCAGGCCGCCGGCCAGGCCCTGCTCCCGCTCGGCGATGCCGTCGGTGGCGGCGATGGTGAGCGGCCCGTAGACCAGGGCGAAGGCGAGACCGAGCAGGATCATGGTCGGGAACATGGCCGCGTACGTCCAGTCGAGCCCGACCGGCAGGAACAGCGCGTAGGCGACGACCGCGATCACCAGCCCACCGAAGATCACCCGGACATTGCCGAACCGTTCCATCAGCCGCGGCGTGAGCGTCGGGGCGAGGACGGCGTCGATGCCGATGGCCAGCAGCGCCAGACCTGTCTGAAGCGTCGTCCACCCGCGCAGTTCCTGCAGGTACAGGGTGGCCAGGAACTGGAAGCCGAAGAACGAGCCCGCGAACAGCATCGCGCCCAGGTTGGCCCGCGCGAGCGGGCCCGAGCGGAGGATTCCCAGGCGTACGAGCGGCTCGGCCGACCGGCGTTCGACCGAGATGAAGGCGGCCAGGAAGGCGAGGGCCGCGCCGAACGCGCCGAGCGTCCAGCCCAGTCCCTCAGCGGGGTGCTCCAGCCGGACCACCGCGTAGGCCAGAAGCAGCATCGCGCCGGTCACAGTGATCGCTCCGGCCATGTCGAACCCGTGGCCGGAGTGCTCCGGGCGGTCCTTCGGGATGAGCGGGACGGCGAGCACGAGGATCACGGCCGACAGGATGACCGGCGCGAAGAACACCCACCGCCAGTCGATCGAGGAGAGCACACCGCCGATGACGAGCCCGAGCGAGAACCCGGCCGACGCCGTCCCCGCGTAGACGAGGAGGGCCTTGTTGCGCTGCGGGCCCTCGGCGAAGCCCGTGGTGATGATGGACAGGCCGGCGGGGGTCATGAAGGCCGCGGCCACCCCCGTCACGAATCGCGCGACCAGGAGCATCCATCCCTCGGTCGCGAATCCGCCCAGCCCGGAGAAGAGGAGGAAAACGGTGAGCCAGAACAGGAACATCCGCCGCCGGCCCAGCAGGTCGGCGGCGCGCCCGCCCAGCAGCATGAATCCGCCGTAGCCGAGCACGTAGGCGCTCACGACCCCGCTCAGCATGCCGGTGGACAGATCGAGGTCGGCCCGGATCGACGGCAGCGCCACGTTCAGCATCGCCACGTCGATCCCCTCGAGGAAGATCGCTCCACAGAGGACGAACAGCATGCTCCAGGCGCGCGCGCCGATGCGGCCGGTGCCGCCGCCGAGTGGCGGGGACTGCGGTGTTGACACGAGTCGACTCTCCTTTTTTCGCGAAGGCGAGGACCCGGCCGGCCGTTACGGTTCTTCAATGGCCTGCCGGTTCCCTCTTGTAACCGAGAGCATCATCCGGCACTATTTGTGACCATGGAAGACGGCACTTTCACGTCCCCCGGTTACTGCACGGATACCGCAGGCGACTACGACGTTCTCCAGTGGGACGCCCGGGAGGACTGCGAGGTACGGCAGATCCTCGACCGCGTCGCGGACAAGTGGTCGCTGCTCGTCATCGCCCTGCTCGACCGGAGATGCCTGCGGTTCACCGAACTGCGCCGCAGCATCGACGGCATCAGCCAGCGCATGCTCAGCAGAACGCTCCGCCACCTGGAACGCGACGGGCTCGTCCACCGGACCGTGCACCCCGTCGTGCCGCCGCGCGTCGACTACGAGCTCACGCCGCTGGGGACGACTCTGCACGCCACCATCCGCTCGCTGGTCACCTGGACCGAGGCGCACCAGAACGAGATCGCGGCCGCCCGTGCCGCCTACGACGCCCGGCAACTCGCCGAGCAGGAAACGGCCGAGCAGGATGCGGCCGAGCGGGACCGCATCGCCAGGAAGGTCGTCACAAGCGGGCGCTGACCAACGGCGCGGTGGCGTCCACGTTCCGGATGCCCATCCGGCACCCGCCTCACGGGGCGGTGCGCGGGACCTCCCATTCGAGGATCCCCGCGGAGAACCCGTCACGGAGCCGCGCGGCGATCCTGATGCCGCGGGTGACCACTGGAGCGAATGTCACCCGGTTCACCGCGTCGACGGCGACGCCGTAACCGGAGGCCGCCGTGACCGGCCGCCATTGTCCACCGTCGAGCCAGAGCAGTTCCCATGACGCCGGTACCCTGCATCGGCCGATTCCCGTGTCGTCGAACCAGTACACGGCGCAGCTCTCGACCCGGACCGGCTCGGCGTACTCGTACTGCACCCACTCGGCGGTTCCGAGGTGGTCCCACCAGGTGAAGCGCGGGATGCCGTGATCCGCGGAACTGCTCGGCCACCTGCCGTCGTAGAGGGCGAGCACGGAGCCCTCGGCATGCGATGCCGACGCCTCGACCTCGGGCAGCGTCCACTCGTGCGCGTCCGGACCGGTCCCCGCGACCGGGAACGACGTGATCCGCAGCCGCGCGGCGCCCATCGGGATCAGCCGCACCTCCTCCCCCGGGCCGTTCGTGCGCGCGGGGCTGTCCTGCAGCACCCGCACGACACCCTGCGGATCGGCGCGCCAGTTATCGATCTTTCGCGCCTTCGCCCGTAGCTCGAGGGGCGCGGTCCGCGGGGTGAACGGGTCGTCCGGTACGTCACCGCGCCGCCGGACGACCCGGAAGCGGTCCGGCTCCGGCCGGTCGAGGGCGTAGTTCCACGGCGATGCCGGGAAGACCTCGTACTCCGGCCACTCGGGCGTGCCGCCGGTCCTCTTCCAGGTCTCCTCGATCGCGAGAGAGAACGTGAGCGGCCCGTGGTCCACGGACACCGAGCCGTGGTTGCGGGTCCAGGTACGCACCGACGTGCGCATCGGCAGGGTCAGCTCGATCCGGTCGCCGTCTCGCCACGTCCGCTCGACGACGAGGTAACCGGAACCGTCCGTCCGCACCGGCACGGCACGCCCGCCGACCCACAGCCGGGGCTTCGCGCACCAGCCCGGGACCCTCAGGTAGAGCGGGAACGCGACGGCCCCGCCGGTGGACACCGACAAGCGCACGGTGTCGTCGAACGGGTAGCCGGTCCGCTGGTCGATCGTCACCTGCCGGTCGCCGGCGACGCGCGCGGTCACCGTCGAGTCGGCGTACATCGACGCCGCGAGCCCTCCGTCATGCGTCGCGAGCCAGAGCTCCTCGACGTAGTAGGGCCAGCCCATGCCGTAGTTGTGCGGGCAGCACCGGTAGTTGTGCACGCCGGGCAGGTAGGCCTCCATGGCGAACCCGTTCTGGAACTGCCCGTAGACCTTGGCGGTCCGGTCCAGCCGGACGCTGTTCGCACTGGTGATGTAGTGCACCGACCGCTGCTCCGGATCGAACGCGGCCGGCATGAGATTGATCGCCAGCTCCTCGCACCTGTCGGTCCACACCGGGTCGCCGGTGAACCGGGTGAGCATTTCGAAGCTGTGCATGAACTCGACGATCCCGCAGGTCTCGAAACCCTGGCGGGGATCACCGAAACCATCGCGGGTGTTCTCGTCGCCGGCGAAGCCGCCACCGGCGAACTGCCCGTACTCCCCCATCACGGTCGCGTAGTTGCGGTAAGTGGCCTCGGCGTACTTGAGGTCCTTGGCGAGCAGGCCGTACTGCAGCGGCTCACGGAAGCCCTGCGCGATGTTGACGTTGTGCCGGGTCGGCAGACCGCTCACGTAGTCGGCCGAGCCGGAGTGCATCTTCTCCACCAGATCGAGCAGCCACGACTCGCCCGTACGGTTGTAGAGCCAGTAGACGCTGTCGATGTTGTCGCCCCACCGGAACGCCCCCCAGCTCCGGTTGAACACCTCCGGCGGCTGGTCGGCCTGGAACCGGAAGTACTTCGTCATGAACGGCACCACGCGTTCGTCGGCGGCGTACTCGTACCACGACCGGAAGGCCGACAGCAGCGGCATGCCCGGCCAGAAGTCCGGACCGTTCTCGAGCGACGTGCGCAGCCTCGCCGGCCCGAACCAGCCGTCGGCCTGCTGTGTGGCGATGATGCCGTCCAGCCACCGCCTGGTCGTCGCGAGCGCACGCTCGTCGCCCGTGACGTACGCGAGGTCGCCGAAGCCGCGCAGCCAGTACGGCAGCTCCTCCCACGCGTTCTTCTCCGGGTGCACCCAACCGCAGGTGTCGTAGTCGAGGAAGTCGGAGACCTGGTCGTAACGGCCGCACAGCCCGTCGAGTTGCAACCGCAGTTGGTGGCCCAGCCACCCCCTGGCCCGGACCGCGCCCGGCGGCAGCTTCAGGAACGGCGTCGGTGCCAACGGCGAGCGGTTCGGGGCGTACAGCCCGCCGGAGGTGCCGGCCACGGGACGCTTGACGAACCGCACGCTCGTGTCCCCGGCCGAATCCGATGCGAAAGCGCGACCGCTCGTCGCCAACGCCGCCGCGGTGACACCTCCGGTGATGAGGAAGCCACGCCGGCCGATCGATGAGTGCTCCATCAGGTCCTCCCGCTCTGGTGTGGGGTGACTCGGTCGAGGGAACGGCGTCAGGTCAGCCGCTGGACCCGGCTCAGGATGCGCTGGGCGATGACGACCAGGGCGAGAAAGACTCCGCTGACGACCTGCTGGAAGGCGGAGGTGAGATTGCCGACCTGGTTGATCAGGTTCTGGATCACGCCGAGGAGCAGGACGCCCGCCATCGTGCCGGTCAGCCCGCCGGCACCCCCGGTCAGCAGGGTGCCGCCGATGACCACGGCCGCGATCGCGTCCAGTTCCAGCCCGATACCGAGGATGGTCACGCCGGACGACAGCCGGGCCGCGTTGAGCGCTCCGGCCAGCCCGGCGAGCAGCCCCGACATGAAGTAGACCAGGACCTTGGTGCGGACGATCGGTACCCCCATGAGCGCCGCCGCGTCCTCGTTGCCCCCGATGGCGAACACGTTCTGCCCGAACCCGGTGCGCTGCAGCAGGGCGATGCCGATGACGCACAGCAGCACGGTGAGGTAGACGGGGTAGGTCAGGCCGAGGAACCCGTCCTGCCCGAGCGAGGCGAAGGCCCGGTCCTCCACCAGGTACGTGGTGGCGCCCTCGTCCGAGATTGCCAGCATGATGCCCCGTACGCCGAGCAGGCCCGCCAGCGTCACGATGAAGGGGGCCATCCGGGACCGCGCTATGAACAGGCCCTGCAGAAGACCGATCGCGCCGCACACCACGAGCGGCAGCCCCAGCGCGCCCACGATCCCGGCGCGGGATCCGTACGCGGCCAGCACTCCGCCGAGCACGAACAGCGACCCGACCGACAGGTCGATGCCACCGCTGATGATCACAAACGTCATTCCGATGGCGACGATCGCGAGGAACGACGAGGAGACGGCGATGCTGGCGGCGTTCTCACCCCCCGCGAACGAGTCGAAAGCGACCGACCCGAACACGATCAGCGCGAACAGCACCATGAGCGCGCCGTGCTGCTGCAGCAGCCGGCTCACCGTTTCCCCGCGTGCCGGGCCGGCGGCCGGGGCGGCCGCCCCCTCCCGGTCGGCCATCACGTTCGAGTGGGTCATCGCGCTCCCCGCTCCCGGGCCGCGTACACCGCGGCAAGAATGATCACGGCCTGAACTATCTGCGTCCACGACTGCGGAAGGTTGTGCTTGATCAGGGTCGCCTGGAGCAGCTGCATCAGCAGCGCCCCCATGACGGTGCCGAGAACGCGGATCCGCCCGCCGCTCAACGGCGTACCGCCGATGACCACCGCGGTGATCGCCGACAACTCCATGAACATTCCGAGCGAGGTCGGGTCGCTGGCCTGGAGCCGGGCGGTGGCGAGCACACCGGCCCCGGCGGCGAGCAGGCCGGAGATGACGTAGACGAGGAGCAGGACCCGTCGCACCGGAAGGCCGGACAGCTCGCTGGCGGTGCGGTTGCCGCCGATCGCGACGACCTGCCTGCCGAAGGTGGTGCGCCGGACGAGGAAGGTGACCACGGCGGTCAGGCCCACCGCGATGAGCACGACGAGGGGCACGCCCATCACCGAGTCGCTGCCGAGCGCGATCAGTGTGGGGTCGGTGAACTCCCTGAGCTGCGGCACGAGCACGTTGGCGAGCCCTCTGATGCCGACGAGCAGCGCGAGCGTGGCGACGATCGGCTGCACGCCGACGTACGCGACCAGTGCGCCTCCGACCGCACCGGCGACGCCGCCGGCGAGCAGTGCCAGAAGCAGGGCGGGAAGAGCCCCGTACCCCAGGTAGAGCACCACGACTGAGGCTGCCAGCGCCATGACCGAGCCGACCGACAGGTCGATGCCCTCGGTGCCGATCACCAGCGCCATCCCGAGCGACACGATGACGATGGGCGCAACCTGCACCAGCTGGGTCCGGAAGTTGCCGGTGTCCACGAAGTGCGGGGTGAACGCCACGTTGAACAGCAGCAGCGCGAGGACCGAGGCGTAGACGCCGTACTCCTGCAGCCAGGCGAGGACCCGCGCCCGATCGATCCCCTGACGCTCGGCCACGGCCTCAGCCATGGGGCTCCTCTCCGGACCTGGCCGCGATGGCGGCCATGATCTGTTCTTCGGTCACGTCGGCGCCGGCCAGCTCCGCCACGACCGCTCCGTCCCTCAGCACGAGGATCCGGTCCGAGGCGGACACGAGCTCCTCGAGGTCCGAGGAGATCAGTAGCACGCCCAGGCCCGCACCGGCCAGCTCCTCGATCAAGGTCTGCACCTCCGCCTTGGCGCCGACGTCGATGCCCCGGGTGGGTTCGTCGAGCAGCAGCGCCTTGGGACTCATGGCCAGCCAGCGGGCCAGCAGTACCTTCTGCTGGTTGCCGCCGGACAGCTCCGACACCCGCTGGTGGGGGGATGCCGCCTTGATCCGCAGCCGTCGCATGAACGTCTCCACGACCCGGTCGATCCGGGCGTCCGACACGACGCCCGCCCGGGCCAGGCGCGGCAGCGCCGCCAGTGCGATGTTCTCCCGCACCGACAGCGTGGGCACGATGCCCTCGGCCTTTCGGTCCTCGGGCAGCATGCTGACGCCGGCCCGGATCGCCCCCGCCGTGGAGCGACGCCGCAGCGGGACGCCGGCCACGATCACCTCGCCCGCGTCCACCGGCATCGCCCCGACGATCGCCTTGGCCGTCTCGGTGCGGCCGGCACCGAGCAACCCCCCGAGACCGACCACCTCACCCCGGCGCACTTCTATCGACACGTCCCGCAGGACATGCCTGCGCGCCAGGCCCCGGGTCTCCACGACCGGCACCGGGGCCGCGCCGTCCGGCGTCCTCGCCGGGCCGGCCGAGCCGACCGCCCGAACCTCGGCGAGATCGCGGCCGAGCATGAGCGAGATGAGCCGGAGCCGGTCGAGGCCGGCGAGCGGCCCTGTGTGCGCGACCTTTCCGTCCCGTAGCACCGTCACCCGGTCGCAGATCTGGTAGAGCTCCTCCAGCCGGTGACTGACGTAGACGGTCGAGATCCCTCGGTCGCGCAGCTCGCCGATGACACCGAACAGCGTCGCGACCTCGCGCGGCTCCAGCGACGACGTGGGCTCGTCCATGATCACTACCCGTGCGTCGACGGAGACGGCGCGGGCCAGCGCCACCATCTGCTGGGCGCCCACGCTGAGCGAGCGCAACGGGCGCCGTACGTCCACGCTCAGGCCGTAGCCGGCCAGAACGTGTTCGGCCTGGGCGTGCAGCCGGGGCAGATCGATGCCGCCGAGACGGCCCCGTGGTTCGTGCCCCAGCAGCAGGTTGCGGGCCACGCTCATCAGCGGGATGAGATTGACCTCCTGATAGATGGTCGAGATCCCGGCCCGCTGCGCCTCCAGCGGCGTGCCGAAGGCGACCGGCCGGCCGTGAAGGCGCAGCCGCCCGCCGTCCGGCCGGTGCACACCGGTGAGGACCTTGACCAGCGTCGACTTCCCCGCGCCGTTCTCGCCGACGAGGGCGTGCACCTCTCCGGGCCCGAGGGACAACGACACCTGGTCGAGGGCGAGGACCCCGGGAAACCGTTTGGAGACCTCCGTCGCCTCCAGCACCGGTTCTGTGCTCTTCGTCATCCTCGGCGGCCCCGTCAGTAGGCCTGGGAGAGGGAGTCCTTGGCATTGGCCGTGGTGTACTCCCGGTCGCTGATGATGACCTTCTCGGGAATCGGCTCGCCGTCGAGGAACTTCTGGGTGGTGGAGAAGGCCAGCGGGCCGAACCGCGGGTTGGACTCGATGACCGACTGCAGCCAGCCGTCGACGATGCCCCGCACCGCGCCCCGGGTGCCGTCGATCGAGACGATCTTGACCTCGCCGGGCTTCTTGCCCGCTCCCTTGAGGGCGGTCACCGCGCCGAGCGCCATCTCGTCGTTCTCCGCGTAGATGCCGTTGATGTCCGGGTTGGACTGAATGAGCTGCTCGGTAACCTGCTGCCCCTTCTCTCGGGCGAATTCCCCGGTCTGCTCGAAGGAGATCTGGATACCCGGCGCCTTCTCCCTGACGCGGTCCTTGAAGCCGTTGGTGCGTTCGGTGGTCACGTTGTTGCCGGGCGCTCCGAGCAGGATCGCCACCTTCCCCTTCCCGCCGAGTGTCTGCGTCATCTGGTCCGCCGCGCGCTTGCCCTGTTCGTAGAAGTCCGACCCGATGAAGGTCAGATAGTCACCGCAGGGCTTCGCGTTGATCTTGCGATCGATGGTGATGATCGGGATCTTCTTGGCCGCCGCCTGCTGCAGCACGGGCTCCCAGCCGTCGGAGTTCAGGGGTGCGATGACGAGCAGCCGGGCGCCCTGGGCCATGAGCTGCTGGACGTCGGTGATCTGCTTGGAGAACTGCGACTGGGCGTTGGTCACCTTGAGCTTGGTGATGCCCAGCCTGGCCGCCTCGTCCTTGATCGACTTGGTTTCGGCGATCCGGAACGGGTTGGCCTCCTTCTCCGACTGGGAGAAGCCGACCGTCGCGGACTTGAGGTCGAACTTCGTGCCGCCGAACCTGTCGAGAGTGCATGTGGCGCCGGCCGGGCCGGTGGGCTGCTGGGCGACCTGCCGGCCCTGGTCGGCACCGGCCGCCGGCTCGGGATCGCTGTCCTCGGACTTGGCGCAGCCGGCGGCCGCGAGCACCGCGGCCAGAGCGAGAGCCATCGCCCGCGGGCGGGGGGCGTGTCGCATCATGGGTTCCTTCCCGGGTGACGCGGGAGAACGAGTCCGTCCCGCGGTGATCCTGCAGTTGGTCGCGTCATGGCGGGCGGAGGGGGCGAGGTCGCCGCCCCCTCCGCCAGTTCCAAGGTCAGGAGGTCCCGCAGGCCACGGCCGGCCCGTGGATCAGCTCCTGGTTGGCCGCCCGCACCCGGGCGGCATCGGGCTTGGTCACCTCGCGGTCGTAGGTCATCAGCCCGTTCAGCTCGGTCTCGACGTCGGTGGTCTGTGTGTAGATCGCCGCGCTGAGCCCGTTACAGCTGCGCAGCTCACGCAGCCGCTGGTTCATGAGTACGTAGCGGTCGGTGAGCGCCTTCGGGTCGGGTTCCACGGCGTAGCCCCAGCCGCCACCCGACCAGGTGTGCCCGATCACCGGCAGCCCGAGACCGCCGTACTCGCCGAGCACCGAGGCCCGGGTGGCGCTTGGCGCTCCCGGAGTGCCGGGGCCGGGATAGATGTGGAAGTCCATCACGTCCCCGTTGCCGCCGTCGACAGCACCGCAGCAGTTGATCCCGCTCATGTTGTTCACGAGCCGTGAGGGGTCCCACTGCTTGACCATGTCCGCGATGCGCGCTTGGTCGTACTGGCCCCAGCCTTCGTTGAACGGCACCCACATCACGATGGAGGGATGGCTTCGGTGCTGGTCGACCAGCGTGCGCAGCTCGGTCTCGAACTGAGTCCGCTCGGCGCTGTCCGGGGTACTGAACATCGATGGCATGTCCTGCCAGACCAGCAGGCCGAGCCGGTCGGCCCAGTAGTACCAGCGGTCGGGCTCGACCTTGACGTGCTTGCGCACCGCGTTGAAGCCGAGCAGCTTGGTCTGCTCGAGGTCGTACCGCAGGGCCGAGTCGGTCGGGGCCGTGTAGATGCCGTCCGGCCAGAAGCCCTGGTCGAGCGGGCCGATCTGGAAGACGGGCTTGCCGTTGAGCGTCATCCGGCGGACGCCGTCCACCTGGCTGACGCCCACTGTGCGCATGCCGAAGTAGCCGCCCACCTTGTCGAGTTTCCGGCCGTCGGCGTCGACGAGCGTGACGTCGAGGTCGTACAGGAACGGTTGTTCCGGCGACCACAGCTTCGGCCGCGGCACGGGGAGCCGCAGCTCCGTGCCCGGTCGGCCGCTGATGGTGCCGACCACGCGATCGCCGTCCCTGGCCCTGACGACGGCGGTCGCGCCGGAGGCGGACTGTGCCTGGACGGTGACCCGCAACGCCGCATCGGCCACGTCCGGCGTCGTTCGCACGCCGGTGACGTGCGTGTCGGCGACCGGCTCGATCCAGACCGACTGCCAGATGCCCGACGCCGGGGTGTAGAAGATGCCGCCCGGGGTCTTGCGCTGCTTGCCGACCGCCTGGCCGCCCAGATCCGTCGGGTCGTACACGCCGACGATGAGCTCCTGGGCGACGCCGGGCTTGAGCGCGTCGGTCACGTCGACGCTGAACCGATCGTAGCCGCCCGTGTGGGTGGTCACCCGCGTGCCGTTGACGTACACGGTGCTCTGCCAGTCGACGGCGTCCAGGTGCAGCAGCAGGCGCTGCCCGCGCTCGCGCCAGCCGTTCGGCACGGTGAACGTACGGCGGTACCACATGCGGTCCTCACCACGGCCTATCCCGGACAGCGCCGACTCGGCCGGGAACGGCACGACGATGCGCTCGGCGAGGTCACGCCCGACCGGGGGCGCCTCCCCGGCCCGCGCTGCCGCGAACTGCCAGGTGCCGTTGAGGCTCTGCCACTTGGGACGGGTCAGCTGGGGACGGGGATAGTCGGGCAGCGGCCGGGCCGGGTCGACCTTGCCGGCCCACCGGGTCTTGATGGAGTAGGTCGATTCGTTGGCCACGGCGACGTGCTTGAACGGCTCGACCGCCGCGCCGTCGTGGGTGGTGAGACCGCCGGCGCCGTCGTAGGAGATCCTGATCCCGCTACCGGCCTGACGCGGGATGGGGTGCTCGAGTTTCAGGGTGAGCACCGATGGGTCGCCGGAAGCGAGCGAGAGAGCGGCGATGGGCCACGCGGTGCCCCCCACGGAGAGTCGGAGATGCTCGCGCGCACCCGCGGGCGGCGGCGTGAGCGCGCTGTCGAAGCCGAGGGCGACGGTGTCGCCGGCCTCTGCCACCGCCGCGGTCGACGGGCCGGCGGGCACGAAGCCGTCCGGCGGGGTGAACGCCGCGGCGGGCACGATCTCCTTGGGCACGCTCGGGCTCTGCCAGCGCAGCCGCAGGTTCGAGCCGCCGTGGTGCTCGAAGTGCTCGATCTTTATGTCGTACTTCTGCCCGGCTTGCAACGCGATCGGCTCGCCGATCTTCTCGATGTCCCAGTTGTCGACCCAGTTGTCGATGATCAGGCGGTCGTTCACCCAGAGCCGGAACCCGTTGTCGCCGATCATCGAGAAGGTGTACGGCTCGGAGAACCGCGGCTGGATCCGGCCCGTCCAGCGCACGGTGACGTTGTCGTTTCGCCCGGTCAACTCCCTGAGCGTGCCTTCGAGGTCGGGGAACTCGATGTTGGGATCGAGCACGGTCGCCTTGAGCTCGTGGAAGTCGAACGCTCCGGGCCCGGAGCTCAGGTGGTAGTCGCCGCGCAGCCCGTGGCGTTCGGTGCCGTCGGCGGTCGTGGGGCTCGTCGGTTTGGTCGCGGCCGTCGCGACGGCGGCCGGGACGACGACACCTTGCATTGCGAGAGTGATGAGCAGGACCAGCAGCACGTGCGGGCTGCGTCGCTTCGCTTTCATCCCAGAAGATCCTCTTCGGGCAGGGGGTGGACGGGATCGCAGGACGGACCGAATCGGAAAGATATGAACCGTTGGCCGACCTCAATCAAGCACCGGATGATCGAAGGAGTCAAGAGATTCCGATCAAATTCGGTCACGAACGATCCGAACCTGTCTCGTGACAGCGAAGTCGCGCGCCCGGGAGCGGGAGGGCCTGCGACTGACTACGATCGCAATTGGCCAGATGGTTTCGTTACGGCGGGTAAGCCGAGTGGGGGGACCTTGAGCGACACCCAGGGATCGGCGGACGGCCGCAAACCGGTGTTCGCCGCGGAACGCCGGCAGCGCATTCTCGAGCTCGTCCGCGCCAACGGCGCGGTCTCGCTGCGGGAACTCGCGCAGTCGGTGCAGTCCTCCGAGGTCACCGTGCGGCGCGACGTGCGGGCACTCGAGTCGGCCGGCCTGCTCAACCGCCACCACGGCGGAGCCTCGCTGCCGGGCGAGCTGTCCCGCGAGCCCACGTACGTGCAGAAGGCCCAGGTGGCCTCGGCGGAGAAGGCGGCCATCGCCGATCTGGCGGCATCGCTGGTCGAGGACGGTGACGCCATCGTGATCGGACCGGGCACGACGACACAGGCGCTGGCGCAGCGGCTGACCAAGCACACCGAGCTCGCCGTCGTCACCAACTCACTGCTCGTGGCGCAGGCCCTGGCCGGCTCCCCGCGCATCGAGGTCGTGCTGACCGGCGGCACGCTGCGCGGCTCGATCCACGCCGTCGTCGGCAGCGCCGCCGAGCACTCGCTCGCCGGGCTGCGGGTGCGCCGGGCCTTCATCTCGGGCAACGGGCTCACCGCCGAACGCGGGCTCTCCACGCCGAACGTGCAGGTGGCCAGCATCGACAGGGCTCTCGCGGCCGCCGCCGAAGAGGTCGTGGTGCTCGCCGACCACACCAAGATCGGTACCGACACGATGGTGCAGACCGTGCCGGCCGAGCAGATCGACCACCTGGTCACCGAGGACGCGGCGCCCCGGGAGGAACTGGACGAGCTGAGCGGCCGAGGCGTACGTCTGCACATCGCCAGGCTCTGAGACCGGTTCTGATCGACCGTGCCCGGAATGGGGCCCCGGCTGTAACAGAATCGTTCCATAATCCGATCACCGTCAGGGCGACCGGTGCGGCGACTCCCAGGAGGCACCTCGTGGCAGAAAGAATCCTCGAAGCCGCCGGAGTGCTCAAGACCTTCCCGGGCGTCCGGGCCCTGGACCATGTCTCCCTGACGTTCGGCCCAGGCGAGGTGCACGCGATCGCCGGGGAGAACGGCGCGGGCAAGTCGACACTGGTCAAGGTGCTGTCCGGCGTGTGCCGGCCGGACGCCGGGGTGCTGCGCTACCAGGGCCTGCGGCTGAACCTCACGGGTCCACTCGACGCCCAGCGGATCGGGATCACGGCCGTCCACCAGGCCACGAACCTCGTCCCGCAGATGAGCATCGCCCGCAACCTCTTCCTCGGTCAGGAACCCCGCAGCCGGTTGGGCCTGATCGACCTCGCCCGCATGCACGCCGAGGCCGAGGAGATCGTCAGCGGGTACGGTCTGCGCGTCGACGTCCGCCGCCCGCTGCGATCGCTTCCCGCGGGTGCGCGGCAACTCGTCGCGCTCGCCCGCGCCTCCGCCACCGGCGCACGGGTCGTCATCATGGACGAGCCGACCTCGGCGCTGGAGCCGCCGGAGATCCGGACACTTTTCGAGACCGTCACGGCCCTGCGCGCGCAGGGCCGGTCGATCATCTATGTCAGCCACCGGCTCGAGGAACTCTACGAGATCTGCGACCTGGTGTCGGTGCTCCGCGACGGCAAGGTGGTGCACACCGGCCCGCTGGCCGGCCTCGACCGTTCCCGGCTGGTGTCGCTCATGCTGGGCCGCAGCCCGGTCCGCGCTCCGGCGCCGGCGCCCACGGGCGTGCCGGCGGGACCCGGGGATCCGCCGCTCCTTCAGGCCATCGGCCTGACCCGCAAGCACGTGCTCGCCGACGTTTCGATCGCACTCCGCGAGGGTGAGGTCCTCGGCCTCGGCGGGCTGCTCGGCGCGGGCCGTACCGAGACGGCGAAGGCGATCGCCGGCGCCCTGCCGCTGGACTCCGGGCAGGTGACGGTGGCCGGTACGCCCCTGCGGCGGTCCATCACCGGCGCCATCCGAGCCGGGGTCAGCATGCTGCCGGAGAACCGGAGGACCGAGGGGATCGTGCCCGCTCTCTCCATTCGCGACAACATCGCGCTCGCCGCGCTGCCCCGCCTGTCGCGTTTCGGAGTGGTGTCCAACACCCGCATCGACCGGGTCGTGGAGACGTTCATGCGACGGCTGCGAATCAAGGCCGTCTCACCGCGCCAGCGGGTGTCGGAACTGTCCGGCGGCAACCAGCAGAAGGTGCTGCTGGCCCGCTGGCTCGCCATGCATCCCAGGGTGCTGCTGCTCGACGAGCCCACCCGCGGGGTGGACATCGGCACCAAGGCCGAGGTGCAGGACCTTCTCGACGAGCTGGCGGTCGACGGGCTCGCCGTCCTGCTGATCTCCTCGGATCTGGACGAGCTGGTGGACGGCTGCGACCGCGTCGTGGTGCTGCGCGACGGCGCCATCGTGACGGAGCTGTCGGGCTCCGAGATCACCGAGGACGGCATCATCTCCGCGATGACCTCGGCCCGATCCGACGGCTGAGCCCGGCGAACCGCTCGCACCGGTCCAGCGCGCCTGACCGCTGACCTGCTCACCTCGCCGGATACCGTGTGCACGCCACCAGCCGGGCCCGGAGCATCACCGGCGACTCCAGCGGCGCGGCGCCTGAAGCGCTCCAAAGGTATTTCGCCCCAGATCTTGTGTCTCCCGGGCTCGTGGGCCAGATTTGATCAACTGTGCCCTCCCACGAGCTCCCGGAGCCCTCCATGCAATGGCGCGCCAGAGGCATGCGCATGCTCGGCGCGCCGGCTGTGACCGTCGCGGTCTTCGCCGCGATGGCCCTCCCGGCCGGCGCCTCCCATGCCGACACCACTCCCACGATCAAGGTGCAGGGAGGTGAGACCCAGCCGATCTTCTCCCGGGCCGACGCCGTCTATCAGACCGTCGACGTCCAGACCACGATCGACAGTGACCGCGACGGCGAACGCGACACGGTCCGGGTGCGGATCCTCCGGCCCAAGGAGACCGAACGGGGCCTCAAGGTCCCGATCATCATGGAGCCGAGCCCCTACTGGGCCGGCACCTTCGATATCCCGCTCCACGGGGTCGATGTCGACGGGGACGGCCTGGACGACAGAACCGGCGAGAGGTATTCCGCGCAGCCCGAAAGCGACCGGCGGTCCGGTAGCAAGATCTCTTCGGAGCTGCTCGGCGGCGTTCCCGGAGCCCGGGCCGCCGCCACGGTCTGGTCCGGCTACTACGACAACTACTTCCTGCCCCGCGGCTACGCCGTGGCCCAGGTGGACAGCATCGGCAGTGGTGGTTCGACCGGTTGCCCGACCATCGGCGACCGCAACGAAACGCTCGGAGTCAAGGCGGCCGTGGACTGGCTGACCGGCGACGCCAAGGGCTGGGACGAGAGCGGCAACCGGATCAAAGCCGACTGGAGCACCGGCAGGGTCGCGCTCCAGGGCATCTCCTACAACGGCACGCTGCCCAACCAGGTGGCGACCACAGGGGTCAAGGGACTCAAGACGATCGTCCCGATCGCCGCCATCTCCTCCTGGTACGACTACTACCGGGCGAACGGCGGCGTCCTCGCTCCGGGTGGTTACCAGGGCGAGGACACCGACGTGATGTCCAAAGTCATCTACACGCGGGCCGACAAGGAGATCTGCAAGCCGATCATCGACGAACTCGCCGCGCGGCAGGACCGTGAGAGCGGCGACTACTCCGAGTACTGGGCCGCGCGTGACTTCCTGGTCAACGCCAAGAACGTCAAGGTCCCGGTGTTCCTTGTGCACGGCCTCAACGACTGGAACGTCAAGACCAAGCAGTTCGCGCAGTGGTGGGAGACGCTTCAGGGGCAGGTCCCGACCAAGCTCTGGCTGCACCAGGCCGGTCATTCCAACCCGTTCAACCTGCGCATCGAGGAATGGCTGCGGCAGCTGCACCGCTGGTACGACCACTGGTTGTACGGCATCGAGAACGGCATCACGCGGGAACCCCGGGTGGACGTCGAGCAGGCCGACTTCAGCTGGAAGACCCAGGACGCCTGGCCGGCGCGCGGCACCAAGAACGTCACGCTGCACCTCAACTCCGGCTCCGGCGGACAGGCGCAACCCGGCCGGCTGTCCACGGCCGCCGCTTCGCGCGACGTCCAGTCCCTGACCGATCAGGGCCGGACCGTGAACGCGAGCACGCTCGTGGACAACGAGACCGAGGCGAGCGAGAACCGGCTGGCCTACCTCACACCCGAGCTCACCAAGGACGTGCGCCTGAACGGCACGCCGTCGGTCTCGGTCAAGGCCTCGCTCAAGGGCACCTCGCCGTACCTCACCGCGCTGCTGGTCGACTACGGAACCGACACCCGGGCCACGAGCGGTACCGCCAGCGACACCTCACAGCAGATCTGCTACGGCTTGGGCATACCCGGTGACACCGGCTGCGCCTTCCGGACCAGGCACGTGACCCAAACCGCGGACTTCAAGATCGTGACTCGGGGCTGGCTGGACGCCCGTAACCGGCATGACATGGCCCGTACCGAGCCGATCACGGAGGGCAAAATGTACTCCTTCGGCTGGGAGATGCAGCCGCAGGACTACGTCTTCAAGAAGGGACACCGGATCGGCGTCGTGTTGATCTCGACCGACTACGACTACACCCTGCGTTACCCGGCCGGCACCCTCATGAAGGTCCAGACCGGGGCCGCCTCGGTGCGGCTCCCCATCGAGGGTGGCGGATCGGCCCTCGACTGACCTACGCGTGCTCGCCGCCGCTCACCGAAAGAGCGGCGGCGAGCACGTCGATCTCGCTACCTGACAGGTGCGCCGCTCGCCTGTTCGGCATGGATAGGGTTGAAGCGGTGCGCCGGGAAGTCTGGTCGGCAGATGCTTCGTCGTCTGCTGGATCAGGAGTTCCCTGTGCGTGTTCCCTCGTTCATATCGCCGCGCCGTCGGCGCGTGGAGACCAGGCCGACAGGCGCACTGGCGGACTTCCTGCGCCAGGAGACCACCGGCGGGCGGTTGCTGCTCATGGCGACCGCGGCGGCCCTGGCGTGGGCGAATCTGGCACCCGGGGCGTACGAGCAGCTGTGGGGTGCCGAGCTCGGGCCTGACCGGCTGCACCTGCGCCTGCCCGTCGCCGCATGGGTGTCCGATGGCCTGCTGGCGGTGTTCTTCTTCGTCGCCGGCGTCGAGGTCAAGCGGGAGCTGACGGTCGGTGAGCTGGCAGGGTGGCGGGCCGCCGCGCTGCCGCTGTTCGCCGCGGGAGGCGGGATGGTGGCGCCCGTTCTCGTGGCCCTGGCCGTCTCACGTGGGCAGGCGGCCGAGGGCGGCGCGTGGGCGATTCCGGTGGCGACCGACATCGCGTTCGCGCTCGGCGTGTTGGCGCTGGCCGGTTCGGCGTTGCCCAGCGGCGTTCGGGTGATGCTGTTGTCGATGGCCGTCATCGACGACCTCGGCGCGATCGCGCTCATCGCCGTCCTCTTCACCCACGGGCTGAACCTGTGGTGGCTGGCCGCGGGGCTGGCGCTGTGCGGCATCCATGGACTGGCGCAACGACACCGCCTCGGTTCGCCGTGGCTGATCATCCCTTTGGTGGTGGCGGCTTGGGTGTGCATTCACGCGAGCGGTGTGCACGCCACCGTCGCGGGGATCGTGCTCGGCCTGCTCACTCCGGTCAGGGCTGCGCGGGGCGAGAAGGAGTCCCCTGCCGAGCGGCTGGAACACCGGCTCCACCCGATCTCGGCCGGTGTCATCGTGCCGCTGTTCGCCTTGGCCGCTGCCGGTGTTCCGCTCAACGCGATCGGCGAGTCCGTTGGTGACGCGGTCGCCCAGGGCGTCTTCGCCGGCCTGCTGGCCGGGAAGGTTCTCGGGGTCTTCGGGGGTGCGTGGCTGGCCGTACGCCTGCGCTTGGCCACGCTGCCCGAGGGCGTCGTCTGGGCCGACGTGCTGCCCATCGCCGTTCTCGGCGGCGTCGGCTACACCGTCAGCCTGCTGATCAGCCGCCTGGCCACCGCCGGCGACCCGGCCGCGGCGGAGGCCGCCTCCACCGCGGTGCTCGCCGCCTCCTTGGCGGCCTCGCTCATCGCCATCGTGTTGCTTCGCATGCGTACCCACCGCCGAGCCGCCGCCGGGGTACCCGCCGGATGACGCGGAGCACCCCACGAGTCGGACTACCGATCCGGCCGGCCTTCGGTCGGCACCCAGATGGGCACCCCGACCAGACTGGCGAACGCGCTCGCCCACGGACTCAGCTCCACGAACTCGTCGCTCGCCGACGGGCCGGGCTCGCCTGGTCGGAGACCGACCGGGGCGCCTCCCGCCTCCTGTTCGCCGGTCCCGTCCTCGCCGGCGTCGCGGTGGTCGGCGGCCGGCCCGATACCTGCCGACGCGTCCTCATCGATCGGATGCTCCTTGCCCATGAGCACCCGATACCCGCAGCGGCCTCCCGGCTCAGGCACGGCAAGGCAAGATATTTCCAAGGGCCATGGCAAGCTGCGGGGCGGCGATCCACACGTCTTCACTCGGAGCGCCGGCGCGAACGGGTGGTGCGGAGGGCGATCGTGAGACGGAGGGCGACGACGGCGGCGCCGGCGGTCGCCGCGACGCACATGGCGATGAAAGTGTCGGGCACCCAGGTCGCCAGGCGGTGCGTGCCCATCCGGCCGACGAGCCGCGCCAAGGCGATCCAGGGCAACGAGCCCGCCAGGGTCCAGGCAGCCGTCACGGTGACACGGCGCGGCAGGGAGGCGGGTACGGCCGGGCGCCGGAGCAGGAGCGCCGAGCGTCCGGCCGCCAGAATCAGCGCCATGGCGAGGGCGGTGACGCTCCAGACGGTCACGTGATAGCCGGACGCGGACGCGCCACCGACCGGCGGCCCGCCGCCCGCGAGCAGCCTGGCGGCGCCGAAGCCGACCTCCATGACCGCCGCGTCGTGGAGGATCCCGTGCAGGTTCTGCTGGAGGACGATGGCGATGTTCCGCTCCGGCAGCAGGAAGAGCATTGCCGAGTAGCCGGGGGTCGCCCCCGTGTGCCAGATGGCGTCGTCGAGCGGCGCGTCCAGGCCGCCGACCCGCCAGCCCAGCCCGTATCCCGTTCCAGTGCCGGTGGGCCGGAGCCTGCCCTCTTCGCGCATGAGCCGTACCGAATCGGGGGTGAGGACGATGCCGCCGCCGGCGGTCCTCCCGGATCGGAGGTGCAGCACTACTTCCGCACCAAGGACGAGATGCTCCTGCATGCTTTCAACCGGGTCAGCACGCATATCCGGAGCAGGATCGACGAGCGGATACGGGCCGGGATCGAGCACCGGCGACCCATCTCGCGGGTCATGGCCGAGGCGATGGCCGAGCTCATCCCCCTGGACGAGACCCGCCGTACCGAGTTCCGGGTGGCCAGGGCGTTCGCCGGACGCGCCCTGGACGCGCCCGCGCTCGCCGAGGTCGACATCGAGACCGCCCGGGGACTGCGCCAAGACATCGCCCAGGCCGTCCACAACGGCAAGGAGTGCGGGGAGGTCGCGGCGGACCTGGACCCGTGGCCCGCCGCCGTCCGCCTCGCCGCCGTGACGGAGGGGCTCGCGATGCAGGTCTACCGCGACCCCGCCGGTGTCAACGGGGTGCCCGCGGCCGAGCTCACGGCGTCGGTCATCGATGCCGAGCTCGCCGCCGTCTTCACCGGCGAGTGCCGCCAGTACGCGGAAGAGTCCGGCGCCTGATCAAGAGCCGGTTCGGGCGTCCGGGGACAACGTCCGGGCTAAGGACGCGAAGCGGCTCACCCGGCGGACCGCTGGTCCGGGCTGCAGACGGCATGCTCTTCCCGGACGCCTCATCTCGCCCGCGTACGGGCGGTCGCAACCCACGACCGCCCCGTACGGCCGTCGGTCCTACTCGAAGCGAGACGGGTCCCCGGCACCGCTGCGGAGGATCTCGGGCTCGCCCTGCGAAAAGTCGACGACCGTCGTCGGCACCGCACCGCACTCGCCGGAGTCGATCACAGCGTCCACCACGTGGTCGAGTCTTTCCTTGATCTCCCAGCCTTGTGTCAGGGGTTCGGTCTCGTCGGGCAGGAGCAGGGTGCTCGACAGCAGCGGCTCGCCCAGTTCGCTGAGCAACGCCTGCGCGACGACGTGATCGGGGATCCGGACGCCGACGGTCTTCTTCCTGGGGTGCAGCAACCGGCGCGGCACCTCCTTCGTCGCGGGCAGGATGAACGTGTAACTGCCGGGAGTCGCCGCCTTGATGGAGCGGAACAGCGAGTTACCGACCTGAACGAACTGGCCGAGCTGGGCGAAGTCCCGGCACACCAAGGTGAAGTGGTGCCCGCTGTCGAGGCGGCGGATCTCCCTGATCCGGTCGATGCCCTCCTTGTTCCCCAGCCGGCACCCGAACGCGAAGCACGAGTCCGTCGGGTACACGATCAGTCCGTCCGCACGGAGCAGGTCGACCACTTGACGCAGTGCCCGAGGCTGAGGGTTGTCCGGATGCACGTCGAAGTACTTTGCCATGCAAGGGAGCTTAGAAGCGGATGCTCCAGTGTCACGCCGTGCCACCCGGCGACACGGTCGGGGCTACGCGGACATTCCGAAGAGCTGGGTCCAATAGGTCGCCCGCCGGCCGCCGCCGACGAAGCCGATGCCGATGTGGGTGAAGTCCGGCTTGAGGATGTTGGCACGGTGCCCGGGGCTGTTCATCCAGCCTTGTACGACCTCGGCCGGGGAGCGCTGGCCGCAGGCGATGTTCTCGCCGATCCCGCGATGCGTACATCCGGCGGCCGCCGCTCGGTCCCAGGGCTCGCCCCCTTCCGGCGATGTGTGGGAGTAGAAGCCACGGGCGACCATGTCCGCGCTGTGCGCCTGCGCGGCCGAGGCCAGGCGCGGATCGGCCGCCAGTGGCCGGAGCCGGGCCTCGGCCCGTTCGGCGTTGGTGAGCGAGATGACCTCGGAGGCGGTCCGTGCCAGGCCCTGTGCCGTGAACGGCCGGGCCCACAGCGCGGTCCAGTAGACGTCCCCGGGGTGGGCGCCGGCCGCGTGGGCGATCCCGAAATCGGAGAATGCCGCGTCGAGTAGCGGACGGCGAGCCTGCTCGTCGTTGACGCAGTACTCCACGAACTCCGCCGGGGTTCGCGGGCCGGACATGAGGTTCTCGGCTATGGACAGATAGGTGTACCCACGGAGGGTGACCTCCTGGAAGATGGACCGCCCATCGGGCCCCTCAGCGGTGAGCACGCCTTGCCGAACCATGGTCGTGACATGGGCCTGGGCCGCCGCCGCGAGCCGCGTGTCCGGCGTCATGGGCGGAACTCCGGCCCTGGCCCGTTGCGAGTTGACGATCCCGGCGGTGGAAACGTGCAGGTGATCAGCGGCAGGACGGGGCGGAGGCACGGCGGGGGGCGTCGCACCGTCGTCGGACACATCGACGCCGAAGTCGCGGGCCACTCCCGCCAGCCCGTCCGCGTACCCCTGGCCGAGCGCGCGCACCTTCCACTCGGCGCCACGGCGGTAGATCTCCGCCAGCAGCAGAACGGTCTCGTGTTCGGGTTGCGGAGGGGTGAACCGAGCGAGCAGCGACCCGCCCGCGCCGGTGATCCGCATCGTGGGCGGGGGAAGGCGCCCGAGTCGTGCGCCCGGGTCGGCCGGGCTGACGACCACGGTGAGCCGGCTCGCCCCCGCCCGCAGCCGTGGCCGGTCCACGACGATGGTGCCGGCCCGCAGGCGCGTGCCCGGAGCCGACGGCTGGTTGTAGAAGACGAAGTCACCGTCGCCGTCGACCTTCCCGTGATCGCCCGTGATCAGCACCGAGAGATCGTACGGCCCCGGCACCTCGATCGAGAGAGTGCCGCCCGGCAGGATCTGGTTGCCCCCGGGAACCAGTTCGCTCATCCGCACCGCCTGTCTGGGAGATGTCCGGGGAGGTCGCGCCGCCCGCATTTGCTGCCCGCACAACGATCCACACGGACGCGACGGTTCCTGGAACATCGGCCGGCCTGGCACGATCGGGCGACCACCGAGCTCAGATCTACGGCCGGCGAAGATGCCGCTCCACGGCTGCGGTCGTGCGCTCGACGTCGCCGGTCGCGAGCAGATCGAGCAGCGCTCCTCGCAGGACCGAAAGGGCCAGGGTCCTTTCGGCGGCGCCCTCATCGCTGTCCCGCCACGCGGGGGGCTGGGCTCTGGCGAGAAGCGCGAGCCAGTCGTCGACGGTCTGCCGGGCAAAACCCGCCGACGAGCCGTCCGGCTGCGTAAGCGAACGCGCGTACGCCTCCAGCCACAGAGTGAGCAACGGCCGGTGCGGTTCGGCGACGAGCCATTCCCAGGTGGCGCGCACCACGGACGCGAGGTCGCCTCCCGCGCTCTCGTGCAGCGAGCGGTCCAGAAAGGCGAACTCGTCGGCGCGGGCCCGGCTGAGCAGAGCGCGGACCAGGCCGTCCTTGCTACCGAAAAGGAACAGCAGGACGCGCGGGCTGGAGCCGATCGCGGCCGCGAGGGGCCGCAGCGACAGGTCCCCGAGGCCATGCTCGACGACGTAGCGGTAGGCCCGCTCCAGCAACTCCTCCTGGCGCGCCGAAGGGGCTCGCGCTGATTCGCTCACAGCGCTACTCTGCCACTGAAACGAGTGTTTCAGTAACTCCGCACGGCAAGGCGGGAGGAGCGAGAGTGAACGATCCCGAGATCACAATCCGTCGGTTGGGCCGGCCCGGCGACCTCGGCTGGGTGGTGATGGCCCATGGGGAGGTGTACGCCGCGGAGTTCGGCTGGGACACGAGCATGGAGGCGTTCGTCGCTCGGATCGTCGCCGACTACGCCGCCGGGCACGACCCGGCGCGAGAGGCGGCGTGGATCGCGGAGATGGACGGGCGCCGGGTCGGGTGCGTGTTCTGCGTGGCGGCCGACGAGAGCACCGCCCAGTTGCGGATCCTGCTCGTCGACCCTCTGGCACGGGGACACCGCATCGGCGGCCTTCTCGTCGACGAGTGCCTCGGCTTCGCCCGCTCGGCCGGTTACGCGCGGATGAAGCTCTGGACGAACCATCCCCTCGCCGCCGCCCGCGCCATCTACCTCTCCAGGGGATTCGCGCTCATCGAGGAGGAGCCGCACCACAGCTTCGGCGTGGACCTGGTCGGGCAGGTGTACGAGCTGGACCTGCGGTCCAGCGGCCAGGGGTCGGCGGGTACGGCCGTTTCCGCGACCGGCCGGCCCTGAGGCCGGTGCGCGCAAGGCGTACGCGCTCGGTCGCCGATCCGGGTCTCGTGTCCGGGGCGGGGGCATGCGGCTCACCGCGGGGTTCCGCGAGGCACCGGTCCGGATCCGGATCACCTCGACCACGCCGTCGCCCCCGACGGCGATCGCGTCGCCGTCGGGCGCGAAAGCGAGCACACGGGCGCCTGGTCCGCAGCGCGGGCTCGAGGGTGGCTACCGCTCCTCTGCCGCCCCGAGGTACATCAACCGAGGCATCGTGGGGTGGAAGGCGATCGCGGTGACCCTGTCGTAGGAGTTGTGGGCCACGGTGACCTTTCTCTGGCTGGAGTCGTACCGGTAGATGTCGGTGCCGTACGCCTGGAACGAGGTTCCGAACACGAAGTAGACGACGCCGGGGTCGGTCGGGTCGGCGGCCATCTCCGGCCCGTTGGGGAGCGTGACCCCGTTGCCATGGTCCACGACCGGGGTGAAGTGACGGCCGCCGTCGACCGACTTGTAGATGTGCCGGCCCTCGGACGGCACGCCCGCGTTCGACTCCGCCATGTTCAGGCCCATCGCGTACACGACGTTCGGCGCGGCCGGAGAGATCACGACGCTGAACACGTTGACGTTGTCACCCTTCCCCAGCCCGGTGGACGCGATCCACGTGCGTCCGCCGTCGAAGGTGACACGGGCACCGGTCTGCATCCCGCCCAGCACCACATGGTCGACGTCGGACGGATCGAACGCCGCCTTATAGATGTAGGTCAGCGGCCCCGCGGGTACCCCGGGCACCCCGATGGGCTTCCAGCTGTGCCCTCCGTCGCCCGAGTCGTAGAGCTGCCCGTCGCCGCCGGAGACCCGCAGGTGGTCGCCGTCGCCCTGATCCGTACCGAGCCCGGCCAGGTCGGCGGCCGGCGAGGTGAGCGGGGTGGCGCTGGCCGGGGTGGCGAGCGTGAGGTTGCCGTCGCGGTCCCAGGCGTACGCCCGGCCGCCGCGGGCCGCGGCCAACCCCAGGAACCAGCCGCTCACCTTGCTCACCGGCGTCCAGGTACAGCCCGCGTCACCCGAGCTCAACAGCACGTTGTTCGACAGGGCGAGCAGTGCGCCGGGCTTATCGAGGGCCACCAGCCCGGTGGTGTAGACGACGGGGCGCAGCGCCTGGCTGGTCGGCGCGACCGTCCTGCCCTCGTTCCGCGTGAACGTCACCGATCCGTCGCCGGTGACGCTTCCGCACCGCGGCGCGCTCCAGCCACCGCCGTCGGTCTCTGCCTCGGCGACAGCGGGTGTTGCAGCGGACAGGACCGCGATCGCGAGTCCGAGGGTGATCATCTTCTTCAATGCCGACTCCTGGCTGGCTGTGCTTGTGGGACGTCAACCTGTCCCCCGGTACGTCCTACCGAAGAATTGATCGTTCAAGCTAGGTTCAGGGGTGGCAGATTTGTGCCATTGCAGGTATCCGACAGTCGGGAGGCGGATGATGATGGGTGACAACGTGCTTTTGGCCGTCGGGGTCTCCGCCGTGGACGAGCGGGTGTACCGTGACCTGCTGCGCCGACCTCGCGCCACACTGCCGGAGCTCGCCGCGCATACGGGGCGTACAACGGTCTCCCTACGCCGCACGTTCGCCCGGCTTGAGGAGCTCGGTTTGGTCAGCCGTCTGGCGGGCCGACCGGTCCGGTTCCTGGCCACCCGGCCGGACGTCGCGGTGGCCGCCCTCATTTCGCACCGGGAGGAGGCGCTGGCCCAGGCGCGGCTCGGCGCTCTCGCGCTGCTCGCCGAGGTGCCGCCGCCAGAGCACCGAGCCCCCGAGGAACTGGTCGAGGTTGTGCAAGGCCGAGCGGCCGTGGCGCAACGGTTCATACAGATGCAACAGACCGCAACCGACGAGTTGCTGGTGCTGGATCAGCCACCTTACGTCCAGGACCCCGGCCAGCAGAACATCGGCGAGCTGGAGCGGCTCGTGCGTGGTGTCCGAGTACGCGGGATCTACGCCGTCTCGGCCCTGGAGATTCCCGGCAAGCTGCGCCTCGCCCAGGAATCGGTAGCCGCCGGCGAAGAGGCCCGGATCAGCCCGGACGTACCCATGAAGCTGGCCATCGCCGACCGGAAGAGTGCGATCCTGCCACTGACCACCGAAGCGTCGGCCCTCGCCGACAGCGCGGTCATCGTGCACTCCTCGACGCTGCTCGACGCGCTGGTCACTCTTTTCGAGGTCCTCTGGCGATCGGCGCTGCCGTTGCCGACCAAGTCTTTCGAAGCCGCCTCCGTCGGTCCGGCGAACCCACCGGATGCGGAGCTGTTCACGCTGCTCGCGGCCGGACTCAAGGACGAGGCGATAGCCCGCCAGCTAGGCGTGAGCCTGCGGACGGTGCACCGGCGGGTCAGCGAACTGATGGGCGGACTCGGCGCGCGTACCCGGTTCCAGGCCGGGCTACTCGCCGCCCGCCGCAGCTGGGGCCCGGTCGACATCGACTAGACCTGTGCTGGACCGCCTGCCCGAACTGACCCGGGCCGAACTCGTCGCGGCCTCCTACGAGTGACCGGATCTCGAGCCTGAAGGCGTGAGAGGCTGTGCTCGTTTCGGTACGGCATCGCGCCGGCGGACGCCGGAATCGCCCGATGTGATGGTGGGATAGGGGCGTGATGGTGCGGATAGGGATCGGGTTGCCGAACGGCGGATCGCGCGTCGACGCCGCCGATCTCGTCCGGCTGGCCGTTGGCGCCGAGAACGTCGGGGCCGACTCCGTATGGGTCGCGGACCGGTGGCTGCGGCCGCACGCGCCCGTGTCGATGCCAGGCGTGCCCACGCCGGTGACGATGCCGGCCGACTACTACAGCAGCGTGTACGACCCGATCGAGGTGCTCACCTTCATCGCGGCGCGCACCGACCGGATCCTGCTCGGCACCAGCGCCATCAACGTCCTGTACCACCCGCCGGTCCTGCTCGCCCGCCGCCTCGCCACCCTCGACCAGTTGTCGGGCGGCCGCCTGATCGCGGGAGTGACCTCGGGATGGATGGCCGAGGAGTTCGCCGTGGCCGGAGTGCCACGCGAGCGCATGGGAGCCGGGTTCGACGACCATCTGGCCGCCATGCGCGCCGTGTGGGGCCCCGACCCGGTCGCCCACCCGGGGCCCGGCTACACCATCCCGGTGTCCGACATCGGGCCGAAGCCGTACGGATCCGACGGGATCCCCTTGCTCATCGGATACAACACGACGGCCGGGATCCGCCGCGCCGCCCGTATCGGCGACGGCCTTCACCCCTACCGCAATGACCTGAACGAACTCGCCGCCGATCTGGTCCGGTGGCGGGAGAGCCTCGCCGAGCACGGCCGCGATCCGGCACGACTGCCGGTCGTGCTGCGCGCGGCGGCGATGCCGGGCGGCGACGGCACCGGTGACGAGCGGGCCGCGTTCATCGGCCCGGTGGCTCGCTGGGACGACGACCTGGCCCGGATCGAGTCGCTCGGCATCGACCATGTCCTGTTGCAGTTCGAACCGGGCTTCGGCGTCGACTCCACCCTGGAGATCCTGGCCGGGCTGGTCGCGCGGAGGGACCAGGTCCGGGATCGCTGAACACCGCCGGGACCGACCGCCATCGCGCTCTGGGCGTCCTGACGCCCTTGCGTCGAGATTACTCGTGGACGTATATTCGCAGGCGAGTATCTGGTAGGAGGTGACATTGATGGCCGGAAAGCGCAAGGTCGACAACCTCTTGGCGCTCGCCGTGCTCGCCACGGTCCAGCAGCGGCCGATGCACCGCTACGAGATGGCGTCGGTGATGCGCGCCCGCGGCAAAGACCAGGACATGAACGTCAAGTGGGGTTCGCTCTACACCGTCGTGCAGAACATGGAGAAGCACGGCTTCCTCGAGACCATCGGGAGCACCCGCCAGGGTGCGCGCCCAGAGCGCACGATCTACCAGATCACCGAGGCGGGCAGGCGGGAACTGGTGGAGTGGACACGCGAGTTGATCTCCGCCCCGCAACCGGAACACCTGAAGTTCGCGGCCGGCCTTTCGGTGCTCGCCGCGCTGCCGCCGCAGGAGGCCATCGAGCTGTTCCAGACCAGGCTCGACCGACTCGAGGAGTCGATCGGCACCCGGCGGGCGGCGATCGACGAGTACACCCGCGACGTCCCCCGGTTGTTCCTCATCGAGGAGGAGTACAGCCTGGCGATGCTCGAGGCCGAGGCGGCCTGGGTCCGTTCGATGCTCGACGAGCTGACGTCCGGTACCTATCCGGACCTCGCCGGATGGCAGGCCTGGCATACGACCGGCGAGATCCCGACGGAAATAGCCGAACTCGCCGAGAGGGGAGCGACGCCGGACTGAGTCGAGGCAAGTTCCAGACGAGGCAAGTTCCAGACGAGGTCCCGGTGGTGGTGCGGCAACACCGCCACCGGGACCCTCCCTCGAACCGACGCCCGCGAGACGAACTCGGCCACGAGGTGGCAACCAGCAGGATAGCCGGGTTCTCCGCGCGGCACGGTTCGCGTTCACCGCGAATCAGCACGTCGGCCGCCAGCGCCGACGCACGCCCATCAGGAGAGAACCATGTCCAAAGTACGTACCGCACTGGTCATCGGCGGCGGGATCGCCGGGCCCGTCGCCGCGACCGCGCTGCTCAAGGCGGGCATCGAGGCGACCGTCCACGAGGCCTACCCCGCCGAGTCGAACGGCATCGGCGGGACGCTCGCCCTCGCACCGAACGGCTTGGCCGCACTGGGCATCGTCGGCGCCGACGATGCCGTCCGCTCCATCGCCGTCCCCATACGGCGCATGACCATGTCGATCGGCGCGAAGAAGCCGAGCGAGATGCCCGGCGTCCCCAACCTGCCGCCGCTGCAGGTGGTCGAACGCGGCGACCTCCACCGGGCACTGCGCGAGCGGGCGACCGCGGCGGGTGTGCGGTTCGCGTACGGCAAGCGCCTGGTGGCCGTCGACGAGAACCCGACCGGCATCACCGCGCGGTTCGCCGACGGTTCCACCGCCGGCGCCGACGTCCTGATCGGGGCCGACGGTGTCCGCTCCATCGTGCGGACCCTGATCGACCCGGATGCGCCCGGCCCCGGCTACACCGGCCTGCTCGGCTTCGAGGGCTACGCCGACACCGCCGCCGACCTCGACGTGGAGCCCGGCACCATGACCTTCGCCTTCGGAAAACGCGCCTATTACTTGTACGGGCCGCGGCCCGGCGGCGGGATCATGTGGGGCGCCAACCTGCCCTCGCGGAAGTACATGACGCTGAACGAGGCACGGGCGATCCCCACCGAGGACTGGCTGCGCACGCTGCGTGAGACCTACGCGGGCGACGTCCCCGGTGGCGAACTGGCCAGGCGCATGACCGCGGAGACGCTGCAGGTCGTCGGGGCGCTGCACATCATGCCGCCGGTGCCGCGCTGGTACCGCGGCCGGATGGTACTGGTCGGCGACGCGGTCCACGCGCCGTCCAACAGCACCGGGCAGGGCGCTTCGCTGGCCATCGAGAGCGCGGTCGAACTGGCGCGCTGCCTGCGCGACCTCCCCGATCCTTCGTCGGCGTTCGCCGCGTACGAGGGGCTGCGCCGGGCCAGGGTGGAGAAGATCACCGCGCGTGGCGCCAAGATCAACCACACCAAGACCCCGGGCCCCGTGGCGCGCAAGGCCATGTCGGTCATGATGCCGATCATGTTGAAGGCCATGAACATCGAGAAGACCTTGGGCCGGGAACAGCGTCACGTCATCGGCTGGGACGCTCCGGTGACGGCGGCGCCGGTCGCCGCCCACTAGCGCCGAGCCATGACGCCATCCCGGTCGGCCGGGCCGGGCGGCGCGGGCTCGGGTCCACAGCGTGATCCGTACGGATCACCTGCCGGGTCGGTCGCGCCGGCCCTCAGCGGTGATTCGCCACAGGACGTGGCGTCGCAGGGGGTGACCTTCGTCCAGCGCGGGATGGTCGAAGTCGTCCGCGGGGTCATGAGTCATGCCGATGCGCTCCATCACCTTCTGGGAGCGCAGATTGGAGTGGCTTGCGAACGAGACGACCTCGGCGAGCGCGAGGTCGTCGAAGGCGAAGGCGAGCGCGCGGCGGGCGGCCTCACCGGCGTAGCCGTGCCCCCAGCTCGATCGCGTCAGCCGCCAGCCGATCTCCACCGCCGGGGTGAAGTGCGCCTCGAACCGCGGCACCGAAAGGCCGGTGAACCCGATGAACCGCCCGGTCTCAGCGATCTCCAAAGCCCAGAGTCCGAACCCGCGCTGCTCGAAACCACTCTCTATCGAGTCGACCAGCGCGTCACTCTGCTCCGCCGAGAGCGTGTCCGGGAAGTGCTCCATGACCTCGGGGTCGGCGTTCATGGCCGCGAAGGGCTCCCGGTCGCCGTGTCGCCAGCGCCGGAGCACCAGCCGATCGGTCGTCAACAACGGTTTCTCGAGCACCGGGCGATCGTAGCGACCCGAACACGGAGGCTCGACACCTCGTCCGGCCGTACACGGCTTGCGCCATTCGGCAGGGCCGTGGTGTCAGCCGGCCGGATGGCTCCGCGCTCCATGGAGGTTGCGCAGCAGGCCGATCTCGGCGACGTTCTTGGTCAGTTCGACACTGACCCATCCCGCGATGTCGGCCAGCGTCTGGTCCTGACCCCACGGCAATCCGGCGGTCCGGCCGGCGGAGTCGAGGTCGGCGTCGGTGAGCTCCAGCAGGCCCGCGCGCCAGCCGTCCCGCAGGCCGCCCAGCCAGTCGACCGTGGCCGCGGCACCGCCCGGCCAGGTGATCGCTTCCCGCTCGGGCGCTCCGGACCCGAAGCAGTGCCCGAGAGTGGTGGTCCACCAGAAGCCGATGTGCCAGGTCACCCATCCGATGGTGACGGCCGGTACCGGGTCGGGTTCCGGCACTTCCCAGTCGGCGATCCAGCGGCCCTGGCCGTCCGGCCGGACCGTCCAGCAGTGCGACGCCGGTTCCCAGAGGCAGACCCGATCGTCGAGGTCCTTCACGTGGTACTCGAACAGCGACCAGGCGATGTCGAGTTGCCGGATCAGCAGATCAACGCGGGCGACGGTCATCCGGGGAGCCTGTCATCGCCTCAGGCCGCATCGCCACCGGTTTTCCGCCGTGCCGCTCCTTCCCGCGTTCGCGCCGGGAGCCCGGCGAGACGACCGCCGGACGATTTTCCGGCGCCCGAAGGCCGACTGTAGGGTGACGGCCTTGGCGGAGCCGATACCAGCGCGGCGGACGACCTGGAGAGGGCCGAGACCTTGATTCATGTCCATGACGCGGCGCCTCAGCCGGAGGACGAGGGGCCGGCGGCGGCGCGCGAGCAGATCAGTGGGCTTCTCCAGCCCGGTGAGACCTTCGAATGCCTCATCACGGGTGAGCTCGATCCCTATCTGCGCAAGCCGTCCACTCGCCTGCTGCCCAAGGTGCCGCGCGAAAAGCTGACACCGGCGCAGAAGCTCGCCGCCGTCCCTCTCATGATCATCGGCCTGCCCGAAGCCCTCGTAGAGCTCGCGGTGGAAGCGGTCAAATGGCCGTTTCAGCGACTGAGCCGGTTCGTGCACGGTAGGACGATGGAGGGCGGCTGGAACAGCGACGCGGGCAGATTCGCCCTCGGCGTGTTCGGTGCCCACTGGACGCTGCGCCGGCTGCGCGACGGCCGCCTGCTGTTCGCGGTGACCGGTCACCGGCTGTTCGTCGCCGTGACCGGGGACGACAAGTCGCCTCGCTCGGACCTCACCGTGGTCAATGTCGTGCCTCGCGGACGTATCGCGGCCCGCGACGCGTCCCACCATCCGCAGCGGCAACGGCGGCGCATTGATCTCCTCTTTCCCGACGGGTCATGGGTGGCCCTGAGGCTGCCTTCGGCAACGGCGGTCGGTGAACTGCGCGCAGCGCTGAACGCGCCGACCGCGAGCGGCTTCACCCGGGCCTGAAAGAAGAGCGACGCGGTCGGGCGAGATCGGATTCAGATCCGGGAAGGATCTGAAGCGGACGGACCACCGGGTCTCGTCACGAACGTCCCGCGACGACAGGCTTCGGGGAGACACATGTCATGACGATCGAAGCCGACGAGCTCCGCCGCACCGACGCGTACTGGCGGGCGGCGAACTACCTGTCCGCGGGCCAGATCTATCTGCGGGACAACCCGCTACTGCATGAGCCGCTGCGACCTGAGCACATCAAGCCGCGGCTGCTCGGGCACTGGGGCACCTCGCCCGGCCTGAACTTCTGCTACGTGCACCTCAACCGGGTCATCAGGTCCGCCGACCTGAACATGATCTACATCATCGGGCCGGGCCACGGCGGGCCCGCGGCGGTCGCCAACGCCTGGCTGGAGGGCACCTACAGCGAGGTGTACCCGCACGTGACCCGGGACGCCGCCGGGATGGCGCGGCTGTTCCTGCAGTTCTCCTATCCGGGCGGGATCCCGAGCCACGTGGCGCCCGAGACGCCCGGCTCGATCCACGAGGGCGGTGAGCTCGGATACTCCCTCGCGCACGCCTACGGGGCGGCGTTCGACAACCCGGACCTCGTGGTGGCCTGCATCATCGGCGACGGCGAGGCCGAAACGGGCCCGCTGGCCACCAGCTGGCATTCCAACAAGTTCCTCGACCCGGTCGGCGACGGCGCGGTGCTGCCGATCCTGCATCTCAACGGCTACAAGATCGCCAACCCGACCGTACCGGCCCGCATCCCCGAGGCCGAACTCCTCTCCCTTCTCGAGGGGTACGGTCACAGCCCGATCGTCGTCGCAGGTGACGACCCGCCCACGATGCACCGTGCGATGGCCGCCGCGCTCGACCGGGCGATCGCCGAGATCGCCGCCATCCAGCACCGGGCCCGGCGCGATGGAGTGACCGGACGGCCGCGCTGGCCGATGATCGTGCTGCGTACGCCGAAGGGCTGGACCGGGCCGAAAGAGGTCGACGGGCGTCCGGTCGAAGGGACCTGGCGGGCCCATCAGGTGCCCCTCCCCGGGGTACGGGACAACCCCGACCACCTCGCGCAGCTTGAAGCGTGGCTGCGTTCGTACCGGCCCGAGGAGCTCTTCGACGCCGACGGGCGGCCGAACGCCGACCTGCTCGCGCTGCCGCCGGCCGGGCAACGACGGATGAGCGCGAACCCGCATGCCAACGGCGGCCTGCTGCTACGGGAGCTGACGCTGCCGGACTTCCGCCGTTACGCCGTCCCGGTCGACCGGCCGGGTACGACGTTCACCGAGCCCACCCGTGTGCTCGGCACATTCCTGCGTGACGTGATCAAGGCCAACCCCGACACATTCCGCCTCATGGGGCCGGACGAGACGGCCTCCAACCGGCTGCAGGCCGTCTTCGAGGCCACCGCACGCGTCTGGCAGGCCGACCGGCTCCCCACCGACGAGCACCTGGCCCCGCGCGGCCGGGTGATGGAGGTGCTCAGCGAGCACCTGTGCCAGGGATGGCTGGAGGGCTACCTGCTGACCGGGCGGCACGGCCTGTTCAACTGCTACGAGGCGTTCATCCACATCGTCGACGCGATGTTCAACCAGCACGCCAAGTGGCTCGAGGCCTCCCGGAAGATCCCGTGGCGGCTTCCGGTGGCGTCCTTCAACTACCTGCTCTCCTCGCACGTGTGGCGGCAGGACCACAACGGCTTCACCCATCAGGACCCGGGCTTCCTCGACGTGGTGATGAACAAGAAGCCGGAGATCATCCGCGTCTACCTGCCTCCGGACGCCAACACCCTGCTCTCGGTGGCCGACCATTGCCTGCGATCGCGCGACTACGTCAACGTCGTCATCGCGGGCAAGCAGCCCGCGCTGAACTGGCTGCCCATGGAGCAGGCGATCCCGCACTGCGCCCGCGGCATCGGCGTCTGGGAATGGGCCGGCACCGACGACGGCGCGGATCCCGACGTGGTCCTGGCCTGCGCCGGTGACATCCCGACCCTGGAGACCCTCGCCGCCGCCGACCTGCTCCGCCGGCATCTCCCCGACCTGCGAGTCAGGGTCGTCAACGTCGTGGACCTGATGCGGCTGCAGCCCGACACCGAGCATCCGCACGGCCTGAGCGACCGTCGGTTCGACATGCTCTTCACCACCGACAAGCCCATCATCTTCGCCTTCCACGGCTACCCCTACCTCATCCACCGGCTCACCTACCGGCGGAACGGCCATGAGAACATCCACGTCCGCGGCTACAAGGAGGAGGGCACGACCACCACACCCTTCGACATGGTGATGCTCAACGACCTCGACCGCTTCCACCTCGTCATGGACGTCATCGAGCGGCTTCCGCAGCTCGGCCCGCGCGCCACGTACGTACACCAGCTGATGGCCGACGCCAGGTTGCGCGCCCGTGCCCACACCCGCGAGCACGGTGCGGACGCCCCCGAGGTGGCGGAGTGGACATGGCCGCACTGACCCGGATCCTGACCGTCAACGCCGGCTCCAGCAGCCTCAAGCTGAGCCTGCTCGAAGGCGACTCGCTCGTCGCCCGGCCCGCCGATCTCGGCGAGCTGCGCGGCCTGCCCGCCCCGGACGCCGTCGGGCACCGGATCGTCCACGGCGGTACGGAGTTCACCGTGCCCGTCCGCATCGACGACGACGTCGAACGGCGGCTGCGGTCGCTCACCGGCCTGGCGCCACTGCACCAGCCCAAGTCGATCGACGGCATCGACGCAGTCCGCCAGATCCTGCCGGGGATCCCCGAAGTGGCCTGCTTCGACACCGCCTTCCACGCCGGCCTACCCGCCGCCGCGGCCACCTATGCCATTCCCGCCGCCTGGCGGGACGAGTACGGGCTCCGCCGGTACGGGTTCCACGGCCTGTCCCACGCCTATGCCACCAGGCGAACCGGCGAACTGCTCGGCGCCGAACCCGAGGCGCTCCGCCTCGTCGTGTGCCATCTCGGGGCCGGGGCGTCCTTGTGCGCGGTGGCGCACGGGCGGTCCGTCGACACCACCATGGGCTTCACCCCGCTGGAAGGCCTGGTCATGGCCACCCGCTCCGGCAGCGTCGATCCCGGACTCCTGCTGTGGCTGCTGGAGCACGAGGGGATGCCGGCCGCCGCCCTCGCCGAGACGTTGGAACACCGGTCCGGTCTGCTCGGCCTGGCCGGCACCGCCGACATGCGCGAGCTGCTCGGCAGCGACGCACCAGAGGCCCGGCTCGCCGTGGACGTCTACCTGCACCGGCTGAGCGCGCAGATCGCCGCGATGACGGCGTCCCTCGGCGGGCTCGACGCTCTGGTCTTCACCGGCGGCGTCGGCGAGAACGCCTCGCCGATACGGCACCGCGCGGCGGAAAGGCTCGCCTTCCTCGGCGTGCGGATCGACGCGGACCGCAACGATCGCGCCCGGACCGATGCCGACATCAGCGCGCCCGGCGCCGTCGTCCGGACCCTGGTCGTCACCGCCCGCGAAGACCTCGAGATCGCGGCCGGGACCCGGAGAGTTCTCGAAGATCCTGCCTCCTGGCTCTGAAGCCGCCGGACGCCTTCCCGCCGTCGCCGTCAGGGGCCCGAGGACCAAGGTCCCGCGTAGCCGGGCCACTCGCACCTCACGGCCATGTCCCGGACGGATGAAGGTGGAAGTCGACAATGAGGAGGTCGGTCATGCCGGTCATACCCGGACCCAGGTACGTACTCATCGGTTTCAGCGGATCACCGAATTCATACGCCGCGCTGAATCGCGCGGCCGCCGAGGCCCAGAAGCGTCACGCTCGCCTGGACGTGGTCAGGGTCATTCCGGCGACGGGGGGCCGGCTGCGCACACCGGCCGCCTGGCTACGCCTGCGCAACGACGTCGCACGGGTGCTCCCGCGCACGCAGCACCTCACCACCCGCCTGCGCATCGCTCGCGGAGACGTCGCCACCGAACTGAACCGGCTGGCCCGACGTGCGGACGTGCTCTTCCTCGGCGCACGCCAGACCTCCGCGGCCGCGAATCCGCTCGGCGGCGCGACCGTGCACGCCCTCCTCTCCTCCTCACCCTGCCATGTGGTCATCTGCGAAGGGCAGAGCAGGCAGGACGCCTGAACGATGCCGAGACCGTACGAGGACCACTGTCTCCTTCACGGTCGCGGATCGCGACTCTGGAACAGCCGCATGCGGTGGACGGGCCGAGAGAATCGCCCTCCGATCAGAGTTCTCTTCTGATCACGTCGGCGGAACTCCGGCGCACGCCGCCCGGCATCCCGCCGCCCGGCATCCCGCCGGCCACACCCAGGCGCATGATCATTTGAGGGTGGGCGCCGCCGCAGAATCGAGAGCGGATGAACTCCCGCAACTCGGGGACCTCCAGCGCCTGGGTGTGGAAGGCGGCCGATACGTTCGCCTCCGCCGCGCGCAGCAGTACGCATTGCAGGGCTTGACCGCAGCGCAGCCAGTCGGCTCGCGTGTCCTCACGGGTCACCAGCAGCGCCACCACGCCGACGGCCCTGCCCGCACCGCCCCCGGGCCGGCCCCAGCCCTTACCTCGCGCGTAATCACGTGTCGCGAAGTCGGGACCGATCTGCTCTGGTTCCCGCGGATAGGCGTCGTCCCGTACGCCGTCCGATCGCAAGCGCCCAGGGGGCGGGCTCCAGCGGGCCAGTTCCGCGACATAGTCCGGGCTCTGCCGCTGGATCTGCTCCGCGGCCTTGGTCAACGCGGCCAGCGCCGTCCGGGTCCCCGAGTCCGTCACGACACGAAGTGCCGAGCCTTCGTTGGAGGCGACGACGCCCAGCCGCCGTGGCAGGCCCACTGGCAGCCGGGCGGACGAGAACCCACCGCGGTGGGTACGGCGCCGCCTGATCTGAGCGTAGGCCCGGCTCTCCTCCTCGAGGGCCGGTTGAGGTGGCCCGACGCTCACCTCGGCCACCAGCGCCGGCCGCTCCGGATCAGCGAACGTCCGCACCAGCGGCACGTGCCCCAGCTGCCGGACGGCCAGGCGCAGGGTGTAGAGCGCCGCTCCGCAGCTGATGAACATCTCCCTACCGTCCGGATCGGCGACGTCCAGCCGACGATCGGTGTCCGCGTGCAGCATGACGGTCAGGTCCCGCGTCTCGAACCACCATGGCTGGGTGTTGTGGACGGACGGCGCCCACACCGCGGCGTCGACGAGCGACCGCACGATCTTCTGCCGCTCCAGAGCGTCCGTGGTGTTCATACCGTCTCCTCGCCGATCCGGGCCTCCAGACTTCCAACCGACCAGCGGGCGCTCGGATGCCGACAGAGACGAAGGTCCCGACGATCAGGGACCTCCGACCGGCCCGAACCTCGCCGCCGACTTCAGAAAGCCCAGCGACAGCCGGGCGAGCGGCCCGCCGGTTCCGGTGGTGGCCGGGAACCGGCGGACCTCGCCGACACGGGTCAGTTCCGGAAGGGGCCCGTCACGCAGTAGGTGATGCCGCCGGAAGAGGAGCCCGACGTGCCGCGCTGGGAGGAGAAGTAGAGCCGGTCGCCGGCGGGGTTGAACGCCGGACCGGTGATCTCTGAGGAGCCCTGGCCGTTGATCCGCAGGAATACCGAGATCTTGTCGTCCGGCGTGATCATGCAGATCTCCATGTTGCCGCCGTCCTCCGCGACGTAGAGATCGCCCGAGCCGGCACCGGTGATGTTGTCCACCCCGGTCAGCGGGGCCGGGCCGGGGTTGACAAGGTTGTCGTCGTAGGCGAGCTCGTAGGTGCTGTCGGCCAGGTTCACCCGCCAGGCGCGGTTGTCGCCCTTGGTGGTGAACCAGACGGTGTCGTCGGCGTTGTAGCAGCCCTCACCGCCGTTGAACCGCTTGGCACCGGAGACCTGCTGTCGCGTCGCGGTGGGAGATCCGTCCGGGTCGGGAACGTTGGCCCAGGTGAAGGAACCGGAGGTGGCGGTACCGGCCCTGAGGACTTGCAGCGTGCCCGACGACAGGTCGCCCCACGTGGACGGGACGAAGCGGTAGAAGCAGCCGTCGCTCTTGTCCTCGGTGAGGTAGAACACCCGGCGGACCGGGTCGGCCGCCGCCGCCTCGTGTGTGAACCGGCCCATGGCCGGCCGGGCGACCGCGGTGCCGCCGAAGGGGTAGGTCTCCCAGACCCGGCCGGTGTCGGTCTCCTCGCAGGACAGCCAGGTGTTCCAGGGAGTCGCGCCGCCCGCGCAGTTGCGGGCCGTACCGCTGAGGATGCGGAAGGCCGAGGTGACGGCGCCGCCGGAGGTGAAACGGATCGCGGAGGCGCCACCTGCTGCGCCGTCCAGCTCGGCGTTGGACACGTAGATCCAGCCGCTCCCGTCGGCGAAGCACGCCCCACCGTCGGGTGCGCCGTGCCAGGTGTAGGACGTGCCGGGGACGGTCTGCCCTGATCGGGCGACGATCTGGCTGGTGAAGCCGGCCGGCAACAGGATGCCGTTGGCGTCGGCGGTGCGGAGTGGTCCGTACGGGCTGGGAGCGTTCTGCGCGGGCGCGGCGAGGGCGGCGTTCTGCCAGAGGCTTCCGGAGAAGGCCACGGCTCCCGCGCCTACGGCGGAGGCCCGGAGGAAGGTACGGCGTTCCATCGGCGATGTCTCCTGACGGGGGTAGGAGGACGATCCGTCGCCGCAACTTCGCCAACGCCGAGGAAGACGGGCGGACCTCCGGCCGCTCGCCCGGTGAACGCTGGATGGCCACGCGCTGACGGCGCCCCGCCGTCCGCCGAATGCGCGCGTGCCGCGCGTCACCGATGCCACGAAAGAGGAATCGACGGACGTCGGTCCGCTCCAGGCTCCGACGCGTTCGAGGGCTGGGAGAAACTGGTCGTAGAAGCTGACCTTGAGCTCAAGTGCCCGTTCCTCCACCTCCTTGAAGGAGTCGGTCGATGCCTCGCGGGCGAGAAGTTCAGTCATCCGCGTGGCCAGGCGGTCGGAGTGGGTGGCGGACATACGGACACGGTCGCGAGCGAGTGCGCCTTCGCGTCGTGGACGTGGTGCGGGTAGTAGAAGCGTGAAAGGTTCTCACCATTGCGCGTCAGTGAAGGCCCCATCCGCTCCCACAACCGCCCGTACTCGACGGAGACCAGTACCTCATTAGGCCGCCCCCATCACGTCGACCGTTCAGGCCGCCCGCCGAAGCGCCCCGGTCGCACCCTCCCGCGAATGAGGCGCCCCCGCCCCGAACTGCTTGACCGAAAACGCGGTGGAATGTCGGCAGGGGCCCGTACGGTGTGGCGCCATGAGTGATCATCTCCGGGCGCTGCCCGACGAGGACAGCATGGTCGTCCCGAAGCACTGGGGTCGCCGGATCCATCCCCGGCGCGGCGGGATCCCCGGGCCTAAGATCAAGCCGGACACGGCCGCGGAGAAGTCGATCGCGCAGTTCGTCGAGGCGGCCCAGAAGGACGTCGAACGCGTCCTCGGCGCCCCGAAGACCGACCCGGAGCTTGTCGCCGCGGCACGCGCCCACCTGGGGGGCGACCCGGATCCGCGCGGCGCGGCCGTCCTGGCGCTGATCGCGAGAGGCCGGAGGGTCTGGCCCGGGTTCTACGAGGATCTGGTGGACGCGTGGGCCTTCGCGCACGGTGTCGTGTTCGCCGCGTGCGCGCAGACCGAGATGGCCGGCCTGGACGCGCAGACCGATCAAGGGCCGGGCGGTGGAACGTGGACGCGGACGGTACGGCCCGTCCGGCCGGACGAGCGCCGTTGCGCGGGCGTCTCTAAGGCGGATCGGCGCGTCCGTTCGTTCCTGGCCGCCGCGACCGACGATGAGTACGCCGAGGCGGTCGAACGGCTCGGCGAGCGCCGCACCCTGTTCGCCCAGCGGGTCCTGACGGCCTACCTGGTCCCGACGCGCCAGGACTGGGTGACCAAGCTCTGTGAGGATCCGGACGGCGTGCCGCGCAACTTCCTGCTGCCCTCGCTCGGCTCCCCCGAGCAGCTCGAACTGCTCGGACCCGGCTGGACGCGGCTGACCCTTCCCGACTGCTTCTACCCGGAGCTCCTCCGCGCGTTCGCGGAGGGCGTCGGACCGGCCGTCGCGCCGCTCATGGTGAACGCGCTGGATCGGATGATGGACTCCGCGCCGCGCCGTAAGGGGCTGCTGGACGTGCTGGGCGCCCTGCCGTCCGACGAGGCGTTCCGCGCGCTGGTCGAACGGCGCGCCAACAAGCACATCAGCGCCGAGCTGATGAAGGCGATGAGTCGGTTCCCGGTACGGGCGCTGCGCGAACTGGCCGCCGCCGGGGCGACCGACCTGCTCGACGAGCACGTGAAGGGGAGCCGTGAGCTGGCCGAGGCCGCCCTGCCGGTGCTTCCCGACGCGGCCCGCGAGGCGGTCGAACGGGTCGTGGGAAGC
Source organism: Actinomadura alba (assembly GCF_014323705.1). GTDB lineage: Bacteria > Actinomycetota > Actinomycetes > Streptosporangiales > Streptosporangiaceae > Actinomadura_C > Actinomadura_C alba. Next base: position 57,201 of record NZ_JABVEC010000042.1, read on the forward strand.
ACGGCCGGGGTGGCGGTGGCGGCCCCGGAGGAGCTGCCCGCCCTCCTGGTCGATCCGCCGTGGGCCCGCCCGCGGAAGAAGCCGAAGCCCGTCGCCGTCGAAGGGCTGACCGTCCCGGACCGGCGCGCTGTCCGCTGGGGGCCGTGCAGGTACGGTTTCGCCGGGCAGAGCGAGCGGGACGACTGGGCGAGAGAACATGTGATGTATCCGTCCGACCTGGTGGGAAACGGCGACGGCAATCACGTCGGGCGACCTCCGGTGTGCGAACGGAGCCCGCGGTGGGAGAGGTACGCCGAGAACTTCGCGGCCGGGCGGCTGTCCGGCAGGTTCCAGCTCGGCGTGCTCATGTTGGGCCCGGACGAGCTGACCAGGCCGCTGCTGGCCGGCTGGACCCTGGACGACCCGTACAACAGCACCGACCGTCCGGAGCGATGGTGCCCCATCCTCGCCGCCCGGTACGAGCTGGACGCCCTGCCGATCGTGCTCCCGTACGCCAAGAGCGAGCCGCCGAAGCACGGCTGGCTGCTCGTCCCGTTCCTGACCGCCGAGGTGGCGGCGCTGATGGCCGACTGGCTCGTACGGCTCAAGAAGGCGCGCAAGTACGCGGAGGCATGGCTGTCCCGCCACGGGGCGGACGCGGTGCCGCTGCTGGTGCCCGCCGCTCTCGGCAAGGCCGGCCCCCCGCGGCGGGCCGCCGAGGGCGCCCTCCGGCATCTGGCCGGTGAGCTGGGCGGTCCGGCGGTCGTCGAGGCGTCCCGCGAGCACGGGGACGAGGCCGCCCGGGCGGTGGAGGCACTGCTGGCCACCGAGCAGCCGGACGCGCCCCAGGCCCCGCGGCTCCCGGCCTGGGCGGACCCGGCGCTGCTACCACAGATCCTGTTGAAGGACCGGCGGCGCGCCCTGCCGGAATCGGCCGTCCGGCACGTGCTGACGATCCTGACGATGTCCACGCCCGAAGAACCGCACCCCGGCGCGGCCGACGTCCAGGAGGCCTCCGACGCCGCCTCGCTGGCCGCCTTCACCTGGGAGCTGTTCGTACGCTGGCGCGACCACGGCGAACGGGCCGCCGACGCTTGGGCGCTCACCGCACTGGGCCCGTTCGGCGACGACGAGGCCGCGCGCCGCCTCGCGCCACTCATCCACGCCTGGCCGGGAGAGAACGGTCACCCCAAGGCCGTCAGAGGCGTGGACGCGCTGGTGCGGATGGGTTCCGAGACGGCGCTGATGCAGCTCGACGCCATCGCGCGCAAGGCGAAGTTCGGTGCCCTCCAGGAGCACGCGGAGTGGAAGATGGGGGAGGTCGCCGACGGGCTCGGCCTCACCGGTGAGCAGCTGGCCGACCGCCTCGTCCCGTCCTTCGGGCTGGACACCGACGGAGGCATGACACTCGACTACGGTCCGCGCCGGTTCCGGGTGGGCTTCGACGAGGCGCTCAAGCCCTACGTGACCGACGCGGACGGCCGGCGGCTCAAGGCCCTGCCCAAGCCGGGAGCCAAGGACGACTCCGCGCTCGCCCCCGCCGCGTACCGCGCGTTCGGCGAGCTGAAGAAGGACGTGCGGACGATCGCCGGCGACCAGGTCAAGCGGCTCGAACGGGCGATGGTCAGCGGCCGTACCTGGACGCTCGAGGAGTTCGGCGACCTGTTCGTCCGGCACCCGTTGGTCTGGCACATCGCCCGGCGGCTGGTGTGGACGTGCGACGGCGTGCCGTTCCGCCTGGCCGAGGACCGCACGTTCGCCGACCTCGCGGACGAGACCCTGACACCAGGGCCGGACGCCGTGATCGCCCTGTCGCATCCGGTGGTGCTGGGGCCGACGGTGGGAGCCTGGTCGCAGGTGTTCCTCGACTACGAGTTGACACAGCCGTTCGCGCAGCTGGCACGGCCGGTGTACGAGCTGGTCGAGGAGGAGCGCGCGGCCGTGCGGCTGGCCCGATTCGAGGGCGCGAGCGTGCCGTTCGGGAAGGTCCTCGGCCTGACCCGGCGCGGCTGGGTGCGAGGGGAGCCCATCAGCGACGGACTCGAAGAGTGGATCTCCAGGCCGCTGCCCGGCGGCCTGGAATTGGTGGTGCATCTCGACCCCGGCATCGCGGTCGGCCAGGTCGATCACTCGCCCGAGCAGCGGCTGACCGTGATCTGGCTCGGGCCCATGGCCGGCCGCTTCTCCACCGAGTCCGCGCACCCTTTCGGCGAACTGGACCCGCCGATCGCCTCCGAAATCCTCGCCGACCTCACCGCCATCACGGAGCGCTCCGAGTGAACGAGAACGCCCTGGTCGCGAGCTCCAGCGCGGCCGCCCCGACACCGAGCGGCACCAGCAACGCCGACTGCATCGGGGTGCGCGACAGGAACCCGCTGGCGGGGGTAGGAGGACGATCCGTCGCCGCAGCTTCGCCAACGCCGAGGAAGACGGACGGACCTCCGGCCGCTCGCCCGGTGAACGCTGGATGGCCACGCGCTGACGGCGCCTCGTCAATCCCGTCGACCGCTCTGGTCCCGGTGGTCGCGGCGGCCGCCGCGAAAGTGATCCTTGACACAACTAGTCACTAATTGATTTAGTCACTTCATGAGCCGAGCCGAGTCATCGTTGTCCGAGCGCCTTGCCGACGACATCGTTGAGATCATCCGTACTGAGCAGCTGTCACCTGGCGACGCGCTGGCCTCCTCCCGCGATCTGGCGCGCCGTTTCGAGGTCACCACCCCGACGGTGCGCGAGGCGCTGCGAAGGCTCGAGGCGACCGGCGTGGTCGAGTTCCGGCACGGTTCGGGCACCTACGTCGGCCCGGGCTTCGACCGCACGCTGCTGGTCAACCCGCACCTGCCGCTCGGCAGCCGCGACTCGGTGCTCGAACTCGTCGAGGCGCGCCTGGTGGTCGAGCCGGCCATCGCCGCAGCCGCCGCGCGAACTCGTGCCGACGCGGCCCTCCGCCAGCTCGAGGCGGCCGCCACCAACGCATTGCATCCGCCGGACGGTGACGTTCGGCCGGCGGTGCACTTCCATGTCGCGCTGGCCGCCGCGAGCGGCAACGCCCTCCTGCGCGAGACCGTCGAGGCTCTGCTCCATGTACGTGCGCGCGAGCAGATCGAGATCCGGCATCGGTACGACGACCGAGAGCGCGACCACGCCGAGCACGTCCAGATCTTCACGGCCGTGCGCGACGGTGACGACGAGGCGGCCGAGCGGCTCGTCCGCGAGCACCTGACGTCGATCCGCGACGCGATCGTGTCCGATGAGTCCGCGGCCCGCGGATGAGCGTGGAACGTCCCGTACGGCTCGCCGAGATGACCACGAACGAGGCGGCCGACGCCGTGACCGCGAGTCCGGTGGTGATCATTCCGGCCGGCGCCGTCGAGCAGCACGGACCGGGCATGGCACTGGCGACCGACTGGGTACGCGCCGAGCGGGTGGCCGAGCTCGTGGCCGCGGAACTCGGCGGCCGCGCCGTGATCGGTCCGCCGTTGCCGGTCGGTGTGTCACCTCATCACCTCGCGTTCGCCGGCACGGTCACCCTGACCACCACGACGTTCGCCGCGGTGGTCCGCGAGTACGCCCAGAGCCTGTACCGCCACGGCTGGCGGAAGGTACTGGTGATCACCGGTCACGGCGGCAACAACGCCACCCTGACCACCGTCGCGCAGGACCTGCTCACCACCCATCCCGACCTGCGGTTCGCGTGGACTCCGCTGACGGCGCTCGCCCGGGACGTCGTCTCCGGAATGCGGGTCAGCGAGGTGCACGGCCACAGCGGGGAGGCTGAGACCGCGCAGATGCTCCATCTCGCCCCGCACCTGGTGCACACGGACCGGCTCGCCGCGGGAACGACCTCCCTCGATGAGCTCGATCCGCCGGCCCGGCTGGCGTACGACGGTGGCCACCCCACCCTGACGGCCCGCTACGACACGATCAGCGCCAATGGGGTTCTGGGGGACCCACGACGCGCCACCCGCGACGACGGACGAAGAATCATCGACGTCGTCGTACTCCGCATCGCCTCCTTCGTCCGTGAGTGGCTGGACGCCTGACCGGCGTACCACCTCTCCTCCCCCGTCCTCCTCTCACCCACGCAGGCGCCTGCCACCAGGCAGCGGGCGCCTGTGTCAGCCGAGCGCGCCTGATCAACCCCCACCCCATGGCCGGCGGCGACGCCGTCGGCGGAAGGAACCTGCCCATGAGAATTCCTACGCCCGCCGTCGTCACCTCCGTCATGACCGTCGTCGCCGGTCTGACCCTGCTGAGCGGCCCGTTCCCCCCGGCCTCCGCGGATACGCGGGACCGGTCGCAGGCTCCCGGATCGCGAGGGTGCGGACTCGCGGTTCCCCAGAGCCCCGGCAGCAGCGAACTCCGCGAGATCTCCAGCGGAGATCGCGTCCGGACGTACCAGCTGCACATCCCGAGCGACTACGACCCGAAGCGCCGCTGGCCGGTGGTGCTGACGTTCCACGGGCGCGGAAGCACCGGCGCCGAGATCGAGGAGTTCTCGAAGCTGTCGGCCCTTCCCGCGATCGTCGCGTACCCGAACGGGGTCATCGGCACCGGCGGCGGTGACCGGCAGGCCTGGCAGGGAGCGCCCTACGCGGCACCGGGCGTGGACGACGTCGCGTTCACCGACGATCTCCTCGACGACCTCGAAGCCCGTCTCTGCGTCGACCGGCGACGGGTCTACGCCACCGGAAAGTCGAACGGAGCCGGCTTCACCGGGGTCCTCGCCTGCCGGTCGGCCGACCGCATCGCGGCCATCGCGCCGGTCGCCGGTGCGTTCTATCCCACCGGCGAGGAGTGCCACCCGTCCCGGCCTGTGCCGGTGATCGAGTTCCACGGCACGGCCGACGTCACCATCCCGTACGCCGGGGACGCCGACCGCGGCCTGCCGGCGATCCCGGACTGGGCGGCGGCCTGGGCCGATCGCGACGGTTGCCGAACCGGCCCGCTCCAGCAGACGATCGAACCGGACATCACGGTCTCGCGCTGGGTCGGCTGTGACAGGGGTACGCAGGTCAGCCATGTCGCGGTGACCGGCGGTGGGCACACCTGGCCGGGCGCCGACATCTACAGCGGCGGCGGCGTCACCACCCAGACCATCGAGGCGCACGAGGTGCTGTGGCAGTTCCTGCGTCGTCACCGCCTCCCCGTCCGCGGAGCGACGGCACTGATCGAGGAGTCATCATGACCACGGCGACCCCCGCGGACACCGGTCCGCCCCCCACCCCCACCGAGCCGCCACTCCCCCGCATCGTGCGCGCCATGGCCGTCATCGAACGGGCCGGCAACGCACTGCCGCATCCCTTCTGGTTGTTCTGGATCCTGTCCGGGATCCTCGGCGTCGTCAGCATGGCGCTCGCCGCGATGGACGTGTCGGTCGTCTCGCCCGGCGACGGCAAGACCGTGACGGTGCAGAACCTGTTCAGCGGCGAAGGCCTCGCCATGGCGGTCTCGACGATGGTCGAGAACTTCGCCACGTTCCCTCCCATGGCGACGATCGTCGTGGTGATCATGGGCGTCGCGGTGGCGGAGCGCAGCGGCTTCCTCGCGGCGCTGATGCGCGTCAGCATCTCCCGCGTACCGGCGTCGTGGATCGTGTTCGCCGTCGCCTTCGCCGGCACGGTCGCCCACGTCGCCTCCGCCGCCGCCTACATCATCCTGGTCCCGCTCGGCGGCCTGGCCTTCCGGGCGGTCGGCCGTTCCCCGATCCTCGGCATCGTGGTCGCCTACACCGCGATTGCCTCCGGGTACGACGCCAGCCCGGTTCCCACGCCCAACGACGCGATCTTCGCCGGCATCACCACCGCCGCCGCTCAGATCGTCGAGACCGACGCGTACGTATCGCCGTTGAGCAACTGGTTCTTCAACATCGTGTCGTCGCTCGTGCTGGCACTGGTGATCACGGTGATGACCAAGCTCGTACTGAGCAAGCGCCCCGACCTCGACGCCGACCCCGACGCCGAGCTGGACGACATCGAGAAACTGCAGCTCGGTGCCGATGAGCGGTCCGCGCTGCGCCGTGCCCTGATCGCGTTGCTGGTGGCGCTCGTGCTGCTGTGCGCGGTCGTACTGCCGTCCTCCTCACCACTGCGTGGCGAAGGGGGCGGCATCGCCGAGTCGCCGTTCCTGGACGGGATCGCGGCCGTGGTCGCGTTCCTGTTCGGGCTGGTCGGCATCATCTACGGACATCGCGCGGGTTCCATCAAGAAGGCCGGCGACGTACCGAAGCTGATGATGCAGGGCATCATGCAGATGGCGCCGGTGCTGGTGCTGTTCTTCGCCATCGCCCAGTTCCTCGCGTACTTCGACTGGACCCATGTCGGCGACGTGATCGCCGTCAAGGCCGCCGAGGCACTGAAGACCAGCGGCGTCCCGATCGTTATCGTGTTCCTGCTCATCCTCGCCCTGCTGACCCTGGTCAACATCATGGTGACCAGCGGCTCGGCGATGTGGTCGATCGCCGCCCCGGTCCTGGTGCCGATGCTGATGCTGGTCTCCGTCCCACCGGAGACGACGCAGGCGCTCTTCCGCATCGCCGACTCCGGATCGACCGCGATCACGCCGATGAGCCCCTATTTCCTCATGGCGCTGGGCTTCCTCCAGCGCTACCGCAAGAACGCCGGTATCGGAACGCTCGCGTCCTACACGCTGCCGTTGGCCATCGCCATGACCGTGGTCTGGACCCTGCTGTTCCTGGCCTGGTGGGCGGCCGGCATCCCGCTCGGCCCCGGAGCACCCGTGCGCTGAGCCGTACGGGTGAGAGCGCTCAGCGCGAAGGGTCCAGCGCCTTTACCGGTGCTGGACCCTTCGCGCGGACATTCCGATCCCGGCGGCCGGGCCCTCATCCAGACGCTCCGCGCATCTCGTCGTCGTACTCGGCGTGCGGCTTCAGGCCCATGGCGGCCCGGCGCTCGTCCAGCCGTTCGGGATCCTCGATCGGCCACGGCCCGAACCCGGCCTCGGTCAGTCCGTACTGCGTGCCGTACAACGGCGGACGGCCCGAGTTGACCCGTACTCGGTCTTCCAGATGGGCCAGGTCGGCGGGGGCCGCGTCGCCGCCCGCGACAGCGTCCCGCAACGCGCGCAGGAAGAGCCGCTGCGCCCGGAGCGACCGGTCGGCGTGCTGGGCAAGCAGCCAGCGTGGACACCGTCGTCACCGACCACCGACGTGCCGGGCCACCCGCGCCTATGCACCAGGCGGTGTTGCGCCGGTCGATCCAGAGGCCGACCAGGGCGTCGCGGAGCGGCACCCGCCAGCCGCCCACGAGGCGACCGGTCGCTGACGGGCAGTCTCATCGTGTGGTCGCTGAAGTCGGCAACCAGGTCAAGGTGTCGGCTGAGTGCTTCGACGTAGCGGGCGGTGACGTCGATCGAGGTCACTTCGCCGTGTTCGATCTGTGAGATCCGGGCGATGCTCACGCCCATGGTCGCGGCGATGTCCTTTTGTGCGAGTTCGGCTTGGTCGTGTTCGGCCAGTGCGATGTTGTCGCGTTGGACCGCGCCGTCACCGGCGAGATCGTTCTCACGCCTTGGCGGTGTGTTGTGTTCGTTCGCGTCGTTCAGGCGGCCCGTAAGGGGGGATCTCCTGGTGGTTTGTTCTCGTGTAGGAGT
>NZ_JABVEC010000043.1 GCF_014323705.1 Actinomadura alba
GAAGCTCCTACTTTACCAGATCTCAAGTCTCAGTCAAATCCCGAACAACGAACCGAGACCCGACCAAAGCTTCCGACCTGGCCCACAAGAGGCCCACCAGACACACGAAATGCGGCCCAGCGAATCTAAGGTGGTTCCCCCGGGGCCGGCCGCCTTTCGGCGTCCCGCTCCCCCTTGGGGCACTGAGAACATTAGGTCCGCTTGGGATAAACGTCAAATCGAGGCCGCCATCGCCCACTCTGTGTGGCGCAGCGGCACGTCTTCTGACCCGGATTAAGGGATGCCCACTCCCCGAGATTCTCAAACATCCCCACCCTGACCTGGCATTTTCGATTCCGGCGACTCCAGAGTGACTCGGCCGGTCCACGATCGCCGGCGGTCTTCTGGTTCTGCCGCAGGGCAGCTCACCGTCGCTTACATGGCGTACCTGCTCGTCGCGTTCGACCGACTGCATGATCTGTACGACTCGCCGGCGGAGCTGTTCCAGGCGCCCTACGCCGACCGTGTGGAGAAGCTGTTCGACGAAACCGCGCCCGGACAGGACATGCTCAGTGCCCTGCCGGGGCACGTCGGCGAACTACTCACGGCGCGGGGGTTCGACGTGCTGCGGCACCCGACGGGACGGTTCGCCGCGGCGCTCCGCATGGTTCGACCGGCTGCGCTGACGAGCGACCGCCAGGGGTGCGGTCCACACCCACGCAGCTCATACCGCGGCTCCCACATCAACCTGGGACCGAATCGTCACAGTTGTGACCTTGTGGGTGGTGATCTTGCCCGGATAGACACCAGGTGAATCCCCCATACGGAGGCATCTGTGGCAAAACGTCACTTGTATCCAGTCCTGGGCGTGGGCCTCGTGGCCTCGCTCCTGAGTCCCGTGATGCCCGCGTCGGCCGACCCCGACAATCGTCGCAAACCGCCCGTACAACGTGAGTTCGGCAACGGCGCGGAGCGAAACTCCTTCGCCGCCTCTGAACTCGGGCGCGACCGCGGCGCCGACCACACGCGGTTCCCGCGGACCGGCACCCGCGGTTACCCGCGGCAGCAGAACCTGCCGCTGCCGGCCGTGAACCAGGCCGACGCGTCCATCAAGCTCGGCCTCACGCCGTACCACGCCATCGCGCCGAAGCTGAACGAGCTGCAGCGGATCAGCGACCGGGTCAGCGTGGAGGTCATCGCCCGTAGCCACCAGGGTCGCGATCTGTACCTCGTGACCGTGACCGAGCCGGAGAGCTCCGCTGCGGCCAAGGAGCAGGCCCGGATGCGGGCCGAGATCGAGGAAGACGCCGCACGCGCGGCGCGCGACCCGCAGATCAAGCGCTCGTACAAGGCTCCGGTGTTCATCAACAACAACATCCACGGCAACGAGTGGGAGGGCACCGACGCCGCCCTCCGCACGATCGAGAAGCTGGCCACCGCCAAGGACTCGAGCACCGAGAAGCTGCTCGGCCAGAGCCGGCTGTACTTCAACATCACCGCCAACCCCGACGGCCGGGTGGGCAACACCCGGGCGAACGGCGCCGGCTTCGACATGAACCGCGACTTCATCACGGCCTCCCAGCCGGAGGTCCGTGGCATGCGGCAGGTGATGATCGACACTCAGCCCCTGGTCATGCTCGACCTGCACGGGTACGTCAACGGCACGCTCATCGAGCCGACCACCCCGCCGCACGGGCAGAACTACGAGTACGACCTCTTCATCAAGAACGCGTACGCCAACGGCCTCGGCATGGAGGCCGCGGTCAAGGCACTCGGCTACACGCCGGCAGCGGACGGGGTCGACCCGCCGCAGATCCCGTTCCGGGACTGGACCGAGGGCTGGGACGACTGGCCGCCGATCTTCACCCCGCAGTACGCGCCCTTCCACGGCGCGGTGGCCTCGCACACGATCGAGATCCCGATGCGGGTCAACAACAACGACTACAACACGCGGCCGGTCGCGGAACTCCAGCGCCGCTCGAAGATCAACACCAACATCGCGGCCGCCACGATCGACTCGACGCTCTCGTTCGTCCAGCAGCGCCGTGAGTCGCTCATCGCGGACCAGATCGAGGTGTTCCGCCGCGGCGCGGCCGGGGAGCCCTCGAAGGCCACACCGCTCGACATCGTGCCGGGCTTCGGCCCCGAGGACGTCTACACCACGAAGTACCCGCGTGCGTACGTCATCCCCGCGGGCGGCGGACAGCGTTCGGACGTCGCCGCCGCGCGCCTGGTCGACCACCTGATCGCCAATGACGTACGGGTGGAGCGCGCGACCAAGGCGTTCACGCTCAACGGACGCGGCTACGCCGCGGGCTCGTACGTGGTCGACATGCACCAGCCCAAGCGGGGCATGGCCAACGTCATCCTCGAACCGGGGGCCGACATCAGCGCCAAGGTCGACGCGATGTACGACATCTCCGGCTGGAGCCTGGCCCACCTGTGGGGCGCCACCGTCGACACGGCCGAATCCGGCGACCCGCGCCGCGTGCCGGCCAAGCCGGTCTCCGTCGCCGCGCCGACCGGCTCGGTCGCGCCGTCGGGTGACCTGTCACTGCGGCTGGACGACGCCAAGGAGGTCTCCGCGCTCAACGCGCTGCTCGCCGACGGCGTCTCCGCGAAGTGGGCGGCCGACGGCAGTGCGGTGATCCCCGGCTCCGCGCGGGCGGCCGCCCGTACGATGGCCGACCGCTACGGCGTGCGGTTCACCCAGGCCACGGCACCGGGCACCTCTCCTCTGCGCAAGCTGACGGTCGCGGCGGCCGGTAGCGCCGACGACCTCTACTCGCTGCAGGAGATGGGCTTCACGGTCAAGCCGGTCTCGACCGCCGTGCTCAACGCCGGCTTCAGCTGGACCGGCGTGGACGTGCTCTACGTCGCCAGCGGCCTGAACCACGCGCAGCTGAACGAGCCCGCCCGTACGGCGCTGAACGGCTTCCTCGCCAAGGGCGGCGTCGTCACGCGTGGGGCGACCGGCGCGGCGTTCAACTCCGCCGCCGGTCTGCTCACCGCGACGGCCGTGGCGGGCCGCGAGGACGCGAACGGCACGGTGTCCGTGACCAACGCGGGCGGCCCGATCACGAACGGCGCTCCGAAGTACTCCTTCGTGTTCTCGCCCCGCTGGTTCACCGGTCTCGGTCCGGAGGTGACGGTGGAGCAGCGGTACGCCACGCAGGGGCCGCTCATCGCCGGGCACTGGCGGGCCCGTCCGGAGGGCGGCACCGGCGGCCCGGAGGCCGCCGTCGGCCAGCCGGCCATCGTGCGTGGCGTCGACGAGCGCGGCGCGGCCGTCGTGCTCTTCGGCACCGAGCCGATGTTCCGCAACCACCCGAAGGGCCTGTTCGCCGAGGTGGCCAGGTCACTGCACTGGACGGCCGTGAGCGCGGGTCAGCCACAGACCGTGCGCTGACGCGTCGCGTCCGTCCTTGTGCGGCGGACCGTTCGATCCGATGTACGCCTCCGGCCCCCAGAGCGAGCTCGCTCTGGGGGCCGGAGGCCGTTATGTCCTCCGTGCGCCCGGTCGGCATTACGATCTTGCAAAGCGGGAGCATCGCGGCAGAGTGGACAAATAGCTTGCTCCTCGGGTCATCGGAACGTGCGGCGGGCGCGATCCGAGCAGTACGCCGAATCCGAGCAGAACACAGAAGGAGTTGGGTTGACGGTGTGGTGCCGTATCGAGCCACCTGAGAGCGAGCGACGGAGCGCCTGCGGCCGCTCGCGCCCGGCCGGTGCCGTACGGACCCTCGGGGCGATCCATGTCTGAGCTGGAACTGAGCCGCGTCATCATCGCGATCGTCGTCGCGGCGGCGATCGTGGCCTTCGGGATCGGCCTGCGCATCGCGTTGGTACGGCTGACACGCCGGGCCGAGGACACCCGGTGGGCCTGGGACGACCTCGGCTCCAGGCTGCTGCGCGACCTGGCGGTGACCGGCGGTGCCACGGCCGGGGTGTGGGCGGCCGTCCTGATCCTGGACCTGCGCCAGGGCCTGCGCAACGTGATCGCCCAGATCCTCATCGCTCTCATCATCCTGGCCGTCTCGCTGGCGGCCGCGCGGCTCGCGGCCGGCATCGTCTCATCGGTCACGCTGGCCCGGACCGGCGTCGCGAAGTCGGTCACCATCTTCGCCAACATCACCCGCGTGGTCGTCATCACCGTCGGCTCTCTGGTGCTGCTGCAGAGCCTCGGCGTCTCGATCACGCCGCTGCTCACCGCGCTCGGCGTCGGCGGTCTCGCCGTCGCGCTCGCCCTGCAGGACACGCTCGCCAACCTGTTCGCCGGAGTGCACATCCTCGCCTCGAAGAAGGTGGAACAGGGCGACTACGTCCGCCTGGACAACGGGCAAGAGGGCAACATCGTCGACATCAACTGGCGCAACACGACGATCCGCCTGCTCTCCGACAACCTGCTCATCGTCCCGAACGCCCGCTTCGCCGACGCCATCGTCACGAACTACCACCGGCCGGCCCACGACATGTCCGTGCTGGTGCAGGTCGGGGTCGGCTACGACAGCGACCTGCAGCACGTGGAACGCGTGACCATCGAGGTGGCCGGCGAGGTGATGGCCGAGGTCGACGGTGGAGTCGGCGACCACGAACCGCTCGTGCGTTTCCACACCTTCGGCGATTCGAGCATCCAGTTCACCGTCATCCTGCGGACCCGCGCGTTCACCGACCAGTACATCGTCATCCACGAGTTCATCAAGCGGCTGCACCAGCGCTACCGAGCCGAGGACATCCAGCTCCCGTTCCCCGTGCGCCACGTGGTCTTCGACGACGCGAAGCAGCACTGAGCAAGGCACTGAGCAAGGCACTGAGCACGCGCACGGCACTGAGCACGGCTCAGCGCTGTGCGCGGATGAGCACCTCGATGCCGTCGAGCACGCGCTCGAGGCCGAAGAAGAAGTCGCCGTCGCCGTCCTCGTCGTCGTCATCGAGTGCCGACGAGGCGAGACCGGCGGTGAGCGCGGGGAAGCGCACCGGGTCGATCAACTGCGCGAGCATCCGGCCGTAGGACGCCATCACGTCCTGAACGGTGGACCCGGACTTCTCCGCGGCCTCGCGGACGTCGACGGCCTGCGTCGCCGCGTTCCTGACGAATCCGGTGACCAGCAGCATCACTGAGAACTTGTCGGCCTCCGGCAGCCCGGTGTCCCGCAGGCCGCAGAGCCCCTGTTCGAGCCAGAGGATCGCGTTGGGCGTGATCGGCGGACCGCTGATGGGAATGCGCAGGATCCACGGGTGCCGCCGCAGGGCGGCCAGTTCGGCCTGAGCCCAGTGCGACAGCGCCGCCCGCCAGCCCTCCTCTGCCGGCGGCCCGGCGGGAGGTGGCCCGTACGCCGCGTCGGTCATGAGTTTGAGCAGTTCGTCCTTGGCGGCGACGTACCGGTAGAGCGACATCGTCGAGACGCCGAGGTCCGCGGCGACCCGGCTCATGGAGGCGGCGGCGATCCCGTCGGAGTCCGCGGCCTTGACGGCGGTCTCGACGATCCGCTCCAGGCTCAGGCCGGGCTTGGGCCCCTTGCCCGGGCGTTGGCGCAGCCCCCAGGCGGCCTCGATGCTCGCCGGGAGCCGCGGACCGTCGCCACCGCCGTCCTCCGCCGTCACCTCTGCCGCCACCTCTGCCATCGCCTCCGCCTTCGTCCGGCCTTGACCACCATCCTAGGACTGTGTATATCATACGCAATAGAGCGTAGGGCATACACAATAGAGTGTATGAGTTACGCAGAAGGCGTTGCGTGGTGCGGCGACACGCGGCACCACGAAGGAGCGAGGAGCGACATGAGCGAGCCGACGACCCACAGAGAGATCAGAGCCGGACGCAAGGAGTGGATCGGGCTCGCCGTGCTGTTCCTGCCCTGCCTGCTCATCTCGATGGACATCAGCGTGCTGTTCTTCGCACTGCCGTTCATCAGCACGGACCTGGAACCGTCCGGTACCCAGCAGCTGTGGATCATGGACATCTACGGGTTCGTGCTGGCCGGAATGCTGATCACGATGGGCGCCCTCGGCGACCGGATCGGCCGCAGGCGGCTGCTGATGATCGGTGCCACGGCCTTCAGCGTGGCCTCGGTGATCGCCGCGTACTCCACGAGCGCCGAGCTGCTGATCACCACTCGTGCGCTGCTCGGGCTGGCCGGGGCGACCCTCATGCCGTCGACCCTCGCGTTGATCCGCAACATGTTCCACGACCCGCGGCAGCGCAAGACCGCCATCGCGATCTGGACCGCCGCCATCACCGGGGGAACGATGATCGGCCCGATCGTGGGCGGATTCCTGCTGGAGCACTTCTGGTGGGGCTCGGCCTTCATGATCAACGTGCCGGCCATGGCGCTACTCCTGGTCCTCGCGCCGATCCTGCTGCCGGAGTTCCGCGCCCCCAAGGCCGGTGGGTTCGATCTGCTCGGTGCGGCCCTGTCGCTCACCGCCGTGCTGCCCGTCATCTACGGGATCAAGCGGATCGCGGTCGACGGCGTCGAACCGTTCCCCGCGATCACCCTCGTGGCCGGCCTGCTGATCGGCGTGGCGTTCGTCCACCGGCAGCGGACGTACGCCCACCCGCTCATCGACATCACGCTGTTCCGCGACCGGGCCTTCAGCGGATCGATCCTGATCAACGTGGTGGGCATGTTCTGCCTCATCGGCTACGCCCTGTTCACCACGCAGTACCTGCAACTCGTGCTCGGCATGCGCCCGTTCTCCGCGGCGCTGTGGTCACTGGCCGCGTCACCGGCCATCATGGTGGCGGTCGGCGTGGCGGCGACCCTCGGCAAGTCGGTGCGGCCCGCCGTCGTCATCGGCGGAGGGCTCCTCGTCAGCTCGGCCGGATTCGTCCTGTTGAGCCAGGTACGGGTGGAGTCACCACTGGTGATCGTGCTGATCGCGGCCGGGGTGCTTGTCTCGGGGATCATCGTCGCGAGCACGCTCACCGCCGACCTCATCCTCACCGCCGCACCGCCGGAGCGAGCGGGCACCGCCTCGGCCCTGTCCGAGACCGGCAGTGAACTCGGCGCGGCACTCGGCATGGCGATCCTCGGCACCATCGGCGCCGCCGTCTACCACCATCGGATGGCCGACGTAGTGGCCCCCGGGCTGCCTCCCGAGGCGTCGCACGCCGCCCGCGAGACCCTGGCCGGTGCCGACGCGGTCGCCGCGCAACTGCCCGGACCGGCCGGCGACACCCTGCTCGACGCCGCTCGCCACGCCTTCACCCAAGGCATGAGCGTCGCCTCCGCGACCGGCGCGGTCCTCATGGTCGCCACCGCCATCGCCGCGGTCATCCTCCTGCGCCATGTCCCGACGGCGCAGCACGACGGGGACGAGGAGACGACGAATGCCGGCCGCGAACTCGTCCACTGACCCGCGGACCACTGACCCGCCGACCACTGACCCGCCGACCACTGACCCGCCGATGACCGGCTTCTGACCGGTCACACGCTCCGACGGGGCGACGCCGCCGAGGACGGCACGAACCGGCCCGGGAACGGGTTCACCACCCGACCCGGGCCGGTTCCGCGCGACAATATGGGAATGTGCCGCAGCATCAAGACTCTCCGCCCGCCCTTCACCGACGACGTCACCGATGAGGACGTGCGGGCCGCCGCGCTCCAGTACGTACGAAAGATCTCCGGCTTCCGCGCCCCGGCGGCGCACAACACAGAAGCCTTCGACCGGGCCGTCACCGCCGTCGCCGAGGCCACGGCGGTGCTGCTCGCGTCGATCGAAGTGCGCGGCCGGGCGTCCTAGTTGAACGTTCTGATCGAACTTCCGGTCCAACGTTCCGAGCCCGGCCGCGCTCATGTTCCTCAGGCGGGGACGATGTTCTCCGCCTGCGGGCCCTTCTGGCCCTGAGTGATGTCGAACTGGACCTTCTGACCCTCCTGAAGCTCGCGATAGCCCTCAGCCGCGATGTTCGAGTAGTGGGCGAAGACGTCGGGGCCGCCGCCGTCTTGCTCGATGAAGCCGAAGCCCTTTTCCGAGTTGAACCACTTGACGGTGCCTGTAGCCATGTCTGTCTGTCTCCTTCAGGGGCTGGCGACGCTCGCACCTTGCGAGTCCCCGCATCCGGCCGGGATGGACCCGGCCGGCCGGCCCTGCCAGCCGGCCCTGCCAAACAAAAACGCGCCTGAGGTGGTGACCAACAGGCGCATTCATGATCAAGCAGCTAATCCCAACTATAGCAGAGGGGGTCACCGAGGAGAGGGCATGAGATCACACTCCGTAACGCTGGAATGACAACGCGGGGTCACGCTCCAGGCGCGGATCCGACGGCACTTCGGGCAGGTCGTCTACCCTTGGACCCATGGCAGGACTGCTGCGCAGGACGATGCTGTCGCTCGGGTTCGCCGAGGAGACCGATCGGGTCGACGCATACGATGACGAACCCGGCGATGAGACCCTCGACGCGCGACCCGCGACCGCCGAGCCCCGACGTCATCACATCGCGACGCTGCACGCCCGCCAGTTCAACAGCGACGCCCCCGTGATCGGGGACCTGTTCCGGACCGGCGCCACCGTCATCATGGACCTCACCGAGACCGACGAGCCGACCGTGATGCGATTCCTGGACTTCGGCGCCGGTCTCGCCTTCGGCCACGGCGGGCGGATCGAGCGGATCGCGCCGGCCGTCTTCCTGCTGTCGCCCGAAGGGGTCGCGGCCTGACGTCCCGGCCTGGCTGTCCCGGCCTGACGTCCCGGCCTGACGGACGCGACCGGCCGACGGCACCGCCGGCGAAGTCCGAAGTCGCGGAAGGCACCGCCGACACCCACGGTCCGATGACATGACCCGCCCTCCCGGCGTGTGATCGGCGCGACAGTGGGGTACGCTCCGGTTAGCGCCGGAGCCTCCGTTCCGATGAGGCAGGCGCTTCTCAGCTTCGAGCTGACCGGCCGATCCGAAATCTGGGATCGGCGTCGCCCGGCCGAGCCGAGCGCCACGGCCTCTTTCTCACCTCGTCATCCTTTCGAGGCGGGAATGGTCCAGGCCGAGTTCGCCCGCTCGTGCCGCCGGATTAGCGATTCCCCGCGTACTGACCGAGGGCACCACGCCCGTACGCGGACCTCTACCGGAGCGTTTCGCGCTCCGCGAAAGGATTTCTATGACCATTACCGAAACCTCCCGCCCGGCCCAGACCCCCGAAACGGTCCCCCGGCCGGACCGCGACGACCTGACCATCCGCTTCTCCGGCCTGCTGTCCGTGCAGGGCAAGCAGGCGACCGTCCGCACCAATGGCTATCGCCTCGGCCCGAACGACGTGCAGGTCTCGGCGGCGCAGCTCCGGGCGTACGGGCTGCGCAACGGTGACGTTCTCGAAGGCACCGCCCGCAAGCCCCGATCGGGCCGGGAGAAGTTCAGCACTCTCGTCCACGTCGACACCGTGAACGGCGCAGAGCCCCGCCAGGACCGCCCGCACTTCGCCACGCTGACACCGCTGCACCCCACCGAGCGGCTGCGCCTCGACACCGGCGCACTCGCCACCCGCGTCATCGACCTGGTGAGCCCGGTCGGCAAGGGCCAGCGCGGCCTGATCGTGTCGCCGCCCAAGGTCGGCAAGACGATGGTCCTGCAGGCACTCGCGCACGCGATCGTCGAGAACAACCCCGAGTGCCATCTGATGGTGGTGCTCGTCGACGAGCGGCCCGAAGAGGTCACCGACATCCAGCGGTCGGTACGGGGCGAGATCGTCCACTCCACGTTCGACCGCCCGGCCAAAGAGCACATCGAGGTCGCCGAACTGGCCGTCGAGCGCGCCAAGCGGCTGGTCGAGCAGGGCCGTGACGTCGTGATGCTGCTCGACTCCCTCACCCGGCTGGGCCGCGCGTACAACCTGTCGGCACCGTCCGGCAGCCGCATCCTCGCGGGCGGCGTCGCCGCGGGAGCGTTGTACCCGCCCAAGAAGTTCTTCGGTGCCGCTCGCAACGTCGAGGGCGGCGGCTCACTGACCATCCTGGCGACCGCCCTGGTCGAGACCGGCTCCCGGATGGACGACGTGTTCTTCGAGGAGTTCAAGGGCACCGGCAACATGGAGCTGAAGCTCGACCGGTCGCTCGCCGACAAACGCCTCTTCCCCGCCGTCGACGTCAACCCCTCGGGTACCCGGCGGGAAGAGCTCCTCATGTCACCGGAGGAGCTGCGGTTGTCCTGGCGGCTGCGCAGGGTGCTGAACGGCCTCGACTCGCAGCAGGCCCTCGAGCTCCTGCTCGGCCAGCTCAAGGACACCTCATCGAATGCCGAGTTCCTCCTTCAGGTACGACGCACCACCTGACCGCCCCAGATCGATCCGGCTACGACATCGACCCCGATCAGTGATCAAAAGCATCGCGAGCGGGCCGATGGTGGCTGGACTGAGGAGCGCGCGGAGCGAGGAACGAGCGAGCACGCGACGAGGGAAGCCGCCATCTTCAAGGCCCGCGAGCCGCCGAGCGGAGCGAGGCAATCTAAAACGTCTGGATACTCTGCAGGATCGCGTCGAAGCGACGCTGGCTGGGGGTCCAGTGGTCGTCGAGGCCGACGAAGAAGATGTCGTGACCGCTCACTCTCGCGTCCAGGCCGCGTAGCCGGCCCTGGTCCCAGGTGAACTCCCATTCGGCGGCGTTGGGGCCCAGTTCGGGAGCGGCCTCGAGGCGGAGCTTGCGATAGCCGGGGAAGGTGCCGGCCGCCAGACCGCGTTTCTCGGCCTCTTTCAGACCATGCAGCGGGTCGCCGGGGGCACGGCTGATGCGCAGGTGGTGACTGGCGTGCGGGTCGTACCAATAGACGCCGTCGCTGCGCATGACGCGCAGCCAGTCGGCGGGAACGTCGACGGAGAAACCGGGCCCGCGGTAGGAGATCGTGCCGCGCCCGCTCGCGTCGATGACCGAGACCGTCTCGCCCGTGCCGACCGAGTTCCACCGGGACGACCACGCGCCGACCATGGCCACGACGGCCGCCAGGATCATCACACACGCCAAGGCGCCCGCCTGCAGGCGGGCGCGGCACCATGGCGGTCTGCTGTGGCTGACCGCTCTGTCGAGCAGTCTGCCCGCCCGCTCGGCGCTCATGCGGCAGGCCGGGTTCTTGGTGAGCAGCCCATCGATGACCGGCCGGAGCGGGCCGGCGTGCAGAGGCGGCCGGTAGGCCTCGATCAAAAGGGCGATCAGTGATGCCAGCGGGTCTCGCCGACCGTACGGTGAGTGTCCCTCGACGGCGGTGTACATCGTCGCGCCGAGCGACCACAGGTCGGACGCCTCGGTGATGGAGTCACCCCGTACCTGTTCGGGCGATACATAGGGCGGAGAACCCTCGACCCCCCGGAAACGGGGACTCGCCCCCTCGCGTTTGCTGATGGCCAACCCGAAATCGGTGAGGACGACCCGGCCGTCCTCGGTCAGCAGCACGTTGCTGGGCTTGACGTCGCGGTGCAGGATGCCGGCGGCGTGCGCGGCGCGCAGTACCGACAGCACGCTGCGGCCGATCTCGGCGACCCGGCCCGGCTCCAACGGCCCGTCCTGGTCGATCATCTGTTGCAACGATCGCGCCCGGAGCAGTTCCATCACGATCCAAGGTCGGCCGTCCTCCTCGACGACGTCGTACACCGTGATGACGCCGGGATGGCTCAACGCCACCGTCGCCCGGGCCTCGGCCATCAACCGGCGGCGCAGCAGCCTGCCGCCGTCGGCCAGTTGTTCGGGGAGGGCCACCTCTTTGACGGCGACGTCCCGTCCTAAAGTCTCGTCATGTGCCCGCCATACCGTGCCCATTCCACCTCGACCGACGATCGAAAGCAGACGGTAGCGCTTCGCGAGCAGAATCCCCTCTTCTGCACCCATAATAGGTTTTTTGACCGATTAGGGCCATGACATGCCCAGCGTCACGAAGATTGTCACTTGACCAGATTTTACCGGTAAAGCACAGGTTCCTCAGCGGTCACGGCGTCGTACCGGTGAGCACCGAGCGGGCCCATTTATAGTCGGATTTCCCGACGGCGGTGCGCTGGACCTCCGCCACCAGCTGCAACTGCCGGGGCAGCTTGTAGCCCGCGAGCCGGTCCCTGCAGTGCTCGGTGAGCTCCTCGAGGGTGAGTTCGGCCCCGCGAACCGGGGCGACGACCGCCGCCACCCGCTGACCGAACCGCTCGTCGGGCAGGCCGACCACCACCACGTCGTACACGCCGGGGTGATCTTTCAGCGCCACCTCGACCTCTTCGGGGTAGACCTTCTCGCCCCCGGTGTTGATGACGAGTGATCCCCGGCCGAGCAGGACGATCGTGCCGTCCTCGTTCAGCGTGGCGTAGTCGCCGGGGATCGACCACCGCTTGCCATCGGCGTCGCGGAAGAAGGTCGACGCGGTCTTGTCCGGGTCGTTGTAGTAGCCGAGCGGGATGTGCCCGCTGCGCGCCAGCCGGCCGATCTCACCGGGAGCGACCCGGGTGAGGTCGTCGCGGAGCACGGTGACCGACGGGTTCATCATGAACCGCGCCGTTCCCTCGTCACCCGGACCGCCCTCGACCGACGGACCGCAGGCGCCCGTCTCGGAGGCGCCGTAGCTGTCCAGGAACATGACGTCCGGCAGGTGCCGGCGAAGCGCGTCGCGGGCGCCCGCGGTCAGCGGCGCGCCGCCCGAGGCGATCGCCACCAGCGACGACGTGTCGTACGAGCCCGAGCCGAGCGCTTCGGCGATCGGCCAGGCCATGACGTCACCCACGATCATGAGCGCGTTGGCCTGCTCCTTGGCGAGCAGGCCGAGCGCCTTGGCGGGGTCGAAGGCGTGGTCGGTGTAGAGCACCACCTTGGAGCCGCTGAAGAGGCCCATGCAGGCGACCCACTGTCCCGCACCGTGCATGACCGGCGCGCAGTCGAGGAGCGGCACCGGCGGCTTGGCCGCGTTGTCCGCGATGGCCTCGGGGCTGGTGATGGGGTCGCCGAGCGCGTTCCCACCGCCGAGCGCGCCGAAGAAGACGTCCTCGCAGCGCCACTCGACGCCCTTCGGGTATCCGGTGGTCCCGCCGGTGTAGACGATGTAGCGGTCGTCGTTCGACCTCGGCGGGAAGTCGTCGTCGGCACGCGCGGCGGCGAGCGCCCGCTCGTACGGCACCGCGTCCGGGATGTCGTCGGTGCCGCCGTCCTCGATGACCATGACGTGCCGGAGGTGCAGCAGGCGCGCGCGCACCTCCTCGACCCGGGCCAGCAGCGAGCGCTCGCCCACCACGGCGACCGACCGGGAGTCGGAGAGCACGTGGTGCAGTTCAGCGGCGACATAGCGGTAGTTGACCGGGATCGGCACCGCTCGGATCTTGAAGGCGCCGAACATCGTCTCCAGCCACTCGGCCCGGTTGTAGGCGAGGATCGCAACATGCTCACCGGGCTTCACACCCTGTGCCTCGAGATGGTGGCCCACCCGGTTCGCCCGGGCGTTCAGCTCACCGAAGGTGAGCCGCCGGTCCCCGGCCACCAGCGCGGGCCGCTCCGGGCCGGCCTGCGTGAGGATCTCGAGCAAGTCGGCCAGGTTGTAGCTGCGCTGCCCCATGGGTCTCCTCACGGATCGGGCTGAACCAGGGTGCCTCTGATCATCACCACCGGTCGGCGGCGGCTCAACGCCTATTGACATCCTGTCCAGTGACTTCACTCACACCACACCCTGCCCTCTCTGGTGAGAATGCTGTACCAACTTTGAGCGTGGCGCCTTACGTGGCTTTTATTGGGGTACGGCCATGCTTGGCGGTAACAATTTCGCATCAGGGGGGTAATCGTGAGTGTAGGTGTGGTCGCGTGGACTCCGCCGAGCTGGGAGGAGATCGTCCGCCAGCACTCGACGCGCGTGTTCCGGCTTGCCTACCGACTGACCGGCAACAAGCACGATGCCGAGGACCTGACACAGGACGTCTTCGTCAGGGTCTTCAAGTCGCTGTCCTCGTACAGCCCGGGCACCTTCGAGGGCTGGCTGCACCGCATCACCACCAACCTGTTCCTCGACGGCGCGCGACGCCGCCAGCGCATCCGGTTCGACGCCCTGTCCGACGAATCGGCCGAGCGGCTGCAGGGCAGGGAGCCGAGCCCCGCCCAGGCCTATGACGACAGCACCCTCGACGCCGACGTGCAGGCCGCGCTCGACGCCCTGGCGCCCGAGTACCGCGCGGCGGTCGTCCTGTGCGACATCGAAGGGCTGACGTACGAGGAGGTCGCGGCGACTCTCGGCGTCAAGCTCGGGACCGTCCGCAGCCGCATCCACCGCGGGCGCGCCCAGCTCCGCGCCGCCCTTGAGCACCGCCGCCCCTCCGTGCCCCTCGAGCCCGTGTCCGGCTGACCCGAGATCAAGGTCACCTCGGTCAAGACCCGCAACGCCGGCCGCGACGCGCGCCTGCCGGATCCATCCAGCCATGTAGTACTGAACACGGCCTAGGCACTGAGCGGGAGCCGCAGCACGAATCGGGCACCGCGCGGGCTGTCCTCGACGGTCAGCATGCCGCCGTGCGTCCTGGCGATGTCACGGGCGATCGCCAGGCCCAGGCCGGTGCCGCCGACCTCGCGACTGCGGGCGCTGTCGAGGCGGGTGAACCGCCGGAACACCTGTTCACGGTCCTTCGGCGGAATGCCCGGCCCGTCGTCGGTCACCGACAACACGGCTTCATCACGCTCCCGCCGTACCTCGACGTCGATGTGGCTGTCCGTGTGAACCTCGGCGTTGTCGAGCAGGTTGCCCAGGAGGCGGGAGAGCTGCATGGGCACTCCGGTCACGATCACACCGGACGCCAGGTTCGTGCGGATGTCGGTACCCCGGCCACTCACCTGGGCGGCGGCCAGGTCGGCGAGGTCGACCTTCTCCTGGAAAACGCCGCCGCCGGTACCGAGCCGGGCCAGCAACAGGAGATCGGTGATGATCGCCTCTAGCCGTTCGGTGTCTCTGAGCGCCGCCTCGAGCGTGCCCTCCACATCGACGTCGGCCGGGTGCATCAGGGCGTCCTCGAGATTGGCCCGCAGGCCCGCCACCGGAGTGCGCAGTTCGTGTGAGGCGTCGGCGGTGAACTGCCGCTGGCGGCTCACCGACCGTTCCAGCCGGTCGAGGGTGGCGTTGGCGGTACGGGCCATGTGCGCGATCTCGTCCTCGCGGCCCGGCTCGGGAACCCGGCGGCTGAGATCGCTGGCGCTGATCTCCGCGAGCTGACGCCGGATCGCGTCGATCGGCCCGAGTGTGCGGCCCACGGTGCGCCAGGTGATCCAGGAGGTCAGCCCGGCCAGCGCCAGGACCATCGTGACGGTCATCAGCTCCAGTACCCCGGGGGCCAGGATCGTCGGCACCTCCGTGGCCGTGTAGATGTACACCGTTCTCGGCGGGTCCGCGTGCACCAGGTTCATCCGCGTCACGTGGACGAACAGGCACCCGTGGCCGGTGTCGCACTGCGCGAGGTTGCGGAACAGCTGTCGCCCGTGTGGCCGGGCCGAGCTGATCGGCAGCCGACCGGCCTCCCCGCTCGCGTAGAGCACGCGGCCGCCGGCGTCCATCACCTGGATCAGGTCGACGCCGTTCGGATCCGCCGGCACCGGATCACGCGGAGGCGTCCGCAACTGCAGGACGGCGGCCTCGCGGCGGGCCGCGTACTCGATGTCCCGGTAGTGACGCTGCTCGGTGGCGTTGCGGATCAACAGGTCCATCCCCGCCGCCGGCAGGCCGAAGGCGAACAACGAGACCATGGTGGCGATCAGCGTGTCCCGGACGCGAATCGACCGGGGTCGCAGTCGCATGTGATCCCCCCGAACCGCGTGTGCGACGCCTGTGTCCGACTACTACTCCCGCCAAGATCGCACTCCACCGGGCCCGGGGATGTGATCGACGCGAGCGACCTGCGTAACTATTGATCCATGGACTTGGAATGTCAGGAACCCGACCCGCGGTTCACGCTGGCCAACGAGCGGACCTTCCTCTCGTGGATCCGCACCTGTCTGGCGTTGATCGCCGGTGGCGTGGCACTCGCGGAACTCGGCGGCCGCATCGGGCCGGCAGGGGTACGGATCACACTGTCCGTCCTGCCGATCCTGACCGGGGCCGTGCTCAGCGTTCTGGCGTTTCTGCACTGGCGGTCGTGCCAGCGGGCACTCCGTACGGGTGAGCCGCTCCCCCCACCGAGGTTCGCGATCGGTCTCACGGCGCTGGTCTTCGCCGCCGGCGTCGTGCTGACCGTGTCCCTTCTCGTACGAGGCTAACCCAAAGAAGAGGGTTTGACCGACTCACCCCGTGGCAGATCACCTGGTGGGCTCTTCAGGTGGAGGGAACGAATGGGCAGAGATGTCACCCCGATCTCCGTAAGCCGAGATGATCGCCGCCGCTACCGGGACAAGGTCCACCGCTGCCTGGATGTGCTCGCCCGTATGCTCCAGGAGTCGCAGTTCGAGTTCGACCGCCCGCAGATCGGCCTGGAGATCGAGATCAATCTCGTCGATGGCGACGCCATGCCGCTGATGCGCAACAACGACGTGCTCGATGCGATCGCCGATCCCGCCTGGGAGACCGAGCTCGGGCTGTTCAACCTGGAGATCAACGTTCCCCCGCGCGAGCTCGGCGAGAGCGGCGACCTGGAGCAGGAGATCCGCGGCAACCTCGACCACGCCGGCCGGCGGGCGCAGGAGGCCGGCGGCGAGCTCGTCCTGATCGGCATCCTGCCCACCCTGCGCGAGACCGACATCAGCGAGGACTCGATGTCCTCCAACCACCGCTACAAACTGCTCAACGAGCAGATCTTCGCGGCGCGCGGCGAGGACATGCGGATCGCCATCGACGGCACCGAGCGCCTGGCGACCTACGCCGACTGCATCACCCCGGAGGCCGCCTGCACCAGCACCCAGTTCCACCTGCAGGTCAGCCCGGACGGGTTCGCCTCACACTGGAACGCCGCTCAGGCCATCGCCGGCGCGCAGGTGGCGCTCGGCGCCAACTCGCCGTTCCTGTTCGGGCGCGAGCTGTGGCACGAGACCCGGATCACCCTGTTCGAGCAGGCCACCGACACCCGGCCGGAGGAGCTGAAGGCCCAGGGCGTACGACCCCGGGTGTGGTTCGGCGAGCGCTGGATCACCTCGGTCTTCGACCTCTTCGAGGAGAACACCCGGTACTTCCCGTCCCTGCTGCCGATCTGTGAGGACGAGGACCCGCTCACCACCCTGGAGCGCGGCGACATCCCCGAGCTGGGCGAGCTGACCCTGCACAACGGCACGATCTACCGCTGGAACCGGCCGATCTACGCCGTCGTGAACGGCAAACCGCACCTGCGGGTCGAGAACCGGGTGCTGCCGGCCGGCCCGACCGTCGTGGACATCGTGGCCAACGGCGCCTTCTACTACGGCCTGGTGCGCATCCTCGCCGAGGCCGACCGGCCCGTCTGGTCCCAGATGTCGTTCCCGGTGGCGGCCGACAACCTGCACAGCGCCGCGCGGAACGGCATCGACGCCTCGCTCTACTGGCCCGGCCTCGGCGACGTCCCCGCGGGCGAGCTCGGACTGCGCCGGCTGCTGCCGATGGCGCATGAGGGGCTGGACCGGTGGGGAGTCGACCCGGCGCGCCGCGACCGGCTCATGGGCATCATCGAACAGCGCTGCATGACCGGGCAGAACGGCGCCACCTGGCAGATCGAGACGCTCCGGACGATCGAGGAGTCGTTCAACATCGACCGGCATGAGGCGCTGCGGCTGATGACCCGCCGCTACATCGAGCTGATGCACACCAACGAACCCGTCCACACCTGGCCGATCGGCCCCTGACCCGGCCAAGTCCCCACAAAGATGGCCCGTTATCAGTAGCGCTTTGTCCATATATGGCATTGTTCATGCTTCTATGTAACTTTAACGGGTAGTGGCATAAGTGTTATCGGGCGACCAGCCAGGTGACTTCCTCTGGGGAGCCGCCATCGCGGGAGATCTGGCATGGACAAGACCCCCAAGCTCCTGGCCAAGACCGGTAGGGCCATCGACGATAGGGTCGGCGGCGCGCGCTTCGGCAAGAAGGCGTTACGCAAGGCGTTCCCCGACCACTGGAGCTTCCTGCTGGGTGAGATCGCGCTCTACTCATTCGCGATCATTTTGATCACCGGCGTGTTCCTCACGTTCTTCTTCAAGCCCAGCATGACCGAGATCGTCTACCACGGGTCGTACGCGAACCTGCGCGGCGTGCGGATGAGCGAGGCGTACGCGTCGACGCTCCACATCAGCTTCGACATCCGCGGCGGCCTGCTCGTACGGCAGATCCACCACTGGTCGACCATCCTCTTCCTCGCCGCGATCGTCGCGCACATGCTCCGCAACTTCTTCACCGGCGCGTTCCGCAAGCCCCGCGAGCTCAACTGGGTGATCGGCGTCGTGCTGTTCATGCTGGTGCTGGTGAACGGGCTGTTCGGCTACTCACTGCCCGACGACCTGCTGTCCGGCACCGGCCTGCGGATCCTCGAGGGCGTGATCCTGTCGGTCCCGGTGGTCGGGACGTACTTGGCGATGTTCGTGTTCGGCGGGGAGTTCCCCGGCGAAGAGCTGATCCCACGGCTGTTCACCATCCATGTCCTGCTGATCCCCGGCCTGCTCCTCGCCCTGATCCCACTGCACGCGGTGGTGCTCACGTGGCGGCAGACGCACACCCAGTTCCCGGGCAAGGGCAGCACCAACCGCACCGTCCGCGGCTACCCGTTCTTCCCGGTGTTCATCGGCAAGACGACGGCGTTCTTCATGTGGGTCCTCGCCGCGACCACGCTCCTCGCGACGTTCTTCCAGATCAACCCGGTCTGGTTGTTCGGGCCGTACGACCCGGCGGCCATCAGCGCGGGCTCCCAGCCCGACTGGTACATGGGCTTCATGGAGGGCGCGCTGCGGATCATGCCCGCGTGGGAGATCAATTTCCTCGGCCACACGCTGCCCATGAGCGTGATCGTGCCGGCCCTGGTGATCCCGGGCGCGCTGTTCACCGGGCTCGCGGCTTATCCCTTCCTGGAGCGATGGGTCACCGGCGACAGGGAGATCCACCATCTCCTGGACCGGCCGCGCGACGTGCCCGCCCGCACCGGGATCGGTGCCGCCGGCTGCACCTTCTACGGGCTGTTGTGGGCGGCGGGCGGCAACGACATCCTGGCCAAGACCTTCGACATCCCGCTGTTCGTGACGACGTGGTTCTTCCGGTTCACGGTGATCCTCGGACCGGTGATCGCCTACCTCGTGGCGTACCGGATCTGTCTCGGCCTGCAACACCGCGAGCGGGAGGTCATCGAGCACGGCGTCGAGACCGGCATCATCAAGCTCCTGCCCACGGGGGCGTACGTGGAGGTCACCCGGCCCGCCACCAAGGAGGAACTGGCCCCCATCATCGAACCCAGACCGCCGGTCGCGGTCTCGATCGAGCGGCCCGAGGTGGACGGCGTCGAGCATCCCGCCGCGCGGCGGCCGCTGCACAAGGTGCGGATCAAGCTGAACCAGGTCTTCATCGCCGATCTCGGCCCGCCGCTTCCCGACCGTGAGCGCAAGGAGCTCCCCGTCAGCGAGGAAGAGCGCCTGCTCTGACCGAACACCTGCTCCGGCATAACACCTGGTGCGGCCGAACGCCGGCTCCGACCGAACGCCCGCTCCGACCGAACGCCCGCTCCGACCGGCGTGCCCACCCGGGACCGCCCGCGGCGGGAGGCGGTGCCTCCCGCCACGGATCAGCGCCCGGCGGCGCGCCGCTTACCGGTGAGCTCCGGCAGGCCGCCGAGGAGCTCGCCGGGCCGGCCGGCCGGCGCGCGGGTCAGCCCGCCGACCGCCGTGCCGAGCGAGGTCACGGCGCCGGCGAGGTCACGGCCCTGAGCCTTGCGCGTCGCCTGGCTCACCGGGCGTACGGCGCCACTGCGCCGAAGCGCCTCGCAGCGCGCGGCCGCGTACTCGCGGACGACCCGCGGAGTGCCCGGTGAGGAGTCGATGCTCACGCCCGACACCGTCATGCCGCCGAACGGGTCGTTGACCTGCTTGCTCATCATGAGTACCGCGTTCGGGTCGTGCACCGGAACGTGGTAGTCGGCGGGCGGTGCGACCGGCAGGGCCGGCGGCCGGACCGGCGGCCTTCCCGCCCGCCCGCCGGTCACCGGGCCGATGGGCGCCCGCACGGCCCGGCCGGCCGTCGCGGCGCACTTCGCGACGAAGCCGGAGGACGACATCCTGAGGCCGCTGCCTCCGACCGCCTTGTCGCCCAGGCCGGTCACCGCCCGCTGCGGGGCGCCCTGCGCGGACCGCGCCGGCAGGGCGGGGCCCGCGGCGCTCGTGATCTTGTAGCCCGCCGGCTCGTCGCCGTGCATGCTCATCGACGCGGCGGCGACGCCGAGCACCGCCGCCGATGAGGCGAGAGCCGACACCCTCAGCAGGTTTCTGATCGAACGATTCACTTTTCCCCCCGGGTCATTTACCTGAACCCGGTGCGTCGCAGGGGGTGACCATTCGTTCACCCACCGCGACAACACCCAGCGGGGACGCTAGTACACCCGAGGGGGTCGCATGACGAATTCGGCGAGGATGGGAAAGGAACGGTGAGGGGAGGACACGCACGGCACTTCGCCGTTCGCCTTTCTCTTTACTCCGCGCCGGGGGTTTCTTTACTCCTGGCCCAGGGCGATGGCCTCGTTCACTTCGCCCTGCCGGACCGCGAGCTCGCGCTCGTGCTTCTCCTCGTCGAACCGCTCCGCGATCTCCTCGTCCTGTCGCATGAGCGCGGTGAGGTCGGCCTTGGCGTTGTCGAGCACGCCCATGTCGGCGTACGCCGTCCGGACCTTGTCGCCCCACAGCCCGATGTCGCGCACGCACGGAACGATGCGGCTGAACAGCAGGGAGGTGTAGAGGGTGTACAGCTCGCCCTGGTCGACGTACTCCATGCACTTGTCGACCGGCATGTCCAGGGTCTCGAAGATCTCCTTGCCCTTGAACCGGTCGCGCATGAGGTAGCAGCCCTCGACGACGAAGTCCTCGCGCTCGGCCCGCTCCTTCTCGGTGAGCTCGGCGTAGTAGTCCTTGAGCGCCAGGCGGCCGAAGGCGACATGCCTGGCCTCGTCCTGCATGACGTAGGTGAGCAGCTGCTTGACCAGCGGGTTGGTCGCCATGTCACGGTAGAGACCGAACGCGGCGAGGGCCAGCCCCTCGATCAGCACCTGCATGCCGAGGTACGGCAGATCCCAGCGGCTGTCGCTCAGCGACTCCTTGAGCAGCTTGGCCAGGTCCTGATTGAGCGGGTAGACCATGCCGATCTTCTCGTTGACGAACTTCGAGTAGAGCTCGACGTGCCGCGCCTCGTCCATCGTCTGGGTCGCCGCGTAGAACTTCGAGTCCAGGTCGGGTACGGACTGAACGATGTTGGCCGAGACGTTCAGCGCCCCCTGCTCACCGTGCAGGAACTGGCTGAACAGCCACGATCCCTGGTGCCGCCCGAACTCGTCGCGCTCGCGCTGCGACATCTTGTTCCAGATGTCGGATCCGATCAGCGGGTTGAACTGCTCCGGCAGCCCGGCCACGTTGATCGGATCTACCTCGACATCCCAGTCGATCCGCATCTGTGCGTCCCACTGCTTGTCCTTGCCCTTCTGGTACAGGGCCAGCAGCCGGTCGCGGCCACCGTCGTACTCCCAGTTGAAGCGGGCGGCGCCGGCACTGGGCACATCCCAGGTGCCGAGGTCGACGGGACCGGTGTAGCGGTCGTGCATCGTCACGGGCGAGCCTCCCTCGCGTCAGATCGCACAGGACGCCTGGGTTCACAGGCGACGACCTGCTTTACATCTGTTCGTATCACGTAAAGCACTAAGGGGCTATACCCGAACATTTACTGGCGAATCAGTAGATTCTCACTAATCCCGGCAAAAGGCACAAATAGCATGAAAAGACAGCCGAATTCAGCCGGCTACGGTCCACGAGGCGGCCCGGATCCTCGGCACCGGGCGCGATGCCCGGGGCCGGTCCGTCAACCGGCCGCGGAACCAGTCGGTGAGCGCGTTGTCCACGCTGACGGCCGCCTCGGTCGGCGGCTCCGCGTCAGTGCCCGGTTCGGCGGCGAGCGCGTGGGCCGACCGCAGCGTGAGCGCCTCCACCTTCGTCGCGCCGTGCTCGACCAACAGGTCGCGCAGACCGGTCACGTCGGCCGGCGTGACGATCTCGTCCCGGGTGCCGGCCACCAGCAGCAGCGCCGGATCCCGTTCGGCGATCTCGCCGACTCTGGACGTGAAGTCCAGCCGCTCGGCGACGGCCCGGGTGCGGTCGGTCCACTCGTACGGCCGCCCGGTGCGCCGCTCGAGCGCCGCGACGGCCCGGGCGGGCGCGATGACCGGAGCGACGAGCGCGGCGGCGGTCACCGGCACCGCGCCGGTCGCCAGGGCGAGCAGCGCGGCGGCGGCACCGACCGAGAAGCCGGCCAGGCCGAGCGGGGCGTCCCGCAGCGCCAGCTCGCGCCGTACCTCGTCGACGACGTCCGGCAGCCGGTCGGCCGCGTGCTCGACCGCGGGACCGAACAGGTCGAGATAGACCTGGTCGCGTACGCCGGCCGGCCCGCCGCCGGGCGGCCGCAGGCCCACGTAGACCCGCCAGGCGGGAACACCGGTCATCGGCACGGCCGCCGCGAAGGCCGCCTCGGTGCACGGCGGATCGAATCCGTGCCAGCCCAGGATGAGCCCCGGCGGTCCGTCACGCGGGGCATCGACCGCCGTGGGGGGCAGGGCGACGTAGGGCACCTCCGCCACCGTGCCGACCCGGGGCCGGGTCGGATCAGAGCCCCTCATCGCGGTCCTCGGTCTTGGGTCCTCGGTGCTCGGTCCTCGGTTCTCGCTCGGTCCTCGGTGCTTGGTCTTCGGTGCTCGGGTCCCGGCAGGCGACCGGCGAGGGTGCGGTCAGCGGCCCTGCAGCGCGTCCAGTGCGATGGCCTGGGCGATGACCAGCCGGCGGTCGAGCTTCGGATCCTGGATCTCCACGACGTAGCGGTCGCGCAGGCCCCACTTCTTCTCCACCGAGAAGACGGTCTGCTCGCCGGCCTTGAAGTCGAAGTGGTACGGCAGCCACGACAGCGAGCTGATGAAGCGACGGAGGATCGACACCACGGGGCTGCGCTCCTGGCCGGTGGTGATGCCGAGACCCGGCTGCTCGAGGTGCCAGGTCGAGCGCAGCAGCGACTGCTTGAAGTCCTTGCGGAAGTTCCCGATGGCGGCACCGTTGTGGTCGGTGATGTCATAGGTGGCGCCGAGGTCGATCCGCTTCCGGGCCTTGAAGCCCATGAAGGGGTACTGCTTGCTGTCGTCGGTGTAGATCGTCACCTGCTCTTTGAAGGCCATCCGCTTCTGCTGCGCGAACGCGACCATCCCGCCCTCGCTGCCGTCGGGCGCCACTGTGTGCACCTCGTACTGGTTGACCGCCATCCGGATGCGCTGCCGCACGAGCAGGCGCGGTTGTGCCTGAAGCTGGTTGAAGTCCACGAAGTTTCACCCGTCTTGTTGCGTCTCATGTGGAACTCAGGGAGTCTGCCATAAGACCGCGGCGGGCGTCGGTTCGTTTCCGAGCCTTTCAGGCACCGTCGATATACGTCGCCAGGTAACCGCGGATCAGCCGATCCGCCTCCGTGACGACCTGCGGGTCGCCGTCCGGCTCCCGGCGGAACGCCATCTTCAGTACTGCGTCACCGGCCTCGACCGCGACCGCGAACGCCCGCGCCAGCTCAGGAGTGTCGGGCAGGCCGAAGACCCCGACCACCATCGCCCGCAGCCGGTCGGCCACCACGGAGTTGTTGTCCGCCCCCGCGTCGAGCAGGTGCTGGTCGGCCACGTCACCGAAGCGCAGCACCCGGAACCCTGGCACGGTCCGTTGCATCTCCACGAAGATCTCTATGACCACGCCGACGGTGTCGGACCAGTGCCGGTAGCCGCCCTGCCGCATCCGAGACGACACCCGGTCGCCGAACATCTCCAGATTGCGGAGCGCGAGGGCCTGAGCGACCGCGCGCTTGTCCGGGAAGAACTGATAGAGCGAGCCGATCGCCACGCCGGCGCGTTGAGCGATCCGGGTGGTCGACAGCCCGTCGTAACCGGACTCGTCCAGAATCTCGGCGCAGGCGTCCAGCATCCGCTCTACCCGCTCGGCGCTGCGGCGCTGCGCCGGATGGCGGCGCAAGGGGGTCGTCCTGGCCTCCGTCACCTTGACATCATCCCCATTTGCGCAAGATTCTCACGACCTGTGACCGAACTGAGTTCTGCGTTCGACGGCAGCGGCGACCTGGCACGACGCTTCCCTCCGGGGTTCCGCTGGGGCGTCGCCACCGCGGCGTACCAGATCGAGGGCGCGGTGACGGCGGACGGCCGCGGCGCGTCGATCTGGGACACCTTCTCGCGGCAGCCCGGACGCACCCGCGACGGGCACACCGGCGACATGGCCTGTGACCACTACCATCGCTGGGCCGCGGACCTCCGGCTCATGGCCGGACTCGGCCTCGACGACTACCGGTTCTCGGTGGCGTGGCCGCGGGTCCGGCCCACCGGCGACGGTCCCGTCAACCACGCCGGCCTCGACTTCTACGACCGGCTCACCGACGGGCTGCTCGAACACGGCATCACGCCGGTCCCGACCCTCTACCACTGGGATCTGCCACAGCCGCTCGAGGACCGGGGCGGCTGGCTGAACCGCGACACCGCCTACCGGTTCGCCGAGTACGCCGACGCCGTCGCCGAACGGCTGGCAGACCGGGTCGGGCTGTGGATAACGCTCAACGAGCCGGCCGTGGTGATGGCGTACGGCTACGCGTTCGGCCTCCATGCGCCCGGCCGGACGCTCATGCTCGACGCGTTGCCCACGGCCCATCACCAGTTGCTCGCGCACGGGCTGGCGGTCGGCGCGCTGCGCGGCCACGGCGCCCGGCGGATCGCGATCGCCAACCACTACATCCCCGCCTGGCCGGCCGGCGAGTCCGCCGAGGACGTCGCCGCCGCCGGAGCCTTCGACGCGCTGATCAACCGGCTGTTCACCGAGCCGATCCTGCTCGGCCGCTATCCCGAGGTGCCCGGCCTCGGAACCGGCGCGCCCGGCGCCGGCGCCGGCCGGGCGGTCCTGGACGCGCCGGTGGTACGGGACGGCGACCTCAAGGTCATCTCGGCACCGATCGACGCTCTCGGCGTGAACTACTACCAGCCCAACGTGGTGGCGGCCGCCGAGAACGGTCCGTTGCCCTTCGACATCAGGCCGGTGCGGGGCCACCCGACCACCGGAACGGGGTGGCCGGTCGTGCCGGGGGCGCTGCGCGACCTGCTACTGGACCTGCAGCGCCGCTACGGCGGCGCGCTGCCGCCGATCCACATCACCGAGAACGGCTGTTCCTACGACGAACGCCTCGACGACACCGACCGCGTCGCCTTCCTCGACGCCCACCTGCGAGCGGTCCGCGAGGCGATGGACGAGGGCGTGGACGTGCGCGGCTACTACGTCTGGTCGCTGCTCGACAATTTCGAGTGGGCCGAGGGATACCACGCGCGGTTCGGGCTCGTGCACGTCGACTACCAGACCCAGCGCCGCACCCCGCGGGCGTCGTACGCCTGGTATCGCGACTTCATCGCCGCACACCGCGCCGGCTGACGGGCGGGCGCGCGGTCAGGGGGTGGCGGTGAGGCCGGTGCAGCGGCGCAGTCCGTTCCAGCGGGTCAGCTCGGCTTGGGCGGCCGAGCCGCTCATCAACCGGGGCAGGCCGCCGGAGATGCGTGCCGGCTTCCACGCCGCCTTGGTCACCTTGCGGCCCTGCAGTCGCAGCAGCAGCACTCCGGAGTTGGCGGTCTGGCCGTTTGCCGAGTAGAAGACGAAGTTGCCGAGCCCGTAGTGGACATACCTGCCGCGCAGGAAGCCGCCGCCGAGCGGGATGTGCGCGTGACCGCCGACGATGACGTCCGCGCCCGCCTGTACCAGCTGCTCGGCGAGCTCCTGCTGGCGGGGCAGCGGGCACGGCTCCAGCTCGCCGCCCCAGTGCAGGTGGACGATGACCGCGTCGGACCCCTTCCTGGCCTCGCGCACCGCCTGCACCATGCGCGTGACGTTCTTGGCCGACGCGAGGCCGCCCTTGGCGTCGGTCGCCGTCCACGCCGAGATCAAGTGGTCGTCCAGCACCTGCGTGGCCCCGATGATCGCCAGCCGGTTGCCCTTCACCGTGACCCGGTACGGCTTGTAGGCGTCGTCGGCGTTGCGGCCGATGCCGACGGTCGGGAAGCGGGTCCGCTTGATCGCCTGCAGGGAGTCGTTCAGACCCGACTCCATGTAGTCCATGCCGTGGTTGTTCGCCATCGAGACGACGTCGACTCCGCTCTGCCGCAGTGCGGTGAACGCCGTCGCGGGCGCCCGGAACGTGAACTGCTTTCCGGGGGCGGGCGTGCCGCCCGTGGTGATGGCGGTCTCGAGGTTCACCATGCTGAGGTCGGCGCGGCGCAGCGTGCCGCTGATCGGTCCGAGGGCGGTCGCCGGGTCGGCGAGGCGCGACCGCAGCATTCCCTCGAAGTGCACGTCGCCGCCGAACGCCAGGATGATGGGCCGCTTCGCGGCGGGCGGCGTCTTCGCCGGCGACGACGGACGTGACGACGAGCCCGCGGGCGGCAACGTGTCACCCTGCGCGGAGCCGTCGCCCCCGCTGCACGAAGTCGCGATCAGGGCCGCGCCCACCAGAGCGGACACCAGCACCTTGTTCGAACGCACCCTGCCTCCCAGACTTCGAGTCGCCCCAGAATGCCACGTCGGCGCCGTTCCGTCCGCTCGTCACCGTCGTGATCTCGCCGACGTTCGCGTTCCGTGGCGGCGCCTCCCACAGTCAGAGAGCGGCCGAGCGCGTTCCGTGGCGGGGCGGGTCCAGCAGCGGTTCATTGCAACAGGGCGGCCAGCACACCGGTCGTACGGTCGAGTTCCTCTTCGGTGTTGTAGTAGTGAACCGACGCGCGCACCCTCGGCAGCGGGCTGCGACCCGCGTCATAGCGGTAGCTCTGCTGGGCCACCCGCACGTTGATGTGCCGCTCGGCGAGCAGGCCCACGATCTCGGCGGCGGCGAGGTCCGCGTGCGTGAACGTCACGATCCCGCTCTTGCGCAGGCCCCGGTCGTGCACCGTCACGCCGGGAAGCTCGGCCAAGGCGGCACGAAGCCGGGTCGCGAGTGAGAGAACCCTGTCCTCGATGGCCGCGACGCCGATGTCCATGGCATAGGCCGCCGCCCGCGCCTGACCGAGCTGACCGGCGACGAACCGCTCCCACGTCTCGAACCGCCTGGCGTCCGGCCGCAACTCGTAGGAGTGCGGGCCGGTCCACTCGGCGGCGCGCAGGTCGACGAAGGGAGGGTGCAGGTCGTCGAGCACGTCCCGGCGGACGTACAGGAAACCGGTCCCGCGCGGACCGCGCAGGAACTTGCGGCCGGTCGCCGACAGCAGATCGCAGCCGATCTCGGTGACGTCGATGGCCAGTTGCCCGACCGACTGGCAGGCGTCGAGGAGGTAGAGCGCACCGGCCGCCCGGGTCAGCCGGCCCACCTCCGCGGCCGGGTTGACGAGCCCGTCGTGAGTCGGCACATGGTTGATCGCGACCAGCCGTACACCGCCGTCGTCCAGCATGCGCGCCAGCGCCGGCAGGGACAGCTGGCCGTGCTCGTCGTCGGGTACGACCTCGACGGCGACCCTGTGCCGGGCCGCCGCGTGGATGAAGGCGAGCGCGTTGCTGGAGTACTCGCTCGTCGTGGTGAGGATCCGGTCACCGGGCTTGAACGGGATCGCGTGGAACGCCATCTCCCACGCCCGGGTGGCGTTCTCGACGTAGGCGATCTCGTCGGACCGGGCACCGATGAGCCGGGCGAGCACCGCATAGGAGTCGGTGAGCAGGTCCATCACGGCGTCGGCCGCCTCGTACCCGCCGATGCTCGCCTCGAGCCGCAGATGGTCGATGACGGTGTCGTGCACGACCGCGGGCGGCAGCGCCGCACCGGCGTTGTTGAGATGGACGACGTCCGCGCACCCAGGTGTCTCGGCCCTGATCCGCCCGATGTCCAAACCCGAATCCTCCCGGCCCCGTCGAGTCGGTGTCGCGGGTCGACACTACCCGGCGCACCGGCGGCCAGAGCCCCCGGCAAAGGCCGGTCGAGAAAGAGGGCTGGTCGAGAAAGAGGGCGGCCGGCCCGAAGGCCGGCCGCCCTCCCGGGAGGCGGTGTCAGGTGGTCACCGTCGGATGCGGCGTCAGCCGCCGTTGATGCCGAGGCCCTTGGCGACGCGGTCGCCGAGGTCCTTGTGGATGTTGCGCCAGTACTCGACGACGCGCGGCTTCATCTCCGCGGTCACCGCGGGCGCCGACGCGTGACCGACGATGTTGGTCACCAGGTGCTCACGGTCGACGTCGCTCAGGACCTTCTCCCAGAGCGCGCGCGGCTGGCTGAAGTCGTCGTCCTCGCGGTGCAGCCGATAGGCGCTGCGTGTGATCTCGCCCGCGACGTCCCAGCTCTCACCGGCCCACAGCTGCGGGTCGGCCGCCGGGCCGCCCACGGTGTTCGGCGCGTAGACCGGGTCGCTCGGGTTCTCGTACCGCATGGCGCCGTCCTTGTTGTACGAGTGGACGGGCGCCTTCGGCCGGTTGACCGGAAGCTGCAGGTAGTTCGGGCCGATCCGGTACCGGTGGGTGTCGGGGTAGGAGAACAGCCGGCCCTGCAGCATCTTGTCGGGCGAGGCGGCGACGCCGGGCACCATGTTGGCCGGCTCGAACGCGGCCTGCTCGATCTCGGCGAAGTAGTTCTGCGGGTTCCGGTTCAGGGTGAACCTGCCGATGGTGATCGGCGGGTAGTCCGCGTGCGGCCAGACCTTGGTCAGGTCGAACGGGTTGAACCGGTAGTCCGCGGCCTCCTCGAACGGCATGACCTGGATCTGGACCGTCCAGGTCGGGAACTCGCCGTTCTTGATCGCCGTGTGCAGGTCGCGGAGGTGGTGGTCGGGGTCGCTCGCCGCCATGGCGTCGGCCTCGGCGGCCGTGAAGTTCTTGATGCCCTGGTCGGTCTTGAAGTGGTACTTCACCCAGAACTTCGCGCCACCGGCGTTGTACCAGAGGAACGTGTGCGAGCCGTAGCCGTTCACGTGCCGCCAGCTGTACGGGGTGCCGCGGTCGGTCATCAGGAAGGTCACCTGATGCGCCGACTCGGGCGACAGCGTCCAGAAGTCCCACTGCATGTTGTTGTCGCGCAGGTGGGTGTCGGCGCGGCGCTTCTGCGAGTGGATGAAGTCCGAGAACTTCTGCGGGTCGCGGATGAAGAAGATCGGCGTGTTGTTGCCGACGAGGTCGTAGTTGCCCTGCTCGGTGTAGAACTTCAGCGCGAAGCCACGCGGGTCACGAGCGGTGTCGGCGCTGCCGAGCTCACCGGCGACGGTCGAGAACCGCAGGAGCAGGTCGGTCTGCTTGCCCTTCTGGAACAGGCCCGCCTTGGTGAACTGGCCAACGTCCTCGGTGATCTCCAGAACACCGTAGGCGCCGCCGCCCTTGGCGTGCACCACGCGCTCGGGCACCCGCTCGCGGTTGAACTGCGCCATCTTCTGGATGAGGTAATGGTCCTGCAGCAGCAGCGGGCCGTTCGGCCCGATGGACTGTGAGAACTCGTCACTCGGCGCCGGGATGCCGGCGTCGGTGGTGGTCACGGGCCGTTCGGTCATGGTGCGGCTTCTCCTTGCCTCATTCGGTTCCGCTCTGCCCGGGCTGTGCGGACGCCTGCGCGGCCCGCTTCCCGCCCGGCTCGGATTCGCGCGCTGCCCCTTGGCAGTCCGGGCAGATGCCCCAGTACATGACGTCGGCCTGCTCGACCTGGTAGCCGGCGTCGGACACCGGTTCCAGGCACGGCGCGTACCCCACCGCGCAGTCGACGTCGCTGATCTTTCCGCACTGTCGGCACACCAGGTGATGGTGATTGTCGCCGACGCGTCCCTCGTATCGGGCCGGGCTTCCGGCCGGTTCGATGCGTTGCAGGAGACCCGCCGCCGTGAGCGCGCGCAACGCCTCGTAGACGGCCTGGGTGGAGACGTGCCCCACCCTGCCGCGCACACCCAGGGCGATGGCTTCGACATCGAGGTGATCGCCGGCCCGTACCGTCTCGAGGATCGCCACCCGGGCGGCGGTGACCCGAAGCTTCGCACCGCGCAGCTCGTCGGCTGCGGAGGGCGTCGACGGCGTCGGCCTCCTGGTCACGGCCTCAACCTACTCACCTAAACACGAATGAGTCAAGAAAACGATTTCCCCATCTTAGTTAATGATTTAGCAAAAGACAGGCCCAGGTCAGCGGGTGTACGGCCTCGTTGGCGGCGTCAGCCGAGGTCCGTGTTCGGTGATCCCTCGGCGTTGTTCGGTGGTCCCTCGGCACTGCGCCGCCGCCGCTTCCCGGGTTCGGCCCCGGCGTTTCCCGCGATCTCGGCGAGCGCCTCCGGCGATGCCAGGGAGCCGCCTCGCGGCCCGGCCTGCGCCATGCCCGGTCCGAGCTCGTACGGAGGGGTGTGGACCGGCGAGTTCACGAGCGCCTCCGCCTCCGTGCTCTCGCCCGCGTCCACGGAGGTGCGCTCACGCCCCCGTTCGTTCCGCCCCTCGCGCCCGCGGCCGACCTCGGCCCGGCCCCTGCCTCGGGTCCGCTCGTCCGGCGCGCCGGACTCCGCCTCGTCCGCGCCGCCGAAGGCCTGCGAGACCGCGCGCAGCGCCGAGGTGACCTCGCCCGGGATCACCCAGAAGGTGTTCCCCTCGCCCTGCGCGAGCTGCGGCAGCGTCTGGAGGTACTGGTAGGCCAGCAGTTTCGGGTCGGGGTCGTTGTCGTGGATCGCGCCGAAGACCTCCTCGATCGCCTGGGCCTGCCCCTCGGCCTTGAGGATCAGCGACCGCCTCTCGCCCTCTGCCTTGAGGATCGCGCTCTGCTTCTCGCCCTCGGCAGTGAGGATCTTGGATTGCCGCAGCCCCTCGGCGGTGAGAATGGCGGCGCGCTTCTCGCGCTCGGCGCGCATCTGCTTCTCCATGGCGTCCTTGATGGACGGCGGCGGATCGATCGCCTTGATCTCGACCCGGGTCACCCGGATGCCCCACTTGCCGGAGGCGTCGTCGATGACGCCGCGCAGCGCGGTGTTGATCCGGTCGCGCGAGGTGAGGCTCTCCTCCAGATCCAGGGTGCCGATGACGTTGCGCAACGTCGTCGCGGTGAGCTGCTCTATCGCCTTGATGTAGTCGACGATCTCGTAGTCGGCCGCCCTCGGGTCGGTGACCTGGAAGAACAGCACGGTGTCGATGTAGACGACGAGGTTGTCCTCGGTGATCACCGGCTGTGCCTTGAACGAGACCACCTGCTCGCGCAGATCGATCAACGGCTTGACCCGGTCGACGAACGGGACGATGAAACTGATGCCCGGTTCGAGCGTGCGGTGGTAACGCCCCAGACGTTCGACATTGCGTGCGCGCGCCTGAGGAATGATCCACACGGCTCTCATCACCGCGGTGGTCAGCACGAGCACCGCACCGACGAGAGCGATGAGCATGGCGACGGCGATGTCGGTCATGGCTACTCCCGGGGATACACGAGGGCGGTCGCGCCCTCGATCGCGAGGACGTCGACCATGGCGCCTTCGGGAATGACGATGTCGGGGTCGAACGGCCGAGCCGTCCACTCCTCGCCGCCGATCCGCACCCGCCCGGCCAGCCTGGTGACCTCGGTCAGCGTCAGCGCCTCCCGGCCGACGAGGGCGGCGGTCCCGGACCGCAGCATCGGCGGCTGCCGGATGTGGCGGGTGGCTACCGGCCGTACGACGACGAGCCCCGCGACCGAGGCGGCGGCGAACACGCCCACCTGAGCCGCGACGGGCAGGCCGAGGGCTCCGACCACTCCGGCGGCGAGTGCCGCGACCGCGAGCAGGCCGAGCGACAGCGTAAGACTCATCAGTTCCGCCACGCCGAGCACGGCGGCGATGACCATCCAGACGACCCAGGCCTCCATCGCATCTCCTCAGAGGCGGCCGCTTGTCCTGGCTTCACCGTAACTCCGCGATCGCCGAGTCGGCCATGCCTGCCGGCCACCAATCAGGCCGTACGCGATATTGCGATCCCGCCCAGAGCAGCGGCCCAGGGGTTACCGCCGCCGTCTCCGGGAAGGGGAACCACGCGCGCACCAGCGACCACCCGATCCGCGGGTGGCCCCTGAACCTGCCTGGGAGCTACTGTCGATTACGGACCTCCGGTACCGGTAAAGGGGGATCGGGATCGTGAACCAAAGAGTCAACAAGATCTTCCGGCGAAGATCCCTGCCACTGCCGACGCCGCATCCGGTAGATCTCGCCGAGGGGCTTGAACACACCCGTGCGCTGGACCGCCCCGCGCGCGCGATCAGCAGGACCATCAGGGAGGTCCTCCGTCCCGGCCCGGTCAAGGACCTCCTGCACGGCGTGCCCGCGGGCCATCCGGCGCACCCACCGCTGACCGACGTCTCGGTCGGCTGCTGGATCTCGGCGGGGGTCCTCGATCTGTTGCCGGGCACCGAGCGGGCATCGGAGGTTCTGATCGCCGCGGGTCTCGTGGGCGCGGTGCCCACGACGCTGACCGGGCTGGCCGACTGGTCGGTCCTGCATCCCGAGCAACAGCGGGTCGGCCTCGTCCACGCCCTCGGCACGGCCACCGCGAGCGCCCTCTACCTGGCGTCGCTGATCACCCGGCGCCGCGGCCGCACCGCCGCCGGCAAGGCGCTCGGCTACACCGGCTTCACCTTCCTCATGGCGGGCGCCTACCTCGGCGGGCACCTCGCGTTCCGGCAGGGCGCGGGCGCGAATCACGCCGAACCGGTGGCACATCTGGTCCCGCTCGGCTGGCAC
Organism: Actinomadura alba; assembly: GCF_014323705.1. GTDB lineage: Bacteria > Actinomycetota > Actinomycetes > Streptosporangiales > Streptosporangiaceae > Actinomadura_C > Actinomadura_C alba. Next base: position 32,778 of record NZ_JABVEC010000043.1, read on the forward strand.
GACCTCTGCACGGCCGACGAACTGCCTGATGGCTGGCCGGTGCACCGCCGCCTCGGCTACATCAGCCTCTTCGTGCTACGGACGCAGGACGGCATCCACGTGCTGGCCGACCGGTGCGCGCATCTCGCGGGACCGCTCCACCAGGGCCGGATGGTCACCGAGACCGACGCCGACGGCGTCACCGACCTCTGTGTGGTCTGCCCGTGGCACGGCAGCACGTTCCGCGTAAGCGACGGCTCGGTCGTCCACGGGCCCGCGACCGGACGCCAGCCCGCCTTCGAGACGCGTGTCACCGAGCACGGCATCGTTCAGGTCCGCCCGAAGGTCTGAGCGGCCCGCGCTCACCGTGGACAGCGGCACCCGGCGAACGCCCTCAGCAGGTGACGGCGCTGCCGGTCGCTGAGCCGTCCGACGCGACGTTTCTCACCCACCCCGCCACGCGCCATCAGCGTCGCGGCCGAAGACGCGTCGTGGCCGGGCAGAGCACGCAGCACCTGTCCCACCCGCAGACGTCTGGCCGCCGGGTCCCTGCGCTTGAGAACGTCGGCGAGGCTCATCCGGCCGGATCTGACCGCCGCCAGTATCGACGCTCGATCACGCCCGGCGGTGGCGCGCGGCGGCGATGTGCTCGGCGCCGGTGCCCTCGGGCCGGGCGCGCTGCTGGCGGCCGGCCGCACCGTCGTGGGCCCGGGCCGGCCCGCCCGGGGTCCGGCCGAACCGCCCCCGCGCGCGCCGGACCTGCCCGAGCCCGACCTGCCCTGGTCAGACCTGCCCGAGCCGGGTCCGCCCGGGCCCGAGTCGGCGGTGTCGGACCCGCCCGTTCCCGAGCGGGTGGCGGCGGGGGCGTCCGCACCGGGCCGGGGGATGGCGGCGCCGGTCGTACCGGATCCGGCCGGGTCGCGCCTGGCGGCCGGCGACTTCGCGGCGGACGGCACCGGCACGGAGGGCCTGCCCGCCCGCGGGCGCGGCGCGGCCGGCCACGATGGCGCCGATGCGGACACCGGCGAGTGACGGTGCCGGGTCTGCCCCTGGCTCGGCCGGTGACGTGCGGGAGACGATCCATGTCCATGTCCATGTCCATGTCCGGGCGGCGGCCCCAGCTCACCGGGGCGGACGGCGCGGCGCGGTGGGCGGCCGACATGACCGAACGTCTCGATGTACCGCGTGTTCTGCTCCCGGCCGATCCTGCGCTGCACCTCGTGTGCCATGGCGAGGAGCGCACCGACCGAGAGGGCGACGACCGCGGCGACCGCGAGGTGCCGGGTGACCAGGCGTTCGCCCTCCCGTTTGTGCACGGCCAGGCGCAGACCGACCACGGCGGTGCGCAGCAGGATGCCCGCCACCATGCCGAGCAGTACCGGGACGACTTTTCCCGGCAGGGGGCTGACCGTCGCGATGACGACCCCCACCGCGGGGCTGACGCACGCCACGACGAGCCATGGGCCGATCCGCTGTTCCGCCATATCCAGCAGTGCCGCCAGCGCCAGCCCTTCACTGGCCGAGTGGACGATGAGCGCCATCACGATCAAGACCGAGGTGCTCAGCGCAAGCGTGGCGCCCTCGATCGCCCGATGCGTCGTCAGCGCCGTCGCGGTGCCCACGCCGCCGAACAGCGCGGCCCCGACCGCCTCTTTCAGCCGCCGGTGACGTCCCGGCGCGTGCGTCGCGACGACCTCCTCGTCGGAGGCGACCTCGAGCCCGTAGGCCTCTCGGGTGAAAAGGGCGATGGCGAGGAAGCCGCCCGCGACCGCGACCCCGACCACCCACAGGGGCACGCCCGTCTCGGCCGCGTCGCGCGACGCGTCGGGAAGCAGGTCGGTGAGAGTCACCACCAGCATCGTCGCGGACGCGATCGCCAGCCACGCCACCACGTGCCGGGACCTGCGGCGGGCCAGCCAGGCCCCCGCGAGGGTGGCGGCCGAGACCAGCAGCACGGCGAACCAGACTCTGCCGGCGGGAGGATCCTCGCCCAGCACCGGGTCGGTGGCCTGTATCCAGTGACTGAGCAGCATGCGCGACACCTCCTCGACGAACCGGCACCACTTGCTGATCGACCGCCCGCACGGGCGTCAGTAGGACTCCTCCCGCTCGTCGATCTCGACGAGCAGGCCGCGCAACTGATCGATCTGGCTCTCCAGGGTCTCCCTGAGCCGGCCGCCGTAGTCGAGGGCCTCGCGCCTGACGACGTCGGCCCTGTCGCGGGCCACCGCGATGATCTCTCGGGCCTGCTGGTGGGCCTCCTCGATCGCCCGGTCAGCGGTCTGCTGGGCCAGCGCGACGATGCGCGAAGCGCTGTCGCCCGCCGTTCCCGTGCCGTGCCGGGAGGACTCGAGCCGGGCCCTCAGCGCCGCGTTGTCGCGCAGCACCCTGGTCAACGTGGTCTCGACCTCGTACAGAAAGGTGTCGACCTCACCCAGGTCGTAGCCCTCGCGGAAGCGGACGGTGGCGAACACCTTGTTGTGCACGTCGGCCGGGGTGAGCCAGCCGGCTCCGGAGGCGGGGTCGAGCCCGGGCTCGACAGGCCCCTCGGTGGCATCCGGGTTCCCGCCGGGAGCGTCGGCGTGGGCGATAACGTCGTCGAGCTGCGTCATGATGGGGGAACCCTTCTCGATCAGGTCGCAGGGCCGATCCACACACAACGCTACCCTTTCATTGCTCTGAGTAATCGCCGCCTTGGTTGACATCCGAGCGGACGCGGGTAAAAAAAAACGAGGTCGCGGACGGCCGGCGGGAGCCCGCCGGCCGCGCGTGACCTCAATGCCCCTCGGAGCCCTCGCCCGATGGCCTGGCCTGCCCGTCACCCGTCACCGGGTGCTCCACCAGCGCGAGGATCCGGCTGGCCATGAACCGGGCCGTGCGCACCGGGGTGCCCGTCCGCGTCACCTCGCTGACCTCGACCACACCCCGCCTGTTCGTGATGTCGACCCGCCGCCCGGCGCGGGTGGCGACCACCTCGTACGTCCGCGTCACCCCGCCGGCATCGATGACGATTTCGACCCAGTCGCCCTTCATGGCGTGACCCTCCGCCTCGTCGAACGTATATTCGAGTTATACCCACTGAGGGTTCGGTTGAACCGGTCATTGACGACGAATCGGCTGGTCAGCCGAGGAGAAGCTTGCCGACCGCGATGAGGCCGACGGCCACGATGAAGGCACGCAGCGCCGCGGCCGGCAACCGGCGCCCGAAGGCCGCGCCCAGCAGCCCACCGAGCGTCGATCCGATCGCGATGAGCGCGACCACCGCCCAGTCGACGTCGGCCACTGCCACGAAGAGCACCGCGGCGGCCGCGTTGACCAGACCCGTCAGCACGTTCTTGGTGCCGACGATCCGTTGCAGGTCGTCGTCGAGGAAGATGCCGAGCAGCGCGATCAGGACGACGCCCTGGGCCGCGCCGAAATAACCCCCGTAGACGCCGGCGCCGAAGACACCGGCCCAGAGCCACGGCCCACCGTGCGGGTGGTGCTTCTCGCGCCGCGCCGCCAGCCACCCGTTCAGCCGCGGCTGGACGATCACGAGCACCAGCGCGATCAGGATCAGCACGGGGACGATGACGTCGAACGCGCCCTTGAGCACGCTGAGCAGCAGCGCACCGCCGAGGAGCGACCCGAGCACGGAGGCGACGCCGAGCCGGATCAGCCGGCCGCGCTGCCCGTCGAGCTCCCTGCGGTAACCGAAGACCCCCGCCGCCGAGCCCGGCACCAGGCCGACGTTGTTGGACACGTTCGCGACGACCGGCGGGTACCCGAGGGCGATGAGGACGGGAAAGGTGAAGAGCGACCCGGAGCCCACGACCGCGTTGATTCCGCCCGCCGCGGTGCCGGCGCCGAAGACGGCTACCGCCTCGAGGGCATTCACCCGAACTCGGCCCGGCCGAACGTGCTGGTCACGCGCTCGATGGTAGAACCGGCCCGATCACGCGGTGAGACCAGGGACCGATTTCCGCCCCCGCCGCCGTCACCGTCACCGTCAGCGAGTGGCGCGCGCGTACCAGCGCCCGTCCTGACGCTCGACGGTCAGCGGCAGCCCGAAGCACTTCGTCAGGTGCCGGCTCGTGAACACCTCGTCGACCTTCCCCATGGCGATCACCGAGCCGCGCCGGATCAGCAGCGCGTGCGTGAAGCCCTCGGGCACCTCTTCCACGTGGTGGGTCACGAGCACCATCGAGGGTGCCATCGGATCGTCGGCCAGCCGACTGAGCCGGGCCAGCAGGTTCTCGCGGCCGCCCAGGTCGAGACCGGCGGCGGGCTCGTCGAGCAGCAACAGCTCGGGGTCGGGCATCAGCGCCCGGGCGATCAGCACTCGCTTGCGCTCGCCCTCCGACAGGGTCGAGAAACGACGCCGGATCAGGCTCGCGCAGCCGAGCGCGTCGAGCAGTTCGACGGCCCGGGTGAGGTCGGTGGAGTCGTACTCCTCCTTCCACCGCCCGATGATGGCGTACGAGCCCGTCAGCACCAGGTCGATGACCTTCTCGTTCGCGGGCACCTTCTCGGCGACCGCCGCGCTCGTGAAGCCGATGCGCGGTCTCAGGTCGAAGACATCGGTCTTGCCCAGCCGCTCGCCGAGCACCGAGACGGTGCCCTCGCTCGGATGCAGTGTGGTGGCCGCCACCTGCAAAAGCGTCGTCTTACCGGCCCCGTTGGGACCGATGATGACCCACCGCTCGCTCTCGTTGACCGTCCAGTCGATGTTCCGGAGCAGTGCCGCCCCGTCGCGTCGGACCCCGACACCGTGAAGTTGCAGTACCTCTCCGGTCATCGCGCCCTTCCCCAAGGAATCCCGTCTCAGTGGACGAACTTATGCCATCTGGAGCACTTATGGTGGTCGGCATGCACGTCGCACAAGCCTCCCCTGCACTCGTCGCCTGGGGCAACGCCTGGTTGAGCGGCCACGTGGGGCTCGACGAGGCCGCCGATGCCGTCGAACAGATGTGCGGCCAGCACGTGGTGACCGGCATCCCGGGAGAGAGCGGCGAGATCCCCCTGCGGCGCGGGCTGGGCTGTCTGCGGGTGGCCGGGATGAGCGCGCTCAAGCTGGCCCTGCCGGTCCCCGGCGACCTCCTGGGGCTCACCGGGCCGCCGGAGCTCAACACGGCCGCGCTCGAGGCGGGTGGGGCCGCCCTCGTCACCCTGACCTCCGGGCCCGTCGGTCTCGTGCCGGCCGAGGATCGCCGCGGCTCCTCCTACGTCGGCGTGCGGTGGAACGTTCTCAACGCGCGGCCGGGCGTCGCCGACGTGCCATCGCTGCCGGAGGCCGACCACCAGTTGTCCCTCGCCCTCAGGGACGCGACGGACGCGCTCCTCATGGTCGAGGATGTGACGGACTGGCGGCCCGAGATGGCCGAGGCCCTCACCGCCGTGCGGGAGTCCCATCGCGGTGAGCCGGCGGGCGAACTGGCACCCGGTTACCATGCGCGCGCGCACCGCGTGGCCGCCCTGGCCGGGCGGCTGTCCGTGGTCGTCGACCTGGCCCGGCGGGTGGAGAGCGAGGGACTCACCGCCGACCAGATGCGCCGGCGCGCCGACGCCCTGCGCCTGCTCGACCGAGCCGTACGGCGCGCCAGCGTCGCCGCCCACAACAGCGCATTCGATCCGGTGCCGTGAACACTCAATGCACGGCCTGCGCCGACCGGGGGGTCGCCCTTCACGCCGTGAGCGCGGCGGTGCTCGCCGTCACGCGGCACCTGTCCGTGCAGGAGGTGTTGCAGGTCATCGTGCGGGCGGCGGCCCAGCTGCTGGACGCCCGCCACGGCGCGCTGGGCGTGCCCGACGAACAGGGGTCCTTCGCCGAGTTCGTCGTCGAGGGAGTCTCGGACGAGGAGTGGGCGGCGATCGGGCCGCTGCCCCGCCAGCACGGCATGCTGGCCGTGATGCTCCGGGAGCCGCGGACGCATCGCCTCACCGACATCCGCAGGGAACCCGACTTCGACGGCTGGCCGACCGCGCACCCGATCCTCAAGGACTTCCTCGGGGTACCGATCCGCGACGGCGACCAGACGCTGGGCATCATCTTCCTCGCCAACAAGCGCGTCCCCGGCGGCTTCACCGAGGACGATGAGGAGTTGCTCACGCTCTTCGCGGCGCACGCGGCCATGGCCCTGACCAATGCGCGGCTGCACGAGCGCGGGCGTGAGCTGACCGTCGTCGAGGAGCGCAACCGGCTTGCCCGTGAGCTGCACGACGCGGTGGCCCAGAAGCTCTTCTCGCTCCGGCTGACCGCACGTGCGGCCGCCGCGCTGGCGGTCCGCGATCCGGACCGTACGGTCGCGGAGCTCGAGCGGGTCGAGCGGCTCGCCGGCGAGGCGCTCGCCGAGCTGCGCGCCGTGATCTTCGAGCTGCGCCCGGCCGACCTCACCGGCGACGGCCTCGTCGCTTCACTGCGCAAGCACGTCGAAGTGCTCGACCGGGTCTACGACGCCGAGCTCACGTTCGCCGCCGACCCGGGGATCGCGCTGACCGGCCAGGGTGAGGCGGTGACGTTCCGCGTCGCCCAGGAGGCGTTGTTCAACGCGTTGCGACACGCCCGGGCGACCAGGATCACCGTACGGCTGTCAACTTCGGCCGGCCATGTGATCCTGGAGGTCTATGACGACGGCGGCGGATTCGACGTCGCGGCCGAGAGCGGCCGCGACGGGCTGGGGCTGACATCGATGCGAGACCGGGCCATGTCGATCGGGGGCACCCTGACCATCGGGTCCGGGGGCGGCGACGGCACACTCGTCCGGCTGGAGGTCCCGCTGTGATCCGCGTGCTGATCGCCGATGACCATCCCGTCGTACGGCAGGGACTGCGGACCTTCCTCGGCGTGCAAGAGGACATCGAGGTGGTGGGCGAGGCGACCGACGGAACCGACGCGGTCACGCTGGCCGAGTCGCTCGAACCGGACGTGGTCCTGCTCGATCTCAACATGCCCGGGGTCGACGGCCAGGCGGCGCTGGGCGAACTGCGCGCCCGCGGGGTCGGGGCGCGGGTGCTCGTGCTCACCAGCATGAGCGAACGCGCCCTGGTGCCACCGGCCGTGCGCGCGAGCGCGGCCGGCTACCTGTACAAAGACGTCGACCCGGACGCCCTCGTGCGGGCCATCCGGGCGGTGAACGACGGGCATGTGCTGTTCGCGCCCGAGGCCGCCGACGCGATGCTCCCGCCGGCCGCAGGAGGCGGGGCCGGGCGGGATCCCGGGCTCGCCGCGCTGACCGAACGGGAGCGCGAAGTGCTCGTCCAGATCGCCCTCGGCCGGTCCAACCGGGAGATCGCCCGTGCCCTTGTTGTCTCAGAGAAGACGATCAAGACCCATGTTTCCAATATCCTGATGAAGCTCGGCCTCGCCGACCGTACCCAGGCGGCTCTGCACGCCGTCCGGAACGGGCTCGTCGAGGGCTAGCGAACCCTACTCACGAGATCGACATCCAAAATCAGTATGAACGTCGCAATCAAGTACACCGCAGGCTCGGACGTCGGGGTCAGCCGCCAGAACAACGAGGACTCCGCGTACGCGGGCCCCTTCCTGCTCGCAGTCGCCGACGGCATGGGCGGATACGCCGGCGGTGAGGTCGCGAGCTCGACGGTCATCGAATCTCTCCGGTCCGTCGACGCGCAGGTGCCGCCGGATCGGCTGGTCGACACGCTCGGCGAGGCCGTGGAACGCGCCCACGCGAGGTTGCGCGATGTGATCGCGGAGCACCCGGAACTCGACCGGATGGGCACCACGCTGACCGCCCTCCTGTGGTCGGGCCCGTACATGGCGCTGGCCCACATCGGCGACTCGCGCGGCTATCTGCTCCGCGGGGGCGAGTTGTTCCAGATCACCGAAGACCACACCCTCGACAAGCTGCTCGAGGGCGAGGCCGGGCCGTCACGGCTGTCCAACGTGCTGTTCCGCGTGCTCGACGGCCGCAGTGAGGGCGAGCCGGACATGTCGCCACGCGAGGCCAAGGTCGGCGACCGCTATCTGCTGTGCTCCGACGGGCTGACCGCGGTCGTCGGCCCGCAGCAGATCTACGAGGTGCTGACCGGCACCGACGATCTCGACGAGGCCGTACGTCGGCTCATCGAGCTGGCCAACCAGGGCGGCGGCCCGGACAACATCACCTGTGTGCTCGCCGACGTGGTCGAAGGCCCGACGGAGCAGAGAGCGCCCGTGATCGTGGGTGCCGCGGCCAACAACGGGTGAGGCCGCCCGGTCACCGCGGCCGTCTCGCGCGGTGACGGCTCCGGTCGCCCATGTCAGCCTGGGCTGACATTCTTCTCGTGTCAGCCTAGACTGACACCATGACGACGATGACGGAACTGGCGGCGGCCGTGGACAGCCGCGATCCGGCCACCGGACTGGCGGCGGTGGCCGCCCTGCGCAGGCTGGCCGAAGAACTCGAGGCTCTGCACGTGAGCAACGCCCGCGCCCAGGGCTGGTCATGGGAGGCGATCGCCTCCGCACTGGGCGTACGCAGGCAGTCCGCGCACAAGAAGCACGCCGGCCGGATAGCCGAGGGCCGGCCATGACGATGCTCGCGAAATTCACCCCCACCGCGCGCACCACCCTGATCAGGGCCGGACTGCTGGCGAAAGAGGCCGGGCGCGAGCGGCTCGGCACCGACTTCCTGCTGCTGGCCCTCGCCGAGGCGCGACCGGTCGGCCCGGGCCTTCCGGACCTGGGCGTCACCGCCGCCGAGGTGCACGCCGAGATCGACCGGCGGCGCGACGGCGGCCCACGGCCGCCGGACGGGGAACTGCTCGCCGCCCTCGGCATCGATCTCGAGCAGGTCCGACGCCGCCTGTCGGCCGCCACGTCGACGCGCCTCGACGATCCGGCGCTCTGGCGGCTGCACCGTTCGCGCCTCCGCCCGCTGCGGGTAACGCTCACCGGCCCGGCGACCGACCTGACGCTCGACGAAGGCGGCCGGAAGGTGGTCGAGGTGGCGTCGTGGGCGGCCCGCCGCAGGGGCCGCGGGCTAGCCGACCGTGACGACGTGCTCTGGGGGCTGCTCGCCGACGGCGCGAACGAGTCGGTGCGGATCCTCCGCGCGCTCGACGTGGACCTGCGCCGCCTCTGGACTGACCTGATGAACGGCCGCGCCGCCGCCTGATGGCACGTGACCGGGTGGCGGGCTTAGGACCATCTGACGATGCCGGTCCGGCCCGATGGCCGATGCCGCGCCGGGCGGCCGGTTCCTACCGTCGAGCACATGACCGAAAGAACCGCTCTCATCACCGGAGGATCGCGCGGCCTCGGGCGCGCCCTCGCGCACGCTCTCGCCCGGGACGGCTGGAAACTCATCATCGATGCGCGGGGGGCGGACGCCCTCGACGCCGTCGCCGCCGAGTTGCCGGGAGACGTTACGGCCCTCGCCGGCGACCTCGGCGACTCGTGGCACCGGGCCGCGCTCGTCAGTGCCGTCGAGGAGGGCGGCGGCGGCCTCGATCTCCTCGTCAACAACGCGAGCACCCTGGGCGCCGCCCCGCTGCCGCGGCTGGCCGACTATCCGCTCGACGAGCTCGAACGGGCCTTCCGGACGAACACGATCGCCCCGCTCGCGCTGGTCCAGAGCCTGCTGCCCGCGCTGACCCGGCGCCGAGGCGCCGTCCTCGGGATCAGCTCGGACGCCGCCGTCGAAGCCTACGAAGGCTGGGGCGGCTACGGCGCCACCAAGGCGGCCTTCGAGCAGATCTCGCACGTGCTGTCGGTCGAGGAACCCGGGCTCGCCGTCTGGTGGGTCGATCCCGGCGAGATGCGCACCGAGATGCTGCGGGACGCGATGCCGGAGGAGGACCTGTCCGCGACACCGCCGCCGGAGACGGTGGTGCCGGCACTGTTGCGACTGATCGACGGGCGGCTGCCCAGTGGCCGGTACACGGCCGGGGGGCTCCTACGATGACGACCACCATGCTCGAGAAGGATGTTCCACGCGAAACATCGAAATCCATCCTGGCCGGCCGCTACCGGATCCCGACCATAGGCATCGTCCTCGTCGTGACGCTTCTCGCCTTCGAGGCGATGGCGGTGGGAACGGTGATGCCGGTGACCGCCAGGGAGCTGCACGGACTTTCGCTCTACGCCTGGGTCTTCAGCGCGTTCTTGATCGCCAGCCTGCTCGCCAACGTGATCGCGGGCGGCTGGGCCGACCGGGCGGGACCCGGCCGGCCCCTGATGACCGGACTCGTGACCTTCGTGACGGGCCTGGTCATCGCCGGTACGGCACCCGCCATGTGGGTGTTCGTCGCCGGCCGGGCGGTCCAGGGGCTCGGCGCCGGGGCGTCGGGAGTCGCGATCTACGTCCTGGTGGCCCGGGTCTACCCCGAGCACCTGCGGCCTCGGGCGTTCTTCGCGCTCTCCGCCGCGTGGGTGGTTCCGTCGCTGGTCGGACCGGCCTTCGCCGGCCTCGTCGCCGAGCACTTCCACTGGCGAGGGGTCTTCCTCGGGCTGATCCCGCTCGTGGTACCCGCGATGGTCATGCTGATCCCCTCGCTCCGAGACGCCGGCGGCGGCCCAGGTGACCGGCGTGACTCGGGTGACTCCGGTGGCGGGTCCGACGTCCGTGACGCCGGTCCGGCCACCGGCGGCCTCCGCGCGGCCCTGCGAGGACGCGGTGTCGCCGCCATCGCGCTGGCCGGGGGTGCGGGAGCGCTGCTGTTCGCCATCGATCACCCGTCCCTCGCGGTGCTGCCCGCGGCGGCCCTCGGCCTCGCCGGGCTGGCGTTCGGCCTGCCGCGGTTGCTGCCACGGGGCGCGCTCCTGCTCCGGCGCGGCGTGCCGGCCGCGGTGACGATGCGCGGGCTGATGTCCGGCGCCTTCTTCGCCACCGAGGCGTTCATCCCGCTCGCGCTCACCTCGGCGCACGGCTTCACCCCGACCCAGGCGGGTGTGGTCCTCACGTTCGGCGCCCTCGGCTGGTCCGCCTCGTCGTGGGTCCAGGGGCGGGCGGACCGGCCGCACCGGTCCCTGATCGTGCTCGGTGCCCTGCTCACCACCGCGGGCGTCACGGGCATCGCGATCGGCACGCCCGTGTACGCGTGGTCCGCCGTACCGGCCTGGATCCTCGCCGGCTCGGGCATGGGGCTGACCTACGGCGGCCTCAGCGTGCTGGTGCTCAATCTGTCCGCCCCGCGCGATCAGGGTGCCAACTCCGCCGCCCTGCAGATCAGCGACACGCTCGGCGGGGCGCTGGCCATCGGCCTCGCGGGCGCGCTCGTCACCGGTTTCGGCGCCGACCGGCTCGGGCCGGGTCTCGCCTCGGCGGGCGCCCTGACAGTGTTCATCGCGGTCATCGCGGTGGCCGCCGCGATTCGCGTCAGGGACGGACGGGAGCGGCGAGATGCCTGATTTCGCGGTACCCGACTTCGCCCTCCCACCCGCACTCGAGGCGCACGAGCCGCCCGAGGAACGCCCGGGTCCCCACCGCCGATCCCGCGACGCCGTACGGCTGCTCGTGGGCAGGCGCGGTGACGGAACGGTGAGCCACCACCGATTCGGTGATCTTCCAGGCCTGCTGCTCCCCGGCGATCTGCTCGTGGTGAACACCTCCTCGACCCTTCCGGCCGCCGTGCCGCTCGACCGGTTGACGATCCACTTCTCGACCCCCCTGCCGGGCCGCCCGGGGGTGTGGCTGGTGGAGCTGCGGCGCCGCGCCGGCAAGGCGACCGAGCCGTACGGAGGGGGCCTCCCCGGCGAGTGGATCCCGATGCCGGGCGGGGCCACGCTCAACCTGATCGGCCGGCAGACGGCCCGGCTGTGGCGGGCCCGGCTGGACCGCGACGTGGTGCCGTACCTGCTCCGTCACGGCACGCCGATCAGGTACGGGTACGTGCGCGCGGACTTTCCCACGTCCGCCTACCAGACCGCCTTCGCGTGGGACCGGCGGGACGGCGGCGCGGAGATGCCGAGCGCCGGCCGGCCGTTCACGCCCGAGCTGGTGACCCGGCTGGTCTCGCGGGGCGTGATGATCGCGCCGCTGAGCCTGCACACCGGGGTGGCCTCACCCGAGGCGCACGAACCGCCGTACGCCGAGCGCTTCGAGGTGCCCGGGCCGACCGCCGAGCTGGTCGGCCACGTACGGGCCCGTGGCGGCCGGGTGATCGCGGTCGGCACGACCGTGGTCCGCGCCCTCGAGACGGCCGCCGCCGGCGACGGCACGGTGCGGCCGAGCGGCGGCTGGACCGAGCACGTCGTCACCCCGGACGCGGGCGTACGGGCCGTCGACGGGCTGCTCACCGGCCTGCACGAGCCGAGGTCGTCGCATCTGATGATGCTCACCGCCATCGCCGGGCCCGCGCTGCTGAAGCAGGTCTACGACGCGGCGCTGGAGGAGCGCTACCTGTGGCACGAGTTCGGTGATCTGAACCTGCTGCTGCCCTGAGGTCCCACTGATCCGCGTTCCAAGTGATCTTTGTTCCGGGTGATCCGGCATCGGGCGCACCACCGGCCGAAACGCCCTGTCCGCATGGTGGACGGGTCACCCGGCGTTCACCCGCGGGCAGTAGTTTGGTGAGCGTATGAACGGCTCACAGCGCACGCTGCTCATCACGCTCACCGGCCGCGATCGCCCCGGGGTGACCTCGCGGCTGTTCGGCACACTCGCCGGATTTCCGCTCACCGTGACCGACGTCGAGCAAGTGGTGATCCGCGGCCGGCTCGTGCTCGGCGTGCTGGTGTCGTACGGCACCGGCACCGACGTCGGGCAGGTCTGGACGGCGGCCGAGAAGGTCGCCGCCGACCTGGACATGGAGGTCGAGCTCTCGACCGGCCGGGACAAGGGCACTCCGCTCAGCCGGCGGCGGGGCAGGCTGCACGTCACCGTGCTCGGCAGCCCCCTGCGGCCGGCCGCCATGGCAGGGATCGCCGGGCGCATCGCGGTGGGCGGCGCGAACATCGACCGGATGCAGCGGCTCTCGCACTATCCCGTGACCTGCATCGAGCTGGAGGTCTCCGGAGCCGACCCCGAGGCACTGCGCGCGGCGCTGGCCGTCGAGGCCGTGGAGCAGCAGGTCGACGTGGCCGTCCAGCGGGCCGGGCTGCACCGCAAGGCCAAGCGTCTGATCGTGATGGACGTCGACTCGACGCTCATCCAGGGTGAGGTCATCGAACTGCTCGCCGAGAAGACCGGCCGGCTCGACGAGGTGGCCGCGATCACCGAGGCGGCGATGCGCGGCGAACTCGACTTCGAGGGGTCGCTGCGCGAGCGGGTCGCGCTGCTCGCCGGTCTCGACACCGCTGCGATCGACGACGTGCGCGACCGCGTGCGGCTGGCCGCGGGGGCGCGCACGCTGGTCCGGACCCTGAAGCGGCTGGACTACAAGTTCGCGATCGTGAGCGGCGGCTTCACCCAGGTCACGGACTCGCTCGTGGCGGACCTCGGCATCGACTACTCAGCCGCCAACACGCTCGAGGTCGTCGACGGCCGGCTCACCGGACGGCTGGTCGGGCCCATCATCGACCGCGCCGGCAAGGCGGCGGCCCTGGAGCGGTTCGCCCACGAGGCCGGGGTACCGATCAGCCAGACCGTGGCGATCGGTGACGGCGCCAACGACCTCGACATGATCCAGGCCGCCGGTCTCGGCGTCGCCTACAACGCCAAGCCGGTCGTACGGCAGGCCGCCGACACGGCGGTCAGCGTGCCCTACCTGGACGCCATCCTGTTCCTGCTGGGCATCTCCCGCGACGAGGTAGAGGCCGCCGACGCCGAGGACCCCGACCTCGCCGGCGAGACCGACCGCACGGAGCCATGACCCACGACGGACCGTGACTTTCCACGGACCGCTCCGCCGCGGATCGCCGCCCACCGCATCTCACCGCTCAGCCCCCGCGTAGCCCTGCTACCTGCGGTGATTGAGCTGATTCGACGGGGTCCAAGCTGAACCACGGGTTTCCGGCGGGTTTCGGGCCCGTTGTCTGATTGTTACGCGGCACAACGAATAACACGTCCGTCTCCCCTAGCGCCCGCGAGATTTCCGACATACGTTGCCGGACACAACATTCAAACAGTGGTGTACCGCGACCCGGCTCACCATCCAGCGCGCTCGTACAACCAACCCCCCCATCGCCGCGCCGATGCGCGGCACGTACGGAAAGGACCCGTGCACATGCGCAAGGGGATCCTCAGCACGGCCGCCGTATCGGTGGCGCTGCTGGCCGGCCTCACCGCCTGCGGAAGCGATGACAGCGGCACCTCCGCCAGCCCCGGAGCGTCCGCGGCCAAGCCCAAGGGCAAGATCGGTGTCATCCTGCCCGACAGCAAGTCCTCGGCCCGCTGGGAGACCGCGGACCGCAAGTACCTCGGCGAGGCGTTCAAGGCCGCGGGCATCCCCGCCGACATTCAGAACGCCCAGGGCAACAAGACCTCGTTCCAGACGATCGCAGACCAGATGATCACCAACGGCGCCACCGTGCTGTTGATCGTGAACCTGGACAGCGGGACCGGCAAGGCCGTGCTGGACAAGGCCAAGTCGCAGGGTGTCGCCACCATCGACTACGACCGGCTGACGCTGGGCGGCAGCGCGCAGTACTACGTGAGCTTCGACAACACCGCCGTCGGCAAGCTCCAGGGCGAGGGCCTGGTGAAGTGCCTGACCGACAAGAAGGCCGAGAAGCCGATCGTCGCGAGGCTCAACGGGTCGCCGACCGACAACAACGCGACGCTGTTCAAGAACGGCTACGACGGCGTGCTGAACCCGAAGATCGACGCCGGGGAGTACGCCAAGGGACCGGACGAGTCCGTGCCGGACTGGGACAACACCCAGGCCGGAACCATCTTCGAGCAGATGCTCACGAGCGAGCCCAAGATCGCCGGTGTGCTCGCCGCCAACGACGGCCTCGGCAACGCGGCCATCTCCGTGCTGAAGAAGCAGAAGCTGAACGGCAAGGTGCCCGTCACCGGCCAGGACGCGACCGTGCAGGGACTGCAGAACATCCTCAACGGTGACCAGTGCATGACCGTCTACAAGGCGATCAAGCAGGAGGCCGACGCCGCCGCCAAGCTCGCGATCTCGCTGGCGAGCGGCCAGAAGGGCGAGACCAACGGCACCGTGAACGACCCCGAGGGCAAGCGCGACGTGCCGTCCGTGCTGCTGCAGCCGAAGTCGATCTTCAAGGAGAACGTCAAGGACGTGGTGACCGACGGGTTCGTCACCAAGGACGAGCTGTGCAAGGGCCAGTTCGCGGCCAAGTGCACCGAGGCCGGAATCCAGTAAGACATCGGCCGCGTCGCCGACGGTGAGCTCCTCACCGCCGGCGACGCGGCATCCGGCAGTTAGGAGCCACTCAGCATGCCCGCGACACCCGTCCTGGAGTTGCGCCGGCTCAACAAGAGCTTCGGCCCGGTCCAGGTACTGCACGACGTCAGCTTCTCCGCCGAGGCGGGAGAGGTGACCGCCCTGGTCGGCGACAACGGAGCCGGCAAGTCCACGCTGGTCAAGTGCATCGGCGGCATCCACCCGATCGACTCGGGTGACTATCTCTTCGAGGGCGCGCCGGTCCACGTGAACAGCCCGCGCGACGCCGCCGGCCTCGGAGTCGAGATCGTCTACCAGGATCTCGCGCTGGCCGACAACCTCGACATCGTGCAGAACATGTTCCTCGGCCGGGAGCGCAAGCGCGGTCTGGTGCTCGACGAGGCGACCATGGAAGAGATGGCCGCGAAGACCCTCACCGGATTGTCGGTCCGCACCGTTCACTCCGTCCGGCAGCAGGTCTCGAGCCTGTCGGGCGGCCAGCGGCAGACCGTCGCGATCGCCAAGGCCGTGCTCTGGAACAGCAAGGTCGTGGTCCTCGACGAGCCCACGGCGGCACTGGGCGTCGCCCAGACCCAGCAGGTGCTCGAGCTCGTCCGGCGGCTGGCCGACAAGGGTCTCGCCGTCGTCCTCATCTCGCACAACCTGAACGACGTGTTCGCGGTGTCCGATCGCATCGCCGCTCTCTACCTGGGCCGGATGGCCGCTCAGGTGCGGACCTCCGATGTCACCCACGCGCAGGTCGTCGAACTGATCACCTCAGGGCGCAGCGGGGAACTCGGCCTCGCGAACGGGGACGGTTTGAACGGAGTCAAGGCATGAGCGTCATGGTGACGAAGGGAGCCCCCGAGACCGGCTCGGCCCCCATCAGCTCTCACGTCCGCGGTTACCTCGACCGCGTGCGCGGCGGCGACGTGGGCGCGCTGCCCGCGATCCTCGGCCTGGTCGTGCTGTGCACGATCTTCACGATCCTGCGGCCGGCCTTCCTGTCGGAGGGCAACTTCGCGAACCTGTTCACCCAGGGCGCCGCCGTGACGGTCATCGCCATGGGGCTCGTCTTCGTGCTCCTGCTCGGTGAGATCGACCTGTCCGCCGGGTTCGCGAGCGGCGTGTGCGCGGCGGTGCTCGCGGTGCTGCTGACCAACCACGGCTGGCCGTGGTACTGGGCGGTCGTCGCCTCACTTGTGACCGGCGCCGGGATCGGGCTCGTGCTCGGCGTCCTCGTCGCCAAGCTCGGCATCCCGTCGTTCGTGGTGACGCTGGCCGCGTTCCTCGCCTTCCAGGGCATCGTCCTCATGCTCATGAACGAGGGCTCCAACATCTCGATCCGGGACGACACCATCCTGGCGGTCGCGAACAAGAACGTGAGCCCGGCGCTCGGATGGCTGATGCTGGCCGTCGGCCTCGCCGGCTATGCCGCCGTACAACTGTGGCAGGCTCGGGGACGCGTGAGCCGGGGGCTCACCGCCGACCCGATCTCGCTGATCGCGATCCGGGTCGCGGCCGTGGCCGTCATCGCCGGGGTCGCCGTCTACGTGCTCAACCAGGAGCGCAGCCGCAACGCGATCGTGGTCTCCCTGAAGGGGGTGCCGATCGTCGTACCGCTCATCGTGGTGCTGCTGATCGGCTGGACCTTCGTGTTGCGCCGCACCGCCTACGGGCGGCACATCTACGCCGTGGGCGGCAACCGGGAGGCATCGCGGCGGGCCGGCATCAACGTCGACCGCATCCGCATCTCGGCGTTCATGATCTGTTCGACGATGGCCGCCGTGGGCGGCGTCATCGCGGCCTCCCGGGCCAACTCGGTCGACCCGAACACCGGCGGAAGCAACGTCCTGCTCTACGCGGTGGGTGCCGCAGTGATCGGTGGCACCAGTCTGTTCGGCGGCAAGGGCAGGGTGCTGGACGCCGTTCTCGGTGGTGCCGTCGTCGCCGTCATCGACAACGGCATGGGCCTGATGGGTTACAGCGCCGGGGTCAAGTACGTCGTCACCGGCCTGGTCCTGCTGCTCGCAGCCGGAGTGGACGCCCTGTCCAGGAAGCGGGCCGCCGCGACGGGATTGAGATGACGCCGTACGAGAAGCAGGCGAGGCCGATCGAATGATGCGAGCCGGTCCCTCACAAGAGGAGATCCGCCGCCACAATCTCGGCACACTGCTTCGCTACATCCACCTGCACGGTCCCACCTCCAGGACCGTTCTCGCGGACCGGCTCGGGCTCAACCGCAGCACCATCATGGCGCTCACCGCCGAACTGACCGGTGCCGGCCTGGTTCGCGAGAAGCTGCCCAGCGAGACCGGCCGGGCCGGGCGACCCTCACTGGTCGTCCGGCCCGAGTCGACCCGCTTCTACGTCCTGGCGTTCGACGTCGGGGTGGACCGGCTCGCGGCGGCCCGGGTCGGTCTGGGCGGCGTGATCCTGGACCGCCGGGAGGCCGTACGGGAACGCAACGGCTTCGACCTGGACGAGGTCGTCGCCACCCTCGCCGGATTCGCCCGGCAGATGCTGCGCAAGGCCGATGCCGACACGGTCTGCGTCGGGGCGGGCGCGGCGTTCTGCGGTGTGGTGCGCCGGGGCGACGGTCTGGTGCGCTTCGGCCCCAACATCGGGCAGACGGAGGTGCCCTTCGGAGCCGCCCTCACCCGTGAACTCGACCTCGGGATGACCGTCTCGGTCGCCAACGACGCCAACCTGGGCGCGCTCGCCGAGCACCAGCGCGGGATCGGCACCCGGTGCCAGGACCTGATCTACCTGCACGGTGACGTCGGCATCGGCGGCGGGATCATCGTCGGCGGGCGGCTCCTCGGCGGCGAGGGCGGGTACGGCGGCGAGGTCGGCCACATGGTCGTCAACCCGCGAGGACGCGCCTGCGGGTGCGGTTCCGCGGGCTGCCTGGAGGCCGAGGTCGGCGAGCGGGCCCTGCTCTCCGCCGCCGGGCGCGAGATGTCGGAGGACCTCATCGGCCGCGACGCGATCCGCGCCATCGTCGACGCCGCCGAACGAGGCGATGTCCTCGCCCGCGACGCGTTGCACCGCGTCGGGGACTGGCTCGGATTCGGCGTCTCGAACCTGGTCAACATCTTCAACCCGGAGATGGTGATCTTCGGCGGCATTCTGCGGGAGATCTATCTGAGTTCGGCCGCGCAGGTGCGCAGCCGGCTGAAGACCAACACGATGGCCGCCGCCCGCGAAGGGCTGCGGCTGCGCACCTCCGATCTCGGCGATGACGCGACCCTGGTGGGCGCCGCCGAACTCGCCTTCACCGAGGTGCTCACCAACCCACTGGAGGTCCTCACCCGGGCGGTGGCGGCCGGTTGACGCCCGGCCGCGCGGCGCGCACGTCCGGACGAGCCTCGCGCAGCGCGCGGCAGAGGGCCTCGACGTCCGCGTGCAGAGCGTGCAGCACGTGGCGGAGGGCGGCCGCCTGCACGAGGGTCCGCCGTGCGGGCGTGGTCTCGCCCAGGCCGATGCCCTCGGCCAGCTCGGAACGGCGCCGCCGGATCAGGCGGGCCAGGAAGTCGTCCAGCTCGGCCAGCCGCTGTTCGATGTCCGGCTCGGGCCGCTCCAGGGCACGGCCCTCCCGAAGTTCACGCGCCGTGTCCTCCAGCCGGTCGGCGATGTGGTCCAGGATCGCCGGAACCGGTCCCGGGTCCACGTTCTCCTGCCCGGCGAGCTCGCTCAGGGTGACGAGGTAGTCGCCGATGCGGTTCGCCGCCGCGACGGCCGCCCCGAGCGCGGCGATGCGCTCGTTGTCGGGAGCGGGTTCCTGCCCCCTCCGCAGCATGGATTCGGCGACCTGCTCGACCGATTCTCTCGCCGCCGCCAGGCGGTCCTCCAACGGCACGTCCGACCCGGCGACCCGGACCGCCGCCGCCCGTACGGCCGAGGCGTACGCCTCGGACATGGCGGCCAGCCGCTCCAGCAGCACGGCGTCGTCGCGGCTGGACGGCCAGAACAGTCGCGCGGTCGTCAGCGCGATGAGACCACCGGTGACGGTCATCGCGATTCGCTCGGCGGCCACCGGCCAGTTCACCGGCGTGGCATAGTCGATCAGCATCATGACCAGCGGCGTGTTCAGCGCCGTCCAGACCGTGTAGCTGACCGAGCGCAGCGCATAGGCCACCAGGGCGGCGAAGAAGATGGCCCCGAGGAGGGCCGGCCTGCCGGGGGCGAGCGCGAGCAGGACGGCGCCCAGTGCCGCGCCGGCCGCCGTGCCGCCCACCCGCTGGGTCACCCGGGACGCCGTCTCGCCATAGGTGTGGCGGATGCACAGGACCACGGCGATCGGCAGCCAGTAGGCGTGCCGCAACGGCAGCACCGCCCAGATCGACATGGCGATTGCCGTCGCGACGGCCGTACGGGTGGCCCGCCGGAACCGCAGCGACCGGGTCCGTACGTCGGTGCGCACGGTCTGCCAGAGCGTCTTCAGAGCGTCGGCGACGCGAGCACCGGGCGGCCGGGACAGGGTGATCTCCACCTTCAGCCCGCCGGCCACGATCTCGGCGGCCGCGTCGGTCGCGGCGGCGATCCGGTCGATCGCACGTACCGTCTGGCCCAGCAGTACGGGGGTCAGCGGATCGCCGTGGCCCTGACCGAGCCAAACCTCCCTCCGAAGCTCCTCCACCCGCTCCGCCAGCCGGGCCCGCGCATCGGACTTCGGCTCCGGCGCGGCCGCCGACCGGATCAGCGGTCCGGGGCCCGCGACCTGCGTCAGGAAGGCCAGCCGGCGGAGCCGGTCGGCCGGCGCCGCGATCGCCTGCTTCACCTCGGGGGTCCGCCCGACCACCGCCCCCGCGTCGGTCTCGGGCGGCCACCCCGCCCCCACCTCGTCCTCGGGCGATCGCCGCCGGGGCGCCATGACCAGGGCCCGCAGCGCCACGATCTCGTGCATGATCTTGGTGAGGGCTTCGGCCAGCGACCGCAGCCGGGAGTCCTCGTCCGCCGCGTGCCCGGCCGGATACAGCTCGGCCGCCGCCCGTACCGCGTTCAGCGCGTCGGTGGCGGCGCGACGCCGTTCCTCCCAGATGTCGTCGGGCCCCACGACGGCTTCCAGCAGCTCGGCCAAGGCGCCGATGGCCTCCGCCGCGGCCACGAGGAACGGGCGCAGTCTCCGGTGCGGCCATGGCGCCAGGAACAGCAGGGCCAGCCAGAGACCGCCCCCCGCCTCCAGCCACACGTCGGTGGTCAGCGGATCGACCAGCGGCCGGACGGCGGCGAGCAACGTGGCGATCGCCAGCGTGATGCCGACCTGGGGGATCACCGATCCGACGGAGACGACCAGCGACACCACGACGACCGCGGCCCAGCGGTTCCCGCTGACCAGACCACCGATCGTCACCCCGATGGCGACGACCGCGACCGAGGCCATCAGCGAACGTGCCCGCAGGCCGTAGGGTCCCTGATAGGCCGCGTTGGCGACGAAGTAGGCGCCGATCGCCGCCCGGGCGCCCTCGGCCGTGTGCCCGGAGAGTACTCCGATCAGCAGTGGCACCGCCACGCCGACCGCCGAGGTGATCGCGTAATCCAGGGCCGCACGGCGCGCGGCCCCGCGACCGACCAAGCGTGGAACCGTCACGTCGCGGCACCCCCCGGTCCGCCGCGTCCCCCGTCCCCCGGTGCGGCGCGTCCCCCGGTGCGGCGCGTGCCGCGTCAGCGGGTCAGATCGAGGCCTTGGGACTCCAGTCCGCGGTCAGCCGCCCCGCCCCGGGCCGGATGCCCGCCCAACCGGCTCCGATGGCGATGACCGCGAGGGCGCACGTGGGAAAGGAGTCGCCGCCGGCGCCCGTCAGATCGTGCACCAGGTGGTGCAGCGACGGATTGTGCCCGATCAGCAGCAGCGTTCCGACCTGCTCGTCGGTCTGCGTGAGCAGGTCGAACAGCCCGCCGACGTCATTGGCGTAGATCTCCGGTTCGAAGCCCACCTCGGCGTCCACATCGAGGCGGCTGAGCGTCTGCCTCGTACGCTTGGCCGGCGAGCAGCGGACCAGGTCGGGTTTGAGGCCCGCCTTGCCGAGCCACTTGCCGGCCGCGGTCGCGTCGCGCCTGCCCCGGCCGGACAGCGGACGATCGATGTCGGGCAGCCCGAACTCGGTCACCGCCTTGGCGTGCCGCAGGACGATCAGTGTCGGCATCGGGGCGCTCCTAGTTCGGCGCGACGAGCGCCGCGATCAGCCACAGCACCGCGAGAACGCCCAACATCGCGCCGAAAACGATCGCGAAGCCCTTGGCCCCCGAGATCGAGGTCCTCTCATCGCCCACCATGCCGCCTCCTTCGGTCACCTACCAGGGTACGGTGACCGGTCGCCGAACGTGATCGAGGGCCGGTGACGGCGTCACCGGCCCTCGATCGGTCAAGGTGTCACGACGTGGTCGCGGACTCCTTGTCCTCCTCGTCCTTCTCGCTCTGCACGGAAGCGCCGTCACCGGTCGCGTCGCCGGCGCCCACCGCGGAGGTGGTCTCCTTGGCGTTGCCGGCCGGGTCGCCGTCACCGGGCTCGATCGCCTCTCTGGGCGTCTCCTCGGCCGAGCCGAGCGGGGCGGCACGGCGCTTGGAGATCACGATCGCCCCGACCACGACGGCCACCGCGAGCACGGTGATCCCGATCCGCAGCGGCGTGTTGGCGGCGGTCGTGACCACGGCCTGCGCGATGAGCAGCGAGACCAGGTTCATCACCTTGATCAGCGGGTTGATGGCAGGGCCGGCGGTGTCCTTGAACGGGTCGCCGACCGTGTCACCGATGATCGTCGCCTCGTGCGCCGGGGAACCCTTGCCGCCGAGGTTGCCCTCCTCGACGAGCTTCTTGGCGTTGTCCCAGGCACCACCGGAGTTGGACAGGAACACCGCCATGAGGACACCCGCCGCGATCGCGCCCGCGAGGAACGCGCCCAGCGGGGCGTACCCGAGGGCGAACCCGACCGCGATCGGGGTCATGATCGCCAGCAGGCCGGGGGTGGCGAGCTCGCGCTGCGCGTCCCGGGTACAGATGTCGACGACCCGGTCATAGTCCGGCTTCTCGGTGTAGTCCATGATCCCGGGCTTGGTGCGGAACTGCTCGCGCACCTCCATGACCACGCGGCCGGCGGCCCGGCCCACGGCCATGATCGCCAGTCCGGAGAACAGGAACACCACCGCGGCGCCGATGATGAGTCCGACCAGCACGTTGGGCGAGTCGACCGACAGGCTGAAGTTCTGGAAGACGCCCAGCGACTCCTTCACGCTCTGCGACGCATCGCCGAGCGCGGTCTCGACCGTCGTACGGAACGCGCCGAACAGCGCGGTCGCCGCCAGCACCGCCGTCGCGATCGCGATGCCCTTGGTGATCGCCTTGGTGGTGTTGCCCACCGCGTCGAGGCTCTCCAGCACCTTGGCGCCCTCGCCGGTCACGTCGCCGGACATCTCGGCGATGCCTTGGGCGTTGTCGGAGACCGGGCCGAACGTGTCCATCGAGACGATGACCCCGACCGTGGTGAGCAGCCCGGTGCCGGCCAGCGCCACCGCGAACAGCGCCAGCGTGGTGTTGCCGAAGCCGAGCAGGAAGGCGCCGTAGACGGCGGCACCGATCAACAGCGCCGAGTAGACCGCGGACTCCAGGCCCAGGGCTATCCCGGACAGGATGACGGTGGCCGGCCCGGTCTTGGCACTGTCGGTGACGTCCTTGACCGGCCGCCGGTTGGTCTCGGTGAAGTAGCCGGTGAGCAGCTGGATCGCGCTGGCGAGCACGATGCCGATGATCACCGCCGCGATGGAGATGAGTCGCGGATCGACGTCGGCCAGCTGGGGGTCGTTCGCCAGCGAGGGGCTGAGTCCGTGCAACCCGGCGAAGGACGACGGGAGGTAGAGGAAGGCGGCCACGGCCACCAGCACGGCCGAGATGATCGCGGAGAGGAAGAAGCCCCGGTTGATCGCCGCCATGCCGTTGCGGTCACGCTCTCGCGGTGCCACCGCGAAGATCCCGATCACCGCGGTGATGACACCGATCATCGGCACGATGAGCGGGAAGACGAGGCCCTCGGTGCCGAAGGCCGCCTTGCCGAGGATGAGCGCCGCGACCAGCATGACCGCGTAGGACTCGAAGAGGTCGGCCGCCATGCCGGCGCAGTCACCGACGTTGTCCCCCACGTTGTCGGCGATGGTGGCCGCGTTGCGGGGGTCGTCCTCGGGAATGCCCTGCTCGACCTTGCCCACCAGGTCGGCACCCACGTCGGCGGCCTTGGTGAAGATGCCACCGCCGACCCGCATGAACATGGCGAGGAGCGCCGCGCCGAAACCGAAGCCCTCGAGCACACCGGGCGCATCACCCTTGAAGATGAAAACGACGACCGCGGCGCCGAACAGGCCGAGCCCCACGGTGAACATGCCGGCGACGCCACCGGTGCGGAAGGCGATCCGCATGGCCGGCTTCTCGCCGGCCTCGCGGGCCGCCGCCGCGACCCTGACATTGCCGCGCACGGCGAGCCACATTCCGGCGAACCCGGTGATCGCGGAGAACAGCGCACCCACGACGAAGAAGACCGAACGTCCGATCCGTACACTCGTGGTGTCCGCGGGCAGCAACAGGAGCAGAAACGGGATCAGGACCACGAAGATGCCGACCGTGCGGAACTGGCGCTTCAGATAGGCGCTCGCCCCCTCTTGCACGGCCGTCGCGATTTCCTGCATCTTCTCGGTGCCCTGGCCCGCGGCCAGCACCTGACGTACAAGTCCTCCGGCAACGGCCAGCGCCAAAAGTGCGATCACTCCGACGACGACGACCAGGGTGAGGTCGCCGCCGACAAGATCCACTTGTGCACTGGCCGGGCTGGAGAGGGTAAGCCCAGACATCCGTCCTCCTCGACAGGGGCCAAGCCCTACCTCCAACGTGGGCACACGAATGACGCGCACCTATCCGTGTGACCGGTCAGCACATTCGGCAGGGCATTGCGGTGCCGGGAGTCTACGCACGCAGTGCGTGAATGAGAAGCCTGACGGTTCGTTAATACCGTCGACAGGAAAAGGCAAACCGTTTTTTGCCCAGGTTTGACCTGTTAATGACATCGTGGCACGTCGTCGGGGGCAGAGCCCGCACCGCCGTCCGTCGTCGTCCCGGGCCGCGGATGCGCGCCGAGCCCCGTGGAACGAGCCCACGGGAGGACGGGTGCGGCAGTGCCTGAACCGGCACCGGGGACGAGTCACGACCGATCGGCGTGACGAGGCCGACCGGCCGCGCTCAGGAACCGGTGGGCCAGCTCATCCGGATCTGCATGCCCTTGCGCGTCGAGGAGATCACGACTTCGTCGGCGAGCCCGGAGATGACGGCGAGGCCGAGTGCCCCGGGACCGCCGCCGAGCGGTCCGGAGAGGGTGGTGCCGTCCGTCCAGGCGTCCCGCCCCGTGGGAGAGGACGCGGCCGGGACCCCATCCAGGTCCTCTCCCGGCACCGTGTCGCTCACGATGACCTCGAACCGACGATCACCGTCGGCGGTCAGCTCCAGCTGAACGGGCTCGTCCGGGCAGTGCCGCCGGTGGGCCTCCACGGCCCGGGAGCACGCCTCACCGACCGCCAGCCGTACCTCGTCCAAGAGCACTTCGGCAACACCACTGCGCCGGGCCACCGCCGTCACGATCAGACGTGCCGTACGGACATGCTCGGGCAGGGCACTGAAAGAAAGCTCAACAGTCGCCATGTCGGGGGCCATCTCGGGTGCGACCTCTCCCGGCCGCTACTTCTGGCTCTTACGGTTCTCCTGGGCTTCCTCGATCGAGTTGTGAATGCCGAAGACCTTGGTCAGCCCGGTGATCCGGAAGATCTTCAGGATGCGCTCCTGCGTGCACACCAGCTCGAGCGATCCGTCATGCGCGCGAACCCGCTTGAGCCCACCGACGAGCACGCCAAGGCCCGTCGAGTCGAGGAACTCGACCTTCTCCATGTCCACCAGCAGGTGGAACTTGCCCTTATTGACCAGGTCGATGAGCTTCTCACGGAGCTTCGGCGCAGTGTAGACGTCGATCTCTCCTTCCACGTTGATGACCGTGAGGCCGTCATCGGTGGTGTAGTCGTTCACCTTCAGGTCCACAAATCCTCCAGCGCCGTGCCGCGAGTGGTTCGGGGCAACGGGACCCCGGCCGTGATTCAACCACGCTCCGGCGCCGAGTTCACACGAAATCGCCACTGAGACGACTTGTTCGCGCCCATCACGACCTGCCGCTCCGCCGCTGGGGCATGGGGGGCCGGACGTCCGCCGCCGGGACGTGTCCCCTTGTTGTCCCCAGGATGCAACACTGGAAACCTGTGTCTTCGCCAAGCTCTGAATCAGCCGTCGCCGCGGGGCTCCGGGACGCCTCCGCCAGCAAATCGCGCCGCGCGCTCGAACGCCTGCTGAGCGACCCCACCCGGCGTGACCGCATCACCCATGTCGAGGTCGTGCCGGCCCGGGCCGGCCGCCGGTCCGGCTGGCCGTCGTGGGCTCCGGAGTTGCTCATCGACCGGCTGCGGCTGGCCGGGATCGAGGCACCCTGGCTGCACCAGGCGACCGCCGCCGAGCACGCCCATTCCGGACAATCTGTGATCATTGCCACAGGCACCGCCTCGGGCAAGTCACTCGCCTACCTGCTGCCCGCGGTGTCCGCGGTCTTCGGCGACGAAGGCCCGACGGCGGGCCTGCGCCAGGCGGCGGGAGGCACTGTCCTGTACCTCTCACCGACCAAGGCGCTCGCCGCCGACCAGCTGCGCTCACTGCGGTCACTGCGGCTCACCCAGGTGCGCGCCGCCACCTACGACGGCGACACGCCGCCCGACGAGCGCACCTGGGTGCGCCAGCACGCCAACTACGTGCTGACCAATCCGGACATGCTGCACCGCTCCCTGTTGCCGTCGCACGCCCGGTGGACGGCCTTCCTGCGGCGGCTGCAATACGTGATCATCGATGAGGCGCACGGATACCGTGGCGTCTTCGGCTCGCACGTCGCCCAGGTCCTGCGCCGGCTGCGCCGGATCTGCGCGCGGTACGGCGCGTCACCCGTGTTCATCCTGGCCTCCGCGACCACCGCCGACCCGGCCGTCACCGCACGGCGGCTCACCGGCCTCGATGTCACCGCGGTCGCCGACGACGCCTCGCCGCGGGGTGCCACCGCGTTCGCCCTGTGGGAACCTCCGCTGACCGATCTGCGCGGCGAACGCGGCGCGCCGGTCCGGCGTACGGCGACGGCCGAGGCCGGCGACCTGCTCGCCGACCTGGTGATCGAGGGAGTGCAGACGCTGACGTTCGTACGGTCGCGTCGCGGCGCCGAGTCGGTCTCGCTCGGGGCCAAGCGGGCCCTCGCCGAGATCGCGCCGTCGCTGGCCGGCCAGGTCGCCGCCTACCGGGCGGGGTACCTGCCCGAGGAGCGGCGAGCGCTCGAAGAAGCACTGCGTCGCCGTGAGCTCATCGGGCTCGCCAGCACCAACGCGCTCGAGCTGGGCGTGGACATGTCGGGACTGGACGCGGTCGTGGTGTGCGGCTGGCCCGGCACGCGCGCCTCGCTGTGGCAGCAGGCAGGCCGAGCCGGCCGTACGGGTCAGGACGCCGTGGCGGTGCTCGTGGCCCGGGACGATCCCCTGGACACGTATCTCGTCCACCACCCGGAGGCGATCTTCGGCTCGCCGGTCGAGGCCACCGTGCTCGACCCCGACAACCCGTACGTCCTGGAACCGCATCTGTGCGCGGCCGCGGCCGAGCTGCCGCTGACCGAGGCCGACCTGGAGCTGTTCGGGCCGGCGGCGGTCGATCTGGTGCCCGACCTGGTGCGGCGCGGCATGCTGCGACGCCGGCCGGCCGGGTGGTTCTGGACCCGCCGCGACCGCGCCGCCGATCTGGCCGACATCCGCGGCGCCGGCGGCGCACCCGTACAGGTGGTCGAGTGGGGGACGGGGCGGCTGCTCGGCACGGTCGACGAGCCGTCGGCGCACACCACCGTCCACGAGGGCGCGGTCTACCTGCACCAGGGCGAGTCCTACATCGTGCGGGAGCTGGATCTGGACGCCTCCGTGGCCCTGGTCGAGCCGGCCGAGCCGGACTACTCCACGACGGCTCGCGACATCACCGACATCCGTATTCTCGAAACCCTGCGATCGTCGGCCTGGGGGGAGTCGACGCTGTGCTTCGGCACCGTCGAGGTCACCCGGCAGGTCGTGGCCTACCAGATGCGACGCCTGCAGACCGGCCAGTTGCTCGGTGAGCAGCCGCTGGAGCTACCGCCCCGCACGTTGCAGACCCGGGCGGTCTGGTGGACGCTGTCGGACGCCCAGCGCGACTCGGTCGGCGACCTCGATCTGGCCGGTTCGGCCCACGCGGCCGAGCACGCCTCGATCGGGCTGCTGCCGCTCTTCGCGACCTGCGACCGCTGGGACATCGGCGGGGTCTCGACGGCCGAGCACCCGGACACCGGGCTGCTCACGGTGTTCGTCTACGACGGGCACGAGGGCGGGGCGGGGTTCGCCGAGCGCGGGTACACCGGTGCCGCCACGTGGCTGCGGGCGACCCGCGAGGCGATCGAGGCGTGCGAGTGCGAGGCCGGATGCCCGTCGTGCATCCAGTCGCCGAAGTGCGGCAACGGCAACGAGCCGCTGGACAAGCACGGTGCCCTGGACCTCCTGGCCGTGCTGCTGCGGGACGCGCCGGCGCACGACGCAGCGCTCTGAGTCCGTATTTGTACAGAAAGTACACGTAACGACATATTTTTGGGGTTGTATAGCGCCGTAACGATTGAACCTCTAATCTCACAACGCATCTCGTGATCTTCGGGATACCCGCACTCCGGAGAGAGAGGACAGCACACATGATCTTCCTGGGACTCGTATTGGCCGCGGCGGCCGCCGTCACGGGCGTCAGCATCGTCCTGGACAACACGGGGGCCACCGAGCTCACCGTGTTCGGCGACTCCGTGCCGGGCATCACCAGCCAGTGGCACGTCTTCCTGGCCGGTGCGGCCGTGGCCACGGTCTTCCTGGCCGGGTTCAGCATGGCGGCACTCGGCCTGGGGCGCGCCATCCGCGTCCGCAAGGAACTGCGCGACCTGCGTGACGAGCACGAAGAGTCCATGACGACGATGGAGATGGAGAAGCGCCAGCTCCAGCGCGAGCTGGCCCGCGCCAGGCGTGATTCCAGCACCGGCGCGATACCCCAGCAGCCCATGGTGCCGCACTCGAGCTGAGCCGGCTCGGCCCGCCGTGAGTCCGGCGGGCGGAACCTCAGCGGCGCGGATCATCGCGTCGGAGGATCCGATCCGGCCGGGCCGGATCCAGGCCACCCGGCCCCGGCCCGGCCGGAGTCGGAGCATCGCCTCATGCACCCGGCCGGGCCCGCACAGCTCCGGGCGTGTACCCGGCACGGCTCGCAGTCGATCAGGCATCCGGCACTTGGGCGTGCTCCGGCCCTCGAACGGCAGCGCGCGCCTATCGCTCCGCGTCACATCTCACCGCGTCTCGCCGCGTCACATCTCGCCGCGTCTCGCCGCGTCACATCTCGCCGCGTCTCGCCGC
>NZ_JABVEC010000044.1 GCF_014323705.1 Actinomadura alba
GCCGTGGGGCCCGGGTCACCGGCCCTCGCCTTTCCTCGCCGTCCTCAGGAGCCGTCGGAGTCCGACCGGACCTGCGTGCGGTTCACTCCTCGCCGGCTCCGAAGCGGGGCGAACCGCCGATCTGGCTGATCACTTCGAGCTGATCGTAGAAGATGCGGTGATTGACGATGACGCCGTCCTCCACGATCGATACGCTGCACGCGCGGACGGTGATGGGACGGCCGGTCGGCTCGACCAGCTCTCCTCCTGGCGCCAGATAGAGCCCCTTGTGGGTGCCGGTGAGCGTGTACTCCGCCACCACGGTGTCGCCGGACGTGGTCACCGCCTTGGGGGTGCACATCGAGTCGGGGAACGCTTCCATGAAGACGCCGTAGTAGGAAGCGATCTCGTCCCGGTCCTGCCCCACGCCGTCCGGCGCGACGAGCACGGCGCGCTGATGGAAGCTTGTCGCCAGCCCGTCGAGGTCATGACGGTTGAACGTCTTCCTCAGTCGGTCGAGGGGCCGAATGAGATCGGACACCGCGATGTCGACGTTGGGGTGCTGCGCCCGACTAGATGGTTTGAGCCGGAATTTCATGCTTCGTCACGATAGCGTGGATTTGTCCGAGTTTGAATGTGCAGCGTCAGCGCGCGGTGATGACCAGTGGCGGCATGGACGCCGATCATGCTCACCCCGCCGACCTGGACGTGCAACGCGCGGCTTTCGACGTCGACTCGTGCGAACGGTCGGGGGGACCGTCGACCCGGCTCAGCTCACCAGCTTGTCGGGGGTGATGGGCAGGTCGCGGATACGCCGCCCGGTCGCGTGGTAGACGGCGTTGGCGATGGCGGCGGCGGTACCGACGATGCCGATCTCGCCGATGCCCTTGCTGCCCATCGGGTTGAGGTACGGGTCCTCCTCCTCGATCCACACGGCATCGATGTCCAGTACGTCGGCGCAGGCGGCGACGTGATACTGCGCGAGGTCGTGGTTGAGGAAGTCGCCGAACTCCTCGTCGACGACGGTCTCCTCCATCAGGGCCATTCCCATGCCCATGGTCATGCCGCCGATGAACTGCGATCGGGCGAGCGAGTCGTCGATGATCCGGCCGGCGGCGAACACGCCGAGCAGCCTCGGTACGCGCAGCTCACCGGTGTCGATGTCGACGCGGACCTCGGCGAACTGCGCGCCGAACGCGTGCCGGGCGAAGCCGGAGTCGGCCTCGACGTCCTCGGTGGTGTCGGCGCTGCCCACTGCGCCGTTCTTCAGCATCGCCTCGCACGCCTTCACGACCGCCGAGCCCCACGAGGCGGTGCCCATGGAGCCCCCCGCGAGCGAGGCCTGCGGCAGGGCGCTGTCCCCGATCTCGACGCGCACCCGTTCGGTGGAGGTGCCCAGGGTCTGCGCCGCGATCCGGGTCAGCGCCGTACGGGCTCCGGTGCCGATGTCGGCGGCGGCGATGCGGACGATGAATCCGCCGTCCTCGGCGGTCGCCGTGGCCCGTGAGGCCATGCGCCTGGCCGGGTACGTGGAGGAGGCGACGCCCGTGCCGACGAGCCACCGCCCGTCGAGGCGGATCCCGGGCTCGGGGTCGCGGCGTTCCCATCCGAAGCGGCGGGCGCCCTCACGCAGGCAGGCGACGAGATTGCGGGAGCTGAACGGCAGGCCGCTCTCGGGCTCGGTCAGGGGCTCGTTCATGACGCGCAGCTCGATCGGGTCGATGCCGGCGGCGACCGCGAGTTCGTCCATCGCGGACTCGAGCGCGTACATGCCCGGGCATTCACCGGGCGCCCGCATCCACGACGGCGTCGGCAGGTCGAGCCGGAGCAGCCGGTGCGTGGTGCGCAGTGCCGGAGTCGCGTACATGACGCGAGTCGGGGTGGCGGTCTGCTCGGCGAACTCGACGATCGTCGAGGTCTGCTCGACGACGTCGTGGGCGATCGCGGTCAGCCGCCCGTCGGCGTCGGCGCCGAGCCGGAGCCGCTGGATGGTCGGGGTGCGATACCCGGTGACCTCGAACATCTGCTGCCGCGTGACTGCGATCTTCACCGGGCGACCGGTGGCCCGCGCCGCGAGCGCCGCCGCGACCGCATGCGGCCGTATGGTGCCCTTCGACCCGAATCCGCCGCCGACGTGCCGGGAGATCACCCGCACCCGCTCCGGCGGAAGGCCCAGGACCTTCGCGGCCGTGGCGCGCTCGGCGGACACGCCCTGCGACGAGTCGTAGAGCGTCAGGCCGCCGTCCGCCCAGACGGCGAGCGCGGCGTGCGGCTCCATCGGATTGTTGTGCTGGGTCGGGGTCGTGTACGTCGCGTCCACGGTCACCGCCGCGTCGGCGAGCCCACCCGCCACATCCCCCCGCTCGGTGTCGGTCGGCAGCCCCGGGTTGACCTTCTCGGGCGGGTAGAGGCCTGGGTGGTCCGGCCGGAGGAGCACGTCGTGCGGCTCGGCGTCGTACTCGACCCGCACGGCCCGCTCGGCGGCGCGCGCGATCTCCGGCGTCTCGGCGACGACCACGGCCACGATCTGGCCACGGTAGGCGATGGCGCGGCTCTGGAGCAGGGCGAGTTCGGCGTCGTCGAGCGAGCCGAGCTCGGGCGGGTCGTCGCTGGACAGGACGGCGATCACGCCGGGCATGGCCAGCGCCTGACCCGGGTCGATGGACCGGATCCGCCCGCGTGCGATCGTCGACTGGACGAGATGGGCGTACGCGACCTCGCCCACGCCGTACTCGTAGGCGTACTTCGCACGCCCGGTGACCTTGTCGTAGGCCTCGACGCGGTTCAAGGCGTCAGCTCCCGTAGCGTGCGGACGATCAGGTTGCGGGACAGCGGCACCTTGTAGCCGTTCCGGGGCAGCGGCCGGGCCTGGTCGAGTTCGGCGTCCGCCGCCCGGACGAACTCCTCTTCGGTCGCCGGCGCGCCGAGCAGCGCCCGCTCGGCCCGCTCGGCGCGCCATGGCACGTGCGCCACACCGCCGAGTGCCAGCCGGCAGCCGCGCACGGTTCCGTCGCCGCCGACGTCGAGCACGGCGGCGACGGAGACGAGCGCGAAGGCGAACGACGCGCGCTCGCGCACCTTCCGGTACTGGGAGGAGCCGGCGGGCGGGGAAGGCAGCTCCACGGTGGTGATCAGTTCGCCGGGCTCCAGCACGGTGTCACGGTGGGGTTCGGTACCGGGCAGCCGGTGCAGGCCCGGGATCGGCACGACCCGGTCGCCGTCTGGGCCGGTGACGTGCACCCGGGCCTCCAGAGCGGCCAGCGCCACCGCCATGTCGGAGGGATGGACGGCCACGCACGCCTCGGAGTGGCCGATGATGGCGTGGTTGCGATGGTCGCCCGGGATGGCCGGGCAGCCGGAGCCCGGAACGCGCTTGTTGCAGGCCTTGGTGACGTCCTGGAAGTAAGGGCAGCGGGTCCGCTGCAGCAGGTTGCCCGCGACCGTCGCCATGTTGCGCACCTGGCCGGATGCCCCGGCCAGCAGCGCCCGTGCCAGCATCGGGTACCGCTCGCGCACCAGCGGGTGCGCGGCCAGGTCGCTGTTGCGCACCGCCGCGCCGATCCGCAGGCCGCCGTCGCTCGCCTCGACGCGGTCGAACGGAAGGCGGCTGACGTCCACGAGATGATCGGGTTCCGCGACGCCCAGCCGCATGAGGTCGACGAGGTTGGTGCCTCCGCCGAGGTACATCGTGCCGGGCCGGAAGCGGGCCACGGCGTCAGGCCCGTCGAGCGCCCGCGCGTACTCGAAGGGCCTCATCGCCGCACTCCCTCGATCGCGGTGACGATGTTGACGTAGGCGCCGCACCGGCACAGGTTGCCGCTCATGCGCTCGCGGATCTCGGCGGGCGTCAGTGGCGGGTCTTCCATGAGGTCCTCGGTGACGGCGCTCGGCCCGGGCTCGGTGAGCATCCCGGCGGCCGAGCACAGCTGCCCGGGCGTGCAGTAACCGCACTGGAACGCGTCGTGCTCGATGAACGCGGCCTGCAACGGGTGCAGCCCGCCGTCGCCGTCGCCCAGGCCCTCGACGGTCGTGACGTCGAGGCCGTCGCACGTGACCGCCAGCGCCAGGCAGGCGTTGGACCGGCGACCGTCGATCAACACGGTGCACGCGCCGCACTGGCCATGATCGCAGCCCTTCTTCGAGCCGGTCAGGCCGAGCCGCTCACGCAGCAGGTCCAGCAGCGAAAGCCGGGTGTCGACGATCAGCGAGTGCTCCGTGCCGTTCACCCGAACAGTGATCTCCGCCATGACGCTGCCCTACCCGGGCTCTCCTGCTTGAACCAGGCCGTCACGCTGTGTGATCGGTGAGCGTGTAGATCCTCCGCGCGGTCTCGGCGAAGACATCGCGCCGGACGCCGGGGGCGTACCGGCCGAGGGCCCGCCGCCAGGCCGTGACGAGGGTGGGCAGATCGGTCCAGATCTTCTCGACCGGGAAGTTGCTGCCCCACATGCAACGCCGTGATCCGAACAGCTCCAGACAGGTCGCGGTGACCAGGTCGATCAGCGTCTGATCGACCCGGTGGACGAAGGTGCCCTGGCCGGTGAGCTTCACCACGACGTTGGGCAGCTCGGCCAGGAGCCGCATGCCCCGCGTCCACTCGGCGATGCGGGCCGGCTCCGTGCCGTCCAGCATCCCGGCGTGCACCAGCACGAACGTGGTGCCGGGGAAGGCGGCCACGAACTCGGCCGCGTCGGCCATCTGCGGCGCGAAGACCTGCAGCTCGAAGAGCCAGCCGAGCTCGGCCAGCGCGGCGATGCCGCTGCGGAACACCGGATCGTTCATCCGGTCCGGGGCCGACGCGAACCGGAACTCGGGGCGGTCGTGCCAGTGCAGCTGCAAGCGGGTCCCGCGCATGAGCGGGGTGAGCTCGGCCTGCCGGCGCATCACCTCGGCGGCGCCGGGGTCGAACAGGTCCGCCGAGCCGATCACGGCCATGGGCCATCCGGTGTGCGCGTGAACGTCACGCAGCCAGCGGACCTCGTCGATGGACCGTTCGAGCGGCCAGTTCGTCTGGACGTAGACCGACGAGGAGATGCCGCAGGCGGTGGCCTCGCCGACGTACTCGTCGGCGAGGTAGTCCCGGCGGATCGGCTCGTAGGGGCCGAAGATGCGCGGCACCATCGCACCGTCCAGCCACGGCAGGTCCGCCCTCCGCCAGATGTGGTGGTGGGCGTCGACCAGCTCGATCTCAGCGTCGTCGGGGATCTCGGGGATCTCGGGGTTCCGGGCGCGTTCGGTGTTCGTCATGTGGGCGGTCCAGTCGGCGTGGGTTCGGGCCAGTGGCGGGCTGCCGCGCGGCGGGGTCCGGCCAGCACCGTGGGGAGGCGCCGGATCTCGGCCAGGCCGGTCTCGAGGTCGCGCACGCCGCCGAGGCGGTCGAGGCTGCCCAGCTGGCCGGCCATGCCGCGCGTGATCGGACGGTAGGTGGGTGAGCAGGCCAGCGGCGACCACCAGACGAGCCGGTGCCCGAGCCGGGACAGGCGCTCGGTCGAGCGGACCATCGCCGCGCAGTCGCCTCGCTCCAACCCGTCCGAGATCACGATCACCAGCGCGCCGCGGGCGAGTGCGAGGAAGCGGGGGGTGTCCAGGAACCGCTCCAGCGCCGCGCCGATCGCGGTGCCCCCGTGGGCGTCGAGGACCTCGTGGGAGAGGGCGTCCAGTGCCCGGTCCACCTGCGGGCACGACAGCGCGGCGGTGACCCGGGTGAGGCGCGTGCCGAAGGTGAAGACCTCGGTGCGGGCGGGTGCGGCCTGGATCGCGGTGTGCGCGAGTCGCAACAGGTCGGAGGTGTGCTTTCGCAGCGATCCGGACACGTCCACGAGAAGCAGGAGCCGGCGCGTACGGGGTGGCCGGGTGGTCCACCGGAGCCGGACGATCTCCCCGCCGTCGCGCCGGGCCTGGCGCCAGACGCGCCGCATGTCCAGCCGGCGCCCGGATCGGGCCGGGTGCCTCCTCCGCGAGGAGATCGTGGGAAGGCAGGCCGGCCACGTCGCCTGGAGCGACCGCATGAGATCGCGCTGCCGGGCATCCGACCGGCCGAAGGCCCGCCGCCCCGTGGTGGCCAGCGCGCTCGCCTCGACGCCGTTGCCCTGGACCGCGTCCGGTGGCGGCGGCCCGCCGTCGTCGCCCCCGTGCGGTGCCGGCGCGTTGCCTCGCTCGTCGGGCGGGGGAGTGACGGCGGTCTCGATGTCGTCGCGCCGGAACCAGGTGTCGAAGACGCGGTCGAACGTCTCGAGGTCGGCGACGCCGTCCAGCAGAGTGACCCGCGCATACCAGTAGAGCGAGGTGACGTCACGGGGCGCTGATTCCGCGATGGCGCGCAGGAAGTCGGCCTGTTTCGGAGGTGCTGGGCGCACGCCCGCCCGGCGCAGGGCGGACATGAACCCCCAGAGATGGTCCGCGGCGAGCCGCAGCGACCGCCGGTCCGGCCGCTCAGTCATGGCCGAACATCTCGTTCGCGCGGCCGTGGAGCAGGCGGGTGTCCTCCTCGTCCTTGATCAGCAGTCCCAGTGCGCGCCGCAGCGCCTGCGGCCAAGCGCGGCCGCCGTCGACCAGGGCCAGCGCTCCGCGAGCCCATTCCACCGACTCGGCGATGCCCGGCCGTTTGACCAGCGGCAGGGTGCGGATCTCCTGTACGGCGCGGACCAGCCGGTCGGCCGCCACCTCCTCGAGTCCCGGCACGTGCGCGCGCAGGATCGCGCGTTCGCGCTCGGCGTCGGGGAAGGCGATCCAGTGGTAGAGGCAGCGTCGTTTGAGCGCGTCGTGCAGTTCCCTGGTCCGGTTGGAGGTCAGGACGACGACCGGCGTCCACCGTGCCCGCAGGGTGCCGAGCTCGGGGATGGTGATCTGGAAGTCGCTGAGGAACTCCAGGAGGAACGCCTCGAACTCGCTGTCGGCCCGGTCGATCTCGTCGATCAGCAGGACCGCCCCGTGCTCGGACCTGACCGCGCGCAGCAGGGGACGCTGCAGGAGGAACTCCTCGGCGTAGAGGTCGGCGATGTCCTGGCCGTGGGTCTCGGCCGCCCGAGCCTTCAGCAACTGCTTGGGGTAGTCCCATTCGTACAGCGCCTGGCCGGAGTCGAGCCCCTCGAAGCACTGCAGGCGGATGAGCTCTCGATCGAGCACGCGCGAGAGCACCGCGGCGATCTCGGTCTTGCCGACGCCCGGCTCGCCCTCCAGCAGGAGCGGCCGGCCCAGCCGCAGCGCGAGGTGCACCGCGGTGAGCAGGCCCTCGTCGGCGAAGTACCCCTCCCGCCCCAGTGCGGTGGCGAGCCGCTCCTCGTCGAGGAGGCCGCCCACCGCGGGACCGGGGTGGCCGGTCATCGTCACGGCCGCTCGTGTCCGGTGGCCGGTGCGTGGGCCCGTTCGGACGCGTCGCCCAGCTCGTCCAGGCCCCGCAGCTCGTCCAGGCCGCGCAGCACCTTCTCCGGGGTGAACGGCATGGAATCCAGCCGTACGCCGCACGCGTCGAAGATCGCGTTGCCGATGGCGGGGATCGGGGCGTTGGCCGTCATCTCGCCGATGCCCTTGGCACCGAAGGGGCCGTTGGCGGCGGGGCGTTCGAGGATGACGCTGCGCTGCACGGGAATGTCGGCGGCGGTCGGCATCAGGTACTCGCTGAAGTCCCGCGGCCCGTGGTCGCGCGCCGGGTAGTAGGGCTCGGTGGCCTCGAACAGGGCATGGGACATGCCCATCCAGGCTCCTCCCTCGACCTGCTGGGCGGCCATGGCCGGGTTGAGGGCGCGCCCCATCTCGTACGCGTTGTGCAGTTCCAGCACCTCGACCACGCCGGTCTCGTCGTCGACCTCGACGACGGCGACCGTGCAGGCGTGCGCCTGGCAGGAGTCGGGGTCCATCTCGCCGGTCTCGGGTACGGGCTCGTTCTTCTCCTTCAGGAAGATGCCGCGGCCCGAGATCGTGCGCCCATGCTCGAAGTGCGCGGCCAGCGCCAGGTCGGTGATGTGGATCCGCTTCTCGTCCGCCCCCCTCACCTGGATGAAACCGGTGCCGTCGGTCTCGAGGTCGGCGGCGTCGACCTCCAGCTCCTCGGCGGCGACCTCCAGCATCACCTCACGCGCCTCGGCGGCCGCCATGATGACCGCGTTGCCGACGCGGTGGGTGCCGCGGCTGGCGAAGGTGCCCATGCAGTGCGGTCCGGTGTCGGTGTCCGCGGTGTCGACGATGATGTTCCCGTACGGCAGCCCGAGGGTCTCCGCCGCGCACTGGGCGGCGATCGTCTTGATGCCCTGACCGAGGTCGACGGAGGACAGCGACACCACGAAAGTGCCGGTCGTCGTGGAGTGGATCAGGGCCTGGGAGGGATCTCCGCCCAGGTTCATGCCGGTGGGGTAGTTCACCGAGGCGTATCCCCGGCCGCGCAGCTTCGCCATGACTCAGCGCCCTTCCCGGTGCGTGGACGACATGCGCCGGTAGGCGTCCGGCAGTTCGTGCCCGACCATCTCCGCCGCCTTCTGGATCACTTCGACCAGTGCCGTTCCCTCGGCGATCTTGCGGTGGGCCTTCATGTCGCCGTCCCGGTAGGCGTTGATCAGCCGCAGTCGCAGGGGGTCCATCCCCAGTTCCCGGGCGATCCGGTCCATCTGCGTCTCCAGTGCGAAGTCGCCGATGGTGACGCCGAAGCCGCGCATGGCGCTCGACGGGGTGCGGTTGGTGAACACGCAGTGGCAGTCGGCCCAGACGTTCGGAATGCTGTACGGCCCCGGCAGGTGCGCCGCCGCCTTCGTGGTGCCGTACGGGCTGTGCCGGGCGTACGCGCCGGCGTCGACGTAGAGGGTGACCTTGCGACCGGTGATGCGGCCGTCGTTCATCACCGCGTCCTTGATGTAGATCCGTTCGGCGGCGCGCGGTGAGGAGACCTGCATCTCCTCGTAGCGGGTGTAGACGAACTTGACCGGCCGGCCCGTCAGCATGGCCCCGACGCACGCGACCGGCTCGACGACGACGTCCACCTTGCCACCGAAGCCGCCGCCGACCGTGCCGCCGACGACGCGCAGCTTGTTGAACGGGGTCTCCAGGATCAGGGCCGTGTTGTCGAGGGTGAAGAAGCACGCCTGGGTGTCGGAGTGGACGCGGAGCCGGCCGTCGGCCTGCGGGACGACGACGCACCCGGTGGTCTCGGCCGGCGCCTGCTCGATCGGGGCGGACTGGTAGCGCCACTCGAAGACGTGGTCGGCCTCCGCGAACGCCTTGTCGACGTCGCCGAACCGGATTCGACGGCAGTGGTGGCCCTCGTAGATGAAGTGGTTCTGGCCCTGGTACTCGTTGACGAGCGGGGCGCCCTCGGCGAGCGCCTCCTCGACGTCGAAGACGGCCGGCAGGTCCGTGTAGTCGACCCTGACCCTGGAGACGCCCTCGTAGGCCGCGGCCTCGGTCTCGGCGATCACCGCGCAGATCGGGTCGCCCAGATAGCGGACGGTGTCCTCCGCCAGGATCGGCTCGTCGTCCGGACCGACCCCGATCAGCTTCAGCGGCGTGTACAGGTTGTTGGGAATGTCGGCGTGGGTCAGGACGCGTACGACGCCCGGCACCGCCAGGGCCTCCGTCACGTCGAGACCGCTGATCCTGGCGTGGTGCCGCTCCGAGCGGTACATCTTCAGGTGCAGCATGTCCGGCAGCGCGAGGTCCTCGAAGAACTCGGTCCGGCCGGTGACGTGTCCCAGCACGTCCGAACGCTGCACCACCGAACCGATGACGGTGAAGTCGCCGTCGCGGCGTTCGCCCGCGAAGTAGCTCTTGTCGATGGGGTTCACCCGGTGGTTCATCGGACCCCCGCCCCGTCGGCGGCCTCGGAGCCGGCGGGCACGGCGGGCGCGTCGCCTCCGCTGGACGCGGCGTCCCTCCTCCGGCGCGCGGCGTCCAGGATCGCGGCCACGATCGACGCGTAGCCCGTACAGCGGCAGACGTTGCCGGAGATGGCCTCGACGACGTCCTCCCGGCTCGGGTCGGGGTCGCGCTCGAGCAGTGCCTCGGCCGACATGATCATTCCAGCCGTGCAGAAGCCGCACTGGGTGGCGAAGCCGTCCACGAAGGCGCTCTGTACCTCGTCGAGCTCGCCGCCGCGCGCCACGCCCTCGAGCGTGCGGACCGAGGCGCCCTCGATGGTCTCGACCGCGACCAGGCAGGACATCACGGGCCGGTCGTCGACCAGCACGGTGCAGGTGCCGCATGTTCCCTGGCCGCAGCCGCGTTTGGCCGCCATCAACCCCAGCGATTCGCGCAGCGCGGACAGCAGAGAGGTGCCCGGCCTGGCGATGAACTCGCGTCGCTGGTCGTTGACGACCAGCGAGACGATCTGTGAACCCATGATCAGACCTTTCCGAGGCGCCGGGGCGGTTCAGCCGAGCAGGGCCCGGCGGAGGTGGACCGGAAGGACGCGTCTGCGGTACCACGCGCTGGCGTAGGCGTCGTCGAACGGGGCGATGTCCGCGCGGGCGGCCCGGCCCGCCTCGTTGAGGACGTCGTGTTCGAGGGGGCGGCCGGTCAGGAGCCGCTCGGCCGACACGGCGCGCACTGGACGGGGCGCGACGCCGCCCAGGGCGATCCGGGCGGAGGTCACGACCCCGTCGGCGGTGTCGACGACCGCGGCCACCGCGACGATGGCGGCGGAGTTGAGCTTGCGGCGCATGGCCTTGTGGTGGAACCAGGTCCCCGCGGCGGGCAGGGACAGCGCAACGGCCGTGACGAACTCGCCCTGGGCGACGCCGGCGGTGAGCACGTCCTCGACCGGCGCCCGACGTGGCCCGCCCGGACCGGCGATCTCGACGGTGGCGCCGAGCGCGAGCAGGCACACGGCGAAGTCGCCGTAGGGCTGCGGCACGAAGAGGTTGCCACCGACCGTCGCGAGGTTGCGGATCGGCGGTGAGGCGATGGTGCGCATCGCGGCATGGAGGAAGGCGAGTTCCGGCGACCTCTCGATGTCGGCGAACGTCGTCGCCGCGCCGATGCGAACCACCCGCCCATCGACCCGGATCCCCGAGACGCCGGCCTTGCGCAGGCTGATGAGTTCCGTTTCCGCCAGCGACCCGCTGTTGACCTGGGCCATGACGATCGTGCCGCCGCCCATGACGCGTCCGCCGGCGGCCGCGTAGGTCGCTGCGGCCGCTACGGAGTCGGGCACGCGGACCGCTGTGATCATGTCCGTCCGTTTCTCGCGACTGTGCCGTGCAGCCGCTCAGGGGGAGGGCCTCCGGGTAACGATCGATAATCGATTCAACGTAACGCTCGCATGAATTCGCGGGCAAGACCGGATCCGAGATCGATGATCGATCACTGACGGGCTCGTGACTACGATGTCCACATGAGGTCCGACGAGCCGGGGAAGCTGTCCCGCCTGACGCTGTCTCAGCAGATCCGCGACTCACTCGTCGGCCGGATCGTCTCTGGCGAGATCGCGCCCGGTGAACGGCTCATCGAGACCCGGCTCGCCGCGACCTACGGCACCAGTCAGGCCCCGGTCCGCGAGGCGCTGCGCGAACTCGAGGCCATGCGGATGGTCGAGACCCGGCCGCGTCGAGGCACGTTCGTACGGCACTTCGTCCAGCAGACTCTGCGGGAGAGCTACGTGGTGCGCGCCGCCCTGGAAGAGACGGCCACGCGGCTCGCCATACTGGGCGGAACCGTGCCGGTGGCGGCGCTGCGGGCGGAGATCGAGGCGATGCGAGCGGCGGCCCGCGATGGCGACGCCGAGGCCGCGGTGCGGGCCAGCGTGGCGTTCCACCGCCACATCGTCGACGCCGCGCAGAACGAACTGCTCAAGCTGTCCTGGGAGGCGCTGCAGATCGAGGCCCGGACGTCGGTGACAGTGGTCGCCGCGGGGGTCGATCTCCACGAGATCGTTCAGGATCACGCGGAACTGCTCGCGTCGATCGAGAGTGGGGAACTCGAGGCGGCGTGCAAGCATGCCAGGGATCACCAGTGGCACTACGCGGCGCTGCCGCACGACGCTCACGGGCGTAGCCGCAAGAGCGCCGGCTGACCATCGGATGGGGATGACCCGCGCATGGATGATCGTCACATGATCGAGGTCGGGGGCGTCCGGATCGCCTGTCGGATGTGGGGAGCCCCCGACGCGCCGCCGCTCGTCCTGTTGCACGCGCTGGGCGAGGACGCGCAGGACTGGGAGCGGGTGGCCCCCGCGTTCGCCCACCATTGGCGGGTGCATGCGATCGACCTGCGCGGCCACGGGCGCAGCGATCGGACCGGCGAGTACTCACTCGAGCTCATGCGGGAGGACGTGCTCGGTGTCATGGACGCCCTGGCGCTCGGCCGGGTGGATCTGATCGGGCACTCGATGGGCGGGATCGTGGCCTACCTGCTCGCCGAGGAGCACCCGGGCCGCGTGGGCCGCCTGGTCCTGGAGGACGTCCCGGCGCCGCTTCCCCGCCCGCGGACCGTGCTCACCAGGCCGGACGGGGAACTGCCGTACGACTGGGAGATGGTGCCGGCCATCCGGAGCCAGATCGACGATCCCGACCCGGCCTGGCTGGAGCGGCTCGGCGACATCACCGCCGAGACGCTCGTCATCGGCGGCGGTCCGCGAAGCCACATCCCACAGGACCGGGTCGCCGAGCTGGCCCGGCGGATCCCGCGCAGCCGCCAGGAGACCATTCCGGCCGGGCACCTGATCCATGACGCTGAGCCGGACGCGTACACGCGCACGGTGCTGAGCTTCCTGCGGCCCGCGGCACCCGCGCACGCACCGCGCGTCCCACGAACCCACTGAGCCGGACGGCACCTGAGCCGGACGACGGACGAGGGGAGAGGCGGGCACCGGGCCGGTCCCGGTGGTCCGCCTCTCGCCCCTCCACGTGACCCCGGCTACCGCCGCCGCAGCGCCTTGTCGCTCAGCGCCGGCGGCACGTAGTAGCTGTCCGCCGCGTTGAGGTCGGTGCCCGGCGGCACGATCTCGTCGATCCGGTCCAGGACGTCCTCGCTCAGCACCGCGCCGGCGCCGGCCAGCAGGCCGTCGAGATGCTCCATGGTGCGCGGCCCGATGATCACCGAGGTGACGGCCGGGTGGGCCAGGACGAATCCGATCGCCAGGTGCGGCAGCGGCAGACCGGCCTCCTCCGCGAGTTTCGCCAGCTCGCCGACGGTCCGGAGCTTCCGCTCGTTCTCGGGTAGCGAGAGGTCGAACTTGTGCCGCTCC
This sequence comes from Actinomadura alba, assembly GCF_014323705.1. GTDB lineage: Bacteria > Actinomycetota > Actinomycetes > Streptosporangiales > Streptosporangiaceae > Actinomadura_C > Actinomadura_C alba. The sequence goes on from NZ_JABVEC010000044.1 coordinate 13,148, forward strand.
GCCGCCGCGCGACCGGAGCCGGTCAGGTCGATGTCGGCCGCTTGCGTGTAACGGCCGGAGAGCCAGCCCGCCGACAGCGGGCCCCAGGTCAGCACGCCCATCCCGTACTTCAGCGTGGTCGGCAGCACCGCGGCCTCGACCCCGCGCGCCAGGATGGAGTACGGCGGCTGCTCGGTGCGGAAGCGCACGTGGCCGCGCCGTTCCGACACCCACTGGGCCTCGACGATCTGCTCGGCCGGGAAGGTGGAACTGCCCACGGCCCGCACCTTGCCCGCCCGCACCAGGTCGGTGAGAGCGGAGAGTGTCTCGTCGATGTCCGTTGCCGGGTCGGGGCGGTGGATCTGGTAGAGATCGATGTGGTCGGTGCCAAGGCGGCGCAGGCTGTTCTCCACCTCGCGGACGAGCCAGCGCCGGGAGTTCCCGCCGTGGTTGGCGTCCGGCCCCATCGAGCCGTGGGCCTTGGTCGCCAGGACGACGTCGTCGCGCCGGCCCTTGAGGGCCTTGCCGACGATCTCCTCTGACTCTCCCGCCGAGTAGATGTCGGCGGTGTCGATGAAGTTGATCCCGGCGTCGAGGGCGCGGTGGATGATCCGCACGCTCTCGTCGTGGTCCTTGTTGCCGATGGCGCCGAACATCATCGCGCCGAGCGCGAACTCGCTCACGGAGATACCGGTACCGCCGAGGATCCTGCGTTTCATGGGTATGCCCTCCACCCGCCTTCGTCGCGGGTCGTCTCGTGGTTATGGAGACAGCCTCCACTTCGCCTCGGATCGTCACCAGGCCTGGCTCAACCTGGGTCTGGCAGAACCACCCACGCCACCGCACGCCGGATAATAGGGATATGGGGCATGTCGAGAATGAGATCACTCCATTTCTGAAGGCACGGCGGGCCGCACTCGACCCGGCCGAGCTCGGCCTGCCGGAGGGGGTGGCCCGGCGGCGGGTACGAGGGCTGCGCCGTGAGGAGGTCGCCCAGCTCGCCGGGGTCAGCGTCGACTACTACACGCGCATCGAGCAGGGCCGCGCGCCCGCCATCTCCGACTCCGTGCTCGACGCGGTCGCGCGGGCGCTGCGCCTGACGCCCGTCGAGCACGCGTACCTGCGCAACATCACACTGCCGCGGCGGCGGGCCGGCGACGGTGCGCTCGTGTGCACGGAGGGCACGGAGGCCCGGCCGCGGGTGCGTCCGGAGATCCAGGAACTGCTCGACGCGATGGACGACACCGTCCCGGCCATCGTCTACGGCCCGGCCACGGACATGCTGGCCTGGAACCGGATCGCCGGCCGGCTCTCGTTCGACTTCGACGCGCTCCCGGAGACGGAGCTCAACGCGGCCTGGTTGATCTTCCTGCACCCTGGGGCCAGGGCGCTCTATCCCGCGTGGGAGGAGATGGCGGAAGAGACCGTGGCGAGCCTGCGCGCGGAGATCGGGCGCCACCCCGATCAGGCCCGGGTGCATCGCGTCATCTGTGAGCTGCGGGAGCGGAGCGAGGAGTTCCGGCGCTACTGGGAGGCGCAGGGCGTGCTGGACCGCAACCACGGCACGAAGCGCATCCTCAACCCCGAGGTCGGCGAGCTGGTGCTGACCTACGAGGCGTTCCCGCTGCCCAACGACGCCGGCCAGCGGCTGTGCACGTTCACGGCGCCGAAGGGTTCGGAGACGGAGCGGAGGCTGCGGGCCTTGACGGAGCGGGTCGGCGCGAGCGTCGCCTGAGAGGGCGGTTCACCGAGGGCGCGGGGAATCGGCCGTGGTGCCCGGCGGGTCCGCCGGACGCGCGGCGAGATCGACGACCGCGTCGATGAGCTGCGGGCCGTCGAGCAGGACCCGGTCGTTGTGGTCCGCTCCCCGGACCGCGACGAGGCGGACCGGGCCGGCCGCCCGGCGGGCCACCTCCCGGCTCTCGGCCGGAACCACGATCGAGTCTTCCGTCCCGTACACCACGGCGGTCGGCACCCGCAGAGACCCGATCCGTTCGGCGACCGGAAAGCGGTCCTTGAGCAGGGCGCCGACCGGAAGGTACGGGTAGTGCCGCCGTCCGACGGCGGCCAGGTCGGTGAACGGGGAGCGCAGGACCAGCCCGGCCGGTGGATGCCTGAGGGCGAGCCCGGTGACGACCGCGGCTCCCAGACTCTCGCCGAAGTAGAGCAGCCGGCTCGGCGGCACCCCGAGTTCCTCGGTGAGATACCGGTAGGCGGCGTCGACGTCTCGGGCCAGCCCCGCTTCGCCGGGGTGGCCGGGGTTGCCGCCGTAACCCCGGTAGTCGACGAGCAGGACCGCGAGGCCACGGCCGGCCAGCGCCGCGGCGAGTGGGGCCCGGGCGCCGCGGTTGCCGGCGTTGCCGGGTGCGACCAGGACGACGGGCGCGCTCGCGGCGGGCGCCTTCGCCGCCGGAACGTACCAAGCGCTCAGCCGGACGCCGTCGGCGGTCCGGAAGGTGACCTCCCGACCACCCGGCAGCAGGATCTCAGGCGGCGGAAGCGGCCCGCCGTCCGGGAAGTAGATCAGTTTGCGCTGGCCCGCCCACAGCACGACCAGCAGCACGGCCATGATCGTGAGGACCATGAGCAGCACACGGGTCACCGGCGGAGCGGAGCTCGGCACACCTTCATTACAGCAATCGCTCCCCGGCGCGGCCAGTGCGGCCGTCGGCGCCGCGAAGGCGGGCGTCGCCACGGGTTTGCTCGTCCTGCCGCCGGGCCCTCATGGGTACGGATCAGCGAGACGCCTCGGTCCAGGCGTCGAGGATGCGGGCCTCTTTGCCGCCGTCGATGCCCGGGACCGGCATGCCCGCCATTCGCCGCACGACACCGCCGTCCCTCAGCCACGCCCAGGTCGCCTCGACCGTGTCGCCGATCGGGCGGCATTTCAGACCGGCGGCCGACGCGGCGGCACCGGACGCCGGCCAACCGGCGGCCGGATTGGCTGCCGAGGGCAGCCAGAAGGGCACTTCCGTCCAGGGCTGCGCGCCCTGTTCCATGAGGAACTCGTCGGGCGTCCAGACGAGTTCGGCGCCGGAACTCGTCGCCGCCGCACATGCGGCGAGGCAGCCGCCGATCGTCGTGTCCGGTTCGTCAGGCACCGTGTTGAACACCCCGGCCCGGCCGGTCTCGATCTGGTCGAGCAGGAAGACCGCGATGTCGCGGGCGTCGGTGACCTGCAGCGGCCGGCCGGGGTCGCCCGGGGCGAGCACCCGGCCGCCCCGCTGGATCCGGGTGAGCCACCACGGGAGCATGCCGACGTTGTCGTACGGCCCGACGATCAGTCCCGGCCGCAGGATCAGCGAGGCGTCCGTACCGTAAGCCTCGCGGACCGCACGCTCGCAACCGGCCTTTCGCGGCGCGAGGAGACGCAGGTCCGCCGGGTCGCCGTCATCGTCCGGCGCGCCGTCGTGCAGGGGGGAGTCCTCGTCCCACGGCAGGTTCGTCCAGTCGCGGTACACCGCGGTCGTCGACACGTAGGCGTAGTAGGGGACCGTGCCGGTCAGGGCTTGGGCGGTGCGGCGGACGTGGGCGGGGACGAGCCCGCCCGGGTCGAGCGCGGCATCGAAGGAGCGGCCGGCCAGTGGCCGCACCCCCTCATCCGTGGACCGGTCCCCGCGGATCGCCGTGACGCCCGGCACGTCCGGTCCGGTACGGCCCCGGTTGAAGGTGGCGACCTCATGACCGCGCCGGACGGCCTCGGTCGCGACCGCGCGACCGACGAACGACGTCCCTCCGATGATGAGCAGCTTCATGATTTCCCTCCGCTGGTGGTTCGGCTGTCGTCACGGTTGAGGCGGGAGCGGATGGAGGTGACGAGCACGCCGCCGTCCGGGTGACGGGCCAGCTTGCCTCTCGAAACGAGGTCGTGGACGCCTTGCCGGGTGATGCCCAGCATCGCGCCGGCGACCGAGTACGAGACGGCCTGCGTGCTCGGATGGCCCAGCCGGTGTGCCACGACCCGGCCGAACGGGGTCCGCCACCAGTCCGCGGGCGGTTCCAGCGCCGTGTCGCCGGGATACAGGGCCGCTATGAGCCGTGCCGCCGTCAGCGCCGCCGCCTGGTCGTCCTCGCCGAGCAGCAGAGCGGCCCAGCTGGTGGCCTTGGCCTGGACCATGCGCTGGAGCGCCCCGGTCGTCGCACCGTCTTCGAGCAGGATCTCGATGGGGTCGAGCAGCCTGATCTCCACGATGCGGATCAGTTGCCGGGTGAGCTCGTCCCGGTCAGGCGGCCAGTTCGTCACCTTGCATCCCCTTCGCCCTGTCGCCACTTGACGGCGATCGTCCAGTACTTGTCGTGCAGTGTCAAGTAGCTGAAGGATCACTGGGCATGTGACGACACGACGGCACCCGGGAAGGGCGCGCCGATCGATCGTTAGCCGACCTTGAGCAGGCTGAGGGCCAGCCGCTAGTCGTTCGGCTGGACCCGGCCAAGCAGGTTGTCGGGGGAGTAGGCGGCTTCGACAGGAATGATCTGACCCAGTTCGGCGAGGTGGTCATAGGTGCGGACGGGCAGGCTGCTGTCGGCCATCGCGGCGCGGAAGATTTCCAGGATGCTCTCGTAGCCGGCGATGGGTGCCTGACCGGTCTGGAACCGGTACCACCACTGGCCGTTCAGGTACTTTGCCAGCTCGGCCGCCATCCGGTCGTCGTCGGCGATGCCGGACAGTGCGCTGACCTGCCTCCGGATGTCGAGCGCGTCGAGCGCATGGGCCAGGCCGTCGGTCGCGGTCATCGACGGGTACCTGCGGCCGGTGGCCTGGACGGAGGTGTATCCGATCGGTGTCCCGTGGACGGGCGACGACCAGGTGTGGGCGTTGGCGACGTATCCCAGCGTCTGCACCGGCGCTCCCGTGCTGACGAGCCGGGTCCGGGGGATCCGCGCCAGATGGTAGCTGCCTTCTCTGATCTCCTCGCTGTCATTGAGAACCCGGAGTTGGTCGGCGTCGACCAGGCAGATGCGCGCCTGTAGCACCGCGTCACGGCTGTACTCGGTGTTCAGCAGTAGTTCTCCGTAGAGATAGCCGTGACCGTGCAGCCCCGCGACGGCGACGTCCGCACCGTGCAGTTCTCCACGCAACACCGGGACGCACCAATCCGTGCCGTTGGGTGATCGGTAACCGTAGTTCAGGAGCTTGACATGCAGCGTCGCCGGATTCCGGTTGGCCCCATAGGCGAGGACGGGAGTGCGTTCCGCCAGGCCGGGAAGTTCCAGTGCGGCCAGCAGGTCGTCCAGTGACCGATGCTCGTTGCCGCCGATGACGAATCCGGCCGTGTCGCTGTACTCGAGCGGGTGAACGTGCCGATTCCACAAAAGGTAGTCCGCAAGCGGGCATTCGCCCGGGTAGTGCTCCGGGAATTTCCGAGCCGGCCGCCAGAAATCGATCTGATCGGCTGATGCCACGCCGTCCGCTCGCCCCGCTGTCGACGATCCGATCACTGCGCCCCCTGCACACCGTCGGCCGCCGATTCTCCGGTATCGTCTTCGGAGCCGAGCCGCCTTGACCGCCAGTTCCATTCGATCCGATAATTGGCCTCCTCCGGAAGCCACTCACCTTTGTTGGGAACGATGCGCCAATAGGCGATCGTGCCCTGTCGAAGCAGGACGGGGCCTCTCTCCCGATCCGTCGGCGTTCGTTGCCGCCTGCCGACCTGAAGGTGCCCGGTGACGCTGGTGCACGGACGGTCCGCCGAGAACAGCAGGATGAACACCAGCGCGCGGGTCGGCCGCTCGATATGGGTCTCGAAGTTCTCCGTCGGCGTGTTGTCGTAGGCGCCCGTGAAGACGACCTGGTGGACGACTCGCGTGACGCTCTGATCGGCGAGATGGGAGAGGTCGACGGCCATCGCGCGGTTGACCCTCATGTGCGCAGAACCGTACGGGCCCCAGGTGTGATTGTGCGGATGGCTGAGGCAGTCGCCCTCCAGTTCCCCGCTGGTGCTGTAGATCGAGACCAGTCCGTTTCCCTTCTCGGACTGGCGCCGGACGAGGTAGGTGTCGTTCAGCACGGCCTGCCCCGGCGATCCCGGACTGTTCCGCAGATCGAGAACTTTCGCGACCTCGTCGAGGCTGAACGATCCGCTCTCCTGAATCGCACCGAAGGTCAGCGCCTCACGGCTGCGCGGAAATCGCCTGGACCGCCAGTTCCAACTGCGCTGGATCAGCGCCGCTGAGATGGTGGCGATGACGGACAGAATCCCAATAACGATCTCCGGGCGCACCGGGCGCCTCCTCACCGGTACTGGGCAGGCTCACCGCTTATACCGAGCAGCCCCTGTTCCACTCAGGACAATCGACCCGCTTTCACGATAGACCCTTGAGGCCGTGCGTCCTGTGGATGAACGGTCACTCTTATTGATTGTCTTATTTGGGGCCACAGTAAACAGTGATTCGAGATGTCCTGAGAATCGCGCATGTATTTCACCGAGTCCGGGCCCCTGGCGCCTCAAGGCGTCGGCGTGGATCGGGCCCGAGAGGTGTCAGGCGGCGGCGAGGCCGGCACGCCGCGATGCCGTGTGCGGCACGCTGGTGCGGATCAGCTCGACAACGCCGCCGCCGGGACTCGTCACTCCTTGGGGGGCAGGGCGGCGCTGAGCAGTTCCTTGATTTCGGCGAGCTCGGACTTCAACTCGCTGACCTCGGTGCGTAGGGCCTTGACCTCGGAGGCCTTCGCCATGTCGCGGTAGGTGTTCGTCAAGAAGGACGCGCCCTTCCAGTTCGGGCCGCTCGGGCCACCGGGAGGGGCGGGGATGGAGTCCCGCTCCCATACGGCCTTGAACACGTCCTGGGCATCCATGTCCAGCTCCTCTTCGAAAGGTTTGGTCGAGGCGAGGGTTCCGTTGCTGATCAGACGGCGGAGGATGTCCCCGCAGCACGACGTCGAGATGAAAGCACTGTGCGGTTTCAGTGCCGCCTTGACGCCCTTGCCTCTGAGCCAGGCCCGCAACTCCCGGAACGCGTTGATCTGAGCGGCCGTCGGCGACTCGGACGGGCCGCTCATGAACGTCACCGAGTACCAGGTGGCATTTCCGCCGGGCTGCGCGGCCTGGACCTTGTTGAGCCCGCGGCCCTCGAGGACGATTCCATGTGGACAGACCGCAAAGCTGTATCCGACATCGGCCCATCTCCGGCTCGGGCCCATGTGGAACTTGCGGGTTCGGGCCCAGTAGGTACGGCACGCGGAATGACTCTTCTTCGCCAGCCCCTGATTCGACCCGTCGTAGTGAATGGCAATCCCATTCTTCGGCGCAGCATGGCCAGCACCGCTGGATGGCCAACCAAACACCGACCGCTTCTCAATCTTCATTACCCGGTCCCTTCATAACTCCATTGGGCCGGAGCCACGATTGCGCGCGCGCCAGCAGTTCTGGCGAGTCTCGGAACAGGCCAAGGGCGGCGTTGCAGTGCCGACACAGGAGCCCTCGAACGCACTTGCCGCACGAGCGCTTGGGGCAACACGAATGATCGTGGTCAACCGAGAACCTCTGGCCGCTCAGGCATTCACCCACGCCGCAGATCCCACACTGGCCACCTTGCGCAGCCAGCAGCGCCTCGTACTCCGCGACGGTGATTCCGTACAGATACTTGAGCTGCCGGGCGGCGGCGCAGTCCTTGCAGCCGCCGCGCCCACCGTTTGCGAACTCGGCGATCGGCTTCACGGTCATGCACCCGCCACAGCGCCGCAGACCGTCCGGCAGGATCGGCTTCTTCCGGTGTGGCTCATAGCGCTTTAACCGCATGTCCCTGCGGCACGACTTGCAGTAATAGTGCCTGCCGTCAGGAGAGACCGACCTGCGATGGAAATCAGAGAGGGGCTTCTCTGATTCACACGCGACACAACGCTTAGTTGTGAGGGGCATTTCCATGGCTCAATTTTAGTTGATTTACCCTGGGAATTGTGCTGAACGGCGATTCCGTTGCGCGGCGAGGTGGAACCCGCGCCGCTCGTGGGCCAGCCGAACACCGAGTGCTTCTCCAGTTTCATTTCGCGTCGACCCCCTCGACATGGGTGTCGCCGGGATCGATGACGCCCTCCTCGGGGTCCTCGGGCTCCGGAACCTCGGGCACGTCGATCTCCTCGACACCCTCGATCTCGGGCTCAGGTTCGGTCACTGGTCTCCTCCTCACCCCGCGCCGGTGAAAGGCAAGGACCTAGGGTCGTGGCCGCAGGGCCGCCACGGTGGCGCCAATTGCGAATAAACCCAGGTCACCTAACGTGTACGAGTCCGGCGCCCATTGCACAGAGTGGGATCCGGCGGACCGGTGTCAGCCGACTTCCCTCACAACGTGCGGCATTTAGATTTACAGCGCCTCAGAGCGTACCGGCGCCTCACTGCACAAACCAAGGGCTTGACCGACCGTTCATTGCCGATTGTGTCCAGTTGACGCCGTGCTGTGATGATCGCCTGAGTGGGACTGTCTTGTATCCGCACGAAAGAGCGGCTGGGCATCGACTTGCCGCTGGCAGTGCGGGCGGCCGAGGCTACGATCATGAGGCATGGGCGAGGCAGGGGAGACGGGCGACGACCGCTTCCGCGATCCCGGGTCGCGGTTGTGGCGGTTCGCCCAGGAGATCCTCGTACGCTGCCCTCGTTGCGCCGGCCGGGCGGTGGTCGTCGTCCATCCCGACCATCGTGAAGATCAGCGGTACGCCGTCGCCCTGCTCACCGCGCCGCACCGGCTGAGCTGCCCGGGTTGCGGGCACACCGACGAATGGTCGCCCCGCCCAATGCGTCCCGGCGACCGCGACGTGTACTTCTTCGGCGGCGGTTCGGTGGCCGTTCCCCGCCTGACGGGGCCGGACGATCCGTTCTTCGGGCTGCCGCTGTGGCTACGGCGTCCGTGCTGTGGCGGGCGGGTGCTGTGGGCCTACAACGCCGCTCATCTGGAGCTTCTTGAGCGGTACGTGACCGCACGTCTGCGTGAGCGCCACCCGTGGACGGGTTCGGGCAGCATGCTCGAGCGGCTGCCGGCCTGGATGAAGGCCGCCGGCAACCGCGACGAGGTTCTGGCGGCCATGCGCGTACTGCGCGCGCGAGCCTGACCGTCGGTCGGCCCGAAGCACCCGCACGCCCGCCGCTGGACGATCCGGCCCGGCCGCCGGTCGTGCCGTCCACCTAGCCGGATTCTCGATGCGGCATGTCATGGTTCGATCACCGGTCGGTACTGATCGTCAACAGCACCGGCAAAAGGGGCCGTGCCAAGCCCGCGCCCGACCGTGCGCTCATGATGACGTCGATCTCTGAGACGGAACTCCGAAGGAGCTCAGATGATCACCTCGCTCGGCAAGCACGCCGTGGTCGCCGCCACGGTCGCCGCACTCGGTGGCCTCATGGCCATCGCCGCTCAGAAACCCGCACACGCCGGTAGCTTCTCCGCGGCCTACACGTGCACCGTTCCGGTACTGGGATCGCGAATCGTCGGCCTCGACGGCTGGCTGACCTCACCGGGGCAGACGGCCGCCGGCAGCCCGGCCGGCTTCCGGCTGCACATCTCCCGCCTGAACCTGGGCTCACCGGTCGCCATCGGCTCCTGGAACGCGTCCGCGTGGGTCGACGTCAGTGGCGCGGAGAGCACGTCGTTCCAGCTGACCGGCTCTGGAGGGTTCGTGCCGGCACGACAGCCGATCTCTGGTGACCTCACCGGCGACTGGGCGCCGGCCGCACCCGGAACCGATCTGCTGAGTGTCAACAGCATCACGCTCAACGTGAACACCCCGGTCACCGGCGATGTCACCGTGCAGTGCGTGCCGCGCCTCCCACGCCCGGTGGCCGAGACGCTGATGGTCGTACCGCAGTACCAGCCTGGCGTGACGCGTCCGGTCGTCGTGCTGCCGCACCCGGGATGGTCGCGTCCGATCGGACCCCCGTACCACCATCACCATCACCACCCCGGATGGTCGCGCCCGATCGTCCGGCCGCAACATCACCATCAGCACCACCCCGGGTTGTCGCGTCCGGTCGTGCGGCCGCAACATCACCACCACGGACGGCCCGCCGCGTCATAGTGCCGCGCCATCTCCACGTCGTCGGCCGGCCCCGCGCTCCCGCGGGGCGGAGTCCGGACATGGTCGGTGTCATGCGCATGTAGACGCCTGTGCCGATCATTCCGGCGCGTTCGAACGGTTGCTCGGCGTGGTTCCGGCGAACCATGAGTCGACCGGAGCCACGCCGGGCCGCCGTCGAAGACACCCCGCGGGTCAGCCCGCGGGGTTCCTGCCGTACTTCTCGAACAGCGCGCGGACCCCGTCGAGGGGGAGTGCCTCGATGGTCCTGCCGTTGCCGGTCGTCGTGGTGGCCATGAAGAGCGAGTTGTAGACGGCCTCCTCCGTGGCCTCCAGCGCCGCCTGGAAGAAGGGGGACATCGCGTCGTTCGGCAGCAGGGTGTACGGACGTGCGGCCGTCTCCCCGTGCCGCACCCGCAGCCCTGGTGCGGCCGAGAACGCGATGGCGAAGTCGCCGCTGCCGTTGGAGTACGCCGACCCCGTCCGGGCCAGCCCGAAGTTGGCTCTCGCGGCCAGCCGCTCGAGATTGCGCTCGCCGAGGGGCGCGTCGGTGGCGATCACCATCATGCAGGAGCCGTCCGCCGACGAGCCGGTGTCCGGCTCGGCCGCAGCGGCGGCCGGTGGCTTGAGCTCCTCGCCGACCGGCACGCCTTCGATCATCAGCGTGCCGCCGTAGTTGGTCTGGACGAGGACGCCGACGGTGTAGCCGCTGGGAAGCACACGTGACGCGGTGCCGACGCCGCCCTTCCAGCCGAAACAGATCGTCCCGGTCCCCGCGCCGACCGCTCCTTCGGTCACCGGTCCCTCGGTGGCGTTCTCGATCGCCTTCTCGACGTCTTGTGCGCTGACATGACGGCCCCGGATGTCGTTCAAGGTCCCGTCGTTGGTCTCGCCGACCAGTGCGTTGACCGAGCGGACGCCCTCGTTGCCCGGCTGCTCGAGTGTCCAGCCGACCACGGCGTCCACAGCACGTCCCACGCTGAGCGTGTTGGTGAGCACGATGGGCGTCTCGATCGTGCCGAGCTCCTGGACCTGAGTGGAACCTGCAAGCTTCCCGAACGCGTTGCCGATGAACACCGCTCCTGGCACTTTCTCCTGGAACAGGTTGCCGGTGTGCGGGAGGATCGCCGTCACTCCGGTCCGTACGTTCTTGCCGCGGTTCAGGGTCACGTGGCCGACTCGTACGCCGGTCACGTCCGTGATCGCGTTGTGCTTCCCGGTGGGGAGGCCGCCGGGGGTGACGCCGAACTCCCTGGCGCGCATGCGCTTCCCGCCCGCTCCCGGCGACGTGGCCGGCGGGGTGGCGGACGCATTGGCGGCGGATACGGGTCCGGTCAACGAGGCCCCTGTGAGCACGGCTCCTGCGAATAGCGCGTCGCGTCGTGAGATTGCCACTTCCGCCCACCTTAATTGGAGTCACGGCAATCTAACACCCAAACGATCATCGACCCGGAGCGACCGCCGGGACGCCGTGGTGGACAGGGGCCGTGTCGATCTGTCACCATCTGGACGTGATCGTTAGAAAGGACGACGCCACCCTCATCCGGTGAGCGCTCTCGCGCAGCGGGAAGCTGCCGAAATCCGCGAAGAATGGCTGGGCCGGGCGTTGTCGACGCTGCCCGCCGATCGCAGATCCGCCGAAGCCGCCATCTCGGGCCTGTACCGCCTGATCGGGCTTGCGCCACCGCGTTTCCACTGGGTCTCGTCACCGGTCGCCGCCCTGACGACCGTCCCGCCGGGGGTGCGCCTACGACCCTCCGAGACGGTCGAGCGGATGGCCGAATGGCCGTTGCCGCGTCGGTTCAGCGCGCTGATGAGAGACCTGTGCAGACAGATCGACACCGGGCTCAGATGGGGCCATCGGCCGATGGAACAGCTGGTCACCCGGGAGGTACACGGATGGCTGCGGAGTTCCTCCGACAGGTCACTGCTTCTGTCGCTCGAGGGCGCGCACGACTCGCAGTTCCATCGGGCGATGGCCTGGTACGCGACGCAGTGCGTCTCCTGGGTGGCCCACTATGACGCCCTACGCAGGGCGGCCGGTGTGGTCTTCACCGCCGCGCAGACCCGGCAGTTCGAACTGTGGGCGCAGGTGGCCCGGTCGGCCGGCCCGTGGTGGCCGCGAGAAGGCGTGTGCGTCGTCTCCGAGCGGCCCGTCGCCGTGCGCATCGAGGTGTGGGGCGATGACGGCGAAGTGCGGCTGCACTGTGCGGACGGCCCGGCGGTGCGTTACGCGGACGGTTGGGACGTGTACGCCTGGCACGGGACACGGGTGCCCTCCTGGGTGGTCACGGATCCGAGTGCGCGGCGGATCGCGCGGGAGGTGAACGTCGAGGTCAGGCGATGCGCGATCGAGAACATCGGCTGGGCCTCCTACATCGACCAGGCCGGGCTGCGGCTGGTCGCCTCCGCGCCGGACCCGGGCAACCCCGGCTCGGAACTGCTGCTCTACGACATGCGCAAGGAGACCAGAGTGCTCCTCGCGGTCAACGGGTCCGTCGAACGTGATGGGCGTCGCCGCCGGTACGGGCTGACCGTGCCGGGCTTCTTCGAAGATCCGATCGCCGCCGCCGGTTGGACCTACGGGCTGTCCGCCGAGCAGTACTCCCTTCTCGTCCGCCGAACCTGAGGTGACCACCATGACAGTGACCCTTGCTTCGCTCTCCCACCAGACCGGACTCGCCGTGCTCGACCACCTCGAGCGGTCGGTCAGCGTCCCCGTCGTCGACGGGCTCCAGGCCCAGGGCGACCTCATCCTCGTTCCGCTCTCCGTCATCGCGCCGTCCGTGCGGGTCTCGTCCCACGCCGACTGGGCGGAGGTGCCACCCGAAGGGGTCGAACTCCTCCGTGGTGCGGCCGGGGGCAACCCGCACACGCTCGTCGCAGACCCGGGCACCTGCCGGTGGACGACCGGCGTGTCGGACTCCGACAGGCTGGCGGCGGCAGCGCGAGCACGAGGGGCAGAGGGCACGCCTCGTGGCGGACTGACCTCCCGCCCACCGTGTCCCCCGTCACCGAGGACTCCGGTGGCGGGGGAGCGGGCCCAGGCTGGGCGGGCACGTCACTCGGGACGTCCCCGGCGGCTGGGCGGGCCGCCATGCGCACACCCAGTGCGGTCAGTTCGGTGTCCCGCTCGGTCGGGAGGCCGCGGCCCGTTCCTGGAGCCGCCGGGTGAGACGCCTGGTGGCCTCCGTGGCCTCGCGGTGGTCAACGCTGACGACCTGGCCGGGCAGGCCGGAGCGGCCATCGGTCGCCGGATGATCGGCCGGTACTTTCGCGCCCTTCTCGTAGAAGCCGAAGGACCAGGTCCGTGGCCGGCTCGGGGGCCATTCGGGGTGCGACTGGGCGGCGTACTGCTTTGCGACGACCGTCACCGTTATCTTTTTCGTGGACCGGGGGATCGTCAGTTCGTACAGGCCGCCTTTGAAGCAGTTGAAGCCGGTGCTTCTGCCGTCGCCGTCGCTGAACTCCGGAGGGAAGGTGGCGCCGGTCAGCGTGATGGTCACGTTGACATTGGATTCGAAGCCGTCGCAGGTGGCGTAGAGACCGAGTCTCCGCTGTCCGGGGCGAATCTCGAGCCGGGCGTTGCGCTCGTCCGGCCAGGCGAGATCGCTTCTTCCCGGCAGGCGGTTCCAGCGGTACCTGCTCTCGAGGGCGAGGCGGTCCTGGTTCGCCTGGACCTCGGCGACGATGTCTCGCATCTCCTGTGGCGACAGCGTCCGCTCGGCCGTCGGCGTGGTCCGTCCGGTCGCCACGGTGGCGGCGTGATCACTTTCGGGAACCGACATGATGACCGCCGTACCGACGGCCACCGCCACCCCCGAGCCCGTCACCGCGACGAATCTGCGCATCCGGGCCACCCGGATCCGATCGCGCAGGTCGTCGTGCGGCACGGGGCGCAGGTGCGCCCGCTCGGTGCGGTCGTTCAGCAGGTTCCGGAACTCATCGGTGTTCATCTGTGGTCAGTCCCTTCCGTGCGTCATCGTGGTCACGAAGACCTCGTCGATGCGGAGAGTCGCCAGCGCCTTGCTGGACTGGCTCTTGACCGTTCCGACCGAGCAGCCGAGCAGCTTGGCGACCTGCGCCTCAGAGAGATCCTCGAAGTACCGCAGTACCAGGACGGCCCGCTGGCGAGGCGGCAGCCGCCGCAACGCCGCCCACACCGCGTCCCGGTCGTTCGTCTCGCCGAAGACGTCGGGGCCCTCCGCCTGATCGGGTACGGCGGCGGAGGTGATCTCCCTGCTGCGCCAAGTGCGCCGGAGCCACGACGTCTGGGTATTGACGATGATCTTCCGGACATAGGGTTCCGGCTCACCCCGGATGCGCGGCCAGGCGAACCAGGCCTTGACCAGGCCGGTCTGCACGAGATCCTCAGCCGCCGCCCAGTCCTGGGTCAGCAGGAACGCCAGCCGCAGCAGGCGGGGCCACCCTGCGGCGACGAAGTCCTGATAATCCGCGCGATCTGCCACACCCAGCCCCTTCGACGGATCGATCCCGGCATGCTCTTCTTCTCACGCCTCGACCGGCCCGTCAGGTTGCCTGGACGGGCCGGCGATCTGTCGTGACCGGCTGTTCGTGACCGGGAGGCCGGGGCTCGGGGCTCGCGCTGAAGGCACGCTGCCGTGGCCACGACCTCGGGGCATGGCGACCGAGCGATCGGCGGGCCGTCAGTCCCCGTGGTCGAGTGGGACCACGGAAGGTGCGGCCCGCGACGGGCCGCACCTTCCGTGGGAGTTCTCGTCTTCGAGCGGAGGCCTATCGTTCCAGCTTGCGGTCGTTGTCACGGATCGCGCCCGGTCCGCCATTGTCGAAGAAGAACATCACCTTGCCGCGCGCCGAGTCGAGGGTCGGCCAGCCGCGCGTCAGAACCGACTGTTCCAGCGTGAGGCCGGGCCGGCGTAGGTCGTCCGCGGTGATGAGCTCGGTCTCGCTGAAGACCGACCGGATCTCACGGTCGATGTCGTCCAGCAGCGCCGGGTCCCACGGCGGGCTCTCGGCGCCGCCCAGCCGCTCCCACCGGTCGTCCGTCTGCTTCAGTTCGAGCTGGAAGATGATCGGCACGTGCTGCCGGTTGGCGCGCGACCACGTCCGTACCTGCTGCATGCAGGAGACCAGCGTCCGGCAGGTCGAGTTGTAGTCCTGGTCGGCGACGTGAAGCACCTTCATGCCGGGTGCGGCCATGGCCGGATCGTCGATCGGACCCAGCCCGGCCCGCTTGCGGGCGAGCGGATGCCGGTAGAGCCCGCCTTTCGGGTCGGGCAACAGATCCAGCTCGACGGAGCGGATGTTCTGCCGGCCGAGCAGGTCCGGAATGGAGGCGTGCGAATAGAACCCCCATGAAGGGTAGCCGGGGTCGATTTTGATCGATTCAGCCAGTTCGACGCCTTGCATTTCCCGGTGATAGGCGTTGTGGGCGCCCAAGAACTGTATTTGATTCATCCTGACCGCGCCGCCGCCCGACGATTCGGCGGCTCGCGCAGGCTGCTGCGGGGAAACGACGGTCGTCGCCACGCCGGATGCGGCAAGCGCGACGACAGTGGCGGCAATGGCGCAGAGGCGGGTCAGGCCGATCCCGCGTTTTCTGAAGTGGTGAGTCACCCGCTCAGGGTGGAAAGCGGTGGTATCGCCAGAGTGAAATGTGGCCCGGCGGACCGCTGAACATCACCCGAATAGGCGAGGTTGCAGAATGATACTCCTTGCATCCTTCACCGGGATCGGATGAAGCGGTGGTGTCCGAATCGGCGAAGCGCTGCTTTGCCGGCCCTCCCTTGGTTGGATGGAACCACAGGGCATCATGATCATGGAACTGGGAGGGCTCGCTCATGGAGCTCGGGCTCGTCATCGCCTCGGTCGTCGCCGCGCTCGGGGCGCTCCTGCTCTACAGGTCCGTACGCGTCGTGCCGCAGAGCAAAGCCCACATCGTCGAGCGCTTCGGACGGCATCACCGCACCCTGACCGCGGGCCTCTCGATGGTCATCCCGTTCGCCGACCAGATCTACTACCGCGTCGACCTGCGCGAGCAGGTCATCGCCTTTCCCCCTCAGCCGGTCACCACATCGGACAACGTGGTCGTGAACACCGAAACGGTCGTCTACTTCCAGGTGGTCGACCCCACGGCCGCGGTGTACGAGGTCGCCAACCACGTCGCCGCGCTCGAGCAGCTCACCATCGTCACCCTGCGGAAGATCGGCGGTGCCATGGACCTGCAACGCATGCTGTCCTCACGGGAGGACATCGACGTCCGGCTGAGGGACGTGCTCGACCAGGCCGGCGGCAAATGGGGCGTCCAGGTGAACCGGGCGGAGCTGAAGGCGCTCGATCCGCCGGCGGCCATCCAAAGCGCGAGTGAGCGGCTGCTCAGCGCCCAGATCGACCAGCGCGCGGCGACGATGCGCTCCGAGGCGGACAGACGCGCGAAGATGCTGCTGGACGGCAGGCGTGAGCCACGGGGAGACGACGTCCAGCGCGGCGAGGTGACCGCAGGGACTCCCTTGCGAATCGGGGATCCGGAACGCGTGGGGCCCTATCGCCTGAT
This sequence comes from Actinomadura alba, assembly GCF_014323705.1. Classification (GTDB taxonomy): domain Bacteria; phylum Actinomycetota; class Actinomycetes; order Streptosporangiales; family Streptosporangiaceae; genus Actinomadura_C; species Actinomadura_C alba. The sequence continues at coordinate 29,665 of NZ_JABVEC010000044.1, forward strand.
CGAGCGCCTGGGCATGGGCGGTCAGGGAGTCGTGTACCTCGGTGAGAACGACTCGAACGAGCGGGTGGCGGTGAAGGTCCTCCGGGATGAACTGGCCGCTGAGTCCCAGGTACTGGAACGCTTCGCGCGAGAGCTCTCGGCGGCTCGCCGGGTGACCCCCTTCTGCATCGCCCAGGTGGTCGACGCCGATCTGTCCGCCAATCCGCCGTACATCGCCAGCGAGTACGTGACCGGCCTGTCGCTGCAGCAGACGGTGGCCCAGACGGGGGCACGGCAGGGGCCCGCCCTGCACCGGCTGGCGGTGGCGACGGCCGCCGCGCTCGCGGCCATTCACGAAGCGGGCGTCGTGCACAGAGATCTCAAGCCCGGCAACGTGCTGCTCGGGCCCGATGGGCCGCGCGTCATCGACTTCGGCATCGCCCGGGCGTTCGAGGAGGCGACCTCGACGCTCACCATCGGTGCGATCGGGACACCGGCGTATATGGCGCCCGAGCAGGTCAGTGAGAAACGGGTCGAACCGGCCGCCGACGTCTTCGCCTGGGGTTGCGTCATGGTCTATGCGGCGACCGGGCGGCCGCCCTTCGGAACCGATCGCATCCCGGCCATCTTCCATCGCATCCTGCACGAACCGCCCGACCTGGGCGACCTGGCGTCACCGCTGCGTGAACTCGTCGACTCGTGCCTCAGTAAAGACCCCGAGCGCCGGCCTTCCGCCCAGGATCTGCTGCTCCGGCTGCTCGGCAGGCGAACGGAGACCGCCGGGACGACCGCCGCGACAAAGGTCGGCGACCTGATCGAATCAGCCGGCGAAGATCTGCGCGACCGGCTGTGAGCGTCAGGGCCGCCGCTGAGCCGGCCGTCCGCTGGACGACCGCTCGCCGGAACAGACCGGGTCGGTCGCCGGGTGGGCGGGTCCGTCGGCCGACTCGACAAGCGGAAGGCGCAGGACGAATCGGGCACCCAGCGGTGAGTCCTCCACGGTCAGGGATCCCTGGTGGGCGTGCGCGATGTCGGCCGAGATCGCCAGGCCGAGTCCGCTGCCGCCTGGATCGCGGCGCTGTCCGTCGGGCAGTCGGGTGAAGCGTTCGAAGACGCGTTCTCGGTCCTCAGGTGCGATGCCGGGGCCGTCGTCGGTGACGGCCACCACGGCCAGGTCGTCCTGCCGGTACGCCGTGATCTCCACCCGGGAGTTCGCGTGACGCTGCGCGTTGTCCAGCAGGTTGCCGATCACTCGGATCAGCTGTATCGGCCGGCCGCGGACGGGCACTTTGGACGTGGCATGGGCGGTCACCGGCACGTCCCGGGACCTGGCCGTGGCCTCCTGGATGACGAGCTCACCCAGGTCGATGGTCTCTTGCGGCGCCGGATCGGCCCGGAGCCGGGCGAGCACCAGCAGGTCGTTGATGATCTGAGTGAGCCGGTCGGTCGCTGAGAGTGCTGTGCGGATGGTCTCGCGCGGATCGACGTCGTCGGGATACAGCAGGGCTTCTTCCAGCTGGGTATGCAGGCCGGCGACCGGTGATCTGAGCTCGTGCGAGGCCTCGGAGGCGAACTGCTGTTCCTGCCGCACGGCCTTCTCCAGCCGGTCGAGGGCCTGGTTGGCGGTATCGGTCAGCATCGCGAGCTCGTGTTGACGCGGTTGGCCGAACCGGGTGCCCAGGTTGTTCATCGACAGCGTGGACACCTGCATCCGGACCGACTCCACCGCGTTGAGCCAGCGGCCGGACACCCGCCAGTTGATCCCGGCCGCGAGCGCGGTCAGGCCGATGACACCGGCGCCGATGAACAGCTCGAGTTCGTGTGAGGCGAGAAGCTTTGGAGCCTCCACACCGGCGTAGACGTAATGCGGGTCGGCGTCCCCGGGTTTGTCGGTCAACGCGAAGCGGATCGCCGTGACGATGCCGCAACCTTCCGCGGACCGGCACACGGTCACGTTCTCGATCCGGTCGTCGTCCGGGGGCCGGATGGTGCTCAACGGTGGCATGTGGTCGGCCGCTGCGCTGGCGTCGATGACCCGGCCCTGGTTGTCCACGAGCTGGATCAGCTTGACCGGACCGGGTGTGGGGATCGGGTGAGGCGCGCTCCCGGCCCGTGCTCTGGCGATCCACTGGATCGCGGCTCGCTGAGTCTCCTCGAGAGCGGTGTCGTGCGCGTTGGTACGGATCAGCGTGTCGAGTATGACGCCGATCGCGAGGGTGGACATCAACGCCATCGCGGCAAGGACGAGCGTGGAGCGCACTCGTACGGAGCGCCGGCCTAAAGGCAGCATCCCACCGCCTCCCTCTCGCTCGCCGCGACTGTCGCCTGGTGCTTAGGATGCATAGATCCCGATAATACGTTTTATTGGCATTTGTCTGGATTGCTAGAGACATCCGTGGGTGAGTTTTGCAGGAACATGACCGATTCATGACCCCACGTTGAAACACCACCTCGGGTGCTCAATGCGCGGGGCCGGCCTGGAGGCGGGCGAGCAGGTCGCGCAGGCGTAGCCGATCGTCCTCGCGGGCTCCGCGGCCGGATCCCTCGAGCCGGTGTCGCCTACGTCTGGGCGACCCGATCCGCGGTCCGCTGGAGGTGCGTGCGCATGATGGCGGTGGCGGCCTCGACATCGCCCCGCTCGACCGCATCGACGAATTCGCCGTGCTCGGCGGTGCCGCGGTGACCCATCAGCGGGGCGACGATCTGGGCCTCCTGAAGCGACATGAGCAGCGGGCCGTGGAAGCTCTGCACCAGCATCTCGATCGCCGCGTTGTGCGTGCACGCGGCCACCCGGACGTGGAACTCGGCGGACAGCGTCATCGAGTAGGAGGAATCCTTCAGCGCCTCCTGCTGCCGTGCGCATATCTCCTTGAGTTCGGCGATGTCGTCGGCGGTCGCGCGTTCGACCACGAGCGGAACGATGCCGAGTTCGAAGACCATGCGTGCCTCGGTGACCTCGGTCGCCGTGAGGGGACTGAGCTTGAGCAGATCCGCGAGACCCTCACCGAGCCGGGCGCGCGAGGGGGTGGTGACGAAGGCCCCGCCGCGGGCCCCGACACGGATCTCGACCAGCCCACCGGCCTCCAGGACCCGGAGCGCCTCACGCACCGTGACGCGACTGACCCCGAACCGGTCGCACAGGTCACGTTCGCTCGGAAGGCGATCTCCGGGCTTGAGCCGGCCCTGATGCATCAGCAACCGGACCTGGTCGACGATGACCTGTGACACGCGGCCCAGGCTGACGGGACTGAACAGATCCGAAACCGAGGACGGGGAGGTGCCCGTCGCCTCACTCTTCTCGCCGACGCCCATGGGCCCATCCTCCCGCATCGCGCGACCGATGGAGTTCTCGTTGACACTCTACGGCCTAAGCAGAAGTATGGTCATACCAATAGTCCTAGGCCTTCAGGGGTGGCCCAAGGTGTCGGGCGTCGGTCTCGCCCTCGCGCGCGAGCAGCAGGGTGCGTATCCGGGGACGACCCTGCTCGTCGCGGACGCGGGCGTACGACGGCGGCGAGAGGAAGTGCGGCAGCGCCTCCGCCACCAGGTCCAGCCGCTGGGCCTTCACCACGCACGCGCGGCAGCCCTGCCTCGGCGGCCGCGTCGACGGCCTCGGCCAGGTTCGGGTCTCACCATCCGGCGACCCCGCGCCCGGGGTGGTGGTGGACGGGAGCACTTCGCCGAACGATGGTTTAATGGTATTACATTAAGCCCTCAGATGAGAGGTTTCCATGTCACGCAGGGACCAGCGGTGTTGCCCATGGCGGGCTCCGGCGGCCAGGCGGCCTCCACTTAGGCGGTCGTCCCGGCCCGACTTCCGGGGGCCGGGATGAGTAACGGGACACTGATCGTTGGCGGCAGCCAGGCCGGCCTGCAACTGGCCGTGTCACTGCGGCAGCTCGGCGACACCTCACCGATCATCTTGGTCGGCGAGGAGACGCATCCGCCCTACCAGCGGCCGCCCCTTTCCAAGGAGTTCCTCGCCGGCCAGGCGGAGCTCGACTCGCTGGCCTTTCGTGCGCCCGCCTTCTATGCCGACTCCGGGATCGACCTGGTGTGCGGTGAGCGGGTCAGCGAGTTGGGCCTGTCCCCATCGGGCCCCCCGGGCTCTGGAGTCGCGGCGACAGCGAACGGGCGCGAACTGCCCTTCGATCGGCTGGCGTTGACCGTGGGAGCCGGCCCCAGGCGGCTTGCCCTGCCCGGGGCGGACCTTGACGGGATCTGCTACCTGCGCGACCACAACGATGCCGCGGACCTGCGGGCGCGGCTCGCGACCGCCTCAAAGGTCGTCGTCGTCGGCGGCGGATTCATCGGCCTGGAGGTGGCTTCGGAGGCCCGCGCTCTTGGCAGGTCCGTCACGGTGGTCGAGGCCGCGGAGCGGCTGATGGCCCGAGCCGTGGGACCCGTCGTCTCGGAGTTCTACCGTCAGGCGCACCTGCGCCGCGGCATCGACGTACGGCTGTCCTCGGGCGTGTCCGGCTTCGACGGTGAAAGGGGCCGGGTGACCGGCGTCGAACTCTCCGACAGCACGCACCTGCCGACCGATCTGGTCCTGGTCGGGGTCGGCGTCCTCCCGCGCACCGAGCTGGCCGAGCAGCTGGGGCTCGTGTGCGACCAGGGCATCGTCGTCGATGCCCACGCCCGCACCAGCGACCCCTCGGTGGTCGCCGCCGGCGACTGCACCGTGCAGCCGCACCCGATGACCGGGCAGGGGAGGGTACGGCTGGAGTCGGTCCAGAACGCCGTGGCCCAGGCCCGAGTGGCGGCCGCGACGCTCCTCGGCCGGCTTGACGACGTGAAATCGGTGCCGTGGTTCTGGTCCTACCAGGGTGACCTCAAGCTGCAGATCGCCGGCCTTGCCGCCGGCTACGACGACTACGTCGTGCGCGGTGAGCCGGATGACGAGCGCTTCTCGGTCCTTTACTACCGGCAGAACCGGCTGCTGGCCATCGACGCCGTCAACCGCCCGGCCGACTACATGGCCGTACGTAAGGCGCTCGGCCAGGGAGTGACCATCGCCCCGGACCGCGCCGGCGACGCCGCCATTCCCCTGAAGTCCCTCCTCGCCGCTTCCACCACCGCGGCGCCGGCGGTTCAGCGAGCGGACGCGTGAGCGCGAACAGGAAGCGCCGCCATGCCTCCGCATCCTGCGCCATGCCCTCAACACACCTCGGTGCCACGAGGGTTGCGATTGGCCCCGGCTTTGCGGCCGCTGACCAGAAGTCGCTTGTGCGGCCACCCAAGTATCTGGTCTAATGGACATACCATAGGACGACACTTCACCGGAGCGCGCGTCCGTCACTTGGGGGGAACGACCGTGAGAGGACATGGCGGATCTTGTCCAAAGTGATCTACATCGGCAGCGCCGGTCGCGAATACGCCGTCGACGCGGCGGTCGGTGACACGGTCATGGCAGCCGCGGTCAAGAACGGCGTCCCCGGGATCGTCGCGGAGTGCGGCGGGAACTGCTCCTGCGCTACCTGTCACGTCTGGGTGAGCGAGGAGTTCGCACCAATCGTCGGACCCCCCAATGATATGGAGGAGGATCTGCTCGACATGGCGGTCTCGGAGCGGCGCAGCACCAGTCGTCTCGCATGCCAGATACGCATCACGAAGGCCCTCGATGGTCTGACGGTGGAGATCCCTCCGGAGCAGCCCTGACCTCCCATCCGTACGCGATGCCCAGCCACGGACGCACCAGTTGGAGGCATGTTGGTCGCCCGGTGGGACTGCAGACCACCATCGCGAACCTATCGATATCGCCACCCCGATGACGGTCCATCACTTGAAGGGAAACGGCCGTGCTAAGGCAGGACATCAACGAGCTTTTGACACAGACCGGTCCTGGGACGCCGATGGGCGACTTGTTCCGGCAGTACTGGATTCCCGCGCTGCTCGCCGAGGAGCTTCCGGAGAAGGACTCGCCGCCGGTGCGTGTGAAGCTCCTGTCGGAGCGCATGCTCGCCTTCCGTGACAGCGAAGGGCGGTATGGCCTGGTCGACGAGTTCTGTGCGCACCGGGGCGCTTCGCTGTGGTTCGGCCGCAACGAGGGGTCCGGTCTGCGGTGCGCCTACCACGGCTGGAAGTACGACGTCACCGGCCAGTGCGTGGAGGTGCCGTCGGAGGCGGACAACAGCAGCTTCTGCCAGAACGTGAAGCTCACCGCGTACCCGCTGGTCAGGGTCGGTGACGTGCTGTGGACCTACATGGGTGACCCGGCCAAGCAGCCGGGCTTGCCGGAGTTCGAGTTCGCGCACGTCCCGCCGGAGCAGACCTACACCTCCAAGCGGTGGCAGCAGTGCAATTGGCTGCAGGCGTTCGAGGGCGGCATCGACTCCAGTCACGTCACGTTCCTGCACTCCGGCGGCCTCAAGAACGACCCGTTGTTCAAGGGCGCCAAGGGCAACGAGTACAACATGAAGGACACCAAGCCGTTCTTCGAGGTCGCCGACAGCGAGGGCGGGCTGTTCGTCGGCGCACGCCGCAACGCGGAGGAGGGCAGCTACTACTGGCGGATCACGCCGTGGGTGATGCCGGCCTTCACGATGGTGCCGCCACGCGGTGACCACCCGGTGCACGGCCACTTCTGGGTGCCGATCGACGACGAGAACTGCTGGACGTACTCCTTCGACTACCATCCGGTCCGTCCGCTGACGACCGCGGAACGCCAGGCCATGATCGACGGTCACGGGGTCCACAGCAAGAACATCCCGGGGACCTACCGGCCCGCGGCCAACATGGACAACGACTACCTGATGGACCGCGAGGCGCAAAAGCGCGGCGACACCTACTCCGGCGTGGCGGGCATCGCCATGCAGGACGCCTCGCTCCAGGAGAGCATGGGGCCGATCGTGGACCGCACGAAGGAGCGGCTGGTCCCGGCCGACAGCGGGATCATCAAGGCCCGCCAGAAGCTGCGCAAGGCCGCGATCGCGCTGCGGGACGAAGGCGTGACGCCTCCAGGGGTGAACCCGGCGCACCACCGAGTGCGCTCGGCGGCGGTCGTGTTGCCGCAGGCCGAGTCCTTCCTGGACTCCTGCCGCGACGCGGTCACGGCCATTCCCGGCGTCCCGCAGTCGTCGGTCTGAGATGTCGGCGCCGTCGATGTACGCGAGCGAAAGCGCCAGGGCGGCCTCCGCGAGTGAGGCGCGCTACCGGATCACTGTGCCGATCGCACCCGCCAGGGCCGCACGCGTCATCGCGCTGGACGCGAGAGCCGCGGCGGTCACCCGCCGCGTCGCGGGCGGACCGTGGGCCAACGCCAGGTTCTACACCTGCGAGGTCACGCGTGGAGCCGGTGGGAGCAACGAGCCGGCGGGAGAGGTCCCGCTGTACGGGCTCGACGGTTCGCCGGCCGCACTAGGGGACGTGCTGAACGGCACCGACGTGGTGGTCGTCCTCGCGACGGATGACTCGGGACGGGCCTACGCGGCGGCCATCGGCAGGGCCTGCAGCGCGAGCGCCATCACGACGGCAGGGGTGGTACTCGGCGACGGCTTCGAGGCCGAGGACGCCGTCGCCGCCCTCCGGCCGCACGCCCGGGTGCTGCTGCTGTCCGCGGACGAGAGCGATGTCTTCGAACTGCTCACGGCCCTGAGGGTCTAGGACGGGAGCAGACAGCCGGACAGGGTCGCCGGGCGCCAGCCCGCGCGGCCCTGTCGTCCACCCAACGACGACAGAGGAAGCCGAAGGCGAGATGTCCGACAAGATCAGCCTGCGCACCCTGCAGCGGATGAAGGACGACGGTCGCAAGATCGTCGGTGTCGTGGCCTGGGACTACCAGATCGCCCGTATCGTCGACCGGGCCGGGGTGGACATCGTCTCGGTCGGCGACACGGTCGGCGTGAACCTGTGGGGTCACTCCAATCCCTTCGAGGTCACGATGGATCAGATGCTCGTGGTCACGCAGGCGGTTCGACGGGGGGTGAACAGGGCCCTGCTCAGCGCCGACTTCCCGTTCGGCCCCCTCCAGGAGGGCACGGACAGCGCCTTGCGAGCGGCCATCCGGTTCGTCAAGGAGGCCGGCGTAGACATGGTCAAACTGGACGCGGCCTCTGACTTCCTCGACTCCGTCACGGCGATCACGCGTGCGGGCATCCCGGTGTTCGCGCAGTTCGGGATCACGCCGCAGACCGCGCTGCGCTACGGAGCCGAGTACAACGCGATCCCGTCCAGCGACGACCAGGTGCCGGTGGCGATGAAGGACGCGCTGGTCGCTGAGGCCAAGCGGCTGGAGGACGCGGGCGCCGTGCTGCTCAACTTCACCAACTCCGGGCCGGTCGTCGGGGCCGCCGTCGCCCAGGCCGTCTCCATTCCGGTCGTCGGAGGATTCGGCGGCGGCCCGTGGCTCGACGGCCGGATGCGCATGGCGCACGCCGCCATCGGCTATGCCGCATCGGCCATCGACAACCCTCCGAACACCTACGCGAACGTTGCACAGACAACGCTCGCCGCGATCACGGCATATGCCGAGGACGTGCGTGCCGCACGTCAGGTCGCCGGCGGTATTCCCGTCCCACCCGCAAGCTGACACTCCATCCCACCATTCCAACCGCCCGGCCCCGCCCCGCACCATCGCGAACCGGCGCCGCGGCGGGCGACCGCGAGGAGCAATGTCCATGCCCACCGCCGTTGTCGACGGGATCTCCACCCGCTACGAGGTGGCCGGCTCCGGGCCGCCGCTGCTGATGTTCTCTCCCGGCGGTTTCGACTCGACTCTGGAGAGCTGGCGGACGGTGGGGATCTACCGGCGCCTGCGGCTGCTCGACCACCTCAGCGAGAAGTACACCTGCGTCTCCTTCGACCGGCGGGAGTCGGGCCGGTCCGGTGGCCGGCTGGAGCGGATCTCCTGGGCCGACTACGTAGCGCAGGGCGTGGGGCTGCTCGACCATCTGGGCATTGCGCAGGCGCATTTGATCGGCGGCTGCGTCGGCTGCTCCACCGTCGCAGCTGTCGGGGTGGCCCATCCCGAGCGGGTCCTGAGCATGGTGCTGTACTCGCCCGCGGGCGGGGTGAAATATCGCATGAAGCAGCACGCCCGGTTCGCCCAGCACCTGGCCTACGCTGATGCGCACGGCTTGGAGCAGGTGGCGGCCCTCGCGAAGAGCTCGGACAAGGGTTTCCCCGCGGACCCCCGCGTGGGTCCCTGGGCCAGCGTGCTCCGCGGCGATCCGGCGTTCGCCGACGTGTACGCGCGGGCCGACGCGGACCGCTACCGCGTCCTGGTCAGCGGCATGGCACGGTTGATGTTCGACCGCGACACGGTTCCCGGGCCGGAGCCCGAGGACCTTCTGGCGCTCGACATCCCCGCGCTCGTGGTCCCCGGGCAGGACGATTCGCACGCGCCCTCGGCCGCCCGTTACCTCCAGGAGTGCCTCTCCCGATCCGAGTACTGGGACGTCCCGGTGGCCGAGCAGACCGAGTCGACGGCTCCCGCCAGGGTGCTGCGGTTCCTGGACGGAGCATAGGGAGTCAGACGGGCGACTCTCATGATGCGGCACGCCGCGGGGGGACACCGGCCGGCGGGCGCGCACCGGGTGCCGGCTGATTGGTCAGTCCATCAGTCCACTGACTATAGTGTGCCCTGGACAGGCTTGAGAATGAGGAGATGCCATGGCAGAGCAGGTGCTGGCAGCGGTCAGGACCGGGTCGGGCACGACCGAACTACGCGAGTTCCCGATGCCGGACATCCCTGATGACGGCGCCCTGCTCAAGGTCGAGGTCGCCGGGATCTGCGGCACTGACGTCAAGATGTACGCGAAGCCGCCGTTCGCCGAGCCGGTGATCATGGGCCACGAGAACGTCGGTGTCATCGCGAAGGCAGGACGCACGTTCTCCGAGCGCAAGGGCCTGGTGGAAGGCGACCGCGTCTTCGTCGAGCACTACGTCGGCTGCTTCCGCTGCGACTGGTGCCACCAGGGCGAGTACCGCCACTGCGAGGCGACCGACTGGCGCACCAATCCCGACGCCCGCCGCTACGGTTACACCTCCGCGGATAACCCCTTCCACCTGTGGGGCGGCTTCTCGCAGTACCTCTACCTGCCCTGGAACTCGGTGACGCACCGCGTTCCTGACGGTGTTTCCGCCGAGTTGGCGGGCCTCGTGACGCCGCTGTCGAACGGCATCGAGTGGGCTCTGGTCACCGCGGGCGTCGGCTACGCCTCGACGGTCCTCATCCAGGGCCCCGGGCAGCAGGGGCTTTCCCAGGTCGTCGCCTGCAGGCAGGCGGGCGCCACCTGCATCATCGTCACCGGGACGACGCGGGACGCCGCGCGGCTGACTCTGGCAAAGGAGCTGGGGGCCGACCACGTCATCGACATTCTGCGGGAAGACGCCCTGCACCGCGTTCTGGAGATCACTGGCGGCAAGGGGGTCGACGTCGTGCTGGACTGCACGGCCGGCGCCGGCACCGCCCCGATCCTGCTCGGCATCGACGCGCTCAAGCGCCGCGAGGGCACGATGGTGGTCCAGGGCGAACTGGCCGCCTTCCCCGACTTCCCGCTCAAGAAGATCACCGAGAAGTCCATCAGCATCAAGAGCGCCCGCGGCCACAGCTACCGCTCCTGCGAGCTCGCCCTCCAACAGCTCGCCTCCGGACGGTTCCCGCTGGAGAAACTGAGCACCCACACGTTCGGTCTGAAGGACACCGACCGCGCCATCCGGACCGTCGGCGGCGAAGGCGCCAAGGACGTCGTCCATGTCTCCCTGCTCCCGTGGGCGGAGGAAGCGTGAGCGAGCGGAGCGAGCGAGTCAATAGGCACAGCAGCTTTGCTAACAGCCCGACGAAGGAGGGTCTGTGAGCATCGTCGTCCGCAACCCGCGCCGTACGGACAGGACGACGGTCGACGCCCTCGGCCGGTACGGCGTTGCCACCATCCATGAGGCGCAGGGGCGTACCGGGCTGCTCGCGCCCGCCCTGCGCCCGGTCTACTCCGGCGCGCACATCGCGGGGACCGCGGTGACGGTGAGCGTGCCGCCGGCGGACAACTGGATGATCCACGTCGCGGTGGAGCAGTGCCAGGAGGGTGACGTCCTCGTGGTCGCGCCCACGTCTCCCTCGGAGGCCGGCTACTTCGGCGAACTGCTCGCCACCTCGGTCGCCGCACGCGGCGTGCGCGGGTTGGTCATCGACGCCGGCTGCCGCGACATCGCGGAACTCGAGCGGATGGGATTCCCCGTGTGGGCGCGGCACATCTGCGCGTTCGGGACGGTGAAGGAGACCCTGGGCGACGTCAATACCGGCCTGGTCTGCGCCGGCCAGTGGGTCGAGCCGGGTGACGTGATCGTCGCTGACGACGACGGGGTCGTGGTCGTCCCGCGCCGCCGGGCGGCACAGGTGCTCGAGGCATCCCGAGCGCGGGAAGAGAGGGAGGCGGTGCTCCGCGAGCGCTACGCGCGCGGTGAACTCGGTCTCGACGTCAACTCCATGCGTGAACGGCTCGCGCGCAAGGGTCTGACCTACGTCGACCGGGCGCCGGGCGACTGAGCCGGTCCGCGGCGATCCCACCAGGAACGAGGACCACACGTACGATGATCATTGACTGCCATGGGCACTACACCACGACCCCGCCGCAGCATCAGGCGTTCCGCGACGCGCAGCTCGCCCGGCTTGCGGATGCCTCCCTGCCCGCGCTGGCGCCGGTCGCCATCAGCGACGACGCGATCCGCGAGAGCGTCGAGAACAACCAGCTGAAGCTGTTGCGCGAGCGCGGCGGCGACCTGATGCTCTTCTCGCCGAAGGCCTCCGGGATGGAGCACCACGTGCCCGATCCGGAGACCGCACGCGTATGGGCGAGGGTGAGCAACGACCTTATCCACCGGGTGGTCGGCCTGTTCCCGCAGCACTTCGCCGGCGTGTGCCAGCTGCCGCAGACACCCGGCGGCACGCTCGACGACGCGACAGCCGAACTGCGCAGGTGTGTGGAGAGCCTCGGCTTCGTCGGGTGCAACCTCAACCCCGACCCGTCCGGCGGCCACTGGACCTCGCCGCCGCTCACCGACGCGTACTGGTTCCCCCTGTACGAGGCGATGGTGGAGTTGGACGTCCCGGCGATGATCCACGTCTCGACGTCCTGCAACCCGAACTTTCACACCCTCGGCGCGCACTATCTCAACGCCGACACCTCGGTGTTCATGCAGCTGCTCCAGGGAGACCTGTTCGGCCGCTTCCCCACATTGCGGTTCGTCATCCCGCACGGCGGCGGAGCGGTGCCCTACCACTGGGGGCGCTACCGGGGCCTTGCCGTCCGGATGGGCCGTCCGGACCCGTCAGAGCACGTCATGAAGAACGTCTTCTTCGACACCTGCGTATATCACCAACCCGGCATCGACCTGCTGCACCGGGTCGTCGGCGCCGACAACATCCTGTTCGCGTCGGAGATGCTGGGCGCGGTCCGCGGCGTCGCCCCCGAGACCGGCATCGCCTGGGACGACACCAAGCAGTATGTCGACCGCGCCTATCTCACCGACGAGCAGCGGCACAAGGTCTTCGAGGCCAACACCCGGCGCGTCTACCCCCGTCTGCACGCGCTACTGACTTCGCAAGGCAGGTAAGACCATGCCCCGGCTGCACCTCACCTTCGCCTGCGGCGACTACGACCGGACGCGGGCCCTGAACGAGGAGACGATCCGCCCCGACGGGATCGACCTGACCTATCTGCGGCTGCCCGTCGAGGAGACGTTCTTCCGCATGATGCGGCACCAGGAGTTCGAGGTGGCGGAGATGTCGCTGTCCTCCTACGTCGTCTCGCTGCGCACCGACCCCTCGCCGTTCGTGGCCCTGCCGGTCTTCACTTCCCGCATGTTCCGGCATGGATCGCTCTACTGCCACGCCGACGCGGGCATCTCGTCGCCGGAGGATCTGCGGGGCAAGGTGGTCGGCACACCGGAGTACCAGCTCACCGCCTGCGTGTGGATGCGCGGCATCCTCGGTGACCGGCACGGCGTCCCGTTCGACTCGGTCACCTACCTCACGGGCGGGCAGGAGACGGCCGGGCGCATCGAGAAGGCGAGCGTCGACCTGCCGGACTCGGTTCGGATCAGCCGCATTCCCGAGGACAGGACGCTCTCCGCCATGCTGGCCGAGGGCGAGATCGACGCCCTGTGCACTCCGCGCGTCCCGAGCCCGTTCGTCGCCGGCGACCCCCGTGTGCGACGGGTGTTCACCGATGTCGTCGCCAGCGAGAAGGAGTACTACGCGGCGACAGGCATCTTCCCGATCATGCACGTGGTCGTGATCCGGCGCGATGTCTACGACCGCCATCCCTGGGTCGCCCAGTCGCTCTACAAGGCCCTGCTGGCGGCCAAGGAGGCGGCGTACGCGAACCTCTACGACACCTCGGCGCTGCGGTTCATGCTTCCCTGGCTGACCCCGCAACTCGAGGAAGCACGAGCCCTGCTGGGCAAGGACTACTGGTCCTACGGGATCGAGGGCAACCACGAGACACTGGCCACCTTCCTGCGTTACCACCACGAGCAGGGGCTGTCCAAGCGGTTGTGGACACCCGAGGAGTTGTTCGCCCCCGAGTCGACGGAGTCTGCGGTCATTTGACCACGCCGCCGGCTCGGGATGCGCAGTCGTCAACGACCACGGGCTGAAGCCCGTGGCTTGCTCTCCGGAGCCCGTCTGGATGAAGGGAGACCGGTAGCGTGCGGACGGTTGACAGCGCCCCAGCCATCCGCGCCGCGGTAGGCGACGTTGATGGCTGCGATGTGGTCTGCGTGCCCAGCGAGGCCGCAGGCTTGGCAGCGGAACATGCCGCGTGCGTGCCGGTTCCGCCTCGACACATGCCCGCAATCGGAGTTGGGGCAGGTCTGGCTGGTGTAGGCCGCATCAACCAGGATGAAGGCGATGCCGACGCGTTCGGCCTTGTACCGGGTGAAGGCGATCTGCTGGGCGAACGCCCAGCCATGCAGGGTGCGTCGCTGGGACCGGTGAGCCCTTACCCGCCCGAGGATGCCGGAAAGTTTTTCCATAGCAACACCTCGGCCGGTGCGTTCGGCCTCACGCACCACACGCTTGGATATTTGGTGGTTGATATCGGCCATCATCCGCGACTCACGCCCCGACAGGACACGCAGCCGGCGCCGCGCCGAAGAAGTGCCCTTGGCTTGCAGGCGCTTACGCTGGCGGTGCCGACGGTCGCGAAGAGCGCGGATGTGACCGTTGTTCTCGATCGTTCCGGGGAGGGCTTTGCCGGGCAGCACTTCGCCGTCACAGGTAACGGCAAGGTTCGCCGTCCCCTGATCGACCCCGAGGAACCCATTGAACGGATCCGCGGTCTCGGGTCTGGGGAGCGCGACGGCGATCTGCAGCAGCCAGGTGCCTTTGCGTTCGATAAGGTCGCATTCGCCGATCGGCAGCTCGGCGATGGCCTTGAGGTCTTGGTCCCGGCCGGTGTAGGCCGCACGGACGCGGCCGGTGGGGGTCCAGAGGGAGGCGATGCGGGCATCCCGGTTGAAGGTGATCATCCGGGCGTCATAGGGCACCGCGGCGTGCGCCCGGAAGATATGCGCCCGTTTCTTTGTTGCGCGGCGGTTGGTGTAGGCATCGGCCACGCGGGCGATCGCCCGTACGGCCGCCTGGGCCCCCAGGCCGACGAAATGGTCTCGCAGGTGCCGGTAGATCAGCCGGTGCAACGCCAGTTGCCCAAACACCCGCCGTTCCCAAGCGATGCGGGAGGCATAGGTGGCGGCGGTGTTGCAGATCGTCACGGCTGTGGCCAGCCGTTCGGCGTCGGCCGGTGTGGGCAACAGGCGTACCTGCACGACCGAGGCGCATCCGGCCTGCTTGACCGCCGACTTCCGCAACGCCATCCATCCCTCCCAACCCGAGAACATCCCACATCGGACGCTTCTGTGACCGTGAGGCTACATGCGGCCACCGACAGTCTTCCGGCCGCTCTGCCAGCCTGGGAGGAGGCGCTTCCTCCCCGGCGTGAACGCCGGGGTCTCCGCGCCAGCAACAGATGAAGACGCTGATTCTCCTTCGCCACGGCGAGAGCGAATGGAATTCGAAGAACCTGTTCACCGGGTGGGTCGATGTCGATCTCACGCCGTTCGGCGAGGAGCAGGCACGGCGCGGCGGGCAACTGCTGCGTGAGGCCGGGCTGCTGCCGACCGTGGTGCACACCTCCCTGCTGACGCGTGCGGTGCGCACCGGCAACCTCGCGCTCGAGGCCGCCGACCGGGTCTGGATCCCGGCCACCCGGCACTGGCGGCTCAACGAGCGGCACTACGGCGCGCTGCAGGGCAAGGAGAAGAAGGCGACCTTGAAGGAGTACGGCGAGGAGCGGTTCCAGCTCTGGCGCCGGTCGTACGACGTACCACCGCCGCCGATCGGGCCCGACGACGAGTGGCAGGTTGCGAGTGACCCGCGATACGCCGGGCTGACCCGCGACCTCATGCCGCGGACCGAGTCCCTCGCCGACGTCATCGCCCGCCTGCTGCCCTACTGGTACGACGTCATCGCGCCCGACCTGCTCGCCGGGCAGACGGTCCTGGTCGTGGCGCACAGCAACTCGCTGCGGGCGCTCGTCGCGCACCTCGACGGCCTGAGCCGTGAGGAGGTCATGGCGCTGAACATCCCTACGGGTATTCCCCTGCGCTACGAACTCGACGAGAATCTGACCCCGGTCGAGCGCGGTGGCCGCTACCTCGACCCGGAAGCCGCCGCGGAGGGCGCCCAGGCGGTGGCGAACCAGGGTCGTTAGCGGTGCGACGGAGTCGCGCAGGCATTGACACCTGGATATTGACACCTGTGCAATTTTGGCCTTATGGTCATACCAATACCGTGACTTCGCCAGCCCGATCTGGGCAGGAAGTCACGTCCGGCATATCAGGAAGGCTTCTGCATGGCCAGGGACGCGCTCGTCAACGACCAACTCGCGGCGAAGTTCGTCACCGAGAAGGAGTCCCCCTACACCCGTTGGGTGGCCGCTGAGGGGCTGGACATCATCGCCGCCCACTATGTGCCGGATCTGCGCACGGTCGAGCTCAAGCCCTGGGAGCGGCGCGGCGGGCGAGGCGTCTTCATCAATCACGAGGCAACACGCACGTCGAACGACTGCTACGTCTGCGAGATCCCGGCGGGCGGCAAGCTGGCGCCGCAGCGGCAGCTGTTCGAGGAGATGATCCTTGTCCTCGACGGGCAGGGGTCCACGAAGGTCTGGAACGACGCCGGCGCCGAGGTCACATTCGAGTGGCAGGCCGGCTCGTTGTTCGCCATCCCGCTCAACGCCCACCACCAGCACTTCAACGGCTCAGGGCAGAAGGCGGCTCGTTTCGTCTCCTCGACGAATATGCCTCCGGTCATCAACCTCTACGACGACGTCGACTTCGTGTTCAGCACCCCCAAGGACTTCCCGAACCGCTTCAACGGCGAGCCCGGCTACTTCTCGCCCAAGGGTGAGCAGAAGGGCCTGCTCCTGGACACGAACTTCGTCGCCGACGCGGCCAACCTGCCGCTGATCGAAGCGAAGGAACGCGGCGCGGGCGGCGGGCACATCCGCTTCGCGATGGCCAAGGGCTCGATGAACAGCCACATCTCGCAGTTCCCGATCGCGACGTACAAGAAGGGACACCGCCACGGCCCCGGCGCCCACGTCATCATGCTGACGGGCACGGGCTACAGCCTGATGTGGCCTGAGGGAGAGGAGCCGCGACGCTACGAGTGGGGCCCCGGCACCTTGATCGTCCCCCCGAACATGTGGTTCCACCAACACTTCAACACCGGCCTCGAGCCCGCCCGTTACCTCGCCTTCAAACACGAGGTGGTATCGGTCCGCAACGCGCAGGGCGTGCCGAAGGCATGGATCAGCCAGCGCGTCGGCGGCGACCAGATCGATTACGCCGACGAGTCGCCGTACGTGCGCGAGACCTTCCGCGAGGCCCTGGCCAAGCACGACATAGAGCCGCAGATGGACGACGCGTACGCGATCGAGCTGAAGACGCTGCCGCCCAAGCCGTAGTCAGCACAGCCGGCACCGCCTGGCTCCGACGCCCGTGAGGAGTACGACCGTGAGGCACGCCGGTGCGCACGACCACGTCCATGGCGACGGCCATGGCCTCGAGCACCTCACCGAAGTGCCCACGGTCTACTCGGCGTACGTCCCGGACCACGACCATGTGCACGACGATGAGGCGCTGAGCCCGATCGAGGACAACCCGATCTGGCAGCAGGACAACGTCACGCTGCACAGCGTGGGGATGGACATCGGGTCGTCCGGCACGCAGGTCGTGTTCTCCCGTCTGCATCTGCGGCGGATCAGCGAGGACCTGACGACCCGGTACATCGTGGTCCGCCGGCAGACCGGGTACCGTTCCCCGGTCGCGCTCACTCCGTATGCGAGCGCCGAGCACATCGACGCTGAGGCTCTGGGCTCGATCATCGACCGGGCCTACCATGCGGCGGCCGTCCACCCTGCCGACGTCGACACCGGAGTCGTGATCCTCACCGGTGAGGCGCTGCGCCGCCGCAACGCCGAGGCCATCGCGAGCGTCCTGGCCGAGCGCGGGGGCGAGTTGGTCAACGCGACCGCGGGCCACAACATGGAGGCCATGCTCGCCTCCTACGGCTCGGGCGCGGCGAAGGCGTCGCACGACACCGGGCTGCGCATCCTGAACATCGACATCGGGGGCGGGACGACGAAGCTCGCGGTGCTGGACCGCGGTCAGGTCATGACGACCGCCGCGGTGCACATTGGCGGCCGACTCCAGGTCGTCGACGATCAAGACCGTATCGTCCGCCTCGAGCCGGCCGGCCGTGGTCACGCCGCCCGCGCCGGGTACGCCTGGGAGCTCGGCGACGTCGCTCGCCCGGAGGAGCTCGAGAAGGTGGCGGAGATGATGGCGGACGCGCTCGTCGCCGCGCTCACCGCCGATCCGCTCCCCCAAGATGTCGCGCGGCTGTACCTCACCGAGCCGCTGGCGGAGGTCGGCCCGATCGACGGGGTGATGTTCTCGGGCGGGGTCGCGGAGTACGTATACGACCGGGAGAGCAGGCAGTTCGGCGATCTCGGCCGGCCGCTCGGCCGGGCGTTGCGTCGCCGGGTCGACTCTGGCGCGCTGCCGTTCCCGCTCCTGCCGGAGGGCGAGTGCATCCGCGCCACCGCGCTGGGCGCGTCCGAGTACAGCGTGCAGCTCAGCG
This sequence comes from Actinomadura alba, assembly GCF_014323705.1. Classification (GTDB taxonomy): domain Bacteria; phylum Actinomycetota; class Actinomycetes; order Streptosporangiales; family Streptosporangiaceae; genus Actinomadura_C; species Actinomadura_C alba. The sequence continues at coordinate 47,789 of NZ_JABVEC010000044.1, forward strand.
GGAACACCGGCTGTATCACCGACCCTGACGCGCTGCTGCCGCGCCGCAACCTGCAAGTGGTGCGGCCGAATTACGAGCTCGGGGAGACGGTCGACGCGGCGGCGGTCGCAGCCGCGATCCGGCGCCACCTCGTCGCCCTCGACATCGGCCAGACCGACGCCGACGTCGCCCTGGCCATGTCATGGGATGGCCTGCCGAGCTACGACAGGCTCTTCCCCTTCGCGTGCGGCCTCCGGGACGGCCTCGCCGACCGGATCGCGCAGGGCAGACCGGTCTACGTCATACTCGACGGGGACGTCGCCATGACGCTCGGCAGACTGCTCCGGGAAGAGCTCGCGGTCACCAGCGAACTGCTGGTCATCGACGGCCTGAGCCTGCGGGACTTCGACTACGTCGATATCGGCCGGATACGCTTCCCGTCGAACACCGTGCCGATCACGATCAAGTCGCTCATCTTCAACCAGGACCCCCGACACGACCGGCTACCCGACGAATAACGGCGGCCACGGCGCAGAACACCCATCGACGACCATGGTCGGCGACGGCTTGGCGGGGTACGCCGACGTGGCTGTCGCGGCCTCGGCAACTCAGTGGCCGCTCTCCAGATTCGCCAGACTGGGATCCCGATTCTCCGCCACGCGAGCGGCGGTGCGCTGCAGGTGACGGGTCATGATGGCGCGGGCCCGGTCGACGTTCCGCTGCTCGATCGCCTCGACGAGCTGGAAGTGTTCCTGCGCGCCCAGGTGACCCATCAACGGCGCAGAGACTCGGGCCTGCTGGAGCGACATGAGCATGGGGCCGTGGAAGCTGTGCACCAGCATCTCGATCGCCGGGTTGTGGGTGGAGGAGGCAACCCGCACATGGAATGCCGCCGACATCGCCATGGTGTAAGAGCCGCTCTCCAGCGCGCTCACGCCCTGCTCGACGAGGGCCCGCAGGTCCGCGATGTCCTCTTCGGTGGCACGCTCCACCACCAGCGGCAGGATGCCGAGTTCGAAGACCATGCGGGCCTCGGTGACGTCGCCGGCGGTCATCGGGGTCAGGGTCATCAGGTTGGCCAGACTCTCCCCGACGCGTTCGCTGGACGGCTGGGTGACGAAGGCGCCTCCCCGAGCCCCGACGCGGATCCCCACCAGTCCGCTGGCCTCCAGCACCCGAAGAGCCTCGCGGATCGTCACCCTGCTGACGCCGAACCGCTCGCACAGACTGCGCTCGCTGGGCAGCCGGTCGCCGGGGACGAGCTTGCCCTCCCTTATCAGGAGTTGCATCTGCGCCACGATGACATCAGAGATGCGACCGACGCTCACCGGGCCGAACAAGTCCGCCGTATTCCTGTCGCCCGGCGTCCCACCCGATGACATACCGCCGTCCCTCCGCGATCTCGGTCGTGCTCCGTACCTGCGTCATTGCATCATAGCAGTAATGGTCTAACCAATACCCTCAGTAACCGGAGCCAGTACAGGCTGTGCCATAACGCTCCTCCCACTTTCCAGGCGATGCCCACTTCCGTACCGGTGCCCGTTTTCAGGGTTCCGCCCATAAGTCTAATGGTCTGATGGTTTGCTACCCTGTCAAAGGTGCGGACCGCGGGTCGATGGACAGGATCCGCCCGAGAACTTCTTGACCGAGCCGTGTCGGCGGCCACGAGCGAACGGGAGGGAACATGCCGGACATGCGGCTGCGGACGGTGACCCGGACCCAGGGGAACAACCGTGCCCTCAAGGAAGGCGCGGTCACCCCCAAACGGTTCGGCTTCGCCTTCGAGGAGGTCCCGGTTCTCGTTGATGCCTTCCGCCGGATGGTTCGAGGACTCGAATTCGACGTCTGCGAGATGGCGATCACGACCTACCTCTGTGCCAAGGCCAACGGCAAGCCGTTCACGGCACTGCCGATCTTCCTGGTGCGCGGGTTCCATCACGGCGCCATCGTGCGCAGCCCGGAGGCCGGCATCCGGGATCCGAAGGATCTCGAGGGCCGGGAGGTCGGGGTCAACCGCGGATACACCGTGACGACCGGCGTGTGGGCGCGCGGCGTCCTGCAGGACGAGTACGGTGTCGACTTGGGCAAGGTGACCTGGGTGCTCTCCGGGGACGAGCACGTCGCCGAGTACCGCCCACCGGCCAACGTCGTGCCGATGCAACCGGGACGGCGCCTCGCCGATCTGGTCGCCGGGGGCGAACTGGCGGCCGCGATCGGTGTCGATCCCAGCCCTCCCGGCCTCGTGCCGCTGATACCCGACGCCACGGAGGCCGGCTTCGCGGCGCTGCGCCGACGCGGTCACTACCCCATCAACCACCTGGTGGTCGTGCGGGACGACCTGCTCGCGGCGCACCCCGAATTGGCCACGGACGTGTTCGAGGCCTTCGCCGAGGCCAAGAACCTGTACGTCGACCGGCTGCGCCGCGACGCGATCGAGGCGCCGACACCGACGGATCTCATCTACCGGCACGTCATGGAGATCACCGGTGCGGACCCGCTGCCGTACGGCATAGCGCCGAACCGCGCCGTCATCGAGGAGCTCATCGAGCATGCGACGAGCCAGGGCATCCTCGACCGGCGGCCCGCCGTGGAGTCCCTGTTCGCGGAGAGCACTCGAGATCTGACCGGTTGAGCATGCCGGTCGGCACCCGACGTACGCAAACCCACCAGTCGAACCGTTTGTGAGGATGATGGCCATGCGGATCGCCATCGCGGCGGATCACAATGGCTTTGCGTTGAAGGCGCGCCTGATCGCCCGGCTCACCGCACAGGGGCACGACGCCGACGACCGCGGAGCATACGGCGCCGACGGGGAGACGGTGGACTATCCGCCGCTCTGCGCAGACGTCTGCGGCCGGGTCGTCGACGGTCACGCCGACCGCGCAATCATGGTGGGTGGCAGCGGAATGGGCGAGTTGATCGCCTGCAACAAGATCCGCGGTATCCGCGCCGGGCTGTGCCACGACCTGTTCACGACGGAGATCTCCCGTGCCCACAACGACGCCAACGTGCTCGTGATCGGCGCCAAGGTTCTCAGCCCGGAACTGGCCGACGAGATCACTGATCTGTGGTTCGCCACCCCCTTCAAGGGCGGCCGCCACCAGCAACGACTGGACCAGATCGCCGCGCTGGAGCGTGGCGATCCTCTGACCTGACCCGCAACCTGCCCGCGCCGTGCCGGCAAGGTTGCCCGGGCCGAGGCCCGGGCAACCACCGGTTCTGCGGCTCAGCGGCCCGCGGTCGCTCCGGTCAGCGAGGACGACGCGTACTCAGGGGCATCCTCGAAGTAGTGGACCGCGTCGTAGCCGAGGTGCTTGAACACCCGGTTCTGGACCGACAACAGGTGCAGCGGGGTGCCGTCGGCGGCGAAGTGCTGGGCGATCGTGTTCTGCGGGACGTAGAGCGTGTCGCCCTTCTTGATCTCGTGCCGGGTCGGCTCCTTGGCGATGCGGGCGTAGTACTTCTCCGCGATCTCGGCCTCCACCTCCCAGTGCAGCGAGTACCCCTCGCCGTCGAGCACGTAGAGGATCTCATCGGCCATCTTCCAGTGCTTGCCCGACCTGCTCGCCGCCGGAATCGTCAGCTCGAACACGTCGACGCCGAACTGCCGGTTCTCGGTCATGGCCGCGCTGTTCATCACCCGCAGGCGCCCCATCGGTGTCGTCTCCCACACGCCGTCCGATGGGGTGACGACCTTCTTACGCTCCAACACGCCCGGCGTCCAGATCCGCGACCAGTCCTCGCGCTCGCCGAAGTCCTCCGGCCGATCGATCGGACCGCTGCGGCCCTGCTGGATCAGGCCCATGAACATCCACGTGCATTTGGCCTTCATCACCAATGCAACGGCCTTTTCGTCGTACGGGTTGAAATGCCGGTGCACCGAGTCGGTGTGCACGAAAACCAGGTCGCCCTGCTTCCAGTCGTAACGCTGGTCGTCGTGGATCTCGTAGCCCGCGCCCTCAAGGATGTAGAACGCGGCCTCGTTCTGATGCCCGTGACCGTGGTTCGAAGTCTGTGCCGGCAACTCCACGAAATGCACCTGCAGCGTCTGGGTCAGAAACGGATCATCGCCCGGCCCGACGCGCCACCACGTACGCGACTGGGCCGAGTCGCCCGAGTGGCCGACCTTCGCGTCGTCGACGACGACCGAGTCGTCGCGCACCCTCGGGGCAGCCAGCTGCTCGTGCCGGAACTTGTTCAAGCCGTAGGTCTCGGACGTCAGACCACGAACGAAGACGCGTCCCTTCTTGCCCATGTTCACTCGCTTTCTCGGCGCGCCGCCGCGCCAGCCGGTGTGATGGTTCCGCCGGTCACAGATGACCGCTCTGACCCGACAGCCCGATCGACAGTACGCTAGGCATAGGCCTAACTGTCTTACCAATTTACCCTACAGGCCCCGACACCCGAAAGAGGACGCCCATGGGCAATCTCCACCTGAGCATCGCCACCACCGGCTACGACCACTTCCGAGACTTCCGGCTCGCCATCGCAGTGTGGACCCGGCGATCGAGATCATCCGTTCGCGGGGTTACCCGCTCGACCTGCTGTGCACCCACCGGTTCCCGCTCGACGCGGCGCACCACGCGTTGCGCGTCGCCGGCGCGCGGACCGACCCAGGCGCCATCCACGTCAGCATCCTGCCGAACGGAGACCAGCGTGACCGTCCCCACCGAGTTCACCGACCTGCGCCGGACCATCGCGCTGGCCTGCCGCATCCTCGCGAACGCCGGCCTGGCCGAGGACATCCTCGGCCACGTGAGCGTACGGGTCGGAGCGGACCGGATGCTCGTCCGCTGCCGGGGCCCGCAGGAGCAGGGGCTGCTGTTCACCTTCGACGAGGACGTGCGTCAGGTCGACCTCGACGGACGGGGGGAGCTCGAGGGCTGGGCCGTCCCGAACGAACTGCCGATCCACGGCGAGGTGTTGAGAGCCCGTCCCGAGGTCGACGCCGTCGTGCACTGTCATCCACCCGCGGTCCTGGTGGCGGGCGTGGAGGAGGTGCCGCTGCGTCCGGTGTTCGGCGCGTACAACATCCCCGCCGCCCGCATGGCCCTCGAAGGGGTCCCCGTGTACCCGCGGGCCGTCCTCGTACGCCGGCCGGAACTCGGCCGCGAACTCGTCGAGGCGATGGGGGCGTCCACGGTGTGCGTCATGCGGGGACACGGGATCACCACGGTCGGGTCCGGCCCGCACGCCGTCGAGCAGGCCGTCGTGCGCGCGCTGACCCTGGACGTGCTCGCCCGCGTCAGCGTGGAACGGGCGCGGCTGGGTGACCGCGCGGCCGACCTCACCCCGGAGGACGTTGCGGAACTGCCGGACCTCGGATCGTCGTTCAACGACCTGAACATCTGGCGGCATCATGTGGCCCGGCTCCGGCTGTCGGGGCTCGCCCTGGACTGACGGTCACGCGGTCGAACCGTCCCGGCCGTCCGGCCTGTCGCGGGGACGCGCCCGGCGCAGGTGCGGAAGCACCACCATCCCGGCCAGCCCGGCGGAGACGCCGGCGAGCAGGAGCCCGGCCCTGGGTCCCCACTGCTCGCAGACCCAGCCGGTGATCGGGCCGCCGAACGGGGTGCTGCCGAGGAAGACGAAGCTGTGCAGGGCGATGACCCGGCCCTGCATCCCGGGGTCCGTACCGAGTTGCAGAAGGGTGCGCGCGAGGGTGTTGAAGCAGATGTTCGCGACGCCGACGCCGACCATCACCGCCAGCGCGATGCCGAGGCCGGGGGCCACGGCGGCGACCGCGTTGACGGCGGCGAAGGCCCATGTCCAGGTCAGCAGAGACCACGCGGTCACGTTCTCGCGCGCGGCGCTGGCCAGGGCGCCGAGCACCGCGCCCGCGCCCAGTGCGGAGGTGAGCCATCCGTAGACCTCGGCCGTCCCTTCGAACGTGTCCCGGGCGAGCAGCGGCAGGACGACCCGGAAGTTCTGGCCCAGGAGGGCCACCACCGCAACGAGGAACATGCAGGCACGCAGCTCAGGGTGCCGCCAGACGTACCGCAGGCCTTGTCTCACCTGGCCTCTCGCCCGGCGGGTGGCGGGCAGCCGGCGTAGTTGGCCGGTGTCCATGCGCGCCAGCCCTAGCAGGACCGCCGCGAAGGACAGCGCGTTGACGGCGAACGCCGCGCCGACATCGACGGCCGCGATCAGCAGCCCGGCGATCGCCGGGCCGGCGAGCCGGCCCAGGTTGTGCACGCTCGAGTTCAGCGCCTGGGCGTTGACGTAGTCCTCCGGCTCCACCATCTCGGTGACGAAGGCGTGCCGGGCGGGCACGTCGAGCACGGTGACCAGGCCCAAGCAGAGCGCGAGCGCGTAGACCATCCAGAGCCGCACGACGCCGCCGAGCACCACCGCGGCGAGCACCGCGGCGAGTAGCGCGCTGACCGCTTGGGTCGCCATGATCGTACGGCGCCGGTCGAGCCGGTCGACGAGCACGCCGCCCCACAGCCCGAACACGAGGGTGGGCAGGAACTGCAGCGAGGCCGCGAGACCCAGCGCGACCGCCGAGTCGGACAGGTCGAGAACCAGCCAGTCCTGGGCCACCCGCTGCATCCAGGTGCCCGCGACGCTCACCGCGTGCCCGAGGAAGAAACGCCGGTAGTTGGGCACGGCGAGGGAGCGGAAGACACGCCGGTGGGCGGCGCGGGCGCGGACGATGAAGGATCCCGCGGCTCGGCGCACTAGTTCCCCTCTCCTCATTTTTGGGGAATGGTATTACCTTTCACGGTTACAGGGCAGTGCGTCAGGCTTCGCGCGGCGTTCTCATCGCTCCGCGGGACCGGCACCGCCACGCATACGCCGCGGCGCCCGCGAGCGGGCCGGGCCGACGGCGACGACAAGGGGAGAAGCCATGGGAGCAAAGGTGGGAGTGATCGGCCTCGGGGCGATGGGGTCTCCGGTGGTCGGCCACCTCCTCGCGGCCGAGGTGGACGTCGTGGTGCTGGACGTCGACCGGGCGGCGGTCGCCGCGGCGGTCGCGAACGGCGCGCGGGACGCGTCGGACCCCGCCGATCTGGCCGCCAGGTCCGAGGTGGTCGCGGTGTTCGTGCCCACCGACGAGGACGTCTGCGAGGTGTGTCTCGGTCCGGATGGTGTGCTCGGCGGTGCGCGGGCGGGGTCGGTCGTGCTGCTCTGCTCATCGGTGCGCCCGGAGACGTGCGAGCGGGTGGCCGCGGCGGCACCGCCGGGCGTGCACGTGCTCGACACCGCCCTCACCGGCGGGGTGCGCGGGGCGGAGGCGGGCGAGGTCAATCTCCTCGTCGGCGGTGACGCCGCGGTGCTGGAGCGGATCCGTCCCGTGCTCGAACCGTGGACGAGCGCGGTACACCATCTCGGGCCGCTCGGCGCCGGTCAGGTCGGCAAGACGGCGAACAACCTCATCCACTGGGCGCAGATCTGCGCGATCACCGAGGCGCTGGAGCTCGCCCGCCGGGCCGGGGTGTCGGTGCCCGTCCTGCGGCGGGCGCTGATGGACGGCCCGACCGACTCGCGGACGCTGCGCGAGCTGGACCGGATGCGCCTCACCTGGCATGCGAAGGACCTGGCCAATACGGCGGCGATGGCCGAGCGGGTCGATCTCGGCATTCCGGTCGCCGAGACGGCGCGGGACGTGATGCGCGGGATCACCGTCGCGGACGTCGCCCGCCTTCTAGCCGGAGATCCGCTCCATCTCTTGTCCGCGAGATAACGGTCTGGTAAAACTTTGGGCCAAAGGTTAGACCTTTAGTCCCAGGTTGCTATCTACTCAACGTGATTCAAGCCACAGGAGGTATTGTGCGCGACTACCCGCCGGGCGTGCTCGCCGGCGAGAAGCAGAACCGCAGCGCGTCCGAGATCGCACCGTCGTCCACAGGGGCCACACGCACGGTGACAGCGGTTCGGTCGTCGAGCCCGTCCGGAACCCGAACCCGACCTGACCGCTCGGTTCCTCGCGGGGAACCCCCTACATCAGCCCAGCGCCGGGTCGGCGAACGCCCGCCCAGGCAACTCGCGGGAGAGTAGTAATGCGACACCACACACCTCTCGGATCGGTGGCACTCCTGGCCACCGCCCTCCTCCTCACGGCCTGCGGCGCCTCGCCGACCGCCTCGGGCGGCGCGTCCGCCAAGGGCGCGGGCAACAAGGCGGCCGCGCAGGCCGCCGCGAAGGCCCAGCCGGTCTATGACCGGATCAACGGGCTCACCGGTGAGGAGCGGCGCAAGACGCTCGTCGAACTCGCCGAGAAGGAGGGAAAACTCGCTATCTACACCTCGAACACCGACATGGACAAGCTGGTCGAAGGGTTCGAGGAGACCTACGACATCGAAGTGAGCGTCTACCGCGGCAACTCCGAGTCGGTGCTCCAGCGCGTCAGGCAGGAGCAGCAGGCCGGTTACCTCGGCAACGACTTCGTCGACACGAACGCCGGCGAGCTCAACATCATGCAATCCGAGGGCATGTTCCACGAATACAAGGGTCAGCTGCGCGATTCGGTTCGCAAGGAGGGCCAGGCGAACGGCTGGACCGCGTCCCGGTTCAACGTCTTCGTCGTCGGCTGGAACACCGACAAGGTGAAGCCGGGGCAGGAGCCGAAATCGTTCGAGGACCTGGCCGACCCGAAGTGGAAGGGCCAGGTCTCCATGGAGGTCGGCGACGTGGACTGGTTCGCCGGCATCTACCAGTACTACCTGAAGCAGGGCCGGCCCGAGGCGGAGGTCCGCGACCTGCTCACCAAGATCGCTGGCAACTCCAAGATCGCCAAAGGACACACCACACAGGGCGAACTGCTGTCGGCCGGTCAGTTCGCGGTGACCGTGTCCTCCTACAGCCACACCATCGACAAGGCGGCGGACAAGGGCGCCCCGGTCAGCTGGCGCCCCGCTTCGGGAGAACCCGTCCAGCCCATCGTGATGCGGCCCAACGGCGTGGCGCTCATGAAGACCGCGAGCCACCCCGCCGCGGCGATGCTCTTCGCGGACTGGGAGCTCACCGAGGGTCAGAAGATCCTTGAGAAGGCGTTCCGGATCGGCGCCATCCCGACCGAGAAGGACCCGGTGGCCGGCCTCAAGATCATCGCGCCCCCGGAGCAGGAACTGCTCGCCGACCCGAAGAAGTGGGACAACCTCTACGCCGACATCGTCAAGGCAGGTCAGGAGATCAAATGAGGACCATGAGACCCCCCACCCGGCGTACCGGGCCGCAGGCGAGGCGCCTGCTCGCCGCCGGTGTCGCGGTCATGGTGGTCGTGAGCGGTTGTGGCGGCTCTCCGACCTCGGGGGGCGGGGGGGCCGCCGGCGGTGGCGGGCCGACCGCCGCGGAGAAGGTCTACAACGAGATCAACGGGCTCAAGGGCAAAGAGCGGCGCGACCGGCTGGTCAAGCTGGCCGAGCAGGAAGGCACCCTCAACCTCTACACCTCGATGACCAGTGACGTCGCGAGCAAGGTCACCGAGGCGTTCGGTGATGCCTTCGACGTTGAGGTGAACCTCTACCGGGCCGGGTCCGAGACCGTGCTGCAGCGGATCCTGACCGAGCACGGGGCCCGCTACCAGGGCAACGACGTGGTCGAGACCAACGCGAACGAGCTGTTCGCGCTCGACAAGGAGCGCATCCTCGCGAAGTACGACGGCGAGCGGCGTCAGATCGTGCCGGAGGCCGGCCGGTTCGCGGGCTGGACGGCCACCCGGTTCAACCTCTTCGCGCCGAGCTGGAACACCAAGCTCGTCCCGAAGGGCCAGGAGCCGAAGTCGTGGGAGGACCTCGCCGACCCCAAGTGGGACGGCAAGCTGTCCTTGGAGATCAGCGACTACGACTGGTACCTCACGCTGCACGGCTACTGGAGGAAGCAGGGCAAGACCGAGGCGGAGGTCGACAAGATCTTCGCCGGGATGGCCGATGGCGCGATGATCGCCAAGGGGCACACCGTGCAGGGTGAGCTGCTCTCGGCCGGCCAGTTCTCGGTCGTGGCCTCCAACTACTCCTACATCGTGGAGCGCGCGAGGGCGAAGGGCGCTCCGGTGGCGTACCAGCCGTACGTGGAGCCCGTCGTCGCCCGGCCCAACGGGTTCGGGCTCATGAAGAGCGCCAAGCATCCGGCCGCGGCGATGCTGTTCGCCGACTGGATGCTCGATGAGGGCCAGAAGGTCCTCGTGGGCGAGGGGCTCACCCCGGCCATCGTCGAGGGCGACGACCCGCTCAAGGGCGTGGAGATCATTCCGGTCGACGTGAAGACCATGGTGGAACAGAGCAGCACGTGGAGCAAGCGCTACGAGCAGGTCGTCTCCACCGGCGAACAGGTCGACGGAAAGTGAACGACCAGCGCGCGGCGGCGCCGCCGGAGATGGCGGCGCCGCGCGCCTGCACCCGATACACCGCACAG
>NZ_JABVEC010000045.1 GCF_014323705.1 Actinomadura alba
ATTCGCGCGGATCATCTCCGTCGCCGACGCCTTCGACGCCATGACCTCGACGCGTTCCTACCGCCCGGCCCGGCCCATCGAGGACGCCGTCGCGGAACTTCGCAGATCCGCCGGCAGCCAGTTCGACCCCGACATCGTCACCGCGTTCCTGCACGCGCTGCGGACCCACGGATGGCAGTTGCCCGATCCGGTCGCTCCACCCGACGACGACATCGCCGAGATCACGCAGCAGGATCACGACGACCCCTCCGCGCCGATCGCGGTGACGGGTGAGGGCGACCCGGCTCCGCGTTAGGCGCCGGTCAGCAGGTCCCGTCCTCGTACAGCCTTCGCTTGTTGATGTACTGCACGATGCCGTCGGGCACCAGGTACCAGATCGGCTCGCCGGCCTCCACCCGCTCACGGCACTCGGTGGAGGAGATCGACAACGCCGGGACCTCGACCAGGCTGACCCGGCCGGCCGGCAGGCCGGGATCGGCCAGGCTGTGGCCGGGGCGGGTGCACCCGATGAAGTGCGCGAGCTCGAACATCTCATCGGCGTTGTGCCACGCGAGCATCTGCTCGAGCGCGTCGGCGCCGGTGATGAAGAAGAACTCGGTGTCCGGGCCGTGCAGCTCGCGCATCTCCCGAAGGGTGTCCACGGTGTAGGTCGGCCCCGCCCGGTCGATGTCGATGCGGCTGACCGAGAATCGCGGATTCGAGGCGGTGGCGATCACCGTCATCAGGTAGCGGTCCTCGGCCGGAGCGACCTTCCTGCGGGTCTTCTGCCAGGGCTGGCCCGTCGGCACGAACACGACCTCGTCGAGGCCGAACAGGTGCGCCACCTCGCTGGCCGCCACCAGGTGACCATGGTGAATCGGATCGAAGGTGCCACCCATGATTCCGATCCTGCGGGGCCCCCTCGTACTCATAGGGGAACCCTAGCGAGCAGTGCTCACGGGGCCGCCGACCGCCCCGGCCGGGTGCGGGAAGAGGTACGCGCGACCCGGAGGGAACCCTGGGCTTCGGCGGTTCGTCGGAACTAGCATGCCGGATATGACGAAGACCCCGGATCGTTCACGCACTCGCTTTCCCGGGATCAGCTCCCGGGCCTATGAGCACCCCGCCGACCGTTCGGCGCTGGTGGCGCTGAGGTCGCTGACCGGGTTCGACACCGTACTGAGGCGCCTGTCCGGGCTCTTCAGCGAGCGTGCAATCCGGCTCATGTTCCTCGGCGGCAGCGTCCGGGTGGGCGAGGACCAGTTCCGCAACATCCACGACATGGTGCGCGACAGTTCCTACATCCTCGACTTCGACGAGGTCCCCGAACTCTACGTCGTGCAGGATCCCACGCCGAACGCCATGGCGATCGGCACCGACAAGCCGTTCATCGTGATCAACACGGGTCTGCTGGACCTGCTCGACGACGAGGAACTGCGTTACGTCGTCGGCCACGAGGTCGGTCACATCCTGTCCGGGCACGCGGTCTACCGCACCATGCTGCTGATCCTCACCTCGCTCGGCGCCCGCCTCGCGTGGCTGCCGCTCGGCAACATCGGCATCGCGGCCATCATCATGGGCCTCCAGGAGTGGCAGCGGAAGTCCGAGCTGTCCGCCGACCGGGCCGGCCTGCTGACCAGCCAGGACCCCGAGGCGGTGAAGCGCGCGCTGATGAAGATGGCGGGCGGTAGCCGGCTCACCGAGATGAACGCCGAGGCCTTCCACGCGCAGGCCCGGGAGTACGACGCCGCGGGTGACGTGCGCGACGGCCTGCTGAAGTTCCTGAACCTGATGCGGCGGTCGCACCCCTACGCCGTCGTGCGGTTCGCCGAGATCGACAGGTGGGCGCGCGAGGGCGAGTACCAGCGGATCCTCGACGGCGCCTACCCCCGCCGCGCCGACGACCGCGACGCCAAGATCTCCGACGAGGTCAAGAACGCCGCGAACGCCTACCGCGAGTCCTGGAGCCGCACCGCCGACCCGTTCATCGGCAAGGTCCGCGACGTCGCCGAGGGTGCCGCGAGCGCCGCCGAGGGGCTCTTCGACCGCATCGGCCGCAGGGGCGGCGGCGGCCAGACCCGCGAGAACTGACGCCACAGAATCAGACATAGGGCGACATCAGTAGCATTTCCCCATCACGCTCTTGACTTCCCCTTTTTTGTAAACTTTGCTCACAGAGCCGAATATTTCTCATGCGTCACGGTTTGGGGCACCGGGCGCATTGGCTCTGGGAGCACAGCGCATGCGACATCTCCTGAGGACGAAGGCCGCCCGGATCGGGCTGGCCGCGGCATTGACGGCCACCGGGCTGACCATGACGGCCGCCTCCGCCGGGGCGCAGTCATCCGAGCCGATCTATCTCGACCGGCACGCCCGAACCGACGCGCGCGTCGCCGACCTGCTCAAGCGCATGACGCTGGAGGAGAAGGTCGGCCAGATGACACAGATCGCCGTGGCCCGGCTGCGGGGCGACTGCGAGTGGACCAACGGCGACTGGCGGCCGGACTGCCTGAAGGCGGTGTTCGACGACGCCAAGACGGGATCGATCCTGTCCGGCGGGGGCATGACGCCGCCCACCAACACGCCCAAGGCATGGGCCGAGATGGTGAACCACGTCCAGAAGTACGCCATCGAGCACAGCAGGCTGCGCATCCCGATCATCTATGGCGTCGACGCGGTGCACGGCCACAACAACGTCTCCGGTGCAACGATCTTCCCGCACCAGATCGGCCTGGGGTCCAGCTGGAACGACGCGCTGGCGCGCGACGTCGGCGCGGCGACCTCCAAGGTCGTCAAGGCCACCGGCCCGACCTGGAACTTCGCGCCCGTCTCCGACCTGGCCAGGGACGCACGGTGGGGCCGCTACTATGAGGCCTTCTCCGAGGATCCGGTGCTCGCCGGCTCGCTCGCCGGCAGCACCGTGAAGGGCATGGAGGCGGCCGGTCAGGTGGCCGCGACGGTGAAGCACTTCGGCGGCTACTCCGAGCCGTTCAACGGCCACGACCGGACCAACGCCGACGTCTCGATGCGCTACCTGCAGGACACGCTGCTCCCCCCGTACAAGGACCAGGTCGACGCGGGCGCCGACACGCTCATGGCCAACTCGGGCGCGGTCAACGGCATCCCCGCGCACGCCTCCAAGTACCTCCTCACCGACGTGGTGCGCAAGCAGTGGGGCTTCAAGGGCGTCGTCATCACCGACTGGCGGGACGTGAAGGCGCTCGAGGAGAGCTACCACATCGCCGGGGACTACAAGCACGCGATCGCCGCCTCGGTCAACGCCGGCGTCGACATGGCCATGGAGCCCTACAGCGCCAAGGAGTTCACCGACGGACTGCTGGCCGCGGTCCGCGACGGCCTGGTGCCGAGGAAGCGCATCGACGAGGCCGCCTCGCGCATCCTGCGGCTGAAGTTCGAGCGCGGGCTCTTCGAGAACCCCTATGTCGACCCGGCCAAGGCCGACGGCATCGTCCTGAACGCCGACACCGCGCTGGCCCGCAAGGCCGCGGCCGAGTCGCTCGTGCTGCTGCGCAACCAGGGCGGCGCGCTGCCGCTCGCCGCCGGCAAGAGGATCGTGGTCACCGGTGAGAGCGCCGACAGCCTGCCGAACCAGATGGGCGGCTGGACCATCGGCTGGCAGGGAATGGCCGACGGCGATCGGGTCCCCGGCCAGACGGTCCTCGCCGGACTGCGCACCGGAGCCCCGTCGGGCACCTCGATCGAGCACGCCACCACCAAGGACGACGCCGTCGACAAGACCGAGGACGCCGACGCCGCCGTCGTGGTCATCGGCGAGAAGCCCGGCGCCGAGGGCACCAACGACAAGGAGGTCCCCGCCTTCACGGCCGAGCAGCAGGACCTGGTCGCGGCGCTCAAGGCCACCGGCAAGCCGGTCATCGCCGTACTGATCACCGGGCGCCCGCTGGTGCTGGGCAAGGTGAACGACGCCGACGCGGTCCTCGCGGCGTGGCTGCCCGGCTCCGAGGGCGGCAACGCCGTCGCCGACGCGGTCTACGGCAAGACCAACCCCACGGGCGTGCTGCCGGTCTCGTGGCCGAAGAGCGTCGGCGACATGCCGATGTACTACCAGCAGCTGCCCGGGACCAACGCCGGGGAGAGCTCCGGCTACGACCCGCAGTACGCCTTCGCGCACGGCCTCTCCTACACCTCGTTCGCTGTACAGGGCGTGACTCTCGGGTCGGAGTCCGCCTCGCGGCGCGGGAACGTCTCGGTACGGGTGGCCAACAGCGGTCCCCGGGACGGCGACATGATCGTTCCGGTGTTCGCCGCACAGCCGGTCAGTCCGGTCCTGGTGCCGCCGAAGCGGTTGGCCGGGTACGCGCGGGTGCCGCTCAATGCCGGCGAGGCCAAGACGGTGACGCTGTCCATCCCGCTGTCGCGGCTGGCGGTCACGGCGGGCGACGTCAACGGGGCGGGTCCCCGTACCGTCCTGCCCGGCGCCTACAAGATCCTGGTGGGTGACAAGAGCGCGGACCTCACCGTCCGCTGACGCACCGGACGGCAAGAGCGCACGAGGCCTCCCGCGACGCGCGGTCGCGGGAGGCCTCGTGCCGTCTCGGCCGCGTCTCGCTCAGACGCCCCTGAGGTGGCCCTCGCCGGTGACGACGTACTTGGTCGAGGTCAGCTCGGGCAGCCCCATCGGGCCGCGGGCGTGCAGCTTCTGGGTGGAGATGCCGATCTCGGCGCCGAAGCCGAACTCCTCGCCGTCGGTGAACCGGGTGGAGGCGTTGACCATGACGGCGGCCGAGTCGACCAGTGCCACGAACCGCTTGGCCGCCCCCTGCGAGGTGGTGACGATCGCCTCGGTGTGGCCCGAGCCGTACCGCCGGATGTGCGCGACCGCTTCCTCGAGGGAGTCGACGACGGCCGCGGCGATGTCCAGGGAGAGATACTCGGTCGAGTAGTCCTCCTCGGTGGCCGGCACAACGTCATCGCCGTAGGACCGGACGCGGGCGTCACCGTGCACGGTGACGTTCTCGTCGCGCAGAGCCCTCAGGGCCACCGGCAGGAACGCCTCGGCGATGTCGGCGTGCACGAGGACGGTCTCGGCGGCGTTGCAGACCGACGGGCGCTGCGTCTTGGCGTTGATCAGGATGTCCACCGCCAGATCGACGTCGGCCGACGCGTCGACGTACACGGCGCAGTTGCCCACCCCTGTCTCGATCACCGGCACGGTCGATTCCTCGACCACCGAGTTGATGAGCGCGGCGCCGCCACGCGGGATCAGGACGTCGACCAGCCCGCGGGCGCGCATCAGGTGCTTCACCGACTGGCGCGAGGTCCCGGGGACCAGCTGAACGGAGTCGGCCGGGAGTTGGGTGCCGGCGAGCGCGTCGCGCATCACGTCCACCAGCGCGGTGTTGGAGTCGTAGGCCGACGACGAGCCCCGCAGCAGCACGGCGTTACCGCTCTTGAGAGTGAGCGCGGCGGCGTCGACGGTCACGTTGGGCCGGCCCTCGTAGATGATGCCGACCACCCCCAGCGGCACCCGTACCTGCCGCAGCTCCAAACCGTTCGGCAGCGTGTAGCCGCGGACGCTCTCGCCGACCGGGTCGGGCAGCGCGGCGACCTGCCGGACGGCCTCGGCGATCGCGGCGACACGCTGCTCGGTGAGGCTCAACCGGTCGATCATCGCTTCGGCGGTGCCGCCCTCGCGCGCCCTTGCGACATCGGATTCATTGGCCTTGAGGATCTCGGGGGCCCGGGTGATCAGGGCGTCGGCGATGGCGTTCAGCGCCGCGTCCTTGGCCCGGCGTGGCAGCGGGGCCAGTTCGGCGGCCGCCTGCCTCGCCCGTCCCGCGACCTCGAGCACCTGCTCGCGCGTTGCCTCACTCATCGCCTGTTCCCTCTCGTGATCTCGCGGTTGTAAGCGCGTCGACGGCCGTCACCAGCAGTACGAGATCGTCCCGGTGGATGATCTCGCGCTCGTACTCGGGGCCCAGTTCGCGGGCGAGCCAGCGGGTCGAGCGTCCCATCAGATCAGGGATCTCCCCCGCGTCGTAGTTCACCAGACCGCGGGCGACCACGCGGCCCGCACGGTCGCAGACGTCCACCGGATCGCCCGCGGCGAAGTCGCCCTGGACGCCGGTGACTCCGGCCGGCAGCAGCGATTTGCGGCGCCGTACGACGGCCTCCACCGCGCCCGGGTCCAGTACGAGCCGTCCCTGCCCGGTGGTGGCGTGCGCGAGCCACAGGTGGCGGGTGGAGGGCCGGCGGCCGTTCGGGTGGAAGAAGGTGCCGACCGGCCCTCCTGCGAGCGCGGCGGCGGCGGACGCGGCGTTGGTCAGCACCACCGGCACGCCGGCACCCGTGGCGATCCGGGCGGCCTCGACCTTGGTGACCATCCCGCCGGTACCGACCCTGCTGCCGGTCCCGCCAAAATCGACGCCCGCCAGATCCTCAGGCGATCGGATCTCGGCGAGGCGGCGTGAGCCGGGCCGCCGCGGATCGCCGTCGTACAGCGCGTCGACGTCGGAGAGCAACACCAGGGCGTCGGCCCGGATCAGATGCGCCACCAGCGCGGCCAGGCGGTCGTTGTCGCCGAACCGGATCTCGTCGGTGGCGACCGTGTCGTTCTCGTTGACGATCGGGACGATCCCGAGCGTCAGCAGCTGGGCCAGGGTGCGCTGGGCGTTGCGGTGGTGGGTGCGCCTGATCAGATCGTCGGCGGTGAGCAGTATCTGGCCGACCCGCAGCCCGTACGCGGCGAAGGCGGACGCGTAGCGCGCGAGCAGCAGCCCCTGGCCGACGCTCGCCGCCGCCTGCTGCGTGGCGAGATCGCGGGGACGGCGTGGCAGCCCCAGCGGACCCAGGCCCGCGGCGATCGCCCCCGAGGAGACGAACACGACCTCGCCGCCCTCAGAACGCCGGGCGGCCAGCACGCCGACCAGGGCGTCGACGCGGTCGGCGTCGAGCATGCCCTCCGGGGTGGTGAGAGACGACGACCCCACCTTGACCACGATGCGGCGCGCGTCGGCGATCGCCGTGCGCACCCCTGTCCTCTCGGACAAACTCGGCCTCCTCAGGTCGGGGACTTCACCAGGGCTACCAGTCGCTGAGCCGCCGGTCGGTGCCGCGGGGGCCGAGACCCGACTCGGCGCCGGCGGCGATGTCCGGCTCCCAGTCGAAGACCACCGACTCCTGCTCGGTGCCGATCATGACGGTGGCGCCGGACTCGGCACCGGCCTTCGCGAGCCGTTCCTCGATGCCGAGCCGCGCCAGCCGGTCGGCGAGGTAGCCCACCGCCTCCTCGTTGGTGAAATCGGTCTGGCGGAGCCACCGCGTGGGCTTGGCCCCCGTGACCAGGTAGGTGTTGTCGCCGAGGTTCTTGACCTCGAACTCCACCCCGCCCACCGCGGCCGGGCGGAGAACGATCCTGGTCGGCTCCTCGGGCGGCAGCGTGGCTCGGTGGGCCTCGACCATCTCGGCCATCGCGAAAGCCAGGTCGCGCAGCCCCTCGTGCGACGCCGCCGACACCTCGAAGACCCGCATGCCGCGCGCCTCGAACTCGGGCCGTACGAGGTCGGCGAGCTCGCGGCCGTCCGGCACGTCGATCTTGTTGAGGACCACCAGGCGCGGCCGGTCGGACAGCGGCCGGTCACCGAGCACCTCGTCGTAGGCCCGGAGCTCGCGCTCGATGACCTCGAAGTCCGACACCGGGTCGCGGCCCGGCTCTGGGGTGGCGCAGTCGAGCACGTGAGCGAGGGTCGAGGAGCGCTCGATGTGTCGCAGGAACTCCAGCCCGAGGCCCCTGCCCTCGCTGGCGCCCTCGATCAGGCCGGGGACGTCGGCGACGGTGAAGACGTGGTCACCGGCGCTCACCACACCGAGATTGGGGACGAGCGTCGTGAAGGGATAGTCAGCGATCTTGGGCTTGGCCGCGGACATCGAGGCGATCAGCGACGACTTGCCTGCGCTCGGGAACCCGACCAGCGCGACGTCGGCGACGGTCTTGAGCTCCAGCACCAGGTCCTGCTCCGTGCCGGGCTCGCCGAGCAGCGCGAACCCGGGGGCCTTGCGCTTGGCCGACGCCAGCGCGGCGTTGCCGAGACCGCCCTTGCCGCCTTCGACGACCACGTACCGGGTCCCCGCCCCGACCAGGTCGGCCAGCACCGTCCCGCGGGCGGACTTCACCACCGTGCCGTTCGGCACGGGAAGCACGACGTCGCCGCCGTCGGCGCCATTGCGGTTCGAGCCCTGCCCGGGCCTGCCGTTGCCGGCCCTGCGATGCGGCCGCCGGTGGTAGTCCAGCAGGCTCGCGGCGTTCGGGTCGACCTCCAGGATCACGTCGCCGCCATGCCCGCCGTTGCCCCCGTCGGGCCCCCCGAGCGGCTTGAACTTCTCCCGGTGAACGGAGGCGCACCCGTGCCCGCCGTTGCCCGCCGCCACATGCAGGACCACACGGTCCACGAAATCAGGCACGTCGCTCCCTC
Source organism: Actinomadura alba (assembly GCF_014323705.1). Classification (GTDB taxonomy): domain Bacteria; phylum Actinomycetota; class Actinomycetes; order Streptosporangiales; family Streptosporangiaceae; genus Actinomadura_C; species Actinomadura_C alba. The sequence goes on from NZ_JABVEC010000045.1 coordinate 8,433, forward strand.
CCTCTCCTCATGTCGATCTCCTAGCGCCGGCCCGCACGGGCCGTCCGGAGAAAACGACAAGGGCGGACCGGTACCGGTCCGCCCTTGGTCAATAGCCTGTGTGCTGCGGCGGACTACTCCGCCGGCGGGACGATGCTCACGGCACGACGGCCGCGGTATCGGCCGAACTCGACCGTGCCGGCCATGAGCGCGAACAGCGTGTCGTCGCCGCCACGCCCGACGTTGAGACCGGGGTGGAAGTGGGTGCCGCGCTGACGCACGATGATCTCGCCCGCGTTCACGACCTGGCCACCGTAACGCTTCACGCCGAGGCGCTGAGCGTTGGAGTCACGGCCGTTACGGCTGGACGAGGCGCCCTTCTTGTGTGCCATCTTCTGCCTCCTCCTGGGTCATCCCCGCGTGTGCGGGGGCGGCCTTACTTTCCGGCCTTGATTCCGGTGACCTTGACCTGGGTGTACGGCTGACGGTGACCCATCCGCCGCTTGTACCCGGTCTTGTTCCGGTAGTGCATGATGTTGATCTTGGGGCCCTTGGTCGCGCCGAGGATCTCGGCACTGACCACGAACTTCGACAGCTCGGCCGCCTTGCTCACGACGTTGTCGCCGTCGACGACCAGCAGCGCCGGGAACGTCACCGTCGAGCCGACCTCTCCGGTCAGCTTGTCGACGGTGAGCACGTCATCGACGGCCACCTTCTCCTGCCTGCCGCCGCAACGGACAATCGCGTACACGCGGAACCCTTCCGGACCATCCCCGTATCACGGGGCTGAAACTCCTGTGTCGGCCTCGTCGCTCAGAGACCCGAGGATCTGAAGTCCTGCGCCAAGTCCGCAATTCTCGGGTGGCCCGTAACGATCCCGGGCGCGAGGACACGCGCGTGCCAGACGCGCGGTTTAACAGAGTACCGGAACCCCCGGCCGGAAAGCGAACCGGCCGGGACACCCGGAACCCGCGACCGGCCTCAGTCGGCGTCCTCAGAGCCGACCTCGGCCTTGGCCCGCGACCGGCGGGGGCGGCGCTTACGGCCGTTGCTGGTGGCCGCCGCGTCCTCCTCGGGCCCCTTGGGCTCCGCCGGGGCCCCGGCACCGACCGGATCCACGGGATCGACCGCCTCGACCGCGCCCAGGGTGGCTCGGACCTCGACGGCCGACTCGGCGGCGTCCTCGGCGGCGTTCTCGGCGGCCAGAGCCACGGGCTCGGGCATACCGGGCAGTGTCCGCGTCTCAACCGTCTCAACCGACTCAAGGGACTCAGCGACCTCGGCCGCCTCTACCGCCTCGGCCGACGCCGACGTCGCCTTCGCACGCGACCGGCCGCCCTTGGCCCGCCCCTGCTTCCGGTCCGGCTTGCCGGTCTCGTCCTCGTGGTCGGCCACCGCGGGCCGCTCGGCCTCGTGCCGGGCGAGCTTCTTCTCGACCGTCTTCTCGACGTCGCCCTTGCGCTTGCGGCGGCGGGGCGTCGCCGCCTGCTCGGGCTTGTCCTCGACCGGGGTCAGCGACACGTGGATGCCGCGGCCGTTGCAGCACTCGCAGACCTCCGAGAAGGCCTCCAGCAGGCCCTGGCCGACCCGCTTACGGGTCATCTGGACCAGGCCGAGCGAGGTGACCTCGGCCACCTGGTGCTTGGTGCGGTCGCGGGCGAGGCACTCGAGGAGCCGCCGCAGGACCAGATCACGGTTGCTCTCGAGCACCATGTCGATGAAGTCGACCACGATGATGCCGCCCAGGTCCCGCAGCCGCAGCTGACGAACGATCTCCTCGGCCGCCTCGAGGTTGTTGCGGGTGACGGTCTCCTCGAGGTTGCCGCCCTGGCCGGTGAATTTGCCGGTGTTGACGTCGACGACGGTCATCGCCTCGGTACGGTCGATCACCAGCGAGCCGCCGCTGGGCAGCCACACCTTGCGCTCGAGTGCCTTGGCGATCTGCTCGTCGATGCGATAGGTGGTGAGGACGTCCTCGGGGCCGGTCCACTTCGTCGCCCGGCCGGCGAGGTGCGGCGCGACGTAGCTGACGTAGTCCTCGACCATGCTCCACGCCTGGTCGCCCGAGACCACGAGTTCGCCGAAGTCCTCGTTGAAGATGTCGCGGACCACCCGGATCGTCAGGTCGGGTTCGCCGTAGAGCAGTTCGGGCGCCGACGCCGTCTTGCTCTGGCGCTGGATGTTCTCCCACTGGGCGGCCAGCCGCGACACGTCACGGGCCAGCTCCTCCTCGGTGGCACCCTCGGCGGCGGTACGGACGATCACGCCGGCGTTCTCGGGCATGACGCGCTTGAGGATCTGCTTGAGCCGCGCGCGCTCCTTGTCGGGCAGCTTGCGGCTGATGCCGGTCATCGAGCCGTCCGGCACGTACACGAGGTAGCGGCCGGGCAGCGAGACCTGGCTGGTCAGGCGGGCGCCCTTGTGACCGAGCGGGTCCTTGGTGACCTGTACGAGCACGGACTGGCCGGACCGCAGTGCCGACTCGATGCGGCGCGGCTGGCCTTCGAGCCCGGCGATGTCCCAGTTGACCTCGCCCGCGTAGAGCACCGCGTTGCGGCCCTTGCCGATGTCGACGAACGCCGCCTCCATCGACGGCAGGACGTTCTGGACCTTGCCGAGGTAGACGTTGCCGACGTACGACTGGTGGCTGGCCCGGTCGACGTAGTGCTCGACCAGCACGTCGTCCTCGAGCACGGCGATCTGCGTGCGCTCGCCCTCCTGGCGGACCACCATGACGCGTTCGACCGCCTCGCGCCGTGCCAGGAATTCGGACTCGGTGATGATCGGCGGGCGGCGGCGGCCCTGCTCACGACCCTCACGGCGGCGCTGCTTCTTGGCCTCGAGCCGGGTCGAGCCCTTGACCGACTGCACCTCGTCCTCGACCGCACGCGCCTCGCGCACGTGGACGACCGTGTTCGGCGGGTCGTCCTGGCCGGTGTCGTCGGTGTCGGCGACGCCTACGGCACGCCGGCGACGCCGCCGACGCCGCCGGGTCGAGCCGGCCGTGCCATCGTCCTCGTCGGTGTCGTCGTCCTCGTCGGACTTCTCGGGCTTCTCGGCCTTGCCGGCCCTCGTGGCCTTGCCCTGCCTCTCGGCGGGCTCGGCCTTCGCCGCGGCCGCGGGCCGGTCCTCCTCGTCGGAGGTGTCGTCGGCGCTCTCGTCGGCCCCGTCCTTGGCCTTGCCCCGGCCACGGCCGCCGCGGCGCCGCCGGCGGCGGGACGGCCGGTCACCGGACTCGTCGTCATCGGCCTCGTCGCCGCTCTCGGCGGCCTCGTCGTCCGGCTCCTCGACGCGGGCCTTGCCGCCGGCGGCGGGTGCCGCCGGAGCCGCCTGCTCGGGCGGCCCGGCCGGCTGGAAGACGACCATGGGCGGCTGGAAGGTCACCGCCGGGATGCCCACCACGCTGACCTCGACCGCCGGCTCCTCGGGGACGTCCCGCGGTTCGGCCGGCTCCGGGGCCGTCTCGCGCTTACGAGACCGGCTCCTCGTCGTCTTCTTGGGCTTCACCGGCTCGTCGGCCGGCTCGGCCGGCGACTCCACGTCGGGCTCGGGAGGGCTCGCCTGGTCACCGGACGGCGCGGCCGCCGCCGGAACGGCGGGGACAGGGGCCGCCGGGGTGTCATCGATCTCCGGGGGCGGGCCCGCCGGGCGGCTGGCCGCACGGCGACGCGGACGCCTCTCGGCGCTCATCTCCACGCCGGTCGAATCGCTATCTGTCTGTTCTGTGCCTTCGGCACCGTTGGCCGAATCGGCCTCGTTCTCGAGCATGCGGGCAATCTCCTGTCAGGCCCCCGGGCGCTACGGCATGACACACCATCAGGTGAATCAGCACCGTGCGCCGCACAGGAGCTCCGTCTGTCGTCAGAGTCGTCACATCCCGGGCTTTCGTCCGGAGCGAACGACAAAAGTCGTTGGGGGCGCGCCCTTCCGTCCCCTGCGGTGCGGCACCGTGTGCACGATGCCGTCCCTACGGATGGGCGCCGACCACGTCCGCGCTCACGGCTCCGGCCGGCATGCTCGCGAGACCGTGCCCCGCAGTGGCGTCGCCACCTGGCGGTTCGGTCTCACGGTCAGGATCCAGTGGGTCCGTGAGCTCGCCGGTGTCCGCGTTCAGTGGGCCCTGCGCCAGCCGAGTCACCAATGGGGGTGACGGCGGCGCGAAGCCGGCCACCTGACGCAGTCCGGCTAGGACGTCGTCAGGTCGTACGGCAGGAGTAGTCTGCCGAACAACCATTCGAAGTATCACACAAGGGACAGCGGTCTCGTCCGAGCCGCGCCGATCAGACTCACCGGGCTGAATCCCGCAAGTACTGACGGCGGACCTGGCGTCGAAACGGCGCAGTCCCTTCTTGGTGAGGCGTTCCACCTCGACCTCAGCGGCGGCCATGAAGGCTTCGGTGGCCTCGACGGCGGTGTCTGGGGCGACACCGTCCAGTCTTATCGTCCACTCGGACGCCTCCAGCCGGTCCGCGATCGACGTGCCCGCCCGGGCCACCACGACATCGAGGATGTCGAGGCCGCTGGGGAGTGCTTCGTCGAGGGCGGTCCGCACCCACGCGGGGTCGCGGGTTGCGGTGAGCCCGATCTCGAGATATTCCGCCTCACTGGCCACCCCGGTCGCCGCCGCACCCGCGTAAGAGATCTTGGGATGCGGCGTGAATCCGGCGCTGTGCGCGACAGGGATCCCGGCGCGCCGTACTGCGCGTTCCACGGCCCGGGAGATGTCGCGGTGACTCGTGAACCGCAACCTGCCGCGCTTGGCATAGCGCACTCGCAGGCGCTGGGTCACGGGAACCGGCGCTGGACCCTCCGGCATGGGAGCCAGGGTCTCAATCCTTCCTACTAGCGTCCAGTAAAACGTCTGCACATCGAGGGTGCCGCCAGGCCCCGGCCGTGCGCATCGCCTGAGATGCCGGCCCCGGCCGAGCCGTACAGCACCCTTATAGAGTACGGGGCTCACGGTCCACCTGCGCCCATGGCCCGGAGCAAGGAACGTGTCACGTCGCCCACCGGCCGTATGACGTTGGTTCTCGTCCACCGCGCCGAGCTCGCCAGCGCGGCGCGGGAGGCACGCCACACGCGCCCCGCCGCGCCCAGCACCGGCCGCACGAGGGCCCGCCAGATCCAGCGAACGGGCCGTACAGCCAGGTGGAACAGCACCCGGCCGAGGAACGACGCGATCATCCCGACGACCCTCCAGGCGAACGCCAGGACGTCGATCACCACCCGGCCGCATGCGGCCAGCGCGGCGCCCACGGCCCGGTACGCGGCCCGCACGGCCCTGCCGCTCCACGTGACCAGGGCGACCAACGGCGTGACGACAGCGATCCGGAGCCCGATGCCGATCCAGCGGATCACCTGGCCGGCGGGGACGATCACATAGCGGTACAGCGCCAGGCCGAGGGGCGCGAGGATCACGCGGAAGAACCAGGACACTGGTCGGACGATCAGCCAGAGGCCCAGCCAGCGCAGCGTTACGGCCACCGCGTGCAGGGCCCAACGCAGGGGCAGCACCACCAGCGTGGTCCACACCCACCACAGCGGGGCCACGAGCAGACGCGCGAACGCCCATGCGAGGCCGCGCCACAACGCCGCCAGCGGGGCCACCACCAGGCGGGTGAACGCCCACACCATTCCACGCCACAGCCAGGTCAGCGGCAGCACCACCAACGTCGCCCACAGCCACCGCAGCGGCGCCGCCACCAAATGCGCGAACGCCCACATCAGACCCCGCCAGAGCCTGGCCAACGGCGCCACGATCAATGTGGCCCACACCCACCGGAGCGGGATCACGAGCAGATGCGCGAACGCCCACACGAGGGCCCGCCACAGCGCCGACAAGGGCACCACTACGCACGTCGCCCACACCCACCGCAGAGGTGCCACCACGACACGGTCGAGCACCCAGCCGATCGGTCTGAGCACGTAGGCGCACACGCAGCGGCCGAGCAGCGCGAAGAGTTCCCAGAGCAACCGCACCGGCAGCACGATCAGCACGCCGATCACCCTCGCCGGCCAGAGAACGCAACCCGGCGGACTCGACTCGGCGGGCGGCCGTCGCTTCACCAGATCGACGTGAGGCTCGGGAGGAGGGGGGCCTGGCGGATCAATCATGATCCGTTAGACGCGGCGACGCGGCGGCGCGTTCACCTCATCGAGACGGCGTTCTCCTGAGCTTCCTCAGCGGACGACGGTCAGCGGCAGGAGCTTCTTCCCGGTGGGGCCGATCTGGATCTCGGTGTCCATCGTGGGGCAGACACCGCAGTCGTAGCAGGGCGTCCACCGGCAGTCCTCGACCTCGGTCCCGTCCACCGCGTCCTGCCAGTCCTGCCAGAGCCATTCCCGGTCGAGCCCGGCGTCGAGGTGGTCCCAGGGGAGCACCTCGACCTCGTCACGCTCACGGGTCGTGTACCAGGCAAGATCGACGGGCTGCTCCGCGAAGGCCGTCTCGGCCGCGGCGGCCCACCGCTCGTAGGAGAAGTGCTCGCTCCAGCCGTCGAAGCGGCCCCCGGCCTCCCACACGGCCCGGATGACGTCGCCGACCCGCCGGTCGCCCCGGGACAGCAGCCCCTCGATGATCGACGGCTTGCCGTCGTGGTAGCGCAGGCCGATCGACTTGCCGTACTCCCGGTCCCGGCGCAGCGTGTCCTTCAGCGCGCGGAGGCGGCGGTCGACGGTCTCGTGGTCGGCCTGGGCCGCCCACTGGAACGGCGTGTGCGGCTTGGGCACGAACCCGCCGATGGACACCGTGCATCGGATGTCGCGACGTCCGGTGGCCTCCCGCCCCGCCTTGATGACCCGCCGGGCCATGCCGGCGATGGCGAGGACGTCCTCGTCCTCCTCGGTGGGCAGCCCGCACATGAAGTACAGCTTGACCTGCCGCCAGCCGTTCTCGTACGCCGTCGTCACGGTGCGGATCAGGTCGTCCTCGGTGACCATCTTGTTGATGACCTTGCGCATCCGCTCGGACCCGCCCTCGGGGGCGAAGGTCAGGCCGGACCGGCGCCCGCCCCGGGACAGCTCGTTGGCGAGAGTGATGTTGAAGGCGTCGACGCGGGTGGAGGGCAGCGACAGCGAGGTGTTCGTGCCCTCGTAGCGGTCGGCCAGCCCCTTGGCGATGTCGCCGATCTCGCTGTGGTCGGCGCTGGACAGCGACAGGAGCCCCACCTCGTCGATCCCCGACTCCTTGAGCCCGGTCTCGACCATGTCGCCGATGGTGGTGATCGAACGCTCGCGCACCGGACGCGTGATCATGCCGGCCTGGCAGAACCGGCACCCGCGCGTGCAGCCGCGGAAGATCTCCACGCTGAACCGCTCGTGCACGGTCTCGGCCAGCGGGACGAGCGGCTTCTTCGGGTACGGCCACTCGTCCAGGTCCATGACGGTGTGCTTCACGATCCGCCAGGGGACACCCGGCCGGTTCGGCACGACGCGCTGGATCCGGCCGTCGGGCAGGTACGACACGTCGTAGAACCGCGGCACGTAAACGCCGCCGGACTTCGCGAGGCGCAGCAGCAGCTCGTCACGCCCGCCGGGCTCGCCCTCACGGCGCCACTCCCTGATCACCTCGGTGATCGCGAGGGCGACCTGCTCACCGTCGCCGAGCACCGCCGCGTCGAGGAAGTCGGCGATCGGCTCGGGGTTGAAGGCGGCATGTCCCCCGGCCAGCACGATCGGGTGCTCGTCGGTGCGGTCGGCGGCGCGCAGCGGGATTCCGGCCAGGTCGAGCGCGGTCAGCAGATTGGTGTAGCCGAGCTCGGTGGCGAAGCTGACGCCGAGAACGTCGAAGGCCCCCACGGGGCGGTGCGCGTCCACGGTGAACTGCGGGATCGCGTGTTTCCGCATGAGCGCCTCGAGATCGGGCCAGACGGAGTAGGTCCGTTCCGCGAGCACGCCCTCGCGCTCGTTGAGGATCTCGTACAGGATCTGCACGCCCTGGTTCGGGAGCCCGACCTCATAGGCGTCCGGGTACATGAGGGCCCAGCGGACCTCGGCCTCATCCCAGTCCTTGACCTGTGAGTTCAACTCGCCACCGACATACTGAATCGGCTTCTGCACGGTCGGGAGCAGCGGCTCCAGACGGGGGAAGATCGATTCAATGGGCATAGGGATCTCCGGAGACAGAACGCGCGGATGAACCCCCACCCTACTGTGTTCATGGCCGCGCCTCCGGCGCGGCGGCTCGGGGGCGCTGGCGATCAGACGTTGTGGGAGCGGAGGTGCACGGCCTGCAGGAGGCCCAGCGCGATCATGTTGGCGAAGGTGGCCGAGCCTCCGTAGGACAGGAAGGGCAGGGGCAGGCCGGTGATCGGCATGATGCCGAGCGTCATGCCGACGTTCTCGAAGGTCTGGAAGGCCAGCCAGCACACGACGCCGCTGGCGACCAAGGTGCCGAACAGGTCCATGGCCTGGCTTGCGATCCGCAGGCCGTGCCAGAGCACGATGCCGAGGAGCACCAGGATCACGAGGGCGCCGACGAAGCCGAGCTCCTCCCCCGCCACCGTGAAGATGAAGTCGGTCTGCTGCTCGGGCACGAAGTGGCCGGCGGTCTGCTCACCGTTGAAGAGCCCCTTGCCGCTGAAGCCGCCCGAGCCCACCGCGATGCGCGCCTGCTGGGCGTTGTAGCCGGCGCCGCGCGGGTCGGCCGCCGGATTGGCGAACGCCGTGAAGCGGGCGATCTGGTACGGCTTCAGGAATCCGAACCACCACACCGCGAAGCCGGCGAAGGCGGCGGCGCCGACCAGGCCGGCCATCCAGCGCTTCGGCGCGCCCGAGATGGCGAGCATGCCCATGACCACCGCGCCGAACACCAGCGTGGTGCCGAGGTCCGGCTGCAACATGATCAGTACGGCGGGCAGCGCCGCGAGCGCCAGGCCGAGCAGGATGTCGCGATACCCCGGGCCCTCCTCGCCGTCGCGGGGCTCGCCGAGCAGCATGGCGAGGAGGATCACCAGACCCACCTTGCCGAACTCGGACGGCTGCACCTGGAAGCCGCCGCCGAGCACGATCCAGGAGTGGGATCCGTTGATGGTGTCGCCCAGCGGGGACAGCACCGCGATCAGGCCGATGCACGACAGGGCGTACAGGAACGGCGCGTAGGCCCGCAGCAGCCGGTAGTCCAGCACACTCACCAGGGCGCCGAGGGCGAACCCGATCAGCAGGTTCAGCAGATGCCGCTTGAGGAAGGCGTGCGGGTCCCTGGGCAGGCCGATCGGGCCGACGCGGGTCGCCGACCACACCAGCAACGCCCCGATCACCGACAGTGCGAGCACCGCGAAGATCAACGTCCAGTCCAGACGGCGCAGTGCGGACGCCTTCCGCCACCAGGGCGGACGCTGAAGGTGGCTGCTGATCATGGCGCGGCGAAGGTTCCGTCGCGACGCGGCTTCGGCAGCCTGGCCGGCGGCTTCCCGCCGGGCCATACCGCCTTCTTGCCGTTCAGGCCGTAGATGGTCTCGTAGATCTCCCGTACGGCCGGCGCGGCGACCGCGCCGCCCGTGGCCGACTGCGTCACCATGACCACCACGGCGAGCCGCGGGTCGTTCGCCGGGGCGTACGAGGCGAACCAGGCGGTGTCGTCCTTGCCGTAGACCTCCGCGGTGCCGGTCTTGCCGGCCACCGCGACCTTCTTGAAGTCGAAGCCGGAGAAGGCCCCGGCGGCGGTGCCCTTCGTCGGTACCTCGGCCAGTGCCTTCTGCATGTAGGTGATGACCTTGGGGTCAACGGGCAGGCGGCGCTGCGCGGGCGGCTCGATCTCACGGACCACGGTGCCGTCCTGCCGCACGACGGCACGGGCCAGCCGGGGCACGACGAGCTTGCCGCCGTTGGCGACGGCCGCGTAGGCGCGGGCCAGCTGCAGCGGCGTCACGAGTACGTCGCCCTGGCCGACGGAGAAGTTCGCGGCGTCACCGGCGCGGAGGATGTAGCCGTCCACGCAGTTCTCCGCGGCCATCTGTTTGAGGAAGGAGGCGCGGCTGGGGTCGGTGCGCTCAAGCTCCGGATATCCGCTCTTCGCCGCCCGGCAGTTCTCCTGCTTGGTCGCCTCCCAGTAGTCCTTCTTCCAGGTCCGGTCGGGAATCCGGCCGGCCGACTCGCTGGGCAGGTCGATCCCGGTGGGCCTGCCGAACCCGAACGTCCGGGCCATCGCCGGCATCGGGTCCTTGGGTTTCGGCACCGGATGTATACCGCCGTCGCGCAGCCACTCCTCGTAGGCGAACCGGTAGAAGATCGTGTCGCACGAGACCACCAGGGCCTTGTGCAGGTCCATCGGCCCGTGACCCTGGCCTTCGAAGTTGGTGAAGGCCCGGCTGCCCACGTTGTACGAGCCGGGGCAGTCGTAGATGCCGTTGAGCGAATAGCCGTCCCGCACCGCCGCCGCGACCGACGAGATCTTGAACGTCGAGCCCGGGGCGAACTGCCCCTGCGTGGCGCGGGAGATCAGCGGCTCGCCCTGGCCCTTGCCGAGCAGCGCGTCGTACTCGGACTGGGTGATCCCGCCGGTCCAGACGGCCGGGTCGTACGTGGGCAGGCTGGCGAGGGCGATCACGCGGCCCGTCTTGACGTCGAGCACGACGCCGGCCGCGGCCTCGGCCTTCTTGCCCTGCTTGCGCATGTCGTCGACGGCCTTGCCGATGGCCCGCTCGACCGCGCCCTGCACCTTGGCGTCGATGCTCGTGACGAGATGGTCGCCGGGCCGCGCGGGCTCCTCACGGGCGGTGCCGGTGACCCGCCCCTGGCTGTCGACCATGAGGCGGCGGATCCCCGGCTCGCCGCGCAGGTCGGCGTCGTAGACCGCCTCGAGGCCGTCCCTGCCGACCAGGTCGACCCGGCTGTAGCCGGTGACCTTGATGCCCTTGCGCCGGTCCATCTCCTCCTGCGTGATCGGCTGAAGGTAGCCGAGCGCCTGCACGGCGGTGGCGCCCTCGGTCTTCGGATAGTCCCGTACGGCCTGGACCTGGGCGATGACCCCGGGGAACTCCTCCTGCCGTTCCATGATCTGCAGGGCGCGCTTGATGTCGACATGGTCGTCGATGGGGATCGGCTGGTACGGGGAGCCGGGCCAGCAGGGCCGCTTGATCCCAGGCGCGCACAGCCGGGTCTTGAGCGCCAGATCGTTGTAGGTGGTGCCGAGCACGCCCGCCAGCCGGTGGAGCACCGCCCTGCCGCCGTCGCGCTGCCGCGCCATGGCCTTGCTGTCCACCGAGACGACGAGCGCGCTGCGGTTGCGGACGAGCGGGCGGCCCACGTCATCGAGGATCTGCCCGCGCAGGGCGGGGACCACGATGTCACGGGTCCGGTTCTCGGCGGCGACCTGCTTGTAGTGCGCGCCGTTCATGACCTGAAGGGTCCACAGCCGGCCGATGAGCACGAGCAGCAGGGTGACCACCATGACGTGCAGCACCATCAGCCGGAAATACGAGGCGGACCTCACATGCGCTCCCTGGCCATGGCGCGGAAACGGGCGGTGGCCGGATCGTAGCGATCATGGCCTCGTTCGCCCTCGAGGCGACGGGTGAGGCGGAGGACCGCCCAGACCACGAATGGGCTGGCGAGCACGTCGTAGAGGACCATGAGGGGCACCAGGCGGGACGCCACCGGCAGGCTCGCCCGCGGATCGCCGAGCATCATGCCCACCCCGACGTAAAGCAGCGTCCCCGCGAGCGCGCCCGCCGCCACCCCGATGAACGGGGTGACCGGCGAGCGGTCCATCTCGTCGGCGAACAGCCCGCAGATATAGCCGGCCAGGCAGTAGACCAGGGCGTACCGCCCGATGGTGTGGTCGGCGGGCGGCACGATGTCGGCGGTCAGGCCGGCGCAGAACCCGGTGACCAGGCCGAGCAGCGGACCGTTGACCAGCGCGAGCGCCACGACGGTGAGCAGCACCAGGTCGGGGGCGACCGAGCCCGGCAATGGAAGGCGGTTCGTCACCGACACCTGGACGATCAAGGCAAGGGTGATCACGGCCACGGCGGTGAGCCTGCGTCCGGTCGGTGGCCTCGAAGCGGTGGAGTGCAGCATGTCAGTCCCCCCTGCCGGTCCTGCCGGCCGGTGTGTTCATGACCGTGGTCCCCGGCCGGGGGGCGGGCCGGCTGGACGGATCACCGGTTGATCGGTTCGTGGGCGCGGCCATCGGGCTGTCGGCCGGGCCGGCCGTCGGACTCACCAACGGGGTGCCCGGCTGCCCGGGGACCGGGCTTTCGGTCGGGCTTCCGGTCGGGCAGGGGCAGAGGCTCGGGCTCGGCGCAGCCGGCGTGGGCGCGCCCTTCGGGCGCGGCGGAAGCACGGCGTCGCGCGGATCCTCCTTCGGCGGTGCGACCACGACGCCGACCACATCGAGGCTGGTGAACTGTACGAACGGCCGGATAAAGGCGGTGCGGGTGATGGCGCCCTGCGTCTGCTCGACCTTCTCGACCGTACCGATCGGCACACCAGGAACATAGGGACGTTCGCCCTGTGAACCGAGCGTCACGATGCGCTGACCCGGGGTCAAGGGCGCGTTGACGTCGAGCAGCTGCAGCCGGATCGGATTGGCGCCGCCGCTGCCGAGCCCGCGGCGGCCCACGCCCTGTGCGATCCCGATCTCCTTGGAGTCCTCGACCCGGCTGCCGATCGCCGACGCGGCGTCGGTGGCGAGCAGTACGGTCGCCGTGTCGGGCCCCACGCGGGTCACCCGGCCGACCAGGCCGTCCCCCGTCATCACCGTCATGTCGTTCTGCACGCCGCTGCGGCTGCCGACGTCGATGGTCACGGTGTCCTCGAAGCCCTGACCGGCGGAGATCACCTGGCCGGACACGATCTTGTAGCCGCCGATCCCCGCCGAGCGCAGCAGCCGGCCGAGCTGGCCGCTGCGGTCCTGATCCTGCCGGTTCGCCCGTAGCTGCTCGCGCAGGCGCTGGTTCTCCAGGGCGAGCCGGTCGGCGCGGCGCCGCTCCCGCGGCGCGTCGGTGATGGCGTCGACGGTGTTGCCGATGGGCCGTACGGCGGACGCCGAGAAGCGCTCGATCGGCCCGAAGACGGCCGCGCCGAGACCGCGCAGGCCGCGCAGCGGCGAGTTGTCACCGCCCCGGTAGTCGACCGTGATCAGCGTGAGCGCGACGAACAGGAGCACGCCGAGTGCCGTGCGTGTGTGCCGGGTGTCGTTCACGAGGTCGAGGTCAGCGCCGTGGTTCGGGGACGAGCACCTGCCGCAGCGACTCGAAGTCCTCGACGCATTTGCCGGTGCCGAGGACGACCGAGTCGAGGGGGTTGTCGACCATATGGATCGGCATGCCGGTCTCTTCGCGCAGGCGTTCGGCCAGGTTCCTCAGCAGGGCACCACCGCCGGTGAGCGCGATGCCCCGGTCCATGACGTCGCCGGACAGCTCCGGCGGGCACTTGTCGAGCGTGGTCTTGACCGCGTCGACGATGGAGTTGACCGGCTCCTCGATCGCCCTCCGCACCTCTTCGGCGGAGATCACGATCGTCTTGGGCAGGCCGCTGACCAGGTCGCGGCCGCGGATCTCGGCATGCGGCTCGTCGGCGGACGGGTAGGCCGAGCCGATCGCCATCTTGATCTCTTCGGCGGTGCGCTCGCCGAGCATCAAGGAGTACTCCTTCTTGGAGTACGAGATGACCGCCTGGTCGAGTTCGTCGCCGCCCACCCGTACGGACTGGCTGGTGACGATGCCGCCGAGCGAGATGATCGCGACTTCGGTCGTGCCACCGCCGATGTCGACCACCATGTTCCCGGTCGGCTCGTGAACCGGGAGGCCCGCGCCGATCGCCGCCGCCATCGGCTCCTCGATGATGTAGACCCGCCGGGCACCGGCCTGGTATCCGGCCTCCTTCACCGCGCGCTGCTCGACCCCCGTGATGCCGCTCGGCACCGCCACCACGATCCGGGGCTTGGCGAAGTGCCGGCGCTTGTGCACCTTCTGAATGAAGTAGCGGAGCATCCGCTCGGTCACGTCGAAGTCCGCGATCACACCGTCCTTGAGCGGCCGTATGGCGACGATGTTGCCCGGCGTCCGGCCGATCATCCGCTTCGCCTCGATGCCGACCGCCACGATTTTCCCGGTGTTGGTGTTGATCGCCACTACGGAGGGTTCGTTGAGCACAATGCCGCGGCCACGTACGTACACCAAAGTGTTCGCTGTACCCAGATCGACCGCCATATCACGGCCTAGGAACGACAGCTTGTTACCCATGAAGAAAGGGAGCCTTCCTGCTGGCGGCGGACGTGCGGAGCGGCATGCTCATCGTAACGCGACAGACCCGGCGAGGTCAGTGACCATGAGCCTCCGCGTTGGTCCAAATACCTCCGATCGAGACGTCACTCGCCGGTAAACGCAAGCGGACCGGGTCCCCCCGGTCCGCATGTCTCAGTGTCGCGACTCAGAAAAGATCCGGAAAGAACAGCTTGATCTCTCGCTCGGCCGAGTCGGTCGAGTCGGAGCCGTGCACGATGTTCTCCTGGATCTCCAGTGCGTGGTCGCCGCGGATCGTGCCCGGGGCCGCGCTGACCGGGTCGGTCGCGCCGGCCAGGCCACGGAACGCCTCGACGGCACGGGGTCCCTCGACCACCAGCGCGACGAGCGGGCCACCGGTGATGAACTCGACGAGCGAGCCGAAGAACGGCTTCGCCCGGTGCTCCTCGTAGTGCTGCTCGGCCGTCTCGGCGCTGAGCGTGCGCAGCTCCAAAGCGACGATCTTCAGACCCTTGCGCTCGATCCGCGCGATGACGTCGCCGACGAGGCCGCGGCGGACACCGTCGGGCTTGACCAGGACAAGAGTGCGCTCGGACACGGATGACTCCCCAACTTGACTGCGTTGATTTGCGCTCGCTCCGCTCACGCGGCTCGGGGGGCTTCGGAGACCCCTCGCGTGCGTTTCAGGAGGATACCCGCCGCGAGCGGCCGGCGAGAATGGCGCCGCCCGCCATCAGGACGGCGATGACGCCCGCGACAACGAGCCAGACGCGGAACGCGGAGGTGAGCGCGTAGACGACCTCCTGCCGTCCCCCGCCCGCGTCGACGGCCTCGTTGACCTCGGCGACCTGCAGGGGGCCGACGATGAGGTAGCCGGTGAGGACCGCCGGAAAGCACAGGGCGATCCCGAACAGCGCCGATCCGAGTCCGGTCGCGCGCAGTGACGCGGCGAGCGCCGTTCCAATCCCCGCTCCGAGCGCGGACAGCGGGACGGCGAGCAACCACGTGCTCGAGGTGGCGTCCGTGGTCAGGAAGACAAGAACCGCGATGATGACCAGACCGTGGCCGGTCAGCACGGCCGTACGGGTGCCGCCCTCGTGGAGCCGGGCGGTGAGCAGGGCACCGGCGATCGCGGCGGCGGCTCCGGCGGCGAAGGGCGCGACGGGGACCCCGCCGGGCCCGGACTCGGTGCTGACGAGCCCGGTCAGCGGGGCGGCCACCGGCACCGTCAGCAGTCCCGTAGTGAGCGAGACGACGGCGAAGCCGTGCGGGCTGCCCATGGCGGTGTTGCGGAAGCCCGCCAGCGCCAGGCCCAGCAACGCGGCCAGGCCGATGCCGGCGACGATGAGCTGCGCTCCCGGCGACCAGCCGTAGGTGGTGACGACCGCCAGGAAGGCGAACCCGGCGGCGGGGACGAACGGGAGCAGCAACTGGGTGCGCTCAGTGTGGCGCAGTACCGGCAGCGGACCGGCCTTCATCCAGATCCGGAGGATCACCAGTAGCGCGACGGCACCCAGCGCGAGCCCGATGAGCCATGGGTAGGGCTGGAGCACCGCCCGCCACCGGCCACTCGCGGCACCGTCGGCGTCCCCTGCCGCGCCACCTGCCGCGTCCCCTCCGGCGGCCGCGGGCACCGCGTACATCGCGGCGGGCATGGCAATGATCAGGGCGGCGGTGAACACCCCGGCCCACAGGGCGATCAGGGCGCGGCCGTGCCGTTCCCAGACCAGGATCAGCGTGGCGGGCAGCATCACTCCGGCGCCGACGCCCTGGACCACCCGTACCGCCCCGATGACCGGCACCGAACCGGCGAACTGGGCGGCGATCTCACCCGCCAGGACGCACAGCAGGCCGGCCAGCAGTACCAGCCACGCGGGAACCCGGCGGGCGGCGACCGCCGAGATCGGCACGGTCAGCAGCAGCGCCGGCAGCGCCAGCCCGTTCGCGCGCACCAGCCCCGCGGCCGCGCCGGGTTCGAGACCGAGATCGCGCAGCGCCGGCGCGACGACGTACGAGACCGTGTTGGGCACCACGAGCGCGACGACCGGCACCGCGGTGACCGCGACGAGCAGCACGGTGAGGCCCGCGAGCCGGTCCCCGAGGCTTTTTCCCGGTTCGAGGTCGGCGGCGGACCCATGCGCTTTCGCCGGGGATTCCTGCAATGGAGCGGACACGACCATCTCCTGGGGTCGACATCCGCCATGCGCGTCAATTACACGGCTTTGCCCGATTTGCGTATTAGCCGCAAATCGTGAGTTCTGGCGGATGAATTGAGGTGCCGTCTCCGCACGAATTTAGCGCGCTTCCGTTCCCTCCACCTTGCGTCCGAGCCAAATGGTCGTCACCCAAAGCGCTCCGAATACGACACCGAGGATGAACATGGTCGGCACCACGAAGCCCGTGGCGATCATCACCACCTGCAGGACGCCGCCGGCGATGACCGCCCACGGGAAACGGAGCAGGCCGGCGAGCAGGACGCAGGCGAGGGCCAGCGCACCCCCGACCATCCCGGCCGACGCCGCGTCGGCGTGCGCGACGGAGATCGCGACCGGGATCGCCAGCCCGATCACGATCGCCTCACAGACGAGCACCGCCGCCAACAGCCTTCTCATGACCCTCTACTCTCTGGAGAAAATGGCGTGCCTCCGCGCGGTCACGGGGAGCCGGCGCCCGCCCGCGACGACGCCGAGGTCATCGGTCGTCGACTCGCAGCATCACGCGGGCGTCGCCGGCGGTCACGACCGACCCGGTGATCAGCACACCCGCGCCCCGGTACTCGCCGGTCTCCTCGGCCAGCGCGATGGCCTGATCGATGGCGTCGTCCAGCCGGGAGATCACGTGCACGCGCTCGACGCCGAAGATCCCCTCGGCCAGCTCGCCGAGTTCCTCGGGCGGCATCGAGCGCGGGGAGGAGTTACGGGTCACGACCAGCTCCTCGACCACCGGTTCGAGGTGTTCGAGCATGCCGGCGACGTCCTTGTCCTCGGCGACGGCGACGACGCTGGTGAGCCTGGTGAACCCGAAGGCCTCGGTCAGCGTCCGCACGGTCGCCTCCATCCCCGCCGGGTTGTGCGACGCGTCGAGCAGCACGGTCGGGCCGGTCCGCACGACCTCGAGCCGCCCCGGCGAGGCCGCCTTGGCCAGGCCGGTGCGCACCAGCCGGGGATCCAGCCGACCCTCACCGCCCTCACCGCCCTCGTACGGCACCGGAGCCGCGCCCCGGGTCACCGCGTCCAGGTTCGCCTCTCCCGCGGTCGCGGCCCCGCCGGCGAAGGCCTCCACCGCGGCGAGCGCGCACGCGGCGTTGCTCGCCTGGTGCTCGCCGAACAGCGGCAGGAAGATTTCGTCATAGCCGCCGTTCAGGCCCTTGAGCGTCAGCACCTGACCGCCGACGGCCAGATCACACTCGACGACGCCGAACTCGATCCCCTCGCGGGCCACCATCGCCGGTGCCTCGGCCGCCTTCCGCAAGAGAACCTCGGCCGCGGCCAGCGGCTGCTGGGCCATGACGACGATCGAGCCCTCCTTGATGATCCCCGCCTTCTCAGCCGCGATCTCCTCGATGGTGTCGCCGAGATAGCGGGTGTGGTCGACACTGATCGGCGTCAGGACCGCCACCGCAGCGTCGACGACGTTGGTCGCGTCCCACGTGCCCCCCATGCCGACCTCGACCACGGCGACGTCGACCGGTGCGTCCGCGAAGGCGGAGAAGGCCATGGCGGTGACGACCTCGAAGAACGACAGCCGCACGCCGTGCTTGTCGTCGATCATGTCGATGTACGGCGCGATCTCCTGGTAGGCCTCGACGAACGCCTCCTCGCCGATCGGCTCTCCGTCGATCGCGATCCGCTCGCGTACCGACCGCAGCTCCGGGCTGGTGATCAGCCCGGTGCGCAGCCCCCGCTCCCTGAGCAGCGTCTCGATCATCCGCGCGGTGCTCGTCTTGCCGTTGGTGCCGGCCACGTGGATCACCGGATACGCGTGCTGCGGCGAGCCCAGGAGGTCGACCAGATCGCGAACGCGATCGATCGTCGGGTCGAGCTGCCACTCGACGCGGCGCTCGCGCAGGGCCGCTTCGACGCCCGGATAGTCAGAGACCTGTGGTTCCGTCACACTGAAAGCCTACTCACCACCGGGCGACCCGCCGGAACACCCGACCGCGCCGTACCGGCACTCGACTCTGGAAGGCAAGTCTCTGGAAGGCGAATCTCTGGAAGGCAACGTGGGCTTCGATGGCCTCGACGATGTCTCCTCCTCCGGTGCCTCCGCCTCCTGCACCCCGTCCCGCGTCTTCTTCCGCGAGTGGGACGCGAGAGCGCCCGGTGACCGGCGCAGCCTGGACCGGGCGCGCGCGCTCATCGAAGCGCTGCGGATCAACACGGCGGGCATCCCCGTGCTGACGGTCGTGGGTTCCAAGGGCAAGGGCACCGCCGCCGCGTACGCTTCGGCCGTAGTGTCCGCGGCCGGCCGGCGGGTCGTGACGATCACCAGCCCGCACTACCGCACCGTCCGGGAACGGATCCGGGTCGACGGCTCCGCCGTTTCGGCGGCCGGGCTGGCGGCACTCGCCGGGCGGATCTCCGGCGGCATGGCGCGGCTCCCGGCACCGCGGGGCGGCTACCTCGCGCCCTCCGGGCTGTTCATCGTGGCGGGCGTCCTGCACGCCCTGGACCTCGACGCTGACGCGCTCGTCGTCGAGGCCGGCCGGGGCGGCCGCTCCGACGAGGCGAGCCTCTTCCCGCCCACCGTGGCGGCGGTGACGCCGGTGTTCGAGGAGCACCTCGGCGAGCTCGGGGACTCGGTGGCCGACATCGCCCGCGACAAGGCGTCGGTCATCGGCCCGAACACCCTGGCCGTACTGTCGGCGCCGCAACGCGATGACGTTGAACCGGTGCTGCGCGCGGCAGTGGCCGAGGCCTCCGGCGGCCGAACGGCGTACGAGCCCGCACGCCCCGGCGACGTTCCGGACGTTCCGCCCGGCCCGCTGCCCGGCGGGCTTGGCGCCGCGAACGCCGAGCTCGGCTACCTCGCGGCCAGGCGCCTGCTCGAGCTCACCGGCGGCACCCGCCCGGCGGCGGAGCCCCTGCGGGCGGTGCTGTCGTCGATGTCGCTGCCCGGCCGGCTGTCCTGGCATCCGGTCCCCGAGGCACCGGTCTCGGTGCTCCTCGACCAGGCCGTGAACGGGCCGGGCGCCGCGGCGGCCCGCACCGCCGCGCGTTCCCGGGGCGGAGCCGACCATGTGCTCGTGTCGCTCTCGGACGACAAGGATCTCGACGGTGTCATCGCCGCCCTGCGCGGGCTCCCGGTCACCTTCGTCCGCCTCGACCGCCCACATCTGGGCTTCACCCGGCCGGTCCCGGCGCACTGGACCGTACTCGGCGAGCACGAGCTGACCGTCCGCGCCCTGACCCGTCTCGGTGGGCGGGTGATCGCCCTGGGCAACGTCAGTTTCGTCGCCCGCATGCTCGAACTCCTCGACGTCTCGGCGGAGCCCCTTTTCACCTTGGTCCGCCGGGTTGACCGCCATCCCAACGATCACTGACGCGCCGCGGGCCTCAGTTCTTGCGGGCGACCCCACCGACGATCCACGCGTCCTCGGCGACGGGCACACCGTCGCTCTCGTCCGGCCGCCACCGGCTGACGTAGACCAGCCCCGGATCGACCAGCTCCAGGCCGTCGAAGAAACCGAGGATGTCCGCACGGGTGCGGCGGGCGTCGCCGCTGCGCTTGAGGAAACTGCGGTAGACGTCCTGAGCCGCGTCGATGGCCTCGGGGTGATCCTCGGAGACGACATGGGACAGCGCGAGATAGCTGCCCGGCGGTATCGCGTCACGGAGCCGGGCGACGATCTCGTACGGGCGGTCGTCGTCGGCGAAGAAGTGCAGGATCGCGAAGAGCAGGATCGCCACCGGCCGGTCGAAGTCGATGTACGACCGGATGGCCGGGTTGTCCAGGATGGTGTCCGGATCGAGCAGGTCGGCGTTCACCACGATCGTCTGCCCGTTCTCGGTCAGCAACGCGCGCGCGTGCGCGAGGACGATCGGGTCGTTGTCGACATAGGCCACCCGGGCGCCGGGGGCATGGGTCCGGGCCACCTGGTGGACGTTGTTCTGGGTCGGCAGCCCGGTGCCGATGTCGACGAACTGGCGGATGCCCCGTTCGGCGAGGAAGCGTACGGCGCGGCCGAGGAAGGCGCGGTTGCGCCGGGAGATCTCGGCGATCTCCGGCGCGAGCGCGAGCAGCTTGTCGGCCGCGGCCCGGTCGACGGCGTAGTTGTCCTTGCCTCCGAGGTAGTAGTCGTACATGCGCGCGATGCTCGGCGAGGTGGTGTCGATGCCCGACGGCACCCTCTCGGTCCCGTCTGCCACGTCTGGCCCCCAAATCGCCTCTCGGACCCATCGGGCGGGGCCATGCCCTTCCCCGCCCGCGGCCGGTGCCGCCATCGCCCACCGGAACGTGATTTTCGCGGCCATGTCACGATCCGCTGTAGATCATCGCACTGTACGTCATCACGACGGGCCCGCGACACCCCAGCGTGTTCACAGAACTCCATTCCGTTTCGCCGTCGTGCCCCCCGTGTCGGGGTCGTCCCCGTCAGCCGGCGGGGAGTGACGCCAGTTGGCCCTCCAGCCGGATGATGTCGGCCTCGGCCTGTTCGAGGCGGTCGCGGTTCTTCGCGATGACCGCCTCGGGGGCCTTGGCCATGAAGGCTTCGTTGCCGAGCTTGCGCCGGGCGTGGTCCACCTCCTTGCGGGCCGCGGCCAGGTCCTTGGCCAGCCGGGCGCGTTCGGCCTTGACGTCGATGACCCCGGCGGTGTCCAGCCGCACGGTCACGGCCTCGACGACCAGCGACGCCGTCGGGACGAACTCGCCCGCGGGCTCGGTCAGGCGCAGCAGCAGGCGGACGGCCTCTTCGTGCGCCGCCAGTGGCGAGCCGGCGAACTCCAGCGCGGCCGTGACCCACTGCCCCGGCTTGAGACCCTGGTCCGACCGGAACCGGCGCACCTCGGTGACCAGACGCCGCAACGAGGTGATCTCGGCCTCCGCCGCCGTGTCGACGACCGGCTCCGTGGTCTGGGGCTCCGTGGTCTGGGGCTCCGTGGTCTGGGGCTCCGTGGTCTCGGGCTCCGTGGTCTCGGGCTCCTCGCCGGCCGGCCACGGCGCCACCACGATCGACTCCGACCCGTCAGAACCGTGCAGGGCGGTCCAGAGTTCCTCGGTGACGAACGGGGTCATCGGGTGCAGAAGCCTCAGCAGAACGTCGAGCACCTCGCCCAGCACCCGGCGGGTTGCGGCCGCCGGCGCACCGCCCTGCGCCAAGGGCACCTTGGCCAGCTCCACGTACCAGTCGCAGAACTCGTCCCAGGCGAAGTGGTAGAGCGTCTCGCACGCCTTGGCGAAGTCGTAGTTGTCGAAGTGCCGGTCGACCTCCGCCGTGACCTGCCGCAACCGGGACAGGATCCACCGGTCGGCGACGGACCGGCCGGCCGGCAGCGGGCCGTCGAGCGTCGCCCCGTTCATCAGGGCGAACCGCGCGGCATTCCACAGCTTGTTGCAGAAGTTCCGGGACCCCTGCGCCCAATCCTCGGCGACCGGCACGTCACCGCCGGGGTTCGCGCCGCGCAGCAGCGTGAAACGGGTGGCGTCGGCGCCGTACTCGTCGATCCAGTCGAGCGGGTCGATGACGTTGCCGGCCGACTTCGACATCTTCTTGCCGAACCGGTCGCGGACCATGCCGTGCAGCGCGATCTCCCTGAACGGCACCGCGCGGTCCGCCGCCTCGTCCTTCATCGCGTACAGGCCGAACATCATCATCCGGGCGACCCAGAAGAACAGGATGTCGTAGCCGGTGACCAGCACGCTGGTCGGGTAGAAGCGGCGCAGGTCGCCGGTCTCCTCGGGCCAGCCGAGGGTCGAGAAGGGCCACAGGGCCGAGGAGAACCAGGTGTCGAGCACGTCGGTGTCCTGCGTCCAGCCCTCGGGGGCCGACTCGCCCGGGCCGACACAGCGGACCTCGCCGTCCGGGCCGTACCACACCGGGATCCGGTGGCCCCACCACAGCTGCCGGCTGATGCACCAGTCGTGCATGTTGTCGACCCACGCGAAGTAGCGCGACGCCATCTCCGGCGGCTGGATGCGCACCCGCCCGTCGCGCACGGCGTCACCGGCCGCCTTGGCGAGCGGCGCGACCCGCACGAACCACTGCAGCGACACCCGGGGCTCGACCACGGTGGCGCACCGCTGGCAGTGACCCACCGCGTGCTCGTACGGGCGGACCTCCTTGACGACGCGGCCCTCCTCGCGCAGCGCCGCGACGATGGCCGGGCGCGCCTCGAACCGGTCGAGACCGAGGAACGGCCCGTGCGCGGTGATGACGCCGTGCTCGTCGATGACCGTCAGCGTGGGCAACGAGTGCCGGCGACCGATCTCGAAGTCGTTCGGATCGTGCGCCGGGGTCACCTTGACGGCACCCGTGCCGAAGGCCGGGTCGACGTGCTCGTCGGCGACGACCGGGATGCGGCGGCCGGTCAGCGGCAGCTCGACCTCACGGCCCACCATGTGCCGGTAGCGCTCGTCGTCGGGATGCACCGCGACGGCGGCGTCGCCCAGCATCGTCTCGGCGCGGGTGGTCGCCACCACGATGGAGTCGTCACCGGAGCCGTACCGGATCGAGACGAGCTCGCCCTCACGGTCCTCGTGCTCGACCTCGATGTCGGACAGCGCGGTGAGGCATCGCGGGCACCAGTTGATGATCCGCTCGGCGCGGTAGATCAGCCCATCCTCGTAGAGCCGCTTGAAGATGGTGAGGACGGCCCGGGAGAGCCCGGCGTCCATCGTGAAGCGTTCCCTGGACCAGTCGACGCTGTCGCCGAGCCGCCTCATCTGGCCGAGGATGCGGCCGCCCGACTCTTCCTTCCACTGCCACACCCGGTCGACGAACGCCTCGCGACCGAGGTCGTGCCTGGACAGGCCGTCCTTGGCGAGTTCGCGCTCGACGACGTTCTGGGTGGCGATCCCCGCGTGGTCCATGCCCGGCAGCCACAGCGTCTCGTGGCCCTGCATCCGGCGGCGGCGGATCAGCGCGTCCTGAATCGAATGATCCAGAGCGTGCCCCATGTGCAACGATCCAGTTACATTCGGAGGCGGGATCACTATGGAGAAGTGCGGGCGGGCACTGTTTCGTTCGGGGTCGGCGGTGAACAGTCCCGCCGAGATCCAGCGTTCGTAGAGTCTGCCCTCGACGTCGGCTGGAGTGTACTGACTGGACAGGTCGACGTCGGCGGCACGCTCGCCGCGATCCTTGGGCTCTTTCACGGGGGGAGATTCTACGGAGCATCCGCGCGGTGGAACGCGGCGACCCGAGAATGAGTCGAAATACAGGAGAATGTCCCCGGCGGTCGTACGGCCGTACGCAGTTTACCGCGCCGCAGATGGCAAGCCTGGCGCTGAGGAGTGACGATGAGCGGTTGGAACCCCCCACCGGGCCAGGGCGGCGGCGCGCCGTACGGCGGTGTCCCGGGGCAGGGGCAGCCCGGATACGGGCAGCAGCCGGGCGGTCAGCCCGGATACGGGCAGCAGCAGCCGGGCGGTCAGCCCGGTTATGGACAGCAGCAGCCGGGTGGCCAGCCTGGATATGGACAGCAGCAGCCGGGTGGCCAGCCTGGATATGGACAGCAGCCCGGTTACGGTCAGCCCCAGTACGGCCAGCCGGCGCCGGGGCCGTACGGGCAGCCGCCGTACCCGCCGCGCAAGTCCAACACGGGTCTGATCGTCGGACTCGTCGGCGGCGCCATGGCGCTGGTCGTGCTGCTGGTGGTCGTCGGCGTGGTCCTCGCGTCGAGCGGCAAGGAATACCAGGTCAGCACGCCCTCAATGGCCGGTGGACTGGCGCGTGACCCGTCGGGAGAGGGCTCGTACGGCCAGACCGCCAGCCTGATGCGAACGCAGATGCGGAGCGCGACGAACAACAAGGTCTCCGACGTCAGGAGCGCCGTCTACGGCACCAGCTCCGATCGCTACCTCTTCATCGGCGGCAACGGAGACCTCGGCAGCCCCAGCGCCTTCATGCAGGGAGTCCGGTCGGCCGCCGGCAGCAGCGGTTCGACCTCCACATCGGTCAGCGAGGTCGACAGCGGCGGGGACGGCAAGGCCGCCTGCTCCACGACGAGCGCCAACCTGCCGTCGTCCGGGACCTACTCGATCGCGATGTGCTTCTGGGCCACCGAGACCACATTCGGGATGATCATGCCGATCCCGAACACGTCGTCGCAGCTCACGACCCCCCGCAGCAAGTCCAGCACCGAGGTCGCGTCGCTCATGCGCCGCATGCGCGCCGACATCGAGACCGAGAAGTAGCCGAGCGGCCGGCTCGTACGAACGACAGAACCGCACCGTCCCTTCCGAGAGAGGGATGGTGCGGTTCTCTGTTCAGCGGCTCAGGTGCCGAAGGCGGCGCGGATGACGGGTCAGGCGGACTTCTCGCGAGGCTCCCGCTTGGTGCGCTCGCGCGGCACCAGTGTCGGGTTCACGTGCTCGAGCACCGCCTCGCGGGTGATGACCACGCGGGCGACGTCGACCCGGCTCGGCACCTCGTACATCACCGAGAGGAGTACCTCCTCGAGGATCGCCCGCAGACCACGGGCGCCCGTGCCGCGCAGGATCGCCTGGTCGGCGATCGCCTCGAGGGCGTCGTCGGTGAAGTCCAGGTCCACCCCGTCGAGCTCGAACAGCCGGTGGTACTGCTTCACCAGCGCGTTCTTGGGCTCGGTGAGGATGCTGATCAATGCGTCGCGGTCGAGGTTGTGCACGTTGGTGATGATCGGGAGCCGACCCACGAACTCGGGGATCATCCCGAACTTCAGCAGGTCCTCGGGCATCACGTCGGCGAAGAGGTCGGCCGTGTCCTCGAACTCGGTCTTCGAGCGGATCACGGCACCGAAGCCCATGCCCTGCTTGCCGACCCGGGACTCGACGATCTTCTCCAGTCCGGCGAACGCGCCACCGCAGATGAACAGGACGTTCGTCGTGTCGATCTGGATGAACTCCTGATGCGGGTGCTTGCGCCCGCCCTGTGGCGGCACCGAGGCGGTGGTGCCCTCAAGGATCTTCAGCAGGGCCTGCTGCACGCCCTCACCCGAGACGTCACGAGTGATCGACGGGTTTTCGCTCTTACGAGCGATCTTGTCGACCTCGTCGATGTAGATGATCCCGGTCTCGGCCTTCTTGACGTCGTAGTCGGCCGCCTGGATCAGCTTCAGCAGGATGTTCTCCACATCCTCGCCGACGTAACCCGCCTCGGTCAGCGCCGTCGCGTCGGCGATCGCGAACGGCACGTTGAGCAGCTTGGCCAGCGTCTGCGCGAGCAGGGTCTTGCCCGAGCCCGTCGGGCCCAGCAGCAGGATGTTGGACTTGGCCAACTCGACCGCGTCGTCTCTGCCGTCTCCGGACTGGATCCGCTTGTAGTGGTTGTAGACGGCGACCGACAGTGCCTTCTTGGCCGTCTCCTGCCCGATGACGTAGGAGTCGAGGAACTCGTAGATCTCCCGCGGTTTGGGCAGGTTGTCCCACTTCAGATCGGAGGTCTCGGAGAGCTCCTCCTCGATGATCTCGTTGCAGAGATCGATGCACTCGTCGCAGATGTACACGCCCGGACCCGCGATGAGCTTCTTGACCTGCTTCTGGCTCTTTCCACAGAACGAGCACTTGAGCAGGTCACCACCGTCGCCGATGCGTGCCACCCAACTGTCTCCTTTTCGTGGGGCCGCCCGTCTTGAGTTGCGGCGCGGTCCTTCGCTTCAAAAGGCTCTCGACGTCGGCTTCGACGTTACCGTCTTCGAGGCACCAGGAAAGCCCCTCGTTGGCAAGTATGTCGGCGAGGCCTGGGGAGAACCCCGGGATCCGCCGTCTTACGACGACACTACCTCGGCGCGGCGTTTCCTGCTCACGAAGACGTCGTCGACCAAGCCGTACTCCTTGGCCTCCTCGGCCGTCAGGATCTTGTCACGCTCGATGTCCTTGCGGACCTGGTCGATCTTCTGTCCGCTGTGCCGGGCCAGGATGTCCTCGAGCTGTTCCCGGATCCGCATGATCTCGCGGGCCTGGATCTCGATGTCGCTGGACTGGCCGTACGAGCCCTCGGTGGCCGGCTGGTGGATCAGGATCCGCGAGTGCGGCAGCGCCGCCCGCTTGCCCGGCGTGCCGGCGGCGAGGAGTACGGCCGCGGCCGACGCGGCCTGGCCGATGCACACCGTCTGGATGTCGGGCTTGACGAACTGCATCGTGTCGTAGATCGCCGTCATGGCGGTGAACGAGCCGCCCGGCGAGTTGATGTAGATGCTGATGTCGCGGTCCGGGTCGATCGACTCCAGCGTCAGCAACTGGGCCATCACGTCGTTGGCCGACGCGTCGTCGATCTGGACCCCGAGGAAGATGATCCGCTCCTCGAAGAGCTTGTTGTACGGGTTCATCTCCTTGACCCCGTACGTGGTGCGCTCGACGAAAGAGGGGATGATGTATCGGCTCTCGACTGGCATGGCCGCACCGCCGATCTGGATGCCGGGCCGGATCAGGTCGCTCACTTCAATGCCTCCGCTATGTCGCAGGTGAATCAGGAGACCGGGCCCTCGGAGGGCACCTGCGTGGCACTGCGCACCACGTGGTCCACGAACCCGTAGTCCTGGGCCTCCTCGGCCGTGAACCAGCGGTCGCGGTCGGAGTCCCGCTCGATCTGGTCGACGGGCTGCCCCGTGTGGAACGCGATCCGGTCGGCGAGCGTCCGCTTCACGTACAGCATCTGCTCGGCCTGGATCTTGATGTCGGAGGCGGTGCCCCCGATGCCGCCGGACGGCTGGTGCATCATGATCCGCGCGTGCGGCAGGGCGTAACGCTTGCCCGTCGCGCCGGCGCAGAGCAGGAACTGCCCCATCGACGCGGCCAGGCCCATGCCCACGGTGGCGACGTCGTTCGGGACGTACTGCATGATGTCGTAGATCGCCATGCCGGCGGTCACCGAGCCGCCGGGCGAGTTGATGTAGAGGTAGATGTCGCGCTTGCCGTCCTCGGCCGAGAGCAGCAGCAGCTCGGCGCAGATGCGGTTGGCGATATCGTCGTCGACCTGCTGGCCCAGGAAGATGATGCGCTCACGCAGCAGCCGCTGGAACAACTGGTCGCCGAGCGGCAACAGGGGCGCCTCGGCCACCCGGGACACGATGCGCGTCGGGTCGTCGAACGTCGGAGGGATGCTCACCGGTTCCTCCGGTCTGTATCGGGTCGGATGATTGGACATTAACGCGCTCCACAGACCGCTCAAGCCGGTGGAGCCGGGTTTTCGCTCGGGGCGTACCGTGTTTGATCGCCGCGCCCGCGGCACGCCCGCGGCCGGGACGCGTTCGGGCCGGCACCGACCCGCTGGGGGTGGCACCGGCCCGTGGTGTCGCCGTCGACGGCGTCGCCGTCAGGATGCGGCCGCGCTGAAGATCAGGCGTCCTTGGTCTTGGCCTCGTCGGCCTTGTCGGCATCATCGGCCTCGTCCGCGGGCTTGGCGTCGTCCCCGGAGGCGGCGGCGGCCTCGGCCGTGTCGTCGGCCCCGGCCGCGTCGTCGCCGGTATCGTCGCCGGTCTCCTCGACGGTCTCGCCGCCGAGTTCGCGCTGGATCGTGTCAGCGTCGAGCTCGTTGCCCGACTCGTCAACGATCTTCACGTTCTCGACCAGGACGTTGAGCGACTTGGTGCGCAGTACCTCGGACACGAGGGCGGGAAGCTGCCCGCTCTCGGTGAGGTGCTGGGCGAGCTGCTGCGGCTGCATCCCGATCTGCATGGCCTGCGTGACGACGTACTCGCTGAGCTCCTCGTTCTCGACGTTCAGCTCCTCCTGGAGGGCGAGCTGGTCGAGCACGAAGCCACCCTTGACCGCCTGGCGCGCCGCCTCGGCGATCTCGGTGTCGAACTCCTCCTCGGACTTCTCCTCCTCCTGGAGGTAGGCCTCCTTGGTGAGCCCGGCGTACTGGAGCTGCTGCTCGAGCTGCTCGTTGCGGCGGGTGATCTCGCCCTCGATGACGCCGTCGGGCAGCGGGATGTCGATCTTCTCGAGGAGTGCCTCGAGGGCCTTGTCCCGTGCCTGCGCCAGCTGCTGTCCGCGCTTCTGGCGCTCCAGGCGCTTGCGGACGTCGGCACGCAGCTCGCCGATCGTGTCGAACTCGCTCGCCAGCTGGGCGAACTCGTCGTCGAGCTCGGGCAGCTCTTTGATCTTGACACTGTGCACGGTGACGGTGACCTCGGCCTCCTCGCCCTCGTGCTCACCGCCCGCGAGCGTGCTCGTGAAGGTCTTGGACTCCTCCGCGCTCATTCCGGCGAGGGCCTCGTCGAGTCCCTCGATGGAGGACTTGCTGCCCACCTCGTAGGAGTAGCCGGTGGTGCGCGCGTCCTCGACGTCCTCGCCGTCGATCTGGGCGGCCAGGTCGATGGACACGAAGTCGCCGTTCTCGGCCGGGCGGCTCGCAGCGGTCAGCGCGGCGAACCGCTCACGCAGGTTGCCGATGGTCTCCTCGACCTCGTCCGGCGTGACCACCGCGTCGTCGACGACCACCTCGAGATCCTTGAAGTCCGGCACCTCGAACTTGGGCCGGATGTCGACCTCGGCGGTGAAGGCGAACTCCTTGCCGTCGTCGAGGTTGGTGATCTCGACGTCCGGCTGACCGAGGACGAAGACCTCGGACTCCTCGACGGCCCGCCCATAGAGCTCCGGCAGGGCGTCGTTGACGGCCTCCTGTAGCACCGCTCCCCTGCCGACGTACTGGTCGATCAGCCGGGCCGGCACCTTGCCAGGACGGAAGCCCTTGAGCCGCACCTGCTTCGAGAGCTCTTTGTACGCCTTGTCGAGGTTGGGCTTGAGCTCGTCGAACGGCACCTCGACGGTGAGCTTGACACGCGTCGCGGTCAGCTCCTCAACATCGGTCTTCACTGGGGTAGGTCTCCTTGATCCAGCGTGATCGCGGCGCCGTCTGCTAACAGCCACGGGCTTCCGGCCGCATCCTCAGCCTGGCGCGGGCACGCGCAATGAGCAGCGCCGCACGCCTTCGCCCGTCAAGTCTATGGGGTTCCGGCAGCGCGCGCGTACGCACTGCCGGTTGTACCCCTCGTGGCGTCGCGCGGCACCCGGCCGGACGGCTCGACAGCCGGATGCCTCATGCCGGAGAAGCGGGATGCCTCAGAAGTTCGAGATGACCTCCTGGAACACCTCGCGGATGCTGTTGGCGTCCGAGGCGTCGTAGGCGGCCCCTTCAGTGGCCTGGGCGATCTGCCGCAGCACGTTCTGATCGGCGTTGGCGCCGTACCCGATGGTGAAGACGCGGACCGCCTCGCCGTCCTTGTTGGACAGCTTGCCGAGCAGCGTGTCGAGGTCGAGCCCGCCCTGCCGCTCGTTCTGGCCGTCGGTGAGGACGACCACGGCGTTGATCGAGTCCTCCTTCCGGCCGGCCCGCATCGTGTCGTACGCCGCGGCCGTGGTGTTGTACAGGCCGGTGGCGCCGCTCAGGGTCATCTGGTTCAGCGCGGTCCGCATCGAAGCGCGGTGGGCGGCGTCCATCGATGCCACCGGTACGAGCTGCCTCCAGTCCTGCTGGCCGTCCAGTTGCGCGGAGAACATCCACAGCCCGACCTCGTCGTGGCCGCGGAACTCACCGAGCGACTCGGCCGCGGCCGCCTTGGCCAGGTCGCCCTTCGACTTGCCGGTGCCGGCGACCTCCTCCCGCATCGACCCCGACCGGTCCACGACGAGCAGCACCTTCGCGGGCTTGCGCAGCTCCGCCCAGGTCTCGAGCACCGAATCGAGCACACCCGGCTGCGGCACCGTGAGCATGGTCGTGGGCTGGTCGCGCAGCAGCCCGTTCGCCTGGGTGGCCTGCTCTCCGGGGCGCCCCTGATGGTCACGGTAGCCATGCCGCTGGAACAGCTTCTGCGACCTCTCACCGTGCAGATAGGTGAGGAACGCGTCCGAGGCCCGCTTCTTCGCCGGGTCGAGCCCGTTCATCGGCACGTACGGATGGTCGGAGAGGATCGTGCCCTCTTTGGGGTAGATCGCGACCAACGGGATCTTGGGCTTGGCATGTTTGCCGAGCTGGCTTGGATCCAGGGTGGGGTTGCCCTGGTTGTAGGCCCAGACGAAGTCCTCTTCGATGGTGATGGCGGAGATGTACGACAGGGCCTCGCCCCGGTCGTCGGCCCGCTGAAGGTTGGTCAGGAATGTCAGCGCCGTGTCGCCGTAGTGCACGATCGAGCGCTCGATATTGCGCACGAAGGCCTGGTTCTTGGGGTTGGCGATGTCGTCTCTGCCGAGGTCGCTGGTGGTACCTGTGATCGCGAAGTAGGCGCCGACGGTGGCGTTGAGCCCGGAGGTCGACAGATTCGGGTTGGTCTTGCCGAGCCGGAACTCGCCCCACTCCGGGTGGCCGTACGCGGCCCAGCCCTTGGGATCGGTGGCCAGTTTGGCCAGGTCACTCCAGCCGATCGCCTTGCCCGGCCAGCCGAGGACCTGTGCCATCGGCTTGGGCATGGCGATCGTCAGCGGTGTGGTCATGATCGGCTGCGGGGTGCCGTCGGCGACCGGCGGGGCCTTGTCGAGGGCCTGGACGCGCTGGCGCAGGAGCGTGATCCAGACACTCGACGCCGGGCTCCACACGTCCGGGCGCGGGCCGTCGACCGACTCGTCCCAGCCGCGGGCGAGCGCCTGCATCGCGGTGCCCGAGTTCTTCGAGTCCACCGTGACCTTGACGCACTTGCCGTCGACGCTGGCCTGCTTGCCGAACTCGTCCGCCGCCTTCTGCAGCAGGCCCACCTTGTCCTGCGACGCGGCCATGCGCAGGCGGACTGCGCCGTCGCAGTCGCTCTGCGCGCCGCGTGAGCACCCGCTGAGCACCGACACGAACGCGACGACGACGAGAAGCGCCGAGATACGGCGGCGCCCGCTGTTCCCCGAACCCAGCAGGTCCACATGTCCTCCTACGACCTACACAAGCGTTTTCTGGGCAAGCTCCCACAAAAGCGCTTTGCTCACGAGGATTGGAGGGATGTCGTGGCGAAACCGTTCCCTGTTACCCGGATTCCGCTCCATGTCACCCGGATCACGCTCCCTGTCACCCGGATTCCGTCGGCGAGGCGTCACTCCAGGCCGAGACTCGCGTAGTCGTAACCGCCGAACATCTGGCTGACGTACACGTTGGTCAGCCGCGAGCCCCGGTAGAGCAGCGACTTGTCGTACACGAGCGGGAGGATGACCGCGCGGTCCATCACCGTGCGGTCCAGTTCGGCGGTGACACCGTCTCGTGCCGTCTGGTCCTTGGTCACGGCCGCCTTGTCCAACAGGCCGTTGATCTCGGTGTCGTCGATCTCGGCCAGGTTGTTGTTGTTGGTGCTCGTGATGCCGTCCCCGTCGATGAGCGGAGGGAAGAAGCCGAGACCGGTGGGATAGTCCGGCCCCCACACCGAGACGATCAACCCCAGGTCGTTGGCGTGGACGAAGGACGGCTT
Source organism: Actinomadura alba (assembly GCF_014323705.1). GTDB lineage: Bacteria > Actinomycetota > Actinomycetes > Streptosporangiales > Streptosporangiaceae > Actinomadura_C > Actinomadura_C alba. The sequence continues at coordinate 40,120 of NZ_JABVEC010000045.1, forward strand.
GCCCGCGTGGTCCCGGTAGTAGTCGGTCGCGGGGTACTCCCGGATCCGGGCCTTGATCCCCACCCGGTCGAGCGCGTGGGTCAGCGCCTCGGCGATCATCTTGTCCTTCGGACGGTCCGCCCTCACCGCGATGTTGGTATTGAAGCCATTGGGCTTGCCACAGGCCGTGAGCTCCTCCCTCGCCTTGGCGAGCCCGGCGGGATAGAGGTCGAAGCGCTGGCGTCCCGCGACGACCGGCGGCAGCAGGTTCGTGGCCACCTCGGCGGCCTGCGGACCGCCGAGCGCCGTCTGAATGGTGCTCCGGTCCACGGCGTACTGCACGGCGCGGCGGCAGCGCACGTTGTCGAACGGAGCGACCTTGGTGGACATCGCGACGTAGCGCAGGAATCCGGTCGTCGGGTTGTCGGTATTGCGCTTGAGGCCGGCGTCGCTCAGGGCGCGGGCCCTGGCCGCGTCGACCAGACCCGATCCGGACACGTCCAGATCGGCCTGACCGGCCAGGAGCTGCGAGTCGACCGCGGTCGGGTCGGTCTGCAAGGTCACGTCGATCCGGTCCACCAGCTGCTTACGGACGGCGTCGTCACTCCAGTTGGGATTGCGCACGAGCGTGATCGTCTTGCCCTCGGCATAAGTCTCGAACTTGTACGGACCGGTGGATACGATCTGTTTCTTGTAGTCGGCCCCGGTGTCCTTGGCCTGCGGGACCGGTGCCGTCTGCGGCAGCGCGACGATGTAGTCGAAATCGGCGTACGGCTTGTTCAGATGGAACGTCACCGTCTGGTCGTCGGGTGTCGAGACACCGGTGAACTTCTCGAGGTCCTTGTCCTTGTACGGGCCCGCGTAGTTGCCCCCGGCGAGCAGCTCCTGGAAGTACGCAGGCCCGTTGCCCAACACGTCCTTGGCGAACGTACGAGCGACCGCGTAGCGCACGTCCTTGGCGGTGACCGGTGTGCCGTCTTCGTACTTCAGGCCCGGCCGCAGCCGGTAGGTCCACGTCTTCAGGTCATCGCTCGGCTGACCGGGCCCGCTCGCGAGATCGGCGGTCGGCCGGAGCCCCTCTGTGCCGGGCACGCTCTTGTACGTGAGGAGTGAGCGCGCGTACAGGCGGCTGAAGTTCCATGACGAGGTCTGGTACATGTCGCCGGGGTCGATCGAGTCGAAGTCGACGCTGTGCCGCATTCGCAGCGTCCCGCCCTTGGTCGACGACGGGTTGAGGACCTTGGTCAGCGCGGCGTCGGCGACCGGGGTCGAGGTGGTTCGGTCCACCGGCGGATCATCGGGCCTGGCCAGCTGTACGGCGACCACCACGGCACCGGCCACCAGGGCGACCCCGGCGGCCGCCGCGGCCACCGGCAGCCAGGGCTTGCGCGGCCTGCGCGGGGGCCGGGTGGCTGAGCCGCCCATCGGTCCCCATCCCGGGGGCGGCGCGGGCTGGTGCGGCGGCAGCTGCGCGTTCGGGCGGCCGGGGTCGGTGCCGCGCATGTTCGGGTCCGTGCCCCAGGCCGGCGACTGTGCTGGCTGGTGCTGGGCTGGCTGTGCTGGCTGGTGCTGGGCTGGCTGGTGCTGGGCTGGCTGTGCTGGCTGGTGCTGTACTGACAGGGGCTGGGCCTGCTGGAGTTGGGCTGGCGGGGCCTGGGGCTGCGGTCCGGCCATCGACACGGGCGCGGGCTGCGCGTAGGAGGCCGCCGAGGGCCCGGCGTGCGCGACGGGCGCACCCCATCCGGAGCCCGGGACGGGGCTGTGGGCCACCGAGCCGGTGAGTGCGGCCAGCACCTGCTGGACCGTCGGGCGCTGGGACGGGTGCTTGTAGAGGCAGTACCACACGAGGTCGCGCAGCGGACCCTGGAGATCCCCGATGAACGGGTCGGTGTTGAGGATCCGGTGCATCACCACGGGGATCGAGTCCTGGCCGAACGGCGGCGCGCCGGTCGCCGCGAAGACCATCGTCGCGCCCCAGGCGAAGACGTCGACGGCCGGTGTGATCTGCTGCCCGGTCAGTTGCTCTGGTGCCATGTACGCGGGCGTGCCCACGATGCCGCTGGAGACCGAGATCGTCGAGTCAAGGGCTCTCGCGATGCCGAAGTCGATGACCCGGGGCCGGTCCGCGTTGAGCAGTACATTGCTCGGCTTGAAGTCCCGGTGCACCACGTTGGCCTGGTGAATGGCGATGAGCGCGTTCAACGTGCCGATCGCGACCCGTTGCAGCTCGGGGCCGGACAGCGGGCCGTCCGAGCGTACGGTGTCGGAGAGCGGTTGCCCTTCGACGTACTCGCTGACGATGTAGGGCGTCCGGCCCTCCATGTCGGCCTCGAAGATGCGCGCCGTGAATGAGGGCTCGATCCGCTGCGCGGCGGCCACTTCCTTCGCGAAGTAGCGACGCGCGCGGGCGTCACTGCTCAGATGGGTACGCAGCAGCTTGATCGCATAGAACGGCCCGGTGGTCTCGTCTCCGTCCCCGCCCGGGCCTGCGTCGTCGCCGTCATGCACCGTACCGGCGCCGGAGCCGTCCTCGCCGGGCTCGTTCCCGCCTGGCTCGTTTCCCCTGGCCCCGTTCCCACTGGCCTCGTTCCCACTGGCCTCGTTCTCACTGGCCGCGGGGCCCTCGGAGCCGCTCTTGTCGGCCACACCGAGGTAGACGATGCCCTGGCCGCCCTCGCCGAGCAGGCCGATCAGCCGGTAGCCGCCCAGTCGCTCCGGATCACCCGGCCGTAGGGGACGGGAATCCGGCATGGGTGCCTCCAGGGGGCCGATGGGGGGAATGGCGCCCCCATTCTCCACCCCAATGTCGGCGATCGCCACGCCGGCCGGTCCTCTGCGTCAGGAGAACCGACCGGTTCATCGAGCCCGACCGCCGTCGGGGCTATTCAGCCGCCGCTCTTGCGGCGGAACTGACGTCGGCTTTTCGCCGGCCCGTGCGTATGGGAGACGCCACTGGAATTCTTTCCCTGCCCGCCCGCTCTCTCGGCCGACTGCTGACCGCGTTTGCGCTCGAGCGCCTCACGGAACCTCCGCTTCGCCTCGTCGTCGGGATTCGTCGGTTCCGACTCTTCAGAAGCCATTCCAACCTCCTGCTCTCTAGTACACACCTTGACACGCTTCGTTCAGCCGGGCGAATGCGCCGCCGCGGCCCCGGGTCCCCGACGTCGTCAGGAGTGCCCGCGGATCGGGTGCGGCCGGTACGGCGCCTCCAGCCGGGCGACCTCGTCGTCGGTCAGCGTCACGTCCACGGCGGCGACCGCGTCCTCCAGATGCCGTTCCTTGGTCGCGCCCACGACCGGAGCCGTCACTCCCGGCTTCGCCAGCAGCCAGGCCAATGCGATCTGCGCCGGTGGCAGGCCGCGTTCGGCGGCGACCTCGCGTACGACCTCGACGACATCGAAATCGTCGTCGACGTACAACGTCTCGGCGAACCGGTCGCTGCCGCCGCGGGCCGTGTCCCGCTGGGAGCCGCGCTCCTGGTTCCCGGCCAGGAGGCCGCGCGCCAGCGGGCTCCACGGAATGACACCCACACCCTGGTCGAGACAGAGCGGCATCATCTCCCGCTCCTCCTCCCGGTACACCAGGTTGTAGTGGTTCTGCATGGACACGAACCGCGTCCATCCGTTCGCCAGAGCGGCATCCTGCATCTTCGCGAACTGCCAGGCGTACATGCTCGACGCACCGATGTACCGCGCCTTGCCGGCCCGCACCACATCGTGCAACGCCTCCATCGTCTCCTCCACCGGCGTCTCCGGATCGAAGCGATGAATCTGATAAAGATCCACATAGTCGGTGCCCAACCGGGTCAGCGAGGCGTCGATCCCGGCCAGCACATGTTTGCGGGACAGACCATGCTCGTTCGGCCCCGGACCCATCGGGAAGTAGACCTTCGTGGCGAGCACGTAGTCGTCACGGCGGGGGAAGAGACGCCCGAGCAGCCGGCCCGTGATCTCCTCACTCACCCCTGTGGAGTACATGTCCGCTGTGTCGAAGAAGGTCACCCCTGCATCGACCGCCCGCCGCACGATCGGCTCGGCCGCGTCCTCCTCGAGAGCCCATGCCCGTTTGGCCGGATCGCCGTAGCTCATCATCCCCAGGCAGATCCGCGAGACCTTCAGCCCTGACTCGCCGAGCCTCGTATGAATCATGTCGTCTCCCTCTCAGTAGAAGGCCGCAGCAGGCCGCTGAGGACCGCACACCTGGCAACCGACACAAAGCCCAATAATCTCCCCGAACCGTAGGCGGCCGCGCCAGAGGGTCGTACCCGACCGCGGTGACGGGCGACCTGGCGAGGGACAAGAGCCGGATCAGGCGACCAGGCGCCGGACCAGGTCACGGTAGTCGTCCTTCATGGGCAGCTCACGTTCGACATGGACGCGCCGGCGCGCGGCGGTGACATCGACACCGCGGATCGGATCATGGCCCGTCTTGTCATAGGTCTCCCACCACAGCCCGACGCCGCGCCGCTGCCACGCGGGCAGCTCGTTGAAGTTGATGTCACGGGCGAAGAGCAGTTCGTTCTTGGCCGAGACCGTGGCACCCCGCAGAACCTCGGTGGCCTGCCGCGGGGTGTGCCCCTCGTTACGGAGGGTCCAGTAGCACCAGCCGTTGAGGGCACACCGGGAGGCGTCGGCCTGCCGCCAGGACAGGTAGTCGACCACATCATCGACGCCGGTGCCCACCCAGATCCGGCCGTCGAAACAGGCGGGTTCGCCCGCGGCGTGGGTGAACGCGGCCGTGGCGATGCTCGCCGACAGCGACACGAGCTTTTCCACCTCACGCCCGAACAGGTCGAATTCCGGGCCGAGGACGACGGAGATCTCGTCGCTCTCCGTATAGGCATAGCCGCCGCCGAGTTCGGTGAGCAGCGCTTGGGCGGCCTCGACCATCAGGGCGGAGAAGCGCGGGTCGAAGGGCTTGTCGAAACGCTTCTCGGTGAACCGGGAGAAACCCCGCCCGTCGACCCGCACGATGGTCCACGCCCCCGGCAGCACGACGAGGGAATGAAACCATTCGCGCTCGCGCATCCGCGTCTCAAGACTCTTGCCACGCACCAGCGTCTCCTTCAGCCCGTCCCGCCCGCTTGCCCGCCCCGCCCGCTTGCCCGTCGCGGCGAGTGGGCTCGCCGGGCCGGGCCACCCTCATCCGTGCCGTTCGGCGTCCTCCTGCCGGTCACCGGCCTCGTTCATGGCCGTGACGTCGAAGCCACCCGCGCCGTCGAACCGTACGACCCGCAGCTCATCGAACCCGTCCGAGCGCCGAGGACGGCGCAGACGGTTCACTGTGGCAAAGATCCCGACGTCGGGCACCCGGGTTTTCGGGGGGCGGGCGGCATTGCGCCGCACCGAGCCGGGCACGTCGGGTGGGAACCAGTACCCGGTCACCCTCGCCCCGTGTTCGCGCGCCATCGCGATGAGCGGGTCCCATTCCTCCGGTGATGGGTTGGTGTTGTCCACCGCGACGTTCCGCCTCGCTGTGAGCGCCTCATCGATCAGGCGCATCTGGCGCCGCTGACGGTGTCGCTTGCCGAGTTCGTCCTTACTGACGTGTACGTGAGTGCCGGCCAGCCGATCACGGAAGAACGTCGATTTCCCGGATCCCTGCAACCCGATGAGGATCGCGACCTCGGGCACGCCCGCATCCGCACCGGACCGTTCGCTCATGTCGCCTCCGAATTCTTTCGCTCGGGGCGGCTCGCTGATCGTCGCGGCTTCGGCGGCGAGCGTCGCTTCCTGGCTTCCATTGCGGTCAATCCACTGTCCCACTCAATTGTCCCGCTCAATTGTCCCGCTCAACTGTGCCGCTGAACTGTCGCGCTGAACTGTCGCGCTCGACGCCGGGCCCGGCGGCAGGTCACGTCGCCGCAGATGACGGCCTCCGGTCCGGGCACCATCACCTGCTGCGCAGCCGGAGAACGAGCGGCCGGAAAACAACTGGCATGGCCGGCAGGAGCCGACCTATCGTCGGCCCGATCCCGAGACGAGGAGGCTGTCATGTACCGCGACGACGAGGTGCCGTTTTGAGCGGACCAGCAAGCGCCGCAGGGGGTTCCCTCTAGCGAGACCCGGGTCAAGCGAGGCGACCGCATCGTGGGCGGCGAGATCGTGGGCGGCCAGAAGGAACTGATCGAGAAGCTGGGCGGCAAGGACCCGTGCCCGTGCGGCTCCGGGCGGCGGTTTCCAGCGCTGCTGCCGGTCGACCGGCCGCTACGACGGAGTCCTGGCCGACCACTACGTACGGCGGCGTGAGTTCTGATGGGGACGGCCGGAAGCCGGCACCGGCGGCGGCTTCCGGCGCGGTCCTCATCGCAACGCGGGATCGGGATCCGGATCTCAACGCGGGATCCGGATGGTCAACGCGGACCTCAATGCGGGATCGGGCGCGCAGGGCGCGGTGTGACCTCCTCGCGGAACTCCTCGATGATCGAGCTGATCTGCCTCATCTGAACAGTGCGCTCGATCCGGTCCAGATAGAGGGATCGCCGCGCGAGACCGTCGACCGTCACGGCGAAGTACAGGGCCATGAGCGGATTCACGAACAGTTCGCTGTTGCGAGTGCGCACGGTGAATCGTACGTCCCCGAAATCGCCGCGCACGGCGGCGGCGATCGAGCCGTTCACGATGCTCGGGTGGTCGGGGGTGTTCGCCTGCGCGTGCGCGACGGCGTCGAGGTAGAGGGCTCCCTCGCGGCTGGCGCGCGACACCGAGAACGCACCGAGATAGGAGCCGTCGCGTTCGAGGGCCGCCAGGTTCTCCAGTACATGGGCGTGGCTGATGCCGTGGTAGGCGTCGACCCCGAACCCCAGGCAGGCGACGATCCGCTCGGGTACATCCAGACCTCGGACCGCGGCCAGGCTGGCCATGTCCTCCTCGGGCGTGCCGAGACCGGACTCGTCGCCGCGCATGAGGATGTCGGTGCCGCCGTCGACGAGCACCACGGCGTCGATGTCGAGCCTTTCGATCAGAGTGCGGTAGGCGGCGCGCAGCGGCCGTACGCCCACCTTGGGGAAGGCGTACACAGTGGCGGGCAGGTGATGCGCCGCCAGCCAGCGGGCGAGGGTGCGCTCGGGGAAGTACCGCTCCGGACCCGCCGTCTCGGGCCCGATCGCGGCGACGTCCTGGTCGAGCCAGACGTCGGCGTCCAAGCCGTACAGCGCGGTGAAGGACAGGTTGGCGAGATGGACCGTCCGGCCCGCGTCCGACAGCGCCAACGCGAGCGGCAGCCCCGCGTAGACGTCGAAGCCGCCGCCCGCGCCGGCCACCAGGACCCGCTTGGCCTTCCGCAAGCGCGTGAAGAGCGCGGGCTCCTGCAGAGAGAACATCCCGGGAAGCTACCAATCGAAAGATCGTGAAACTATCGCTTTTCGCAGGCCCTCCCCCGCTGTGAGCCGCGCCGCCCATGCTGCCGGTACGGCGAGTCCAGCGCGCGAACGGATCAGTCGTCGAAGTCGGTGTCGCGGCTGACGGGCTCCCAAGCCAGCGCCTCCTCACGTGTGGCGTCGAGATGGGCGAGGATCGCGTCCGCCGAGTCGTTGCCCAGAGGCAGCCGCAGCGGGGTCTCCTTCGCGTCCAGCGCGGCGAGGATGGCCGCGGCCGCCTTCACCGGGTCGCCGGGCTGCTTGCCGTCGGTGCTCGGCAGTGCGGTGCGCACCGGCCCGACGGTCTCCTCGTACGCGGGGATGGCGGCCGACTGCAGCAGGGCGCCGGCACCCGCGAACGAGGTGCGGAACGCTCCGGGCTCGACGATCAGCACCTTGATGCCGAACGGGGCGACCTCGTGCGACAGAGCCTCGGTCAGGCCCTCCAGAGCGAACTTCGTCGCCGAGTAGCCGCCGACGCCGGCGAACGAGAACCGGCCTCCCATGCTGCTCATCTGCACGATGGCGCCCGAGCCCCGGCTGCGCATGTGCGGCAGTACCGCCCGGGTCAGCGCGGCGGGGCCGAAGAAGTGCAGCTCCATCAGCTCCCGCAGCTGACGGTCGGTGATCTCCTCGACCGCGCCGACCAGACCCCGGCCGGCGTTGTTGACCAGCACGTCGATCCGCCCGTACCAGAGCATCACCTCGGCCACGACCGCGGCGACGCGGGCCGGGTCGGTCACATCCAGGGCGACGGGCACCACCCGATCGGGATGCGCGGCGACGAGGCGGTCGAGCGCCTCGATCGAGCGGGCCGCCGCCACGACCGTGTCACCGGTGGCGAGCGCCGCCTCTGCGATCGCCTGGCCGAAACCCGAGGACGCGCCGGTGATCAGCCAGACACGACCGGCGGCGTCGCGGGCCGGGGAACGTTCAGTGCTCATCGTCATATCCACCACTCTGGTCATCGCCACGGACTCGGTCTTTCACGAAAATCTCGTCTTCCACGAACTTGGCCGTCTTCACGACGTCGGCTCGACGCTCCCCGTTATCGCAGCCACCGGATCCGGCCGTCCAAGACAGAGGACCACTCACTCCATAAAGAGGACTTATCGTCGGTGCATGGAGCTGCGCCAACTGCGGTATCTCGTCGTGATCGCCGACGAGGGGAACCTGGGCCGGGCCGCGAACCTGCTGTACGTAAGTCAGCCCGCCCTCTCGTACGCCCTCAAGAACCTGGAGGCGGAACTCGGAGTGCGGCTGTTCGATCGGCACGCGGGAGGTGTGACGGCCACCGTCGCCGGGCGCGACATTGTGGCCGAGGCGCGCCGCACGCTGCGCCAGGCCGACCTGGTGACGGCCGCGGCCGAACGGCACCGGCGCGGCGAGACCGGAGTGCTGCGGGTCGGCTTCGCGGCGAGCGGCGCCGGCGAGCTCACCACGCGGGCTCGCGCTGAGTTCTCCCGCCGACACCCCGGCGTACGCGTGCAGCCCAAGCGCTTCGACTGGGGCGAGGAGGCGGCGGGGCTGCGCGACGGCCGCGTCGACGTCGCCTTCGTCTGGCTGCCCAACGACCTCACCGGTCTGCACGCCGAGGTCGTGCACACCGAACCCAGGATCGTCGGTCTGCCGACCGGCCACCTGCTCGCCCATCGCGACGGCATCTCCGTGCTCGAGGTCAACGACGAACCCCTCATGTGGACCGAGCGGGCGCCGCGCGAGTGGGTCGACTGGTGGGCGGTGAACCCCAGGCCGGACGGGTCGAGCCCACGCTGGGGACCGACCAACGACAATGTCGAGGAGATGCTCGAGCAGGTGGCCGGAGGCGCCGCCATCTGCTTCGTCCCCTGGAGCATGGCCCGGTACTACGCCCGTCCCGATCTCTCCTGGGTCCCGCTCACCGATGTCGAACCGCTGCGCGTCGCCCTCGCATGGCCGAGCAGCGCGGACAACGCGCTCGTGCGACACTTCGCCGACGTCGTCCGCGAACTGGCCTCGGCCGAAGAAGCACGGGATTCTTCCTCGCCCCGGGAACAAAGACCCCCGCTCCGGTAGTTGGGATCTCCGTGGCCGGTGTGCCAGTGTCCCCCGGGCTCATACACCGCCTTCGCGGAATACCGTTCGGCTGGAGCCGCGTTGAGCTTTTCGCCGAGAGGCGACCTGCACACCGGTTCGCAAACGTTCTAGGGGCCCGCACGCGATGCGTGCGGGCCCCTAGTGCCGCATCAAGGAACGTTTGCCCTGTTCGATGACGCGCCGTCTGGGTGCTGGCCCGGACGGTGTGTCGCGGCCAGTCTGTGCGGGTGGCTGAACGGGTTCGGGTGCGTGAGATCGACGAGGACGAGGGCGGCCGGCTGTTGCGGATCATCCGCAGGGGCACGGGTTCGGTGGTGACCTGGCGGCGGGCGCAGATGGTGTTGCTGTCCGCCCAGGGCATGAGCGTGAGCAAGATCGCTGAGGTGACCTTCACCAGCAGCGACCGGGTCCGGGACGTGATCCATAACTTCAACGCCGACGGCTTCGGCTCCCTGTACCCCAAGTACTCCGGTGGGCGGCCGAAGACGTTCACCCTGGCGGAGCGCCGGGAGATCAAGAAGATCGCCAAATCGAAGCCGGCCGAGCACGGCCTGCCGTTTTCGACCTGGAGCCTGGCCAAGCTGGCCGACTTCCTGGTCGCCGAGGGGGTGGTCGACGACATCAGCCACGAGGGCCTGCGCATTCTGCTCCGCGAGGAAGGCGTCACCTTTCAACGTGTGAAGACCTGGAAGACCTCCCGCGACCCGGACTATGAGGCCAAGAAGGCGCGCGTGGAGCACTTGTACGCGATCGCCGACCGGCAGGTCATCCCCGACGGCGGCGAACCGCAGGTGGTGTTCTGCCTGGATGAGTTCGGGCCGCTCAACCTCCAGCCCCACCCGGGCCGCCAATGGGCCGAACGCGGCGGCGGGCACAAAGACCCCGACCGTGAGCCCAGGCCCCGGCGGCGGGCGACCTACACCCGCCCGCACGGGGTCCGGCACCTGTTCGCGGCCTATGACCTGGGCACCGACAAGCTCTACGGGCACATCAAGAAGACCAAGAATCGTTCGAAGTTCCTGGAGTTCTGCCGCTACCTGCGCAGCCTCCACCCGGCCGAAGTCCGCATCGCCATCATCTGCGATAACTACTCCCCGCACCTGACCACCAAGCGGTGCCGCCGGGTGGCGGACTGGGCCGAGGCCAACAACGTCGAGATCGCCTACACCCCGACCAACTCCTCCTGGCTCAACCGGATCGAGGCCCAGTTCACCGCCCTGCGCTACTTCACCCTCGACGGCACCGACCATCCCAGCCACAAAGAACAGAGCAGCATGATCCGCCGCTACATCATCTGGCGGAACAAACACGCAACCGACGAACGCCTACGCGCCATCGTCAACAAGGCGAACGTTGCCTGATGCGGCACTAGTACGGCAGCCGCCAATTGCTAGCTGACCAGGGCATTTCCTCGGTTTAGGCGGGTGCGCTGGTGGAACCAGCGCGAGCGTGCCTGGTGGCGGCGTCGCCAGTTCAGCCAGTGTGCGGCGTGGCCGGGCGGGTAGGCGCGTTGGAGGGCGGCGGCGAGCAGGCGCTTGATTTCCGGGACGGTCAGTGGGATCAGCCCAGGGTCGTTGGGCGGGGCCTGGTTGGGGTTGACAGGCGGCGGGGCCTGGGTGTCGGTTTGGTCTTTGAGCTGGGCGGCGGTGATGGCGCAGATGGCAAGGGTGGCCATGACCAGCACGATGTGGCGGAGGATTGCGGTGTAGAGCCGTGCCTGGCACTCATCCAGGCCGAAGCAGTCCTTGCCGAACTCGAAATCCTCCTCGATGGGCCATCTCAGCCCGGCGGCCCGGATCAGCCTGGTCTTGGTCAAAAGCCGGCCTTCGGGCACGTAGCAGTAGTGGAAGGCCAGCTCGCCGGTTTTGAGGTGGCGGCGGATGAGCAGGTGATGACGTGGTGAGGCGGTGGCGATCCACGCCCAGGCGTACCACCGCTCGCCCTTGGAGCCCTTGCCGGCGGAGCGGACCTCCCAGCGCCGTTTGTTCTTGGTCAGCTGCTTTACTGCCTGCGCGCAGGTCAGCTTTGTCCCCGCGGCCGGCGTGAGCGTGAAACTGGAGGCGACCCGCAGCACGTAAGCCTGGCTGTTGTCTTCGAGGAACTCGCGCAGTTGGGTGCAGCTGCCGTACACCTCATCACCGCAGATGAAGTCGAACCTCAGGCCGTCGGCGTAGGCGTCCACGCAGATGTCGATGGCCAGCTGGCCCTTGGTGCGGAACTCCAGGTCCAGCGGCAGGCCCATGACCAGGGACGTCACCGGATCGGTGATGTGCTCTTGCGGTATCCACTGCCGCGCGCCGGCCAGCGCGTGCCCGGTCCTGCCTCGGACATAGGACAAGTGCACCGTGTTGATGCCGTTCGCGACACGGCCCGCGCACCCCATGTACTGGCGTTTCACCCCGGCCGTGGCCTCGCCCTGTTTTCCTGCCCGGTCTCGTCGATCGCCCCGATCACCAGGCCACCGCGCCGTCGGCGCCGCGCGGCCGCATCCAGGCCTTCCGCCGCGAACCGCCGTATCTCGCTCATCGCGGCGGACTCATCCCAGGCCGCTCGGTTCAGCAACCGCTGCGTCCGGTCCGGCGACCTGTCTCCGGCATGCTCGGCGATCGTCCACCCGTTCCGCTTCGGCAGCTCGCTGACCAGGGCCGACACGTACTTCCCCGCCTGCTGCCAGGTCCCGGTCCGGGCAAAGCACGACTTCAGCCGCTCCAGCAGCTCGATCTGTTTCCGGCGGGCCAGCCCCGCCCCTATCCTGGCAGCAGCAGCCGCCTTCGATTCTGTTGTCTTCACAAACACATGATCGTCAGGCGGCTGCGCCCATGAACGCGGACTCTCCCACTGCATCCCGCCAGGTCAAACCAACAATGGCGGCTGCCGTACTAGAACGTCATGCCCCTAGAAGAGCGATGTCCGCACGCGCAAGGAGATGTTCGGACGCTCAAGGGGCGGGCGGGCCGTCCCCGTACGCCAGCCCCTCGTACTCCACCCCTCGGTCCGCGCCGCGGAGCCC
>NZ_JABVEC010000046.1 GCF_014323705.1 Actinomadura alba
TTCGGCCCTTCACCGGCATCGAACGCACCCAGCAGCCGCGCATGCGCCGCCGCCTGCTTGGCCTCCAACCGCGCCCACACCCGCAACGACTCCGCCTGCACGGCGACCGGCAGGCCGGGCAGATCCCCCCTGTTGAAGAAATCGAACGCGGCCTCCGCCATCGCCAACGCCTCAGCCGCACAGGACGGCGACGGCACAGCGGACACCGGACCGAATGCCACAACACACTCCTTATCGAAAGAGCCAAAGGAATCGGGGCGGACGGAAAAGAGGCACCGAACAGGGCTTCCAACATCACGTAACCTGCTTCTGTATGCCATTAAAGAGTATCGCTCATCTGTTCGAATGGCAAGCGCTCTATGTGACCCATCGCAGGTGCGTTCCCTTCCTCTCGGATTCTTGTGTCGTGTGACCGCGAAGCCGAATACCAATCTTTGCAATATAGGTCATATGTAGCAATATCGCCTGGTTATGAAATACCGATTTTTCTGAGCTTTGTACAGGGAGTCCATTCCATCTTCATGCGGCCTGGTGGTGCAGGGTGAGGATGGCCTTGACGATGGTGGTCAGTCGGCTGGGTGAGCAGCGGGCCTTGCGCAGGGGGTGCCAGTTCTCGAGGGTGGCGGCGCCGCGTTCGCCGAGGGTCCGACCCCTCGCTGCTGCCGACTGCCTGAGCCGGGCGGTCGTGGTCTCAGCGGCGGGGATCCGCTCTCCTCCACACTCTGACCTGCGTCGATAGGGAATCTCATATGGGTCGTCAACCCAGATGAGATTGGACGCCGGGCGAGCCGCTCTGGTCTGCTCTCTCCATCCGGAGATCGAGAGCGAGGAGATTGGATGCGATACCACAACGCCCGGCGGAGCCGGACCGCTCTGGGAGCCGCCGCGCTGGCCGTCACCACACTGTTCGGTGCGGCCGCCTGCGGTACGGACGGCACCATCAAGAACGCGGCTCCACAGAGCGGCACGTCTCAGATCACCGTTGCGACACCGGCCCGGAGCGCTGACGTACAGAAGGACGACGTACAGAAGGAACTGCGCAAGCTGGAGGCGTCCTTCCAGGGACGCATCGGCGCGTACGCGCTCGACACGGGCACCGGCGCCACCATCGACCACCGGGGCCACGAGCGCTTCGGCATGGCCTCCACCTTCAAGGCGATGGTGGCGGCCGCGGTGCTCGACAAGGCGCGCCGGTCCGACCCGGGTCTGCTCGACCGGCTCATCCGGTGGAACCAGAGTGATCTGGTGCCCTACTCGCCGGTCACCGAGAAGCACGTCGACACCGGTCTGACGGTCGCGGAGCTGTGCCATGCGACCATCACCGTCAGCGACAACACGGCGGGCAACCTGCTGTTGAAGCAGATCGGCGGGCCCGCTGGACTGACGAGGTACTTCCGTTCCCTCGGGGACCCGGTGTCCCGGCTGGACCGCTGGGAGACCGAGCTCAACGAGTGGAGCCCGGGCGAGAAGCGGGACACCACCATGCCTGCGTTCATGGGCCGGAACCTCGCCAAGCTCACCACCGGAAGCGCACTCGCCGAGCCGGACAGAGCGCGGCTGATCGGCTGGCTGCGCGCGAACACCACCGGCGACCGCCGCATCCGGGCCGGCCTGCCGAAGGACTGGACCGTCGGCGACAAGACCGGTACCCCCGGGGCGTACGGCGGCGCGCACGACATCGCGATCGCCTGGCCGCCCTCCGGCGCGCCACTGATCATCGCGATCTACACCAACCGCCGGTCCGCCGACGCCGCGTTGGACGACTCCGTCGTCGCGAGCACGGCCACCATCCTGGCGCGTGGCCTGGGCAAGATGAGTTGACATTGGTTGTCGCGCCCGCCCCGCCGCGGGCCGCCGACGGTGACCGGCAGGTGATAGGGGTCATCGTCGGTGTGCAACTCGCCGCCGCGCTCGGCTTCTACGCGGTGATGGCGCACGTCGTGGCGCACATGCGCGACGACCTCGGCCTGCTCGCCGGGGCGATCGGCCTGGTGCTCGGCGTGCGCATGGCCGTGCAGTACGCGCTGCTCCTTCCGGTGGGCGCGGTCACCGACCTGCTCGGGGCGACGCGGATGGGAGTGCTGGCCTGTGTCCTGCGGGCGGGCGGCTTCGCACTGCTGGGGACGGCGGACGGGCTCGCCGACCTGCTCGGCGCGGCGGTCCTGCTGGGCGTGGGCGGCGCGCTGTTCCACCCGGCCGCGCAGTCCCTGCTGGCCGGGGTGACGCCGGCACGGCGCGCCCGCGGGTTCGCGGCCTACGTGATCACCGGCCAGGTCGCGGCGGTCGCCGGCCCGCCCGTCGGGCTGGTGCTGCTGTCCGGCGGTCTCGCGTCGGCGGTCGCGTTCGGCCTGCCGAGCGGGGTCGATCTCCCGGGCGGGTTCGGGTTGCCGGGCGGGTTCGGGCTCCTGGCCGGTACGGCGGCGGCCATGTGGACGATCGCGGCCGTCCTGTTCGCGATGCTGCACCGGCGGCGCCGCGACCCTGTGGTCCGGCGCCCTCGCTCGATCGGTGCACGGGGAGTCGCCGGCGGTGTGACGGCGGTGCTCCATGACCGGGTGTTCCTCCGGTTCGCCGCCGTGAGCGCACCCAGCATGCTGCTCGCCGACGCGACGGTGACGGTCGTCCCTCTCAAGGGGATCGACTCGGGAACGACGACGCTGTTCTTCTGCCTGTCGGCGGCGGTCGCCGCCTCGATCCAGCCGTGGTGCGCGGCCGGTGACCGGGCCCGACGCCCGTGGGTGCTGCGCACAGGACTGCTGTCCGCGGGCGCCGGATACGTGCTGCTCGCTCCCCTGGGTGGCGCACATCTGACCGGCCTGCTCACGGCCGCCGTGCTCAATGGGCTGGCGAAGGGCCTCTTGCAGCCGTCGCTCTTCCAGACCACCGCCCGATACGCCCCTCCCGCACAGATCGGGGCGTACCTGGGAGTGGCCGCCTTCCTGTCCGGGATGGTCGCCTTCGCGGGCGGCCTCGCGGTGGGGCGGCTCTTCGACGCCGGAGCCGCGGGCATGGCGACGGCCCTCGTCGGCCTCGGTCTCCTGGGCATCCTCTCCGCCGCCGCCTGTGGCCGGGCTCTGCCCCACACTCCGTGATCGGGTCGGGCGGGTAGATCATGGTTCGGGTCCCACGACCGCACGGCCGGCACGGCGAACGGCATTGCGCCTGATCCGTTACCTGAACCGAGCAGGATGGGGCGCACTGTAGATCGTCATCTGGCCCCTTGCCGAAGGAAGACCCACCATGGGCGGCAACCACACCGGCTCACAGCGGTTCATCGCGGAGGCCGGCTTGACCACGAGCATCGTGTGCGCCGGTCTCTCGGTGTTTCCCTTCCTCGCAGCGCTGGTCATGTGGGGATCGGCGTCGACGGGTGCGGGGCCGCATCGTGCTCTGCTCTTGGCGCTGTGCCTTGTGGGACTGGCCGCCCTCAGCTTCGCCGCAAGCGTCGTCTTCCGCGTGCGGATCGGTGAACCGGTGTTCAAGCGCCGCACCCGCTGAGCGTCCTTACTGTCGCCAGGGTGAAGTTGGAGGCCGGCTCACGGCCTGGGCATCTGCGCCGGAGACGCCTCTCGCCCGCGCTCATCCGTCCAGTAGGAGGAGGCCGGCCCCGGCTTCTCGTCCGCCCCACAGACTGCCATCAGCCCAGCCGTCATCCATTTCCACCGCGCCATCGGTCTCCCCGTTTCGGGTGGAAGCCTGGGAAAGCAGCGCAGACCGCAGCGAGGAACCAGGCATTCGGCCGATGGCCATGGAACGAACTCGTGGCCGACGCGGGGGCCTCTCGAGGCTTTGCCGCAGCCATGGGATCAAGCCGCCTTGAACAGTGCTTCCGCCTCGGCGATCGCCCGTGTCAGCTTGTTCGCCTCAGGTGCCAGCTCGGCCACGATTGCGTCGATTCCGCGCAGTCCTGCCTGATGCAGCAGCCGCTTTTCGTTGGTGGCCCACTCGCCGCGTGCGGCGAGGACCGCGTGGGCTGTTTGCATTGCGGCGGTGGCGAGGGCACCCGCGACCTCGGCGGCCTGGCCGCGCGGAGCGTATGTCGCCTTGGCGTACTGGAGCGTCAGGGCCGCCCGGTCGCGCCACATCGGGGGCGCGGCCGCCCTCAGCGGCTCCGGGTAGGTCGGGCGGGGCAGGGTGCCGCGCAGGACCTGATTGATGGCCAGTTCGGCGACCACCAGATAGCTGGGGATGCCTGCAAGGTGGAACATCAGCGGCTCCCAGCGGAACCGGCCCTGTTCCGCCTCGGCAAGTTCGTGCTCGACGACGTCCAGATCACGGTAGTGGACGTCGACATGCCTGCCGTCGATCCTGAGCCAGGCGCCGCCGTTGAAGACGCCGCCGCCCCACCCGCCGATCTCGGAGACCTCGCCGTCCCAGCCGATGGCTCGCAGATCATCGGGGTCGAAGCCGCCCCGGTAGTACAGGGCGAAGTCCCAGTCGCTGTCCGCAGTGTGAGTGCCCTGGGCGCGGGAGCCCCCGAGGGTGACAGCGTGGACGGCGGGCAGGGCAGCAAGCCGGTCGGCGACTTGATTAAGAAACGTCCGGTCGGCCGCAGTGGTCATGAAGATGCCGTTTCATTCGAAGTAGCTGACGGGCATGCCTGAACGAGACCGCGGACGCCGGAGCAGCAGGCTCGAACGGCGTCAGTGGCCGGCGCTTCGCGGATCCAGCGCCGGGCGCTTCGCGGATACCTCATCATCACTTCATGTCCATGAGCCTACTGTCGGCCGCGCCGTACTGGCGCGCCTCAGCCCGCGGCCAGGGCGGCTGGATCGGACCGGACCGATGAGCAGGTGGTTGGCTTTGTCCGCGAACTACCGGCTCGGACAATTGTCGATACTCGCTGAATCCGTAACCTCGCGTTGGGTGATGAACCACCATGTACGGCATGGCAGATCCCCTGCGGCCGACCGTACGGCGCCGCCGCCTCGGCCGGGAGTTGCGTCGGCTCCGTGAGGACCGTGGACTCACCCTGGAGGCCGCCGCTCGGCGGCTCGACCGTACGTTCTCGTCACTCAGCAAAATCGAGCGCGGCATGCAGGGCCTGCGCCAGGGCGAGCTCGCCTTCATACTTGACCAGTACGGCGTCGGAGACGAGAACCTCCGGCGTGCCTTGCTCACCCTCCGCAAGGACGCCAACAAAAAGGGCTGGTGGCTCGACTACAAGGGCCGGATCGAGCCGTCTCTGCTGGACTACATCAGCCTCGAGTCCGACGCGTCCGCCATCCGCACTTTCGAGGCTCTCCACCTGCCCGGCTTATTGCAGACCACGGATTACGCTCGGGCGATCATTGGATCGGGCGTTCCCGGGCTCACACCTCGGAGAGTGGATGAGCTCATCTCCATTCGGACGGCTCGTCAGCGTCTCCTCCAGACACCACGACCCGTGCTGTGGTCAGTGGTCGATGAGGCCGTGTTGCACCGACCGTTCGGAGGCCGTGAGGTCATGCGTGACCAGTTATGTCACCTGCTCCAGATCTCCCAGCGCGGGTGCGTGACCCTTCAGGTGCTCCCATTCGCGGCCGGTGCGCATCCTGGTAAGGAAGGCCCGTTCACGCTTCTGGATGTGGGAGATCGAGGCGAACTCATGGTCGTGCTCATCGAGAGCCTGACGCTCAGCTGGTACCTCGAGGAAGACGAGGACATCCATCGCTACAAACTCGTCTTCGACCACCTTTGTGCCGCCGCACTTTCGCCAGCCGATTCTCTGGCGTTGATCGAGCGCGTAATGTCGAGGTTGTAAGCGCCGGGCCAGAGATGAGGACTGTATGACTGGACTGGATCTTTCGTCTGTTGCATGGCGTAAGAGCACTCGTAGCGGTGGAGGAGAAGGAACCTGTGTCGAAGTAGCCGCTGCTTGGCGGAAGAGCACTCGTAGCGGGGGCAGTGGAGAAACCTGTGTCGAAGTCGCGGCTTCGGCGGGCCAGGTGGTCGCGATGCGAGACTCCAAGGATCCGGACGGTGCGGTGCTGTGCTTCACGCGTCCGGAGTGGAGCGACTTCCTCGGCAGGGTGAAGGCGGGAGCGCTGGACTAACCGCGCGCGGCGGTCTCGCCGACCAACCCCGCGAGACCCTCCAAGATGAGCCGTAGCCCGAACTCGTAGGCGTGCTCCGCGCTGTACGCGCTCTGGTGCGCCTCTCCCGCCGCGCTTCCCACCCTGGTGGCGACGGGGTAGCGCTCGGGGTCGAAGACCCGGGCGAGCAGCGGCTCGTTCGCGGCCCACCACTGCTCGTCCGACATCGCGCTGTCGCGCTCGGCCGCCGCCGCGTCGTGCGCCTTGCGGGCCGTCGACTGCACGAAGTCGAGCAGATGCGTCAGCGCCGCGTCCTGTTCGACGTCATCGAGGCCGAGCCCCTCGAAGGCCCGCAGCTCGTGCTCGTACTTGGCCACGAGCCCCGGCCCGAGCGGCGGCCGGGTCACCGTGAGCGCCGTCGTCCACGGGTGCCGGTCGGCGAGCTCCAGGTTCTCGCGGGCGACGGCCGTCACCCTCTCCCGCCACGGCTCGCCGGAATGGTCGGTGCGTTCCATCCGCAGGTAGACGGCGTCGAGCATGAGGTCGAGCAGCTCCGCCTTGCCGGGCACGTACGTGTAGAGCGTCATTGGCGTGACGCCCAGCCGCTCGGCCACCCGCCGCATGGTGACGGCGTCCAGTCCCTCGGCGTCGGCGAGCTCGATCGCGGCCCGGACCACCTGGTCGACGCTCAGCCCCTGCTTGGGGCCGCGTCCCTTGCCGCCGCCGCGGCCCGGTTCCCGCCAGAGCAGCTCCAGCGTGCGGGACGGGTCGCCCGTGCCGATTCGATCCTTCGCCATGACGCCCATCCTCTCGCGACGAACTTTCTTATACGTCGTATAGAGTACATTGTACAGAGTTCGATGCCCGACGAGCGCAGGAGCCCTCATGAAGATCACCTCGACCGCCGTCTCGCTGACCGTCGACGACGTCGCCGCGTCCGCGGGCTTCCTCGCCACTCACTTCGGCTTCCAGGAGGCCGCCGCCGCGGACGGCTTCGCCTCGCTCGTCCGCGATGACGCGGCGAACGTCGTCTACCTGAGGCGCGGTACAGAGGTCCTGCCCGAGGGCTTCCGCGACCAGCACGCGTCGGGCATCATCGTGGCGTTCACGGTCGAAAATCTGTTCGCCGAGTACGAACGGCTGCGCGCGGAGGGCGTCGCCATCACCATGGAGTTGCGCGAGGAACCGTGGGGCGAGCGCCTGTTCCAGGTGACCGACCCCAACGGCGTCGTCATCCAGCTCGTCGACTGGGTCGCCCCCGCCGGCCAGTGAACACCGGACGGCCGAAGCACAGCCGAACACCGGGCAGTGAGCACCGGCAGTAGGCAAGCGAGCATCACCCCCCGAGAGAGAGCGAGAGAGCCGGCATGACCGCCGACCAGCAGACCGCCGCGGACCACCACAACGTGATCGAGGTCCGCGGGGCCCGCGAGAACAACCTCAAGGACATCTCGGTCGACCTGCCCAAGCGCCGGCTCACGGTCTTCACCGGCGTCTCCGGTTCCGGAAAGTCCTCGCTGGTCTTCGGCACCATCGCCGCCGAATCGCAGCGCCTGATCAATGAGACCTACGCGGCGTTCATCCAGTCGTTCATGCCGAGCATGGGCCGCCCGGACGTCGACGCCCTGCGCAACCTGAGCGCGGCGATCGTCGTCGACCAGGAGCGGATGGGCACCAACTCCCGCTCCACGGTGGGTACGGCGACCGACGCCTACACGATGCTGCGGATCATCTTCAGCCGGCTCGGTACCCCGCACATCGGCACCTCGACGGCCTTCAGCTTCAACAGCGCCGAGGGCATGTGCTCCGAATGCGAGGGGCTCGGCCAGGTGTCGAAGATCGACATCGATCAGGTGGTCGACCGCGAACTCTCCCTCAACGAAGGTGCGATCACCGTACCCGGATACGCGGTCGACTCCTGGCAGTGGCAGGTCTTCGCGAGCTCTGGGTTCTTCGACCCGGACGTCAAGCTGAAGGACTACACGCCCGAGCAGTGGGAGGACCTCCTCCACAAGCCAACGTGCAAGGTCAAGATCGGCACGCACAACCTCACCTACGACGGTCTGATCAACAGGATCGAGCGGAGCTATCTCTCCAAGGACCGCGAGGCGATGCAGTCCCACATCCGGGCCTTCGTCGACCGCGCGGTGGTCTTCGCTACCTGCCCGTCCTGCGGGGGGACGCGGCTGAGCGCCGCCGCGCTCTCCTCCACGATCAAGGACGTCAACATCGCCCAGTGCTCGGCGATGCAGATCAGCGACCTGGCCGAGTTCATCGCCGCCATCGACGACGAGTCGGTCGCCCCGCTGCTCGCGACCCTGCGCCAGACCCTCGACTCACTGGTCGAGATCGGCCTCGGCTACCTCAGCCTCGACCGCACCTCGTCCAGCCTCTCCGGCGGCGAGGCACAGCGCGTGAAGATGGTCCGCCATCTCGGCTCCTCGCTGACCGATGTGACCTATGTCTTCGACGAGCCGACGGTCGGGCTGCATCCGCATGACATCCAGCGGATGAACGACCTGCTGCTGCGCCTGCGCGACAAGGGCAACACCGTCCTGGTCGTCGAGCACAAGCCCGAGGTCATCGTCACCGCCGACCATGTCGTCGACCTCGGCCCCGGCGCCGGCTCGGACGGCGGCGAGATCTGCTACGTGGGCGACGTGGCCGGTCTGCGCGCGTCCGACACCCTCACCGGCCGCCATCTCGAGCACCGAGCCGGCCTCCGCGACGAGGTCCGTACGCCCACGGGCTGGATCCCCATCACCGGCGCCACCGTCCACAACCTGAAGAACGTCTCGGTCGACGTCCCGACGGGCGTCCTGACCGTGGTCACCGGTGTGGCGGGCTCGGGGAAGAGCTCCCTCATCCACGGCCACCTCTCCGGCCGGGACGGCGTGGTCGTCGCCGACCAGTCGCCGATCCGGGGTTCGCGCCGCTCGAATCCGGCGACGTACACGGGGCTGCTGGGCCCGATCCGTACCGCCTTCGCCAAGGCCAACGGGGTGAAGGCCGCCCTGTTCAGCGCCAACTCCCAGGGTGCCTGCCCGAAGTGCAACGGCATCGGTCTCGTCTACACCGACCTCGCGATGATGGCCGGGGTCGCGTCGGTGTGCGAGGAGTGCGAGGGCAAGCGCTTCACGCCTGAGGTGCTCACGTACACGCTCCACGGCAAGAACATCAGCGAGGTCCTCGGCATGTCGATCGCCGAGGCGTACGACTTCTTCCGCTCCGGACAGGCCCGTACGATCCTCGGCCGCCTGCGCGATGTGGGCCTTGGGTATCTGCGGCTCGGGCAGCCGCTGAACACGCTGTCCGGCGGTGAGCGCCAGCGCCTCAAGCTGGCCATCCACATGGCGGAGAAGTCCTCGGTGTACGTCCTGGACGAGCCGACGTCCGGCCTGCACATGGCCGATGTCGACAAGCTGCTCGCCCTGCTCGACCGCCTCGTCGACGACGGCAACACGGTGGTCGTCATCGAGCACCACCAAGCGGTGATGGCCCACGCGGACTGGCTGATCGACCTCGGACCCGGCGGCGGGCACGACGGCGGCGAGGTGGTCTTCACGGGCACCCCGGCGGAACTCGTCGAGAAGGCCGAGACCCTCACGGCCCGGCACCTGCGCGAATACGTGGCCCATCGTTGACTCGTGGCGTGTCGGGGTCACAGCGGGTCGCTGGACGCCGACACGCCACGAGTGAACAAGCCGGGTCCGCAGGCTCAGGCGGTGGCCAAGGCGGTGAGGTCGGTGAGGACCTCGGAGGCGGTCACCGGGTCCAGGTCGGAGAACGGGAGCGGGACGCGGTCGATGCGCCAGCTGAGTTTGGTGCTGGGGCTGAGCCATACCTGCGTGATGCGTTGCTCGGACCAGTAGCTCGGGTCGCCGACCGTGATGCCCGGGTCGAGATCGACGACCACGCCCCGACCGCCGGGAAGCGGCCGGTAGATCCAGCACTGGATGCCGTTGTCCTCAGCGGTGCCGCGCAGCCAGCCGCGGCGTTCCATGCCGAGTACCTGGCCGACCGGGACGGTGATGTCGTGGAACCGTTCGAGTGCGGCGGCGGCGCGCTCCTCGTCGGTCAGCGCATACGTGGGGCGGCCCAGCTGGGGGAACGGCTGCAGGATCTCGTAGTCGGCGAAGATCTCGGCCCAGGCGCTGAGATCGGCACCCAGGAGGAGAGGATGGGCGATGCCGACCCGGTCGGAGTCGCGAAGGGTCAGCTCCTTGTCGTCGATGTCGGCCAGCGTGCGGTCCTCGGCGATGCGGAACGCCGGGCCGTCCTCGGTGATCCAGAGTAGCCGCCGGGCGATGTGCCACAGCAGCGGATGCCGGGCGATCAGGTCCCGGAACTCGCCCGCCGTCCAGCGGCGCTGCGTGACCATGGCCTGTTCCAGGCGGTCGATCTGGTTGGCCGCCACGGTCCGGACGTCCTTCTTCAGGGCGGCGAATCGTTTGTAGGCGGCGGGGGCGAGTTCCTGGTCGTCGCGGGCGCCGGGCTTGGGCAGGGCCGCGCGCCGTACGCCGTCCTCGTCCAGGACGTACGGCTTGAGCTGCTCGTCGAACCCGACGGTGAAGCGGCGCGGGCCGTAGTCGAGGGTGAGGCTGCCGGCGGCGTCCAGCCCGAGGTCGGGGACGAGCCGGTCGGCCAGCCGTTCGGGAGTCAGCCCCAGCTCGGCGGCGAGGGCGGTGATCCTTTCCTGGGCCTTCGCCTTGATCCCCTTGTACTTCACCTTCTGCGCGATGCCGTTCAGGTGCATGAGCGCGACATCGGTACCGATCGCGACGAGCACGTCGAGGCCCTCGACCGCTCTGTGGTGGCCTCCCTTGCCCGGCCAGGTCCGGATGATGGGCGTGAACCTGCGTACCGTCTCGTCGTCACCGAACACGGAGAGCGCCGTGAAGACCCAGGCCACGTCTCCCGAAATGCCTTTCTCATCGTGCAGGGCCGACCGTTCGAACAGCCCCCAGGCGAACGCGGCCAGCGAGGCCGGGTCGCAGATCTCTTTGACCACGTCGATGCCCGCATAGACATGGTCGGGCCGGCACATGAGGAGCATCGTGATGATGTGATCGGCGGCCTCGGTGGGAAGGGCCCGGCCGCCGTCCCGGAGCAGCACCTCAGGGAGCAGGTATGGGTCGGGCCGCTCTGAGACATAGGGCAGGTCGGCCGGAAAGTCCTCCAGCGGGTCGGTGGCCAGGAGGGTCTCGATCGCGCGGGCGGCTTTGTCCCCATGGCCGCGGGCCGCGTCGACGACCTCATCGTGGCGTCCGCCCGAGGCGAGGAACCGCAGCGCCGCCTCCGCGTCGCGCCGCTGCTGCCCGGCCCTGCCCAGCGCCGCCGGTACGAGCGCGCGGGCCGCCGCCGGGGCGTGCCGGCCGAACCAGTCCTGGACGACCGGACGCAGCTTCGGGCGCCGTACCAGCCACCCGGCCATCAGCGCTGCCACCTTGGCGTCGCTGAACGGCAGCAGTAGACCGGTGCCGACCGCCGGCTGCGCTTCGGCGAAGTCCAGCGCCGCGGGCAGCGCGTCCAGCCCGAAGCGCGCCACGATCGGCTTCATCCACGCGCCGTCGGTGTCGTGGATCCGGCTGGGTCGCCAGTCGGTGAGCAACGGGCGGACGCGGTCCTCGGGGGCGTCGAGGAACAGCGCCGGCTCCTGCTCGGGCGGCAGCCGGCGATCTTGGAAACGCTGGATGGTCTCGTCCCAGTTCGTGTCCTCGGCCGACGGGGCGTCCGCCGCCGCCCACGCCTCCCGTTCCCCCGGCTCCCAGGCGAGCGCCGGTTCGTCCGGCGCCTTCAGGCCCCTGACGGTCACGGGCTTGGTCTTCGCATGCTCGCGGTTCCACGGCGGCTCGACCAGCAACCGCGGCAGGGACTCCGGCGGCGCCTCCACCGCCCACGTGCTCTTCTCGATCACCTGGCGTACGTCCTCGGTGGCGAGCTCCGGATGGGCCGCCACATGGTCGCGCAGCAGGCGGACGGCGTACGAGGCGATGGTCGCCGGGCCGGAGGTCGCCGCATCGGCAAGCACCCGGACCGCGCGCTTGGGGAAGCGCCCAGCGGCTTCGATCGCGGCGGCATGCGCATGCGGCATGTCGAGCCGCGCCACGAGCAGTTCGAACGCCTCATCCGTGGGCAGAACGCCAAGAGCCTGGAACAACGGCTCCGCGGAATACGTGCAGTTGTCGATGGTCCGGAGCAGCATCGGTACGACTGCGGACCCGACACCGTCGACGACCGTGCGGATCTCCTCGGCCAGCCAGGACCACCGATCGTCGCTGTACACCCGTTCGAGCTGCTCGATCGAGCCCAGTGCGCACATCAGCTTCGAACGCTTGTAGGGCTCCAGGTGGAGGTCGGGGGGCAGGGCGGCACAGAACGCGTCGACCCACTCCGTCTGCGTCGGCATCAGATATGCCGTGATGAGGTGCTGTACCTCGTCGCGGCGGCAGCCCGCCAGCGCCTCGACCGCCTCCTGGTACTCGCCGTCACCGGCGACCGCGAGGAGCGCGCGCACCCGTGCCGCCACCAGGTCGAGGCATTTCTGCCCACGGTTATAGCCGGGGTCGCGCTCGTCGAGGCTGCGGAGCCGGAGATGGCGCTGGTGCTTCTTCTCCCCCCAGTCGTACCCGGCGACGAAGACACGGCTGAGCTCGGCCGTCGCGGTGGCCGCGAACACGAGCCCGTGCTCGCGGACCCACGCGTCGGCGAACACCCCGAGCCCCTCATAGCCGATGGTGTCGTCCCCCATCTGGGTCTCGGCCGCGACGACGGCGGCGATGACGGCCGCACCCTGGGCGTTCACCTCGCCCGCGAGATGGGCCCGCGCGGGCTCGACCAGATCACGGCGGCTCTGCTCGGCGTCGAGCAGGTGATCCAGCGCGTCCCGGATCTCCGCCACCCGTCGCCGTACGGTCGCGGCGGCGTCCTGATCCAGCTCGATCACAGGCCCGGCCGCACCGCCGCGCCGCGGGTGGAAGGAACCGAGCCACGCCTTCGGTAGGAGGAGGGTGTCCTCATCCGCTGAAGCGGTACCGGGCGATGGCGTGGTTCTTGGCATGGGTGTCCTCTTCGTCGCACGTGGCCGGTTCGCCTGATCCACCGGTGATGCCGGAAGTCGATCAGCACGGGGCAGGCTACTCACGTCCGGTGACAGTGACGCTGCAATCGGGTCATCAGCGTGATCGCGGCCCGGCGATGTGCGCCGTCGAATGCGCGGGATTCAAGGTCCTTTCACCGGGATCGCCCCGAGACGCAGAAAGGCGCGCCGCCATGTGGCAGCGCGCCCTTCGGGCGTCACAGGGGTCTTGCCTGGTGCCGATCAGCGCTGGAAGAGGCCGTGCCGGGGACGGCGGTGGTCGCCCTTGGGACGCCGGTCCGCGGCCGGGCGGCCGAGGCGTACCTGGGTCAGCAGCACCGAGAAGGCGACCAGCAGCGCCGCCAGCCAGGCGGCCTGGGTGCTGGCCAGCCGCTCGAAGGTGAGCTCCTGAGCCTGGGGCGAGCCGCCGCTGCGCAGCGTGTGCGAAGGCGCGGCCGCCGGCAGCGTGGGCGCCATCGACGGCGCGCTCGCGGGGATCTCCGGCAGCGAGACCTGCGGGCTCTCCAGCCCGCCCGTCGGACTCGGCGGCACGTACGGAGTGGTGCCCGTTGTACCGGTGGACGTGCCGGTCGACCCGGTCGAGCCCGAACTGCTGGATCCGGACCCGCTGGAATTACTGGACGACGTGCTGCTCGGCGTCGGCTTCTTGGTCACCGTGATGGTGGCGCCGTCGGTCTTCGTCTTGGCCCCCGTCGCGGTGGCTATCGCGGTGACGGGGACGGAGCCCTTCGTGAAGCCCTTACGGATCGTCACCGTCATGGTGCGATAAACGCCGGCCTCTCCGACCTTGCCGAGAGTCTGCTGCGAGCTCACCGTCGCGTTGGCGTTGGTGTCGAGGCGCAGCTTCGTGTTCTGGGCGACGTTTCGGGTGGCCCACACGTGGACGCGTGCCTTCACCGAGTCGCCGGCGTGTACCGATCCGGAGGGCAGGACCAGGTCGACATAGAGCACGGGTGCGGGGGGTGGCGGCTCGGGCGTGGGAGACGTCGATGGATCCGTAGCCGGCTCCTTGGTGACCTCCGTGCCCGTCGACGGCGAGGCGGAGGGGTCCGCGACAAGGGCCGCGGAGACGCCTGTCGTCAAGGCGATGATGGCTCCCGCGCTGAGCCCTACGAACATCGGCTTGCTTACCGACCGGGAGACCACCGGTACAGCACCTCCGTCACATCGCTGTCGACCAGATGTAGTGCGAGCTACCCGCTCACGGTCTTCCGAAGCCAAGCGAACATCATTCCGCCGGGCAAAATCAACTCCGATGGTTAACTTGTCCGGCTAGTCGACTCTAAAGGGTTTCCTCACGGAGGTCGACCACTTCGGTCCGCGGTGCCCACGTCTGCCAGACTCCTTGGTCGATCCTGTCCAGGCCGAGCGCCTCGGCGACGGGCGCCAGCCCGCCGGTGTACTCCACCCGTAGCCAGCTCTCGTGTTCGCCGACGATGACGAAGGGCTCGCCGCGCCACGTGCAGACCGTACGGATGTAGTTGAGCGAGTCGAGCTCGGCGGCGGAGACCACGCGGCGGTACCGGCCCGGCCTGGTCTCCTCGAAGCCCTCGGCCGGTTCCGCGGTGTACAGCCGGACGGTCGAGTCGGCGCCCGGGCTCGCTTCGTACTCGGCCCCGCCCCAGCTCGCGATGTAACCGTCCCGGATCACTGGGGGGCCTCCGTGCGCTCGTCTCGGGCCGTATCGGCTTCGTCCTCTTGCCGCAGCCAGGTGAGGACGTCGGGGTCATAGACCGCCACGAAGCGTTCGGAGCGATCCCGCCCGAGGTAGTACATCTCGGCGCCGTGGGGGAGCCGGACACTGTCCACCTTGAATTCACGGATCGTGCCGAAGCTGCCGGGCGCGAAGCCGTCGCCGTGGAAGGGCGCCCGCTCCACGATCCAGCCGGCGTCGCCCCATACCTGCCGGTCCTCCTCGGTCTGCCCGCCGAACGGGATCCGGTAGAGGTCGTCGCAGTGCGCGGTCCAGCGGATGACGTAGACCCCGTCGTCGTCCGGAGAGAAGGAGGAGTCGGCGGTCAGCAGGCCCAGTACCTCGTACAGCTGTGCGGGCGTCTGCAGATCGCCGACGTCGGAGGACAGGTGCACGAAGCCGCCGACCCGGTCGTAGCCCTGGTCGAGATACCAGGTGACGTGGCCGTGCGGCAGGACCTTCTGCATGACCGGCGACCGGCGCACGGCCTCGTATGGCGCGGCCGCGATGGGCCGGCCGTGCGCGTCGACGGCGGGAGCGTGCGGCGCCGGCGTCTCGGCCGGTCGCGGCTCCGGCGGCCGGCCATCCGTGGCGGCCGAGTCGGCGCGGCGGATCAGCCCGACCCGCAAGGCCCACTCGCTCAGCGCCTGCACCTGGTCGCCGCGCAGTGACGCGCCGATGCGGGTGCCGGGGTTGAGGAGCATCGTCCATTCGGCGTGCGGCCAGCTGTCGATCAGATCGCGGAAGTCGATGTAGACGAACCGTGGCTCCGGCCCGGCGGGGTTCGCGCCGGGTGCGCCGCCCAGGGTCGCGTGGAGCTGGACGAGCGAGGTGAAGACCTGCACCGCCGAGGGGTCGCGCAGCGCCGCCTTCCACTGGAAGTGCGGGTCCATCGGGGTGCGGTCGAGCGGGGCGTCGGCCGGGACCGGCACCAGCACGTCGGCGCTGAGCAGCACCTGGAGAAACGTGTCGGTGTCACCGTTCACGGCCGCTTCGTAGAGTTCCTGGTCGATGCGGTTGCCCGGCTCGAACTCCGGCAGCGGCGGCTGCTGCGGCCCGGTCTGCGCCGCGGCAGCCGGCTCGCCGGGCGCGGCGCTCATGGCCTCGGGCTCCACCACCGGCTCGACCGGGGCGGCGGCCGGCTCGGATGCGGCCGTGGGTCGGAGGGCGGCGACCTGGTCGCCCGACACGGCCGCGTCGATCGGCGACCCGGGGTTGAGCACCAGCGTCCACTCGGGGTCGGGCCACGAGGACACGACGTCCAGGAAGCTCGGCATGATGAACCGCGACGGCCCGATGGCGTCGTGCATCCATTTCAGCGAAGTGAAGATCTGAATGGAGTTCTCGCCCTGGATCGTGAGGGGCCGCCAGGGGAACCCGGGATCACCGGGCTGGATGCCCCACGGCGTCTCGGGGTCGGCCGGCATCAGCACCTGGGCGTTCCGCAGGACCTTGAAGAAGGTCTCGGTGTCGCGTCGCGTGGTGGCGTCGTACAGCCGACGCTCCACGTCGTTCTGCGGCTCGAACCGCTCGGACATCCGCTGCGCCGCCGTCCGGTCGGCCCACTCGGCGATGCCGAGCAGCCGCTCGCCGGCGAAGGACTTGCCGACCAGGGTGCCGGAGTTGAGCAGGAGCGAGCATTCGCGATCCGGCCAGTAGCGGATGACGGACCTGAAGGGGAACTTCATGAAGTCGGGCGCGCCGCCCGTGCCCGGCTTGGTGTCCTCGCCGAGGAACTCGAGCATGCGTTCCTGCGAGGTGAACAGTGCGATGGTGCGTTCGCCGTCGGCCTCGCTGATCTGCCACGGGAAGCCGGGACGGCCGGGACGCCTGGTGGGGTCTGTCTGCTCGGGCACCAGGATGAGCACCTCGGCGCCGATGAGCGTCTTGATGAAGGTGTCCTCGTCGCTCTCGGCGTCGGCCCGCAGCAGGGCCCGCTCGACGTCGTTGGCCGGCCGGAAGCCGACGGCGGGCGACGGGCCGTCCGGGTGCCGTACGGGCTCGGCCGGGCCGTCGACGGCGGGCGACGGGCCGACCGGGGCCGCTTGGGCGACGGGCTCGGTGCCGCCGCCCGGCATGGGGGGCGCCGCGACCCCGGGCGGTGGCGACTGTACGACCGGGACCTCGGCCGTGGCCCGTCCCGGCGGAACGTCCGGAACGCGGAGCGCGTCGGAGCGGGCGGGCAGCCCGGCGCGCGGCGGGCGGGCGTCGCCGTCGGCGATCTGCCGCACGAACCACGCGGGGACCAGTCCCTGGACCGGCAGGCCGGTGTTCACCGAGAGCCACCACTGCGGCTGTGGCCAGGTGTCGGCGATCTCGCCGAGCTTCAGCAGGATGAAGTGCTCGACCGTGGGGCCCAGCGTGGCCTGCATGGCCTCGGGAGAGGTGAAGACCAGCACGTGCGTGCGCCCGTCGTGCTCCTGCGTGGGCCATGTGGGCTGGGCGCGGTTGGTGAGCACCTCGTCGACCAGCTCCGGTGCGACGGGGATGACCAGCTCGGCCTCGGCGAGAAGCCCGTAGTAGGCCTCGTCGTCGCCGGAGTCGAGCGCATCGCGCATCCTGCCCTCGAGCTCAGTGGCGGGCTGCCATGCTTCGACCACGTTCTGCACTCTCCTGACCATGCCACGGAGCTCATAACGCTACACGGGGCGAAGCAGCACAAACGGAGACCGCGACACTCTCTCAGCCATGTCGGCGGTCATGGCGGGGGGTTCGTCCTGCTCGCGTGTCCGGCTGTCCGGTGGTGGCCGCTGCGCGCCGGGCCGAGCCCGGCGCGGTGAAAGCGTTTTCACGTTAAGCGACGGATCCCGGCCGTTCGGCACGATCCGCCGGAGGCGTCTCGATGCCATAGGTTGTCCCGGAGCCCGGGGAGAATGAGGAGCGTCGATGTTTCGCGAGTTGCGGGGTTGCTCTGCCATGGTCTGCGGCGTCGCCGTACTCGCACTGCTCTCCGGCTGCGGGAACAGGACCGAGGTCTGCGACGAGACCAGAGCGGCCTTCGAGGGACTGGCCGCACAAGTGCGCACGGCGCCCGCCACGGACGCCGCCCGGTGGAAACAGGCCGTGGGCGGGTTCGCCGCCCGGCTCGACTCACTGGCCAAGAAGAGCGACGACGCGAAGCTGAAGAAGACCCTCGAACAGGCGGCGGCGGCCGCTCGCGGCGCCGCCACCGGAGCGGGCAAGGGCGACATGGCGCCGCTCCAGCGATTCCTCGCCGAGCAGCCGTCACGGGTCGGCGCCGCCTGTTCCTGAGCGGCCGTCCGTTCCGGGGAAATCGGCCCGAGAACCCGCGCGGTGGCTCGGTTCCCCGGCTCTCCGGCGACCGTCAGGCGAACCGCACCGCCACTTCGCCGATGCCCGAGAAGACGGCACGCCAGCTGCCCGGGCCCTCGACCGTCTCGTTGCAGAACGAGCCGGTGATCACTCGCTGCCCCGGCTCCAGCCCGCGGCCGTACTGGTGCAGCAGGGCGCACAGGCGCGACAGCGAGAGGAACGGGTCGTCCATGGAGTCACCGGGCGTCCTCGTGGTGACCAGTTCCCCGTCGCGCCACAACTCGGCCGTGGTGCCGGTCAGGTTCGACCGTACGGGTGCCTCGGGCCCCACCACGATGCCCCAGTTGCTCAGGCCGTCGGCCAGCATCGCCGAATGGCCGGCGTCCGGCGCCAGCCGGATCTCGTTCAACTCGAACGCCGGAGCGACCGCCCGAACGGCCGCTCTGGCGGTGGCGGGATCGACATCGTCACCGCGCAGGGGCGCGCCGAGCACGACGCAGAGTTCGGGCTCGACGAAGCATGAAGTGATCTGCCCGTGCCGGAGAGTGGCGCCCGATCCGACGATCCGGCTGTCGAGGATGTATCCGAACGGACGGAAGTCCCGGCCCAGCAGGCCCCGCCGAGGGCCCGCCGTGTGCCCGACCTTCCACCCTCCAAGTCGCTCTCCTGACGCGACCAATCGATCAAGGACGGCCAGCTGGAGGCCCAGGGCCTTCCCCAGATCATGCTCGGCCGCGGTCGGCTCAGGGTCGGCGAAGCCCTTGCGGCGAGCCTGGAACAGAGCCTCTACGAGAGTCTCGTCGGACATGCCACTCTCTCCTCACGGGCGTCAGCGCCACCGGAT
Source organism: Actinomadura alba (assembly GCF_014323705.1). Classification (GTDB taxonomy): domain Bacteria; phylum Actinomycetota; class Actinomycetes; order Streptosporangiales; family Streptosporangiaceae; genus Actinomadura_C; species Actinomadura_C alba. The sequence continues at coordinate 18,924 of NZ_JABVEC010000046.1, forward strand.
CGACGGGCGCACGCGTACGTCGTGCGTGGCCGGCGGCGGAGCCCGGCGGCGTCACGGCGCGAGTTCGCGGGCGAGCTCCTCGGCGGCCCGGTGGAGCAGCGGGACCGCCCGCTGGACGACCTCGTTGGTCATCCGCGGGGCCGGCCCGGACACCGAGATGGCGAGGGGATTGGTGGTGCCGAGCACGGGAACGGCGACGCAGCACACCCCGACCTCCTGCTCGCCGTCGTCCATCGCGTAGCCCTGTACCCGGACCCGGTCGAGCACCTGCGCGAACATGGCCGGATCGGTGATCGTGTGCTCGGTCTGGGCCGGCATCCCGGTGCGCTGGAGCAGCGCCTGTACGTCGTCGGGCGGCAGGTGGGCGAGCACGGCCTTGCCGACGGCGGTGCAGTGCGGGTGGACCCGGCGGCCGACCTCGGTGAACATCCGCATCGAGTGCCGTGACTGCACCTGGGCCACGTAGACGATCTGGTCGACGTCGAGCATCGCGAGGTTGGCGCTCTCGCCGACCGCGTCGACCAAGCGGGTGAGGTGCGGTCGCGACCAGGTGCCGAGGAGGTGGCTCGCGCTCTCGCCGAGGCGGATCAGCCGCGGGCCCAGGGAGTACTGCCGCGACGGCTCCTGCCGGACGTAGCCGAGGTCGACGAGGGTACGCACGAGGCGGTGGATCGTGGGCAGCGCCAGCCCGGACTCCTGGGCGAGCTTGGAGAGGCCCACCATCCCGCCGGCGGCCGCCATGGTCTCGAGCAGCTCGAAGGCACGCTCGACGGACTGGACGCCACTGCCGCGCGGGCGGTGGGCCGGTCTCTGGTCGGCGTCGTCCTCGTTCAGGCTGTCGTTCGGCTCGGTCAAGCGAGCTCTCCGTTCTGTTCCCCCGCCCCGCCGGGCACCCCGTGATCCGGCGATGACATCGATCGGCCGGATCGCAGAAGTCTAGTCGCCGCGTCGGGCCGGTTCCTCGGCTGCGGTGAACGCCTCCTTCACGAGTTCCAGCGGATGCCATGCGGTGCGCTCGGTGCCGTGGTGGATCTGCTGGCGGCAGGACACGCCGGTGGCGGCGATCACGGTGCCGTCGGCCGCGGACCTGATGGCCGGGAAGAGCCGGTCGTTCCCGACGGTCATCGAGAGGTCGTAGTGCTCGGCCTCGAAGCCGAACGACCCGGCCATGCCGCAGCATCCGGCGTCCAGCTCGACGACCTCGACGCCCGGCAGGCGGCGCAGCAGCGCCACCGTCGCGGCCGTGCCGACCTCGGCCTTCTGGTGGCAATGCCCCTGGTAGAGGACCCGGCGCCCGGACAGCCACGACTCGCGCAGCGTCAGCCGTCCCGCGTCGATCGCCTCGACCAGCAGCTCCTCGACCTGGCGCACCCGCCCCGCGACGTCGCGGACGTTCGGGTCGTCGGGCAGCAGGCGCGTGTGCTCGTCCTGCAGCGTCAGCACGCACGACGGCTCGCATCCGACGATCGGCGACCCCGGCTCGGCCGACGAGACCAGCAGCGCCGCGAGCGAGCCGGCCTTGTCCTTGGCGCTGTCGAGCAGGCCCTTGGAGTAGTCGGCGCGGCCGCAGCAGCCACGGCTCTCCAGCCGTACCTTCCAGCCGGCCTGCTCCAGCAGCTCGATCGCCGCCTGGCCGATCAGCGGCTCGGTGTACGTGGTGAAGGAGTCGGCGAGGAACGTCAGCTCGCCGAGCGGGGCCGCGCCGACCGTCGCGCCTGCGGACCCGGCCGGGCGCCGGCGGAACCAGCGGACCAGGTTCCGCCGCTGGAACCTGGGCAGCGGCCGCTCGGCGGTGATGCCGATCAGACGCTCCATGATCCGGCGTACGGGCCGTACGCCGACCGGCAGGTTGGACAGGGGGGCCGTGGCCGAGCCAAGCCGGTTGAGAGTGCGGATGCGGCCGAAGGCCAGGGAGCGCCGTGGCACGCCGTGGGCGTCGTGCTTGTGCGAGAGCGCCTCGGCCTTGAGGGCGGCCATGTCGACCCCGAGCGGACACTCGCTCTTGCACGCCTTGCACATCAGGCACAGGTCGAGGATCTCGTGCAGCCGCTCGCCGCCGAGCGCCGCGGCCGGGTCCGGCTCGGACAGGGCCTTGACCAGCGCGTTGGCACGGCCGCGCGTGGCGTGCTCCTCCTGCCGGGTCGCCATGTACGACGGGCACATCGCACCGGTGGCGCTCTTGCGGCACAGCCCGATGTTCATGCACCGGTCGGCCGCGTCGCGCATGCCGCTCACCGAGGCGGCGGACGAACCGGCACCGGCGGCCGCGCCGATGGGCCCGCTGCCGCCGATGACCTCGAAGGTCAGCCGGGTGCGGATCGGCGGCGCCGGGGGCAACGCGGCGTCGCGGAGGTGCTCGGTCATCGCGGGCGCGTCGACGATCTTGCCGGGGTTCATCCGGTCATCGGGGTCGAAGATGCGCTTGACCTGCCGCATCGCCTCGTACAGCTCGTCACCGAAGATCTCGCGGTTGAACTCGCTGCGCGCGAGGCCGTCGCCGTGCTCGCTGGAGTTGACCCCGCCGTACTCCTTGACCAGGTCCTTGATCTCCTCGGCGACGCTGCGCATCGTACGCACGTCGTCGGGCTTGCTGACGTCCACGAACGGCCGAACGTGCAGGCAGCCGACCGAGCAGTGCCCGTAGAAGCCCGCCGTCAGGCCGTGCTTGTCGAGGACCTCCTTGAACCGCGCGGTGTAGTCGACGAGGTGCTTCGGGTCGACCGCGGTGTCCTCGACGAAGGCGAGCGGGCGGAGCGAGCCGGTGCCCGCCGCCATGAGCAGGCCGAGGCTGGACTTGCGGACCTTGAGCAGGGCGCCCTGCTGGGCCGGGGTCTCGGCCCGCAGCGTGTGATAGCCGTGGTCGTGCTTCGACCACAGGGCGGTCAGCCGGTCGAGCCGGGCGAGGAGCTCCTCGTCGTCGTCACCGCTGAACGACACGAACAACAGGGCGTCCGGGTCGCCCTCGAGGATCGTGCCCAGCTCGGCGTACTCGATCTTGCTGCGGGACAGGTCGAGGATGGTGCGGTCCATCAGCTCCACGGCCGACGGGTCGCAGGCCATGGCGTCCTCGGTCGCCGCGATGGCGGCGAGCGTCGAGGTGAAATGGCCGACCGCGATGACGGTGCGGCGCGGCTTCGGGACGAGGTCGACCACCGCCTCGGTGGCGATGACCAGCGTGCCCTCGGACCCCACGACGAACTTCGCCAGGTCGAAGGGCCCGTCACCGGCGAGCCGGTCCAGTCGGTAGCCGCACGCCCGCCGCCAGTACGGCGGGAACCCGCCCGCGACCGCCGACTCGTGCGCCGCCAGCAGCTCGGGCAGTTCGCGGTAGAGGCGGCCTTCGAGCGTCGGCAGCCCGGCGCGGCGGGCGCGCTCGGCCTCGGACATCGGGGCGAAGTGGGCCGTCGAGGCGTCGGAGAGCACGACGTCGAGCTCGCGGACATGGTCGATCGTCATCCCGTAGCGCACCGACCCGCTGCCCGCGGAGTTGTTGCCGATCATCCCGCCGATCGTGGCGCGGTTGCTGGTCGAGGTGTCCGGCCCGAACATCAGCCCGTGCGGCGCCGCCGCCCCGTTGAGCTCGTCCTGCACCACCCCGGGCTGTACGCGTGCCGTACGTGCCTCGGCGTCGATCTCGATGATGCGGTTCATGTGCCGGGACAGGTCCAGCACCAGGCCGGGCCCGACGGTCTGGCCCGCGAGGCTCGTACCGCCGCCGCGCGGCACCAGCGGCACGCCGTGGCGCTCGGCCGCCGCGACGGCCGCGGCGACGTCGTCCGCGTGCCGCGGGAACACCACGCCGAGCGGCGTGATCGCGTACATGCTCGCGTCGCGCGAGAACAGATGGCGGGTGTAGTCGTCGAACCGAACCTCGCCCTCGATCTCACCGCCGAGGTCGTGCTCCAGGTCCCGTGCCTGGACCGCCGGCCGCGTCATGGGAGCTGAAGACGCTGGAGCGCCGCGTTGATGCCGCTGGGATCGACGGGCACGCCGGCGACCGACAGGCCCATCTGCACGCCGGCGAGCGTGCCGGCGAGCATCAGGTCATTGAAGTCCCCGAGGTGCCCGATGCGGAACACCCGGCCGGCGAGCTTGCCGAGACCGGCGCCGAGGGACATGTTGTACTGGTCGAGAATGACCGCGCGGATCTTGTCGGCGTCGTGGTCCGCCGGGACGATCACGCCGGTGAGCGAGCCGGAGTGCTCGCGCTCGTCGGCGCACAGCACCTCGAGGCCCCAGCCGCGCACCGCGAGCCGGGTCGCCTCGGCGTGCCGCTGGTGGCGGGCGAAGACGTTCGGCAGCCCTTCCTCCTGGAGCATGAGCAGCGCCTCGCGCAGGCCGTACAGCAGGTGCGTCGCCGGGGTGTAGGGAAAGGCGCCCTTCTCGTTGGCGGCGAGGATCGGCCGCCAGTCCCAGAACGACCGGCTCAGCTTCGCCGTCTCGGACGCCTCCAGCGCCTTCTCGCTGACGGCGTTGAAGCCGAGGCCCGGCGGGAGCATGAGCCCCTTCTGCGATCCGCCCACCGTGACGTCGACGCCCCACTCGTCGTGGCGGTAGTCGATCGAGCCGAGCGAGGAGATCGTGTCGACGAGCAGGAGCGCCGGGTGCCCGGTCGAGTCGATCGCCTCGCGCACCTCGGCGACGCGGCTCGTCACGCCCGTGGACGTCTCGTTGTGCACGACGAGCACGGCCTTGACGGCGCGCTCGGTGTCGGCGGTCAGCTCGTCGGCGACCCGCTGCGGATCGACGCCGTGCCGCCAGTCGCCGGGGATCACCTGGACGTCGAGGCCCAGGTTCCGTGCCATCTCCTGCCACAGCGTCGCGAAGTGGCCGGTCTCGAAGCAGAGCACCCGGTCACCCGGGCTCAGCGTGTTGACGAGGGCCGCCTCCCAGGCGCCCGTACCCGACGAGGGGTAGATGACGACCGGCCGCGTGGTGCCGAACACCGGCCGGATGCCGTCGATGACCTCGCCCGCGAGCTCCGCGAACTCGGGGCCGCGGTGGTCGAGAGTCGGCGCCGCCATGGCGCGCAGCACCCGATCGGGAGTGTTGGTGGGGCCGGGGATCTGCAGAAAGTGGCGACCAGTGTGCGTCATCCGGAGAGGCGCCTCTCGTGACCAAGTCGTTATCGATAGTCCATGATACGGAAACTTTATATCGAAATATGGATGCCTTGTCGATAGAGCGCCAAGAATGATCAACAGGCCTCGTCAGGGCCGGACTCGGTCGCCCGGTCCCGTGCCCGGTGTCGGAAGGAGGTCGGCGGCAGGGTCTTGACCATGGGATGTGAGGTACCTCATACTCCCAAAACGGAACACGGCTTTCACATTCCGGAAACCTACCTCTGCCGTCGCCCGTGCCAGCGAACTCCCCGACCCCCTGCTCCGGGAGGCTGTATGTCCGTAGAAATCGTCTCGATCCTGATCCTCGTCGGCATTTTCCTCCTGGCCACCGTCCGGCCGATCAACCTGGGCGCGCTCGCCATCGTCGCCGCCTTCGTTCTGGGCATCATCGCGCTGGACGGGTCGGACGTCGGTGAGCGCACCGACGAGATCTTCGCCGGATTCCCCGGCGACCTGTTCATCATCCTCGCGGGCGTCACGTACCTGTTCGCCATCGCCAAGAACAACGGCACCGTGGACTGGCTCGTGCACGCGGCCATCCGGGCGGTCGGCGGGCGGGTGGGACTGATCCCCTGGATCATGTTCCTGGTCACGGCCTGTCTCACCGCGATCGGCGCGGTGGTCCCGGCGTCGGTGGCCATCATCGCCCCGATCGGCATGGGCTTCGCCGTCCGCTACAAGATCAACCCGCTGCTGATGGGCCTCATGATCATCAATGGGGCGAGCGCCGGGGGGTTCTCGCCGATGAGCATCTTCGGCGGCATCACCAACGGCGTGGTCGAGAAGGCCGGCCTGCCCGGCAACCCCACCCTGCTGTTCCTCGCGTCGTTCTTCTTCAACCTCGCCATCAGCGTGGTGGTCTTCTTCCTCTGGGGCGGCAAGGACCTGCTCGGCCGGCGCGCCGAGGACCTCGTCGACGACACCGCGGGCAAGGCCGAGGCGGCCGAGACCCGTGACACGCCGGGCGACGCCGAGCCGGCGGGCTCCGCGGCCCCGAAGAGCCCGGCCGCGACCGCGACTGGCGGGGTCGCGACCGTCACCACCTCACCGGCCGGGGTCTACGAAGCGGTCTCGCTGGACCGCGACCGCAGCCTGACGCTGGTCGGCCTGCTCGCCCTCGCCATCGGTGCCCTGTTCTTCGACCTGAACGTCGGCATGGTGGCGATCACGGTGGCGGCGGTGCTCACCCTCATCTCGCCCACCTCGGCCAAGGACGCCGTCAACCAGATCGCCTGGCCGACCGTACTGCTCGTCTGCGGCATCGTGATGTACGTCAGCGTCATGGAGACCCTCGGCACCATCAAGTGGCTCGGCGACGAGGTCGCCACCATCGGGGCTCCGCTGCTCGCCGCGCTCATCATCTGCTTCATCGGTGGTGCGGTGTCGGCGTTCGCCTCGACGACCGGCATCCTTGGCGCGCTCATCCCGCTCGCCGTTCCGTTCCTCACCGGAGGCGACGCGGTCGGCGCGGTCGGGCTCATCACCGCTCTCGCCATCTCGTCCTCGGTGGTCGACTCGAGCCCGTTCTCGACCAGCGGCGCGCTCGTGGTGGCGAACTCGCCGGAGGACCGCAGGGACGACGTCTACAAGGGCCTGATGCGATGGGGCTTCAGCATGGTGGTGCTCGCCCCGATCGCCACCTGGGCCATCCTCGTCGTCCCCGGCTGGCTGTGAACCCGAACCTGAACCGGATCCGACCCGAACCTCATGGCGGCCCCGCTCAGGGCGCGTGGCCGCCACGAGGTTCGGCGCGAGGAGGCTGTACGAGCCGCGGACGTGGCTCGGTCGTGCCGGGCGGCGGCTCGATCGGCGGCTCATACGGCTCCTCCTCGGGTGGCGGAACGGGCTCGACGGGCTCCTCTGACGGCTCGAACTCGGGCGGCGCGGTGGGCGTGGGTTTGGTGCTCTCGGTGGACCGGGGAGTCGCCGGTGCGGTGTCGCGCGGCATCCTGTTCGAGACGGTGGGCCCGGCGAAGTTCTTCACCGGCATGTCCTGGGTGGCCTCGGCCATGTACGAACGCCAGATCTGCGCCGGCAGCACGCCGCCGTAGATGGCGTAACCGGGGATCTCCAGCGGCTTGTTGTCGGTCCGGAAGATCCCCACCGAAGTGGCCATCTGCGGGATGAAACCGTTGAACCAGATGGCGCGGCCCTTGGTGGTGGTGCCCGTCTTGCCCGCGACCTCGCGGTCGTACAACTGGGCGGCGGTGCCCGTGCCGGCCTCGACCACCTTGGACATCGCGTAGGTGGCGTCACGCGCGACGCCCTTCGAGAACGCCTGCGTGCCCTTGTCGGTGATCTTCTCCGGCTTGCCGCCCGGCCGGGTGATCGACTTGATCACGTGCGGCTGGTGGTGGACGCCCTCCGCGGCGAAGGTGGCGTAGGCGCTCGCCTGCTGCAGCGGGCTCACCGACACCGTGCCCAGCGGGAAGGTCGGTGAGGTGTTGGCGCTGTTCGCGGTGAGCTGCCGCTCGGGAATGCCGAGCTTCTCGGCCATGGCGGTGACCTTGTCGAGCCCGACCTCCTGCCCCAGGTTGATGTAGGCCGTGTTGATCGACTGCTGGGTGGCGGTGACCAGGTCGACCATGCCGTAGCTCGTGTTGTTGTTGTTCTCCAGGCTCACGTTGTTGAACGTCTGCGGGGAACTGCCGTTCACGGTGGTGTCGAGGCCCAGGCCGTCATCGAGCGCGGCGGCCAGGACGTAGGGCTTGAACCCCGAACCCGCCTGGGCGTAGGAGCCGAACGACGAGTTGAGCTGCCGCTGCAGGTAGTCGCGGCCACCGTAGAACGCCTCGACCTCACCGTTGGCCGAATTGATCGACACCAGCCCGGTGAGCACGTTCTTGGAGGTGTCGTCCGGGACGTTGGAGTTGACCGCCCGCGCGGCGGCGTCCATCAGCTTCTTGTCGAAGGTGGTGACCACCTTCAGGCCGCCCCTGTTGACCTCGTCCTCGGCGTATCCCCGGGCCTCGAGTTCCGCCTTGGCGGTGTCCATCATGTAGCCGACCTGGCCCTTGAGGACGTCGGTGTGCTTCTGCTCCGGCGGCACGGGGAACTTCATCGCGGCCGCGTCGGAGGGCGTGACGGCGCCGAGCCGGACCATCCCCTCAATGACGTACCGCCAGCGCGCCTCGGCGGGCGCGCGCTTGTCGCCGTAGGGATCGGCGAAGTACGACGGCAACTGGATGGCCGCCGCCAGGTAGGCGCCCTGCTCGGGGGTGAGCTTCTTGACGTCGGTGTTGTAGTAGGCCTTCGCCGCCGCCTGGATCCCGTAGGCGTTGCGGCCGAAGTAGATCGTGTTGAGGTACTGCTGGAGGATCCAGTCCTTGTCCTTCTCCCGGCCGACCTTCAACGCGACCATGATCTCTTTGAGCTTGCGGAAGACGGTGCGCTCCTGGCTGAGCCCGCTGTAGTAGTTGCGGACCATCTGCTGAGTGATCGTGGACCCGCCCTGGACCTGCTCACCCGAGACGGTCGACCACAGCGCCCGGGTCGTGCTCGTCAGCGAGACTCCGGGGTCGTTGTAGAAGCTGCGGTTCTCCGCCGAGATCACCGCCGCCCGTACAGGCGCCGGCACCGAGGAGAGCGGCACCACTACGCGGTTGGTGCCCTGCTTGGCGATGACCGTCTTGCCGTCGGCGTAGTAGAACACCGAGCCCTCGGCCTTGGCGCCGCTCTGCGCCGACGGGATCGGGGTCAGCAGATAGGCGATCGCGAAGCCGAGAACGCCCAAGCCGACGAGGCCCAGCATCGTGAGCCCGGTGCGCCGCGCGTAGCGCGCGAACCGGCCGCGCGGCCGCTTCGCGGGCGGCCTGCGCCCTGGCGGCAGGCCGCCCGCCATCGCGATCGGCGCCGTGTCGGTCGAGGCCTGCCCGCCCGAGGAGCCGTCCGTCCGTACGTCGCCGACGGGGATGCCGTCGACGGGCGTGTCGTCGGCTGTGTCGTGGGGTGTGCCGTGGCGTGTGTCGGCGGGCGTGTCATCGACGTCGGCGGGTGTGCCGGCGGCAGACCCTTCGTCCACGGAGGAGTCGTCGGCCGGGGTGTCGTCGGGCTGGGTTTCGGCGCTCGGCGGCTCGGCCTCGGTGTCGTTATGTTCCGGCTCGCCCGGTGTGTCGCCGGGGCCGGACGCGGGGGAGCCCGCCCGTGAGTCCGCATCGTCGGCGACGTCGGATTCGACCCTTGCCATCGCCTTGGTGCGGTCGGTGCCGTCGTCGTCCGCCACGGTGGGCCGACCGCCCACCGCGTCTTCGTCGTCGCTGCTCACACGCCCCCCGTGACCCGTTCGTTACCGTACGATACCTCAGGGGGTCTGCTCGTCCGGCCGCGCTGAAACCGTAACTATCAGCCTCTACATCAGGACGGCCGAGGGGGCGGGCCGGTTGTCCTTGTGGCGCGGGCGATTCCGCGGCGGACGGCCGGTCCGGACCGGTAATTGCCGGTCGCCGTCCGCCGCGTGAGTCGCGTGGGGCTTATGCCGTGCGATATGTCATTGTGCGGTTTCCGCTTTGCGATCTTCCGGGCCGGACGGCTCAGGCCGCGCCGACGATGTCCACCGTGAAGACCATGGTGTCGGTCCCCTTGATCTCGCCGCTGCCCTGCTTGCCATAGCCGTCCTTGGGCGGGATCACCAGCATGACCCGGCTGCCGACCTTCTTGCCGGTCAATCCGGTGGTGAAGCCCTTGATCGCGCCCTGTCCGCCGAGTGGGAACAGGAAGAGCGATCCGTTCTTCCAGCTCGCGTCGAACACCTTGCCGTTGCGCCAGAGCTGGCCCTTGTACTGCGCCACCACGACCTGGCCGCTGGCGAGCGCCGGGCCCGAGCCCTCGATGAGGGTCTTGGACACGAGGTCCTTCGGCGGGTCGTTCTTGGGCATCTTCAGGTCGGACGGCTGCTTGCCGACCTCGCCCGCCGTCACCGTGGGCAGCTTCGAGTCGTCGAGCTGCTGCTCCGTGCCGGACGCGGCGGCGGTCTTGGAGATCGTGGACACGATGTCGACGATGAACACGAGGGTGTCGGTGCCGCCGATCCCGGCCTGCGGGTTGCCCTGCGCGCCCAGGCCGTCCTTGGGCGGGACCTGCACCAGGACCCGGCTGCCGGCCGTCTGGCCGACCAGGCCCTTCTTCAACCCGGGGAGGACCTGTTCGTTGAGCTGCAGGGGGACGGGCTTCTTGTTCTTGTAGGTCGAGTCCAGCGGCTTCTTGACGCCCTTGCCGCTCCAGACATAGCTGTCGACGTTGACGAAGCTCACGTCGCCATCGGCCACCTTGGCGCCGCCGGCACCGGTGATCAAGGTCTTCCGCTGGAGCGCCGTGGGCTGCACGACCTCCTTGGGGATGACGACCTTCGGCGCCTGGCCGAACTTGCCGGTGACCTCGATGGCCGGCTCGGGCCGGGTGGCGATGAAGATCCCGACACCGGTCGACGCCAGCACCACGACCACGAGGGCACCCGCCAGCAGGCGCTGCCGCCGCTTCGCCTTGGCGGCCGTCATCGCCGACGGCCGGTTCCTGCTTCGGCCGCCGATGCCATGCGGAGTGAACTCGCTGCGGGCTATGTCGCGCCTGCTGGGCAGCTTCGCCTTGACGGCGGGTTCCCCGCGGGGCTTGTCATCCTCAGACATGTTCCTCACTGCTTCGGCTCGACGGACACTGCGGAGCACACACACCCTGTCAGCCTGAGGCTAAAGACCGTGTGAAATCGGCTCAAAGAAGCCGAGTCCGCAATCTACCGCCTGCCTAGACCACTGTGGCAGTGTCGTGGATCCGTCTTGATCTGTCATGTCGCCCCGCCAGGGGATCAACGAGCGATCTCGTCCAGTGCCTTGAGAACACGTTTCTCGGAGACCGGATAGGGCGTGCCGAGTTGCTGGGCGAACAGGCTCACCCGGAACTCCTCGATCATCCAGCGGATGCGCTCGGCGCCGTCGAACGGCGGCGTCCGGTCGAGCACCGGCCGGCAGGCCGCCACCACCCGCTCGACCTGCGCCGTCAGCTGCCGGTCGCGCCCCGGATTGTCCGGCAGCTTGTCCAGGCGGTGCTCGATGGCGCGCAGGTAACGCAGCAGATCCGGCAGCCGGCGCCATCCGGTCACCGTGACGAAGCCGGGGAAGATCAGTCCCGACAGGTGCGTGCGGACGTCGGTGAGCGACGGCACGAGCGCCAGGCTCTTGGTGCCCTTCAGCCGCATCTCGATCCGGTGCGCGGCGGCCAGGACGCGCTCGACCCTTCCCACTGTGTCGAGCGTCACATCGTGCAAGTCGGCCCGTACCTTGTCGTGCAGCCGGGTGAAGCCGCTCTCGTCCCACGCCGGCCCGCCCGCCTCGTCGATCAGCTTGTCGGCCGCGCAGGCGACGCAGTCTTCGAGCAGGGCCGCCGCGTTGCCGTGCGGGTTGTGGCTGAGCGCCAGCTTGGCCTGGTTGCTCAGCCGCGCGTTGACGAGTTTCACGGGGGAGGGGACGTTCAACAGGAGCAGTCGCCGGGTGCCGGTCCACATGGCGTGCCGCTGCTCCGCCTCGGTGCCGAAGGTGCGGATGGCGACGCTGCCGCCCTCGTCGGCCAGCGCCGGGTAGGCCCTGACCTGCGCGGAGCCCTCGCCTCCGGCACCCCCTTCGTACACCTGCGGAAGCGTGCCGAAGTCCCACGTGCGCAGGTCCTCGCGCTCCAGCCCGCTCGCCGCCTGGGCGAGCGTGGACCGCATCTTGGGCTTCAGCCGCCGCTTGAGCGCGTCGAGATCCTTGTCCTCGGCCACCGTGCCGCCCCGCCGGCCGACCACCCGGAAGGTGATCTTGAGATGGTCGGGCACCCGGTCCAGCTCCCAGGCCTCGCGCGACACCGCGACGCCGCCCATCCGGTGGAGCTCGCGTTCGACGGCGTCCAGCAGCGGCTCCCGCCGGGGCGTCACCCGCTGGAGCACCGCCTTGGCGAAGTTGGGCGCCGGCACGAAGCTGCGCCGGATCGGCTTGGGCAGTGACCGGATCAGCGCGGTGACGAGGTCCTCACGCAGGCCGGGGATCTGCCAGTCGAACCCGTCGGCGGTCACCTGGTTCAGAATCGGCAGCGGGATGTGCGCCGTCACCCCGTCGGCGTCCGCGCCCGGCTCGAACTGGTAGGTCAGCTTCAGCTCCAGGCCTTCGTGCCGCCAGACGTCCGGGTAGTCCTCTTCGCTGACGTCGCCCGCCGAGGCGTTGATCAGCATCGTCTTCTCGAAGGAGAGCAGATCCGGCTGCTCGGAGCGGGCCTTCTTCCACCAGGCGTCGAAGTGCCGGCCGGAGACCACGTCGGCGGGCACGCGCTCGTCGTAGAAGCCGAACAGCGTCTCGTCGTCGACCAGGATGTCGCGCCGCCGGGCCCGGTGCTCGAGGTCCTCGACCTCGTCCAGCAGCCTGCGGTTCTCGTGGAAGAACGCGTGGTGGGTCTCCCAGTCGCCCTCGACCAGCGCGTGGCGGATGAACAGCTCGCGGGACAGTGGCGGGTCGATCCGCCCGTAACCGACCTTGCGGGAGGCGACGATCGGCACGCCGTAGAGCGTCACCTTCTCGTACGCCATCACCGCGCCCTGCGACTTCTCCCAGTGCGGCTCGCTGTAGGAGCGCTTCACCAGGTGCCCGGCGAGCGGCTCCACCCACTCCGGCTCGATCTTCGCGGCGACCCGTGCCCACAGCCGGGAGGTCTCGACCAGCTCGGCCGCCATCACCCAGCGCGGCTGTTTCTTGAACAGCGCCGACCCCGGGAAGACGCCGAACCGGGCGCCGCGCGCCCCGAGATAGTCGCGGGTCTCCGGATCGCGCAGCCCGATGTGCGACAACAGGCCCGCCAGCAGCGACGCGTGCACCTTCTGCTGGTCGCCGGGGGTGCTGTTCACGGTGAAGCCGAGGTCCTTGGCGACCTGGCGCAGCTGGCCGTACAGGTCCTGCCACTCCCGTACGCGCATGTAGTGCAGGAACTCGGCCTTGCACAACCGGCGGAACTGGCTCGACGACAGTTCCTCCTGGCGTTCCCGCAGGTAGCGCCACAGGTTGAGGAAGGACATGAAGTCCGACTCTTTGTCGGCGAAGCGGGCGTGCTGCTGGTCGGCCGCCTGCTGCCGGTCGGACGGCCGCTCGCGCGGGTCCTGGATCGACAGCGCCGCGGTGATGACCAGTACCTCGTGCACGCAGCCGTTGGCGTCGGCCTCCAGCACCATGCGCGCCAGCCGCGGGTCGACGGGCAGCTGTGCCAGCTTCCGGCCCGTCGACGTCAGCCGCCTGCGGACGTCCTGCTCGCCGAGGTCGAGGGCGCCGAGCTCGTGGAGCAGGTCGACCCCGTCCTTGATGTTGCGCCGGTCCGGCGGCTCGAGGAACGGGAACGCCGCGATGTCGCCCAACCCGAGCGCGGTCATCTGCAGGATCACCGAGGCGAGGTTGGTGCGCAGGATCTCGGGATCGGTGAATTCGGGCCGGCCGGCGAAGTCGTCCTCGTCGTAGAGCCGGATGCAGACGCCGTCCGAGGTGCGGCCGCAGCGTCCCTTGCGCTGGTCGGCGGAGGCCCGCGAGATCGCCTCGATGGGCAGCCGCTGGACCTTGAGCCGGTGGCTGTAGCGGGAGATGCGCGCGGTGCCGGGGTCGATGACGTACTTGATCCCGGGAACCGTCAGCGACGTCTCGGCGACGTTGGTGGCCAGCACGACCCGCCGGCCGCGGTGTGGTTGGAACACCCGGTGCTGCTCGCCCGTCGACAGCCGCGCGTAGAGGGGGAGCACCTCGGTGCCGGACGCCGCTCCCGCCCGGGTGAAGTGCTTGGTCAGGGCGTCGGCGGTGTCGCGGATCTCACGTTCGCCGCTGAGGAAGACCAGGATGTCGCCAGGCCCCTCGGCGCACAGCTCGCCGACCGCGTCGGTGATCGCCTGGATCTGGTCCCGATCCTCGGCGTCCTCGACGACGGGCCGGTAGCGGACCTCGACCGGATACGTACGGCCGGACACCTCGATCACCGGGGCGCCGTCGAAGTGGCGGGAGAAGCGCTCCGGATCGATGGTCGCCGAGGTGATGACGACCTTGAGGTCGGGGCGCCTCGGCAGCAACTGCTTCAGATAGCCCAGGATGAAGTCGATGTTGAGGCTGCGCTCGTGCGCCTCGTCGATGATGAGGGTGTCGTACTGCCGCAGCAGCCGGTCGCTCTGGATCTCGGCGAGCAGGATGCCGTCGGTCATCAGCTTGACCAGCGTGTCGTCGCCCGAGTGGTCGCTGAACCGCACCTTGTAGCCGATCGCCGTGCCCAGCGGGGTCTCGAGCTCCTCGGCGATGCGGTCGGCGACCGTACGGGCGGCCAGCCGGCGCGGCTGGGTGTGCCCGATCAGCCCGTGCACGCCCCGCCCCAGCTCCAGGCAGATCTTCGGCAGCTGGGTGGTCTTGCCCGAGCCGGTCTCGCCGGCGACGATCACGACCTGGTGATCGCGGATCGCCGCGAGGATCTCGTCCTTCTTCCGGGCGATCGGCAGGGCCGGCGGATAGGTGACGGAGGGCACGACGTCGCGGCGCCGCGCGATCCGCCGCTCGGCCGTGTCGATGTCAGAGGCGATCTCGGCCGCGATCGCCTGCCGCTTCGAGGGATCGCGCACCTTGCCCGCGCCGTCGATCCGGCGCTGCAACCTGTGCCGGTCACGCAGCATCAGCTCAGGCAGACGGGCACGCTGAGCGGCGAACGACTTCACAACCGGCAAGGATAGGCACGCGGCCCCATCACTTCGCCACCGAATTATCGCCCGGTGCTCCTCGCCCCTCGCCGCTCGTCGATCACTCCGGCGTTACTCGAGCTTCAGGGCGCACAGCAGACCGTCGCCGACCGGGAGCAGCAGCGGCATCAGCCGCTCCTCGTCCCTGACCAGCCGCCCCACCTCGCGGATCGCCACGGTGTCGGCGTCGCGCTGAGTGGGATCGGCCACCCGGTCGTGCCACAGCGCGTTGTCGAAGGCGACGACCCCGCCCGGCCGCAGCAGCCGCAGCGCCGCCGTCAGGTAGTCGGGGTACTCCCGCTTCATCGCGTCGCAGAAGACCAGGTCGTAGGCACCGTCGGTGAGCCGGGGAAGAACATCGAGGGCACGTCCGACGATCATGCGGGTGCGGGAGCTGGAGAACCCGGCGTCGGCGTAGGCCTGCTTGGCCAGCCGCTGGTGTTCGAGCTCCACGTCGACGCTGGTGAGCACGCCGTCCTTGCGCATGCCGCGGAGCAGCC
This sequence comes from Actinomadura alba, assembly GCF_014323705.1. Classification (GTDB taxonomy): domain Bacteria; phylum Actinomycetota; class Actinomycetes; order Streptosporangiales; family Streptosporangiaceae; genus Actinomadura_C; species Actinomadura_C alba. The sequence continues at coordinate 34,256 of NZ_JABVEC010000046.1, forward strand.
AGATGCCCGACACGCCGCACCCCGAGCCGACCTCGACGATGGTGCGGGCGTCGAGCATCGCGGCGAGGAAGCGCAACGTCGCCCCTCCGGCCGGGCCGATGGGCACCGCGCCGACCTCCTCGCCGTTGCGGCGGGCGGTCACCAGCGCCTCGTCCTCGGGGAGGAAATCTTCCACGTAGGCCAGGTTCAGATCCGGGCCCCGCCGCTGAACCTCGTCGATGGCTGCCTCCTCAGGGCCACGAGCCTGCTGGGGGAACCTTATCGCTGCGTGGGAACGATGGCGCGTTCTGTGGCGTTCAATGAAGCGACGGTCATAACCGCCCCAGCCCAGGCGAGACCAATGTCGTACCGACGCGCGGCGTAGAGAGGAACACACGGCACCATGGTGGTGGCAGCGCTTACATGCAGTGGAGTGGCGGGGGTCGTCCCCCGCCTGAGGGCTGGAGGCAAGTTGGGAGACCGCGCTCATGCGCCAGAGGCCGCATGGACGCCTCCGACGTGGGACGAGGTCGTGCGCGAGCATTCCGCGCGCGTTTACCGCCTGGCCTACCGGCTGACCGGCAACCAGCACGACGCCGAAGACCTCACCCAGGAGGTCTTCGTTCGGGTGTTCCGCTCCCTGTCCAACTACACGCCCGGCACGTTCGAGGGCTGGTTGCACCGCATCACGACCAACCTCTTCCTCGACATGGCGCGCCGTCGCCAGCGGATCCGCTTCGAGGGGCTGGGCGACGACGCCGCCGAGCGGTTGCAGGGCCGCGAGCCCACACCCGCGCAGGCGTACGACGACCGGAACCTCGACGCCGACATCCAGTCCGCGCTCGACGCGCTGACGCCGGAGTACCGCGCCGCGGTCGTGCTCTGTGACATCGAAGGACTGTCGTACGAGGAGATCGCCGCGACGCTCGGGGTCAAGCTCGGCACCGTTCGCAGCCGCATCCATCGGGGGCGTGCACAGCTGCGAGCGGCGCTCGGCCACCGGGCGCCGCGCCGGCACCTGGAGGCGTCGGCGGAGGCGACTTCCACCGAGGCCAGATGAAGTACAGGGGAGACGTGTGAGCCATCTCGGGGAGCGCCTCACCGCACTGGTCGACGGCGAGCTGGGGCACGATGAGCGCGACCGCGCGCTGGCCCACCTCGCCGCCTGCGAGCAGTGCCGGGCCGAGGCCGAGGCGTTGCGCCGGCTGAAGAGCCAGCTGCGCGCGCTGCGGGGAGCGGATCCGGCTCCCGGCCTCCTCCACCGTCTCGACGCCATGGGCGACCCGACCCGGCCGGGCCCTTTCGGTGACCCGTCAGGCACCACGTCCGCGCGCACCGGATCTTCGGTGGCCCGAACCGGGTCATCGTCTCCGGCCGTACGCCGCCGGCGCACTCGCCGCCCCGGCCGCCGCGCACCCGCCGGAGGGGCTCTGCGCGCGCCCGCCGTGGCCGCCCGCCGGGACGCGCCACGCGGCCGCTATCTCATCGCGGGCGCGGCGACGCTCGCCGTGCTCGGCGTGGGGGCGTCCTTCGCCGCGGGCGCCCAGCCCGAGCGGCTGCCGCCGGTCACGCCCGCCCTGGAGCAGTTCGCGGTCGACCACGCGTTGACGGCCGGCGATGTGTCGATCGCCGATCCGACCGTGCTCCGAGATCCTCCTGTCGGACCTTGACGCTCCGCGTACGAGGCGTGACCAGACCGACCGACCTTCCGAGGGAGAAATGCGCCGCACCCGCCTGGCCCGCGGACAGAGGTCGCACATCGCGACTCGGGTGAGCACACCGTCGCGCCGCCCCGCACCCGCCGCGCAGCCGGCCGACGGCCCGGCCCACAACCTCGTGGTGGGTGGGTTCGCGGCCGCGGTGCTCCTGCTCTCGCTGGTGACCGCGGGCGACGCGATCGCCGCCCGCAGGCCCGGCAGCGATCCCGACGCGCTCAAGATGCTCGGCGACGCGGCCGGTGCGGCCCGTACCACGACGTACGAGGGCACGCAGACCACGACGACCTGGAGTCGCGGGGCCCCCGCCACCGCGCAGGAGCGGGTGGCGCACAATCTCGGGACCGGGACCTTCGTGCGGGGCAGAGCCGTCGACCGGCGCTCGGACGCCCGGCAGGCCGGTGTCGAGGAGGTCCACGGCGGGCTCGGCGGCTTCAGCGGGTCCATGCTGGACCTGCTCGCCCGGAACTACTCGGTGGTGCGTGCCGACGACGGTTCCATCTGCGGCCGCACCGCGCACGTCATCGAGGCCCGCCGCCCCGACGGCTCGGCGGCCGGCCGGTTCTGGATCGACCGCGACACCGGGCTGATGCTGCACCGAGAACTGCTCGACCCGGTTGGACGGGTCGCCAACGTCACGGGGTTCCGCTCGCTGAGCGTCATCCGGCCGGGGGCGGGCACCTCGGGCACCTCGGGCGAGCGCCCCGACGCATCCCCGCCGCCCGGGCGCCCGCTCGCCTCCGCCGAGCTCGGCGATCTTCGTGATCACGGCTGGGCGCTCCCTGAGGGGCTGCCCGGCGGGCTCAGCCTCCGGGAGGCCCGGCGGTCCGGTGAGGTCGTGCATCTCAGCTACTCCGACGGCCTGTCGATGGTGTCGGTGTTCGTCCAGCGGGGCCGGCTCGACGAGCGACGGTTCGCCCGCTGGCATCGCAAGATCACCGCCGGACGTACGGTGTTCCAGCAGGACGCCCTCCACCGATGGGCCGTGTGGGAGAACGGGGGATACGTCTACACGGTGCTGGCGGACGCCCCCGAGGGGACCTCCGACGCCATCGCGGCCGCAATGCCCCGGAGCGGGGCCGGTTTCTGGCAGCGCCTCGGCCGGGGCTTCCGGCGGCTGAATCCCTTTGATTGACAGGGTTGCGGCATCACGCGCCCCGGTCGCGGAAGGTCTTATGCTCACCACATGCCGTGCCCGGCACCATGGTCATAGGACGAGGAATCACGCTCGCAAGGAGAGACGGGGATGACGGAACACAACCGCGGGTCTGTCGGCACGCCGTCGAACGAAGAGGACCAGCAGGCGCCGCGGACCGACAACGCCTCGGCCGAGAAGTGGGGATTCGCCCCGCCGGACGCGCCCGCTGAGCAGCCTCCGCCGCCACCGGCGGACAAACTGCTGGTCTCGGGGCCGGCCGACCAGCCCGTCGGCCTCGAACAGCCCCGGCCGCCGCGGCCCGCTTTCGTACCTCATGACCAGGATCCAGCCGGTACGCCGCCCTTCGGCTGGCCGCCACAGCACCCCGCGCCGCCGCCGGCCAGGACGCCGTTCGGCGGCCCGCCGCCCCCCGGGGCGCCGCCGATGGCGCACGGAGCGCCGCCGGCCGGCTTCGGCGGGCCGGGCAACGGACCGAACTGGGCGCCCGCCCCATCACCGCCCGCACCGCCACGCGGCGCCCCCGGCCTCGGCGTGCTCGCCCTCGTGGCGCTCGTTGTCGCGCTCGTCGCCGGAGCGGTCGGAGCCGGCGTGGGTGTGATCGCCACCGGTGGCAACGACACCGCCGGCGGCTCCGTCGACCTCGGCGGCACGTCCAGCAACCCCGGCGGCAAGAGCCGCCCGGCCGGCACGGTCGCGGGCGTGGCCCAGCGGCTGCTGCCCAGCGTCGTCATGATCAAGGTGCAGGGCGGCAACGGCGAGAGCGGGGCCGGAACCGGCTTCATCGTCCGGGACGGCTACATCATCACCAACAACCACGTCGTCGCCCCGGCCGTCGGCGGCAATCTCGAAGTCGTCTTCAACGACCAGAAGACAAAAACCACGGCCACCGTCGTCGGGCGCGACCCGAGTTCCGACGTCGCCGTCCTGAAGCCGGCCACCACCAACCGGCTGCCGGCGCTCCAGCTCGGCAACTCCGACGACATCGCGGTCGGCGACTCCGTCATCGCGATCGGATCGCCCCTCGGCTTGCAGGGATCGGTCACCACGGGCATCGTCAGCTCGGTGAACCGGGCGGTGCCCACAAACCGTGAGGGCGGCGACTCGTCTGTGCTCAACGCCATCCAGACCGACGCCGCCATCAACCCCGGCAACTCCGGCGGTCCCCTGGTCGACTCGCAGGGCCGCGTCATCGGCATGAACACCGCGATCGCCACGCTCGGCGGGGGCGGCGGCTTCGGCGGCCAGGGCCAGGGCGGCAGCATCGGCCTGGGCTTCGCCATCCCGATCAACCAGGCCAAGCGGGTGGCCGAGCAGATCATCAACAGCGGCAAGGCGACGCACGCGAGAATCGGCGCCACGATGGACATTCAGTACCAGGGCAGCGGCGTGCGCATCGCGCAGCGAGGGCAGACCGGCGAGCCGCCGCTGATCAAGGGCGGCCCGGCCGAGCGGGCGGGGCTGAAGGCCGGTGACATCATCACCGCCTTCGACGGGAAGCCGGTCGGCGGTCCCGACGACCTGCTCGCCATGATCCGCAGTCACGCGCCCGGCGACAAGGTGAAGCTCACCTACAAGCGCGGCAGCGCCGAGCAGACCGTCGAGGTCACGCTCGGCGAGACGGATTGATGTTCAGTTCGAGTTAACCGGCGCCGAGGATACGCTTGGGGGGCCGGACCGGATGGCCGGCCCCCCTCAGGCCCCCGTGGAGGATTGGGTGTTCGACGTCGGACTGGGCGAGATGCTGGTTCTTGTCGTGCTCGCCCTGGTGATCTTCGGGGATCGGTTGCCCAAGGCCGCAAGCCAGGCCGGGCGGGCCCTCCGGCAGTTGCGCGAGCTGGCCAACACCGCTCAGCGTGATCTCAAAGAGGGTCTCGGCCCCGAGTTCGCCGACTTCGACGTCACCGACCTGCACCCGAAGAACTTCGTCAGAAAGCATCTGTTCGACGATCTCGACGACGACTTCAAGGCGGCCGACGACCTCGGCGGCGGCCTCGAGACCGCGCAGGCGGCGCCGACCCTCGACTACGGCAAGCGCCCGCCGTTCGACCCCGAGGCGACGTAGCCCCGATCGCGGTGGCCACGTCCGGCCGCTTTCCCGACCACGCCTGGCCGCGCTTCGGCCGCGGCTCAGCGGCGGTGTCGGCTCAACCCTTGCGGATGGGGCTGATGCCCAGCTGACGGCCGAGGAGACCACGGGAGCGGACGGCCAGCTTGTCGGCGATCGTGCGCAGTTCCTTGGCGGCCAGGGCGTCCGGGTCGGTCAGTACCAGCGGCTGCCCGTTGTCGCCGCCTTCACGCAGGCGCACGTCGATCGGCACCTGGCCGAGCATCGGCACGCGGGCGCCCAGCGTCGTGGTCAGCGCCTCGGCCACCTGCTCGCCGCCGCCGGAACCGAAGATCTCGGTGTGCTCGCCGCAGTGCGGGCAGGGCAGGTACGACATGTTCTCGATCACGCCGGCGACCTGCTGGTGGGTCTGCGCGGCGATGGCCCCGGCCCGCTCGGCGACCTCGGCGGCCGCCTGCTGTGGAGTCGTGACCACGAGGATCTCGGCGGACGGCAGCAACTGGGCCACCGAGATGGCGATGTCACCGGTGCCGGGCGGCAGGTCCATCAGCAGGACGTCGAGGTCGCCCCAGTAGACGTCGGCGAGGAACTGCTGCAGCGCGCGGTGCAGCATCGGCCCGCGCCAGACGACGGGGGTGTTGCCCGGCGTGAACATGCCGACCGAAATGACCTTCACGTCATGCGCGGACGGCGGCATGATCATGTCTTCGACCTTGGTGGGGGTGCCCGTCACGCCCAGCATCCGAGGCACCGAGTGGCCGTAGATGTCGGCGTCCACGACCCCGACCTTGAGCCCCGAGGTCGCCATCGCGACGGCCAGGTTCACGGTGATCGAGGACTTGCCGACGCCGCCCTTTCCACTCGCCACGGCATAGACCTTGGTGAGCGAGTTGGGCTTGGCGAACGGGATCTCCTTGGCGGGCTCGCCGCCGCGCAGCTTCTGCTGCAGCCCCTTGCGCTGCTCGTCGCTCATCACATCGAGCTCGACCCGTACAGCGCTGACCCCCGGCAGCTTGGACACGGCGGCCGTGACGTCCTTGGTGATCTTGTCGCGCAGCGGGCAGCCGGCGACCGTCAGGAAGATCCCGACGTGCACCGCGCCGTCAGCCGCGATGTCGACGCTCTTGACCATGTCGAGGTCGGTGATCGGGCGCCGGATCTCGGGGTCGTTGACCGTCGCGAGCGCGGAGGTCACCGTCTCGACGGTGAGTGAGGAGGCCATGCGTCCATGGTAAGGAGTCAACTGCGAACCCGACTAATCCGCCGGCAGTGACCCGCGTCATGGAGGTTGTGCCGCGTCGCGATCGCGTGATCTGCCGCACGCCCCCACGGTCGCCTCGTGACCCACCGCCGGGTCGGCGTCAGGGACCTGATCGCGGTCAGGTGGGATAGGCGCCGGTCGCGGCGCGGTCGCCGTCGAGTTCCCTGCGGAACTGCTGCAGCTCCGAGCGCAGGAAGTCACGGGTGGCGACCTCGTTCAGGGCCATCCGCAGCCCGGCGATCTCCCTGGCGAGGTACTCGGTGTCGGCGACGGACCGTTCGTTCTGCGCCCGGTCCTGCTCGTACTGCACGCGGTCGCGGTCGCCCTGCCGGTTCTGCGCGAGAAGGATCAGCGGCGCCGCGTACGAGGCCTGAAGCGACAGCGCCAGCGTCAGGAAGATGAAGGGGAAGGGGTCGAACCTCAGGTCGGCCGGTGCCAGGCTGTTCCAGCCCATCCACACGATGACGAACCCGGTCATGTAGACGAGGAAGCGGGCGGTGCCGAGAAAACGCGCGATCCGCTCGGAGAGCCGGCCGAAGGACTCGGGGTCGTAGTGCGCCTGGGGCAGCATCGTCCGGCGGACCTCGATCGGCTGATCCAGTCGTGCCTTCATGATTCGCTCCGTACGGCTTCTTCTTCCGGGTCGCCCGTCTCGTCGGTGTCGCTCTCCATCACGTTCTCGCGCCAGTCCTCCGGCAGCATATGGTCGAGGACGTCGTCCACCGTCACTGCGCCGATCAGCTGCCCGGCCTCGTTGACGATCGCCACCGAGACCAGATTGTAGGTGGCCAGATAGCTCGCCACCGTCGTCAGCGACAGGGCCGGCCGCAACGGTGCCAGCTCGGTGTCCAGGATGCCGCTGACCAGCGACGAGGGGGGTTCGCGCAGCAACCGCTGGAAATGCACCGGCCCGAGATATCGACCTGTCGGCGTCTCGACCGGCGGGCGGCACACGTACACCTGGGCGGCCAGTGCCGGGTTCAGATCCGGGTTGCGGATCTGCGCGAGAGCCTCGGCCACGGTCGCGTCCGGCGGCACGGTCACCGGATCGGTGGTCATCATGCCGCCGGCCGTGTCGTCGGGGTAGGACAGCAGCCGGCGTACCGGAGCCGCCTCCTTGGGCTCCATCAGGGCCAGCAGCCGCTCACGCTGCTCGGCCGGCAGCTCGCCGAGCAGGTCGGCGGCGGCGTCCGGGTCCATCACATCGAGGACGTCGGCGGCACGATCGGGATCGATCCCGCCGACGATCGCGACCTGATCGCTCCTGGGCAGCTCCTCGAGGACGTCGGCGAGCCGCTCGTCATCGAGCGCCACAGCCACCTCGGACCGTCGCTTGGCGGGCAGTTCGTGCAGGATCCCGGCGATGTCGGCCGGTTTGGTCCGCTCGAATATGGCGAGCAGGTTCTGCGCTCCCTGCCCCTCCTCGACGACGGTCAGGCCGCGGACGGCGGCCGAGTCGACGACGAAGGTCTCACCACGCCGCCGCAGGCCCAGCCGGGCGCGGCGGCCGCCCATGGCACGCCCGCCGCGCTGGACGGCGACCTTGGTGACCAGCCACTCGCGGTTACGGGACTGCTCCATCGCCACGTCGACCACCGATACGGTCTCGCCGTCCTCGATGAGCTCCACCGTGTGGTCGAGCACCTCGCCGATCACCAGCGTCTCGGACGCGCGCTGCTGGAAGCGGCGCACGTTGAGACGCCCGTCGAAGATGATGGCGTCGGCGTCGATCGTGGTCACGCGGGTGATCGGCAGGAACACCGATCTGCGCGGCTGAACCTCGATGACCAGCCCGAGCACGCGCGGCGGCTTGACACCGTCGCGCAGCGCCACGACGACGTCGCGCACCCGCCCTACCTGATCGCCGGCCGGGTCGAAGACGGCGACTCCGGCGAGCCGGGCGATGAAGACCCGTGCCGGGAATCCGGTCATAGGGTCGAGATTACCGATGATCGTGCACCGTGGAGGCACCGGAGCGCTCCCGCAGCCCCGGCCGGTTCCGCGCGGATGTCACATCCGGCCGCGGCGTCCCGTCGTTCAAGGGAGAAGGAGGACGCACATGAACGAGGTCTTTGAGGACCACCGCAATCTGCTCTTCGCGGTGGCCTACCGGATGCTCGGCACGGTCGCCGACGCCGAGGACGTGGTGCAGGACGCCTGGCTGAATTGGACCTCGGCGGACCGGTCCCACGTCGCCGAGCCCAAGGGCTATCTCGTCCGGATCGCCACCAACCTGGCCCTCGACCGGCTGCGGTCCGCGCGGGTCCAGCGGGAGTCGTACGTGGGACCGTGGCTGCCCGAACCGCTGCTCACCGCCCCTGACGTGGCCGAGGACGTGGAGTTGGCAGAGTCGGTGTCGATGGCGATGCTGGTCGTGCTGGAGACGCTGAGCCCACTGGAGCGCGCCGTCTTCGTACTCCGGGAGGTGTTCGGCTTCCCGCACGGCGAGATCGCCCAGGCACTCGGCCGGTCGGAGTCTTCGGTCCGGCAACTCGGCCACCGCGCCCGCGAGCACGTGCAGGCGCGCCGGCCGCGCTTCGAGACGGGCGCGGCCGAGCGCCGCCAGGCCACCGACCGGTTCTTCGCGGCGGCCCTCGGCGGCGACCTCAACGAGCTGATGGAGGTGCTCGCTCCCGACGTCACGCTGTGGACCGACGGCGGCGGCAAGGTGCGCGCAGCGCTCCGTACGATGACGGGTGCGGAGAGGGTGGCGCGCTGGCTCGCGGCCGTGGCGGAGCGGCCCTATGACGGAGTCGCGCCCGAGGACATCCGGCTGGAGCTCGCGGAGATCAACGGGGTGCCGGGCGTACTGATCAAGGGCCCGCACCGGCTGCTCGGCACGGTGACCGTGGACGTCGACTCCGACGGCCGCGCGCAGACGATCCATCTCGTCGCCAACCCCGACAAGCTACGCCCCATCGCCGAAGGCCGGGAACTACAGCTGTGACCGCTGGTTCGGCGGTCGGGTCGATCAAGGGTTTCGGGAGCTCTGCGTATGGCGATCCTTGATCGATATCGGTCGCGCCGGTCAGGGATCAGCGGTCGGCGCGGCGGCGACGGCCGCCGATCATGAAGGGCCGTTTGCCGGCGGTCGACGCGGGCGTCGGTACCGGCCGCACTGCGGCGTAGTCGTCGCGCTGGCTCCCGGGCGCCTCGGACACCTCGCCGGTGGGGGTGAGCCGCATGACGTAGGACTCGCGCGCCCAGCGATCAGCCTGATCCCCGTGGGAGGCCGCGTTGAGACGGTCCTTGGCCAACTGGGGCACCACGGTCTCCCAGAGTTCGTCACCGGGCTCGACCTCGCTGACGGCGGCGGTCCACGACAGCAGCCGGCCGCCCTTGTCCTTGCTGCGAACGATCACGGTGACCTGCTCGGCCTCGGGCAGGCCGGGCAGCGGCTGCTCGCCTTCGCCGCCGGTGAGGACATAGGCGGAGCCCTCGTGCCAGATGTGCCAGGCGGCCCTCGGTTGCGGCAGGCCGGGCAACGCGATCCACAGCATCCCCGACTTCTTCGAGGCCTCCTCGATCAGCGGCGTGAGATCGCTCATATGGGAAGCGTCTCATATCCGGGCGCGAGAGCCGCGTGGGTAGCATCCGCCGTATGCGTCCCCGTCGTTCGACCCTGGCCGTGCCGGGCAGCAATCCACGCTTCATCGAGAAGGCGCAGGGCCTGCCCGCCGACGAGATCTTCCTCGACCTCGAGGATGCGGTCGCCCCGGCGGCCAAGGAGGACGCCCGGCGCAGTGTCGTCGCAGCCCTGAACGACGGCGACTGGTCGGGCAAGGTCCGGGTCGTCCGGGTCAACGACCTCGACACCCGGTGGACCTACCGCGACGTGATCGAGGTGGTCGAGGGCGCGGGCGCCAACCTCGACTGTGTCATGCTGCCCAAGGTCCGCGACCCCGCCGATGTCCAGTGGCTCGATCGACTGCTCACCCAGATCGAGCGGAACATGGGGCTCGAGGTCGGGCGCATCGGCATCGAGGCGCAGATCGAGGACGCGCGCGGCCTCACCCGTGTCGACGAGATCGCGGCCGCGTCCGCCCGGATGGAGACGCTCGTCTTCGGGCCCGGCGACTTCATGGCGTCGATCAACATGAAGACGCTCGTGGTGGGGGAGCAGCCGCCCGGCTACACCGAGGGCGACGCCTACCACTACATCCTCATGCGCATCCTGATGGCCGCCCGCGCACATGACCTGCAGGCCATCGACGGCCCGTACTTCAACGTCCGCGACGTGCCCGCCTTCACCCGGGTGGCCCGCCGTTCGGCCGCGCTCGGGTTCGACGGCAAGTGGGTGCTGCATCCGAGCCAGATCGACGCGGCCAACGAGGTCTTCTCCCCGGCGCAGGACGACTACGACCACGCCGAGCTGATCCTCGACGCCTACGACTACTACACGACCGTCGAGAAGCGCGGGGCGGCCATGCTCGGCGACGAGATGATCGACGAGGCATCGCGGAAGATGGCGCTCGTCATTGCCGCCAAAGGCCGCATAGCGGGACTAATGCGGACTAAAACGTTCAATCCGCCCGTATGACCTCTTACCGGGAGATTAGGCGATATGCCATAAGCTCCCAAATATGAAGACGCCCGACCAACCGGGCGAGGGCTGGGCTCTGCCCGACCCTGGTCTGGCGCCCCCTCCTCACGTCCCGTCACTCGGTGCCGGCAGCTCTCACGAGCCCTCCCACGAGCCCGCTCACGAGCCCGCTCACGAGCCCGCACCGCCCAAGCGGCGTCCCGAGCAGCAGCCACCCCACGAGCAGCGCCCGTCCCACGGGCCGTACGCACCCGACGGGCGGTACGCGCCCGAGGGACAGTACGCGCCCGAGGGACAGTACGCATCCGAGGGGCAATACCCTCCCTACGCACAGGGCCCACCCCCAGGGCAGTACGCGCCCTACCCTCCGAACGCGCCCGCCGGGTGGCCTGGCCCGTACGGGCCGTATGGCGGGGGAGCGACGGGGATCCCGGCGCCGCCCGCGAGGCGATCGTGGGTCGTCCGGCCGGAACCGGGCACGGCCTTCCACCGGCAGGCCCGCACGCAGGTGCACCGATGGTGGCGACCGCTCGTCGGCACGCTGTTCGCCATCGCCGTCGGACTCGCGGTGCTGCTGGGCGTGTCGATGGGCGCGATGACCGTCGCGATCATCCTGGGCGAGGCTCCCATGACCGACATGGGCGCCGGTCAGATCTTCAAGGACCCGACCGTGGACCTCGGGGTCCAGCTCGTGTCGCTCGCCGTCCTCACGCCGGTGGTACTGCTGGCGGCCTGGGTCGTGCAGCGCCGGCCGGCCGGGTCGTTGTCCTCGGTCACGGGCCGAGTGCGGGGCCGCTGGCTGCTCGTCTGCGCCGGGATCGCCGTCCTCGCGTGCCTGGCGTCGTACGCCGTGTCGTGGATGACGTTCGCCGGTACCGGCGAGGAGGACTCCTCGACGGTCGGCTGGATCGGCTGGGGGACCTTCCTGCCCGCCGCGCTGATGATCATTCTGCTGGTGCCGTTCCAGGCCGCGGCGGAGGAGTACGTCTTTCGCGGCTGGCTCCTGCAGGCCATCGCCTCGTGCACTCTGGAGACGCGTACAGGCCGGATCGGGCGGGCGGCGAGCGTCGTCTTCCGCACACCGTGGCCGGCCATCGTCATCAGCGCCATGGTGTTCACCGCCGGTCACGCCCACCGGAGCTGGGCGCTGCTCGACGTTTTCCTGTTCGGGCTCATGACGGGCTGGCTGGCAGTGCGCACGGGCGGGCTCGAAGCGCCCATCGCGTTGCACGTACTGAACAACCTCGTGGCGTTCCTGCTGCCGGCGGCGACCGGGCAGCTGAGCGACGTGCTCCAGGTCACGGACGCGCCCTGGCAGAGCATCGTGGGCACCGCCGCCCAACTCGGCGTGTTCGCCCTGATCGTGCTCTTCGCCTTCCGGCGGCGCGGCCTCGACGCGGTCACCCCACGAAGATCCCCGAACGATCCATTGAGCGCGCCTGCGTGACGCTCACCTCAGCGAACCGGCCTCCGCGCCGCGGGTGATGACGTCGCGCACGGCCACGAATGCCGGGTGGTCGAGCCATCCGGCGGCCGTCCAGCGCCCCCGAAGACACGTGCCGAAGGGCCGCGGCGGTCCTTCCGCATGACCCGGATGAGGGGTTCCGGAGGGGAGGGTTAGAGTCTGGACGGATCTTGATGAAGGGAGCGTTTCGTGAGACGCCTCGCGCAGACGGACGGGCTGACCGACGTCCAGCTCGAGATGCTCGCCACGGTGCGGGAGTTCGTCGACAGGGAGATCCTGCCGGTCGCGACCGCGCTGGAGCACGCCGACGCCTACCCATCGCAGATCGTCGAGGGCATGCGGGAGATGGGGCTCTTCGGGCTCGTGATCCCCGAAGAATACGGCGGGCTCGGTGAGTCGCTGCTGACCTACGCGCTCGTGGTGGAGGAGCTGTCCCGGGGCTGGATGAGCGTCTCGGGCATCATCAACACGCACTTCATCGTTGCGTGGATGATCGAACAGCACGGCACCCCGCGGCAGAAGGCGCGTTATCTGCCCCGGATGGCCGAGGGGAGCATCTGCGGCGCGTTCTCCATGTCCGAGCCGGGTTGCGGTTCCGACGTCTCGGCGATCAAGACGCGGGCGGTGCGGGACGGTGACGACTACGTCATCGACGGCCAGAAGATGTGGCTGACCAACGGGGCGTCGGCGAACCTCGTCGCGACGCTGGTCCGGACCGATCCGGACGCGGGCCACCGCGGCATGACGACGTTCCTCATCGACAAGGAACCCGGCTTCGGCGAGGTCGAACCCGGGCTCACCGTGCCAGGCAAGATCGAAAAGATGGGGTACAAGGGCGTCGACACGACCGAACTGATCTTCGCGGGTCACCGCGTCGGTGCCGGGCAGATCCTCGGCGGCGAGCCCGGCCGGGGCTTCTACCAGATGATGGACGGCGTCGAGGTGGGCCGGGTCAACGTGGCCGCGCGCGGCTGCGGAGTGGCCCTGCGCGCGTTCGAGCTCGCGGCGTCGTACGCCCAGCGGCGCGAGACGTTCGGCAAGCGGATCGCCGACCACCAGGCCGTGCAGTTCCGGCTCGCCGAGATGGCCACCAAGGTCGAGGCGGCGCACCAGATGACGGTCATGGCCGCGCGGCGCAAGGACAGCGGGGCACGCAACGACCTCGAGGCGGGCATGGCCAAATATCTCGCCGGCGAATACTGCAAAGAGGTCGTCGAGGACGCCTTTCGAATCCATGGCGGCTACGGGTATTCCAAGGAGTACGAGATCGAGCGGCTCTATCGCGAGGCGCCCATGTTGCTCATCGGCGAGGGAACGGCCGACATCCAGAAAATGATCATCGGTCGCCGTCTGCTCGAGGAGTACGCGCAGCGATCGGCGTGACGAGTGGTCCGCGGAAAGGCCGCCGCGCCGGGCCCGGCCAGAAGGTGAGGCCGGGCCCGGCGCCCGGGGCGTCGTCTTCGTATACGTAGACGTAGAGGCACCGGCCGTGTCACAGCGCGCCGAGGCCCCGTACGGCGGCGGCCTCGGTGCCGTTGCCGATGCGTACGAACAGCGTGTGCGCCCGTCTGCGCGTGCGCTCGGCGGCAGTGTGCTGCCCGTTGGCGTACATGCTCTCCGCCATGGCCTTGAGCGTCATGGCCTGTTCGAGGGTGTTGCGCAGCCGGAGGAAGGCGCGCTCGGCGCGGATGAAGTGCGGTACCGCCAGCGCGGGACGGTTCTCGACATGGTGCAACCGGCCGAGCAGGCGGTGTGCGGCCCCCCGGCCGAACAGGATCACGTGCTCGTCGAACACCGCGAGGGCCTTCTCGGTCTGCGCACGAGCGCTGGTGAGGCGCCCTGCCTGGAGATGGAGTTCGCCGTGCGACAGCAGCAGGTAGGCCTCCAGCAGCCGTTCGCCCCGGCGCCGGCAGACGTCGATCCCCTCCCGTACCCGTTCGGAGATCCGTGCCGAGTCGGTCTCGCCGTGGCACGCGGCCGCCATCTCCCAGAGCGCGAGGACCCGGTCGTGAGCGGTGCCCGCGTCGGCGGCCATGTCGAGACAGCGCTCCGCGCACCGAATGGCGTCCGGATAGCGCCCCTGCTCGCGGTGGGCCAGCGCCCGCATGTACCAAAGGCGGGTCTGGCCGAGCTCGTATCCGATGCCCTCGGCCTTGTCCATGGCCGCGTCCGCCATCGCCAGGACATCGTCGAGCGGGCGACCGCCACGGAGCGAGAAGACGAACATGCCCAGCATGTCTACCTCGCCGTGCCTCAGGCCCGACTCGCGGAACGTCCGCAGGGCCGCCGCGATGCGCGCTGGGACCGTTCCAGGTCCGGCCTTGACGCCGGTCATGCGCAGACAGCTGAGGTTGCGCACCATGACGGCCTCGCCGAGGCGGTCGCCGGCCAGCATGCAGGCGCGGCGCGCGACCTCATGGGTGTGCGACCAGTCCTCGTACAGACCGCGGAACGCGTAGTAGCTGAGCGAGCGCGCCGCCAGTTCCCACGCCAGGTCGGTGAACCCGGCCGCGGCGGCCTGCGCGACGCAGGCGGCGAGAGCCGCGCGCTCGCTGTCGAACCAGTTGAGGCAGTCGGCCGTCGCGACCGGCTCGATCGGGGGGTACGGCGGCCGACGGCGGGCCGGGCCGTCGATGTCGGCGGCCACGCGCTCGGGCAGCCCGCGGTCCGCCGCCTCGGCCAGCGCCAGCCACGCCCCGAGTGCGCGGCCGACCGCCGCCGCGCACTCGGCCGAGCCGTCCTCGGCCTCGGCGCGCTCTCGTGCGTACAGCCGCACCAGGTCGTGGAAGCGGTAGCGGAAGTTGCCGCAGGCGTCGGTGCCGACACAGACCAGGAGCAGCGCGTCCATGAGCGCGTCGAGCAGGGCCTCGGCCTCGTCAGTGGCGATGTCGAGCAGCGCCGCACAGACCCATACCGGAAAGTCGGGTACATCGAGCAGCCCGAGCAGCCGGAACGCGCGCCTCGCCGGGGCGTCGAGCGTCCGGTAGCTCATGGTCAGGCTCGCCCGGACGGTGAGGTCTCCGGCGGAGAGTTCGTCGAGCCGCCGCCGTTCCAGGCGCAGACGGTCCGCGAGGTGTGCGAGGCTCCACCGCTCCCGCGCCGCGAGCCGCGCCCCGGCTATCCGTACGGCCAGCGGCAGGCCGCCGCACAGATCCACGATCTCCCTGGCCGCGTCGGGTTCGGACAGCACCCGCTTGTGCCCGATCATCCGGCGGAGCAGTGCAAGCGCGGTCTCTGCGTCGAACGCCGTGAGCTGCATGGTGTGGGCGCTGAGTCCGGGCAACCTGCGGCGGCCGTTGACGAGTACGGCACAGCCGCTGCCGCCGGGCAGCAGGGGCCGGATCTGCCGTTCGTCGGCGGCGTTGTCGAGCACCATGAGGACGCGCCGGTCGGCGACCAGGCTCCGGAGCCGCTCCGCGCGCTCCGCCACGCTCTTGGGCAGCGCCCGGCCGTCGACCCCGAGTGCGGTCAGGAACCGCCCGAGCACCTCGCCGGGATCGGCCGGAAGCGCCTCGGCCCCCTGCAGATCGACGTACATCTGGCCGTCGGGGAAGGCCGTCCTGACCCGGTGCGCCACGTGCGTGACGAGGGTGGTCTTGCCGATCCCGCCCTCGCCGACGACCAGTGCCGTCGCCATTGAGCGGCCGTCGCCCGCGAGCAGTTTCACCAGCCGCTCCACCTGCTCGCCGCGGCCGACGAAGTCCACGATGTCGGGCGGCAGAAGGCACGGAGCCGACGGGGTCGCGACGATGATCTCGCGGTCGCGGGCGAGGATCGCCAGGTGCGCCTGCTGTACCTCCGTGCTCGGGCTCACCCCGAGGTTCTCGGTGAGCCTGGTGCGCAGGGACTCATAGCGCGCGAGGGCCTCCGCCGGCCGTTCGCACGCCGCCAGCAGCTTCAGCAGCCACGCGTGCACGGGTTCGTCGAGCGGGGCCGCGGCGGCCATCGCGTCGAGGGGCCCGAGGGCCTCGTGCGGCCGGCCCTCCGCCAGCGCCGTCTCGGCGAACGCCAGGAAGGTGGCGCGAACCTCTTCGTGGGCACTGCGCAGCAGCCGGTCGCCCAAGGCCAGATGGGGGAGGTCGGCGAGGACGGGGCCCCGTGACAACTCCACGGCCCGCTCCAGGAGCCGCCGGCGCTCGGCCGGGGCGGCGCCCTCGGCCTCGGCGGTCAGCAGCCGGAACCGTGACATGTCCACGGCCAACGGATCCACGGACAGGCGGTAGCCGGACGCGTCGTGATCGACGCTGATCAGGCCGGGCTCGCCGGCGGTGAACTCGGTGAGCCACTCCCGGAGGCGGGAGATGCCGACCTGCACGGTGCCGCGGCCGGTACGGGAGCCGCGCGCCGACCACACCAGGTCGAGCATTCGCTCCGCGGACAGCGCTTGCGGCTGGGCGAGCAGCAGGACGCCCAGCAGCCCCCGCATGATCTTTGACCGGGGCAGGTCGATCGGCCGGCCGTGCTTCTCTGCGACCAGAGGCCCAAGTACACCGAAACGAAGTCGCGGCTCGTTCATGTGTCCCCTCCCCGTTCCGTACCCGAGCGCCGGTCGATCGGCGCTCGAGCCGGTACGGCGGTGATGAAAGGCGAGCGGCCCGAGAGGAAGAGTGCGTCACATGATTGCGGAGGTGCAAGTCAACGGAATCAGGGTGCGAGCTAAGAGCCGGCCCGTCCTACGCTCTGCGCGCTGATGCACTACTGCAGGGTGACACACCGGTTCTGGACGCGCGACCCGCACGCCCACCTTTCTCGCGGCGGATCCCGCAAAACCGTGATGCGCGGGCCGGGTAGAGCGTTTCGTGGAAGGCGAAATCGCAGGTCACCGCAGTGTGTAAGCGATTTGCAAGGAGCGCTACTTACGCTTTGTCCGCTGACACCTTCTCGTAGGGTGCCACACCCGGTTCCGCACCACGACATCCCTGGTTCGTCAGTGGGACGGCCGGATCCGTTCCCATCGCATGGGATGGCACAGGAGAAAGGGAACACAGATGCACCGATGCGTCGAACGGCTCGTGAAGTCGGTTCGTGGGAGGGGTCGGCCGTCAGTCGATGACGGCGATTATGGCGGCGGATGTGAATGGTGATGACCGGGTGGATCTGATCGCTCGTGCGGCGAATGGTGATCTGTTCGCGTATCCGCATAGTGCGACGGATGTCATTGGTACGGGAATGTGGGCCGGCGGCCGGGTCCTGGTGGGCATCGGCCAGCAGTCGATGACAGCTATCTTCTGAAGAGAGGTACGCCCGATGAGTCCATTCGTCGAACGGTTCGTGAGGTCGATTCGTGGGAGGGGTGTGAGGTCCTTCGTCGCGGGTGCGGCGGGGATTGTGGTGGCCGGTGGTCTGGTGACGGTGTTGTCGTCGCCGGCGAGTGCGGCGGGGCCGCGGCCGGCGTTTCAGTTGCCGTTCCCTTGTGGGCAGAAATGGCGGCTGGATACGTGGGCTCATGCTCCGGCGCTGGACATGGTGAAAGAGCCTGATCAGGTCGGGACGGAGGGCGCGCTGCTGGTGGCTCCGGCGGCGGGGCGGGTGAATCAGTCGTTCTACCATTCCAACGCCGGGAACATGATTCAGATCGATCACGGTGGTGGGTGGTTCACGACCTACATCCATCTGCAGTCGCGGGCGGTCGGCGTGGGCGCCAACGTGGCGCAGGGAGCGACGATCGGGCGGGTCGGCAAGACAGGGCCGACCTCCAACGGCCATCCGCATCTGCACATGGAGCAGGCCATCGACGCCGACAACAACGGCAGCGCCACCTGGGGAGCCGAGGGCACCGAACGGGTGGCCGCCGTCTTCAATGGGGTGAACTACGGCACGACTGACGGCATGACCTGGCGCAATGTCACCAGCAACAACGGCTGCGCTCCGCCT
>NZ_JABVEC010000047.1 GCF_014323705.1 Actinomadura alba
GGCTGAGAACCGACGGCCGTGAGGTGCCGGCCAGGAGACGAGCGAGGGTGCCGAACCGGTACATACGAGGAGAAGCGCCTTATCCTGCACCTTGGCTCGAGCGGACGAGGCCGCGCCACCACGGGCGGCCGGCGAATCCATCACCGGCCGGTACGAAAGCGGGACATGATCGAGCAGCTCTATACCGAGTTCGCGGGTGTGCGGCGGCCGGCACGCGTTGAAGGATGCCCGTGTTGCGTCGAGCCGGACGCGGACCTGCCGCTGGTAACCCGTCCACTGCGCGCGCTCACCGTGCAGGACCTGTCGGCGTACGGCGCGAAGGCGCTCAACACCTGGGGCGACGCCGAAGACTTCCGCTACTTCACGCCGCGGCTGCTGGAGCTGTCCACGGCGGGCGACCTCACCTGGCCTGACATCGAGATCGTCTTCGGCAAACTCGCCCGGGCCGGCTGGCGCACGTGGCCGCAAAGGCGAGCGATCGAGGATTTCCTGGCGGCGTTCTGGTCGGCGACGCTCGCCCGTCACCCCACGCGACCGCGGATCGACGCGGTCCTCTGCGCGCTCGGCTGCGCCGGCGTCGACCTGGCCGTACGGCTCACCGAATGGGAGCGGTTGGCGGATGAACCGGCGATACGGCATCTCCACGAGTTGGCGACCCTGGAACTGACCTGGAGGAACGGCCGTCCGCGTCTGCTGAACGCGTACTGGGACACGACCGGCCCCCAGTACCGCGAGGTCATCGACTGGCTCACCGGCGGAGCGGCCGCGGTGGCCGTGTCGACCGCGTTCGCTCGGACGGACTCTGAGACGTCACTCGGCTTGCTCGCCGAGATCGATCAAGCGCTCGCGACCTGATCAGGCGGCTCACTCCGCACCGAGCCGGGCGAGCTCGTCGACCGCCTTGGCGATGCGGCGCTACCGGGTCTCGGCCGTACGCCGGTCCGGCACACGAAGCGTCCGCGCCGCCGTCGGCCGGGTGGTCAATTCCAGCGCAGCGTCAGGGCCTGACCTGGGCGTAGGTAGTCGCGGGTCACGGTGATGACGACGTCGTCACCGTCGTAGTCCCAGATGAGACCGTCGGTGGCCGGGGTCTCGGAGCCGTCCGGATGCTCCTCGACGGCGGAGCAGTCGGCGAGCTGCACGTTCATCTGGCGGATGCGCAGCGTGTAATGACGGGTGTGGTGCCGGATCACCTGACGCCAGCGGTGGTCGCCGTCGAACCTCCCGTTCTCGCAGAGATGGCCGACGCGGGCCTGATCACCGGGGCGCAGTGGAGGGGAGATCTCGAAGGTGAACCTGGCCGGAGCGGAGCCGCCGTTCATCGGCTGGAACTCCATGCGCCGGTCACTGTCGGGCGTGGGCGAGACCGCGAGCGGGCCGCCGGTGTGCTCGAACGGCACTTCACGGGTCATCCGGCTGATCGGCTCGCCGGTGAGGTTCAGCAGCTCGATGCGGTAGGCGGCGGTGGCCCGGCCGAGGGTGTCGATGTGCACGTAGGTCGTCGCGCTGAGCTCGACCACGTGACCTGAGAGCCCGGCGAGTTCACGGATCTCGGCGTCGCTGAACCGGCGGAGCTGCTGGAGCTCCAAGAGCCTGCGACCGAGCTCGCGGACCTGGGCATCGACACCGTGGAAGGACTGGCCGCCGAGCACCTCGGAGATCGACCGCAGACCGGCGACGGCGGTGGCCCGTACATGCGACATGGCTCCCCAGGCCTGCTCACCCGGTGCCGGGGTGTCGAGTCGCTCTTCGATGAGGCCGAGCAGTTCGCCGACACCGGAGATGCCGGCCTCGGCGGGTTCCCCGGCCGGCGGGCCGGGGGCCTCGACCGGGCACCGCTCGAAAAGCCGTTCCGCCGTCCAACCGGAGAACATCTTCTCCAGGACGCGGCAGTGGTCTGGGTAGGGGAGACCCTTCACCTCGCCGCTCAGCCATCGGTGCAGCTGGGCCCTGCTCGGCCAACCGCCGACCAGTGTGGGGTCGACGCTTCTGGCGGCCTTGTCGTATTCGGAGCAGAACGTCCGATACGTCTGCCAGTGCCGCTCGCGAAGCAGCACCTTCAGCCGTACGGGAGGTTCGGTCATCAGCGGCCTTTCGACTGCCCGAAGTTAACCTTTCGACTGCCCGAAGTTAACACAGACGAGCAACAGACGAGACATACATGAGCATGAGTCGCCATAGATGCGATACGGGCGATATCGCGACGTGACACCCATCCGAAGGAACCTTGATCAGTGATCGACGGCGGGACCGACGACTTGGCATGGGGACGGTTGGCCGTCGGCATGACGGCTGCCCGCCCACGTCGCCGGTCATGCCTTGAGAGAGGGGCCTTGAGTGAGAGGGGCGGAGCGTGGAAGCGAGCATGAGCCTGGAGCTCGGACTCCTCGCGGAGTTGCGAGCGGCGCTGGCCGGGGAGCACGAGATCC
Source organism: Actinomadura alba (assembly GCF_014323705.1). GTDB lineage: Bacteria > Actinomycetota > Actinomycetes > Streptosporangiales > Streptosporangiaceae > Actinomadura_C > Actinomadura_C alba. Next base: position 2,430 of record NZ_JABVEC010000047.1, read on the forward strand.
GCTCACAGGTCCGTATGGAGGTCGCCGGCCTTGCGGTGGAGACCGCGATCCCCGCCGTGTACGTATGGGTGTTCGTCGGATTCAGTGGACGGTTCTTCTCCTGGCACAACGCAGACCGCCAGCACCCGGTCAACGACGTACCGGGAGCGGCACGGCGGATCGCCGCGCAGATCGGTGAGGTCAACCAGCAGATCTCGTAGAGATGGAAGTCCAGGCCGCGTCGGCGGGCCGGCGGTTGTGGGCCGAGGGTGAGCCGGGCGGAAACGTGAGCGCACGTAAGCGCGGGGCGGTCGCCGATGCGACCGCCCCGCGCGGTGTAGTGCTCGCGCCTGCGGCGCTCTCAGGCGATCACCGCCTCGACCGCAGGTGTACGGATCGCCCGCCATGCGCTGCCGACGCTCGAGGCCAGCGTGACGCTGACGGCCACGGTGATGATTCCGGCGAACACCCAGATCGAGGAGTCCGGAATGATCGAGTCGGTCCTCGCGAAGCTGAACGGGAGCACGGTGGCGAGCGACGCGATCGCTCCGAAAAACGCGCCGGTCGCCGCGAGCAGGATCCCCTCGAGACCCACCATTCGGAGCACCTGCCCGCGGGTGACTCCGACGAGCCGCTGCTGGCCGAACTCGCGCCTGCGGTAGGTCGTCGCCGCGACGAGGGTGTTGATCAGCATGATGCAGGCGAACAGCGCGAGCATTCCGATGACGACCAGGTTGAGCGTCTCGATGTTCTTCTGCAAGCTCGTCTGCACCGCGCCGGTGGTGGCGAGCGCCTTGTTGTCGATGTCCTGCATGTAGAGGGTTCCGGTGGCGATTCCGGTGAACAGGATGATCGGCATGAGCGCGGTGGCCATCTCGTTCGTACGCTGCCGCACGTTCTGCACGGTGAGGTAGCCGCCGACGCCGGCCACCCACTGCAGCGGCCATGCCAGCGCGGCGGTCACCCGGCGCACCAGGAAGGGGCCGAGGAGCGCGAGCCCGATGGCGAACACGATCGATGCCGAACCCGCCGTCTGCATCGCATCCGTTCCCTTGCCGTGCATGACCGTGGCGGTGATGACGCCGAGGTTGGTGCCGCCGGCGAGGAATAGCAGGGCCGCGATCAGGCGTACCTTGCCCATCCGTGCCCTGCCGGTCGAGGCGTCGAGTAGTGAGTCGGCCACCCGCATACGGGTCGTGCGCCTGGTGGTCAACATCGCGGCGATCGTGGAGCCGACGAACGTCACCCCGAGCCCTATGCCGAGGGCGGCCGGTCCGAAGACGTACGTCACGCCGGGGTCCACCTGGTCGGTGGAGATCAGCACCTCCAGCAACCGGCTGCCGCCGAGAACGGCGAACGGGATCGCGAGCGCGGCCGCGACGACGGCGACGACGGCCGTCTCGCCGACGATCATGCGGCCGATCTGGGCCGGGGTCGCGCCGATGCTCTTCAGCAATGCCATCTCGGTGCTGCGCTGCCGTACGGACAGGGTCAGGGTCGAGGTGACGGCGAAGGCCACCATGAGCAGGCCCCAGCCGCCGACGACGTTCGCCATGGTGAGCAGGGTCTCCTGGGAGGCCGCGGGCACGCCGTCGCCGAGCGCGGTGTCGAGCATCGAGGCGAAGGCCATCACCATCGTCGCGCCCAGGAACATCGAAAGGAAAGTCGCCACGAAACCACCGGTGCGGAATCGCAGGGAACGCAGAGCCAGCCTGAGCATCGGTCACACCCCCGCGATGACGCGTCGCCGGTCGGCCTGGTCGCCGAGGTGGGTCATGCGTTCGGCGACGGTTTCGGGGGTGGGGCGGGGGAGGTGTCCGACGATCTGGCCGTCGGCGAGGAAGAGGACGGAGTCGGCGTAGGAGGCGGCGATGGGGTCGTGGGTGACCATCACCACGGTCTGGCCGTACAGGTGGACGGCTTCGGCGAGCAGTGTGAGGACGTCGCGGGCGCTGCGGGTGTCGAGGGCGCCGGTGGGTTCGTCGGCGAAGACGACCTTGGGGTTGGTGACCAGTGCCCGGGCGATGGCGACACGCTGCTGCTGGCCGCCGGACAACTCGGCGGGGCGGTGGTGCAGGCGGTCGCCGAGGCCGACGCGTTGCAGGGTGGTGATGCAGTGCTTGCGGTCGATCCTGCGGCCGGCCAGGCGAAGGGGCAGGGTGACGTTCTGCAGGACGGTGAGGGTGGGGAGCAGGTTGAACTGCTGGAAGATGAAGCCGATCCGGTCCCGCCGGAATTTGGTGAGCGCGGTCTCGCTGCCGCCGGTCATCTCGGCTCCGTCGACGAAGACCTGACCACCGGTCGGCTGATCGAGCCCCGCCGCGCACTGCAGCAGGGTGCTCTTGCCCGACCCCGACGGGCCCATCACCGCGGTGAAGGTCCCGGGCGGCAGGGCCAGGCTCACACCGTCCAGCGCCGTCACCGAATTACCCGCCGACCCGTACATCTTCCGCACTGAAACCAACCGCAGTGCCTCATCCGTCGTTGCGGAATTCGCATTTCCGTGTCTCGCCATTGTCAGGCCTCCTTAATCGGCGTTCTCTGCTCGCCGTCTGCCCACAAAGCTATGGACCAAGGAAGCGCGCGACGATGGTCCCAGGTCGCCGATGCGGGTAGACAAAACTCCACCTGCCCGGCCGATGCGCCCGGCCGGCGCCGTCAATGAGGGCCGGGCCCGGACACGGGTCGCCACCGGGTGAGCCCGTCCGGCGGGACCGCCCCGGTAGCCGCGCGCCGCCTGGACCACCAGAAGGTACGGGGCCTGGTTGGGATGCCTTGCTGGGAGAAGCGAGATGGCCGGCGGCGGGAGTGCTGATCGCCGAGGCTGAGCAGGGAGTCGTAGCGTTCGCCGGTTTCTGCCCTGCCGCGGGTGCACAGGCGGTCGCGGAGGTGGGCACGTTTCTGGTGAGTGAGAGAACCAGTGCCCCGATCATGCCGCAGCCCGAGGGCTTGCGGGCGACTATCGCAACCTTTATGTTGCTATATTGATGGCAACTCAAAGGTTGCGACGGAGGGTGGGCATGGTTTCAGACACGATCGAGCGTGAGGTGGTGCTGCGGCACCCCATTGAGCGGGTGTGGGCCGCCCTGATCACCGCCGAAGGGCTCTCGCGGTGGTTCGGCTCGGTGGCTGAGATAGATCTGCGGCCCGGCGGGCGAGCGTACTTCCGTTGGGAGGACCTCGGCCAGGAATCCGTCGCCACGATCGCGGTTGTCGACCCACCACACCGTTTCGCGTTCAGGTGGGGAATCGAGGGCCTGCCGGGGAACGACGCACCCCAGACGCTTGTGGAGTTCACTCTGGAGCAAGTACCGGACGGCACCCGGCTGTGCCTCGTGGAGAGCGGGTTCGCCCAGGCCGCTGACGACGTGGCCCGGTCCGCCCACAAGGCTAATAGCCAGGGATGGGACGCAGAGCTCGTCGACCTGGGGGCCTACCTCGATGCGACCGCCTGATTCAGAGGGGCAGGCCGTCGCGGTGTTCGCGGCGCTCACGGATCCGACGCGGCGGGCGCTGCTGGAGGAGCTCGTCCGCGCCGGGCCGGCAACCGTCACTGATCTGGCGCGACGGTTGCCGGTCAGCCGCCAGGCGGTGGCCAAGCACCTCGGCCAGCTCGCCGAAGCGGGCCTGATCAGCTCCGGCGAACCGGCAGGCCGTCGCCATCCCTACCGGTTGGAACCAGCCCCCATTCGCGCGGCCCAGGTGTGGCTGGCCATGCTCGCCAACAGGTGGGATGACCGGCTGACCGCGTTGGAACGCGCACTGGACGCCACCGACACGAAGGAGTCACGCAACAATGAATAAGCCTGAATTCACCGCCGGCCTGAACATCGCCATGAAGATCCCCAAGGCGCAGTACGAGGCCACCGTGGCCTTCTACCGCGACACCCTGGGCTTCGAGGTCAAAGAGGATGATGTCTCCTACGCGCCGACCGTCTCGAGAACTCATTCGGTGCGGTTCGGTCCCAATACGCTGTGGCTCGACTGTGTCGACAACTACAGTCAGCCCGACCTGTGGCTGCAGCTCCACACCGATGACCTGGACGCGGCGACGGGCAAGCTGGCCGACATCGGTATCCGCCCGTGTGACGAGGTAGAACCCCTGGAGAACCTCGATTCCAGAACCCACTGGATCAAGAACCCGGCCGGTGTCGTACATCTGCTCGCAGAGTCCGGCTGATCCTTGCAGTGACCGCCCAATGGACCGCCTCCGACGCTTGGGTCTTCTCCTCTATCGAGGGAACGGGCACTCCCTAAAGGAGTGACACCGCGCCCGAGGCGCCAAGGCCGACGAACCCGTACGTAATGACCCTGCCGCCCCAGCTGGGACGAGCGCTCCCCCTGGGCGGATACTGGGCACGTGATGGTGAGCCATCAGATGCCGACGACATGTCCCTACGGGCATCAGCTGGGGCCACGGCGGGTGCTCGTGGGATGGCACCCATGTCAGTGCCGCCTCGACCTCGTCGAGGCCTACCGCGGGCACCGCACCTACCAGTGTGTGACGTGCCAGAAGCACAACTGGACGACGATCTGCTACCTGCCCTACCACCTGAGTTCCGGCGATACCACCGACTGAGCCAGGCCACTCCGCCTCAGTCCGGCCGACGACACGCCGAAGAGAACAACCCGAACATCATCCGATTGGGCCGAGGCGGGTCCTGATCTCGCTCCGTCGACAACGCTGTCCTCGGCGCATCACCGCTTGTCCGGGCGGTTGCGCGACCACGACGTCAACTCTATGCGCGGCGACGTCAAACTGGCGCTTGACGTGACGTCATTCTGACGTCATAGTTGCGGCATGGACCTGATGCCGTACGTCGATAACCTCCGCCGCGAACTTGCCGTCGCCGCCGAGGCGGGCGGCCCGGACGCTCGCGCGCTGGCCGAGCGCCTCACCGGCGCCCTGGAATCGGCCGCCAGACTCACCCTGCTGGAGGCGCTGTCGGCCGCGGCGGACGAGATCACCAGCGATCTCGCACCGGGCTCGGTCGAGGTGCGGCTGCGCGGCGGCGACCCGGCGTTCGTGGTGACGCCGCCGCAGACGGTGCCATCCGTGGGGCACGCGGTCGGCGGCGGAGCGGAGACCGTCCGGGCAGCCGTATCGCCGCCCGCCACCACGCATGCCGCGCCGCCGGCCGGACCGCCGTCCTCCGATGAAGGCGGCACCGCGCGGATGACACTGCGGCTGCCTGAGCACCTCAAGCTGCGAGTGGAGGAGGAGGCCGGCCGGCAGGGACTCTCGGTCAACGCCTGGCTGGTCCGCGCCGTCTCCGCCGCGTTCGAGCCCGGCGCGGGGAGTCGTCCCGCCGACCAGCCGCAGCAGTCCCAGAGCGGGCGCAGCTACACCGGCTGGGTGCGCTGACAGCACCCGCTCGGCCCCATCACCCATCACCACTCGTCGCCCGGCCCCGAGGCCGGGATGTTCCACAGGACCCATGAGGAGGGCTCCGCCATGCCTGCTTTCGAGACTCCCGAACCGATCACCGCTGACATCGAGATCTATGTCGGCCAAGTCCGGATCAACGCGAGCGACCGCACCGACACCGTGGTGGAGGTGCGCCCCAGCGACCCGTCCGCCGAGGCGAGCGTGCAGGCCGCCGAGCAGGCGATCGTTGAATTCTCCGGCGGACGGCTGCTGGTCAAGGGCCCCAAGCCCAAGGGCCTGGCCTACCTGCGGAACTGGCGCGGCCACATCGACGTGACCGTCGACCTGCCGGCCGGATCCCGCGTCGAGGCCAGGGGTGCCGCAAACTTCATCGCCACCGGCCCGCTCGGCCAGACCGTCCTGCACAGCTCGGCCGGCGACGTCCGCTTGGAGGAGACCGGCCCGCTGGAGGCCAAGGCCTCCATCGGCGACATCTCCGTGGACCGGGTGACCGGACCCGCCGAGGTGACCGCCTCCACCGGGGCGATCCGGATCGGGACCATCGATGGCCCCGGCACGGTGAAGAACTCCACCGGCGACATCAATCTCGGCGAGGCGACCGGCGACCTGGAGCTGAAGACCGGCACCGGAAACGTCACCGTCGGCCGCGCGCTGGCCGACCTCACCGCCAAGGCCGCGCACGGCCGGATCCGGATCGGCGCGGTGGTGCGCGGCACCGTCCACCTGGAGGGCGGCCACGGCAAGGTCAGCGTCGGCATCCCCGAGGGCACGGCCGCCTGGCTGGACCTGCACTCCAAGAACGGCGTGGTGCGCAACACCCTGACCGCCACCGACGGCCCCGACACCGCCGACACGGTCGTCGAGGTGCACGCGCACACCAACTACGGCGACATCGACATCCACCGGTCCTGACCCCCCGACACCAGCAAGGAGACCCCCCATGAGCGACGCGATCACCGCCGAAGGACTGGTCAAGAGATACGGCGAGGTGACCGCTCTGGACGAGCTGAGCTTCACCGTCCCGCAAGGGACGGTGCTCGCCCTGCTCGGCCCGAACGGCGCCGGAAAGACCACGACGGTCCGGGTGCTGACCACGCTGCTGCAGCCGGACGGCGGCCGCGCCACGGTCGCCGGATGCGACGTCGTCGGTGACGCGCGGCGGCTGCGCGCGCACATCGGGCTGTCCGGCCAGTACGCCGCCGTCGACGAGCACCTCACCGGCGCCGAGAACCTGGAGATGGTCGGACGCCTTTACCACCTGGGCGCCAAGCGCAGCAAGGCCCGCGCCCGCGAGCTGCTCGAACGCTTCGACCTCACCGACGCCGCCGACCGTCCGGTGAAGGGCTACTCCGGCGGCATGCGCCGCCGCATCGACCTCGCCGGCGCGCTGGTCGCCGACCCGCCGGTGCTGTTCCTGGACGAACCCACCACAGGCCTGGACCCCCGCGCCCGCACCGCGCTGTGGGACACCATCTCCGAACTCGTCGCGGGCGGCAGCACGCTGCTGCTGACCACCCAGTACATGGAAGAGGCCGACCACCTCGCCGACCAGATCATGGTGGTCGACCACGGCCGCGCCATCGCCCGCGGTACCGCCGACGAGCTCAAGGACCAGGTCGGCGGCAACCGCATCGAGCTGACCGTGACCGACGCCGCCGAGCTGGAGACCGCCCGGAAGACGCTCGCCTGGATCGCCGTCGGCGCCATGCGGACCGTGCCGGAGTCGCTGCAGATCACCGTCCCGGTCACCGACGGCCCGGAGGCGCTCCGCCAGGCCCTCGGGCGGCTGGCCGAGGAAGGGGTCCGGGTGCGGGACGCCGGGCTGCGGCGCCCCACCCTCGACGACGTCTACCTCACCCTGACCGGGCACCAGGCGTCCGGCACCGACGAGCAAGTCCAGGAGGCCACCCGATGAACGCCATCACCATGCCCATCGCCGACGGCTGGACCATCGCCAGGCGCAACACCCTGAAGATCAGGCGGTCGCCGGACCTGCTCGGCGCCGCGATCATGTTCCCGATCGTGTTCGTGCTGATGTTCGCCTACGTCTTCGGCAGCGTCATCGAGATCCCGGGGATGTCCTACAAGGAGTTCCTGCTCCCCGGCATCTTCGTCCAAGCCGTGCTCATCAGCGCGCAGACCACCGGCTACACGCTGACCCTGGACCTGCAGAAGGGCATCTTCGACCGGTTCCGCTCGCTGCCCATGGCCCCGTCCGGGGTGCTGATCGGCCAGACCGTCAGCGACCTGCTGATGAACCTCGCCAGCCTGGTCGTCATGGCAGTGATGGGACTGGTCGTCGGCTGGCGGGTGCACACCTCGCCCTACGAGGCCGTCCTCGGCTTCGGGCTGCTGCTGCTGTTCGCCTACGCGTTCTCCTGGTTCACCGCGACCGTCGCGCTGGCCCTGCGCACCCCAGAAAGCTTCAACAACATCGCCACCATGGTCTCCTTCCCGCTGATGTTCATCTCCAACGCGTTCATCGACAGCTCCAAACTGCCCACGCCGCTGCGCGTCGTCGCCGAGTGGAATCCCGTCTCCACCTTCACCCAAGCCGCACGCGAACTCTTCGGCAACACCAGCACCGCGATGAAGACCTCGGACGCCTGGCCCATCCAGCACGCCATCCCGGCATCACTGCTCTGGATCGCCGTCATGCTGATCGTGTTCATCCCGCTGGCGACCCGCCTCTACAAGAAGGCGGTCAGCGCCTGACCACCGACGCAACGCAAAGGCGCCCCACCGCCGACCCACACCGGAGGGGCGCCTTCAGCGTGTTGGACGCTCAGGGGGTGACGGTCATGTTCCCGAGGACACGGCCGGCCAGTTCGTGGTCACCGTCGATGGCGATGTCGACGGCGGTGGGCGCGCAGCGGCCGGCGGCAAGTCGCATGTACGCCTCCCAGTCCATCGCCAGCGTCACCGTCGGATTCGGCTCCGGCTCCGCCCACCGGGCCCGCCCGTCATCGCCGACCAATATGCAGGAGCGGAACGTCGGGGGACCAGTGATCTTGAAGATGACCGAGCTTCCGGGGCCGGCCCCCGCTCGTTTGGCAACCACGGCCGGCATGCCCGAGCCCAGGATGTGGCGTGCGCGTTCGGCGGCCGGCGCATCGAGATTGCCGGGACGGCCGACCGCCCGCCGGATGTCCTGTTCATGGACCCAGCAGTCGAACGCGCGGAACATCATGAACCGTGAGTACGGCCCCGGCCGCCCGTCCGGCGACGTGATCTGCCGGCGCGGGTCGATGGCGGCGAGGGCGGTGAGCCGCCGGCTCAGCGTCTCGCGCAACTCGGCGAGCACGGTCTCGGGCGACGTCGTACGGCGGGCGTCGACGGCGATCTCCAGCAATCGCCCGAAGTCGTTCCGTACATGGGGGAGCTCGGCGGGCAGCGTGTGCTCCTCCGGTGGGTCACCCAGCAGCATCCGCTCGACGCCGACGATATGCGCCACCTGATCGCGGACCGTCCAGCCGGGGCACTCGGTCGGCAGATCCCACTCCGCCGCACCGAACGTCTCCGAGAGGGCGATCGTGGAGCGGACGGTCTGCTCGAAGGCCGCCACGTTCCCCGGCATGTCGTCGTCGAACGGGTTCATGGCCAGACCGTGCCATAGTCCGATCACCGGCTACAAGCCCCGGTGAGCCGCACGGTCCGGGTGCCCAGGCCGGCCGGCGCGGGTGCGGAGACGTCTGATTCGTTCAAGACGGAGCCGCAGGCGGGTCCGTACGGTGACTGTATGGCACCTACCTTCAATCTGATCGGCATGGTCGTGACCGATATGGGCAGGTCACTGGCCTTCTATCGACGCCTGGGCCTCGAGATCCCGCCGGAGGCGGACGAGGCGCCGCATGTCGAGGTGACCCTCCCGGGCGGGCTGCGGCTCGCCTGGGACACCGCCGAGACGGTCAAGTCCTTCGACCCGAGCTGGACTCCGTCCGACGGCGGCGGGCGCATCGGCCTGGCGTTCCTCTGCGATGACCCGGGCGAGGTGGACCGCGTCTACGCCGACTTCGTCAAGGCCGGGTACGAGGGGCACCTGGAGCCCTGGGACGCGGTGTGGGGTCAGCGTTACGCGTCCCTGCTCGACCCGGACGGCAACGGGGTCGATCTCTTCGCGCCGCTGCCGTCCGCGTCGTAATCGCCCGTGACCGGCCCCTGGTCGCCTGTGGCCCGGGCCGTACGGGCGGCTATCGCACGAGTGCGCCCAGGGGAACGCCGGTCAGGGACTTCACCTCGCGGGCGAGATGGGCCTGGTCGGCGTAGCCCGACGTAACCGCCACGGTGGCGAACGGCGTGCCGGTACGGGCCAGATCGACGGCGCGGTTCATGCGCAGGATCCTGGTCAGCGTCTTGGGGCCGTACCCGAAGACGCCCAGGCAGCGCCGGTGCAGCTGACGCTCGCTCAGCCCGGTCTCGGCCGCGATGGCCGCGACCGGCGCGCCGGCGCGCAGCCTGGCCACGATGCCGTGCACCGCCGGGTCGACCGGATCGGTCCGGTGCAGCCGGTCGATCGCCATCTCCTCCATCACGATGCCCGGTGCCTCCGCGGCGGCCAGGCGGTCGGCGAGGGCGCGGACGTGCGCGGCCGACCACAGATCGGCCAGCGGCACGCGGCTGTCGCGCAGCTCGTAAGCGGGCACGCCGATCACCGTCGAGCCGGTGCCGGGAGCGAAGCGCAGCCCGGTGTAACCGGAGTCCGGCGCGCCCGTCGCCAGGTGCGCCGCGGTGTCGGGCCCGGCCACCAGCAACTCACCGCCGGCCCAGATCAGGTCGATGCAGCCGTCCGGCAGCACTCGCTGCGTCGTCGTCACGGTGGTTACGGTGCGCTGCCACAGGACGGCACCGGCCACCCGTGACGGTCGTTCCCGGTACACGTAGTGCAGTATCCCTCCACGATGCGAGAACTCCGACTCCGCGTCAGGAATCAAGGGCACAGATGGCGGAGCCGGTGAGAGCACGGCGGCTGAAATCGTCGCGACGGCCACGACTTGCCAGGCCAAGCCGGGCCGCTCGTTCACGCACTGGAGCATCCGCAAAGATGCTCCATATGGATCTTGAGGAAGTTCTGGCAGGCATGCGAGCGCTGTGTGTGGAGCATCTCGGCGAGGACGTGGGAGCGCAACTCTCGGAGTTGGCCATGCGCGGGGTCGGGCTCAGGCCCGTCGGAGACGGCGAGGCCGCGACGGGCCACTGTCGGCTCGGCGGTCCGGCGCTCCTCGATCCGGGGACGCCGTGGCCACAGTATGAGGGTTTCCCACTCAGCCTGCTGGCCATTCTGGACGCGGACAGTCTCGCGGAATGGGTCGATGGACTGCCCGCCGGGGCCGGCCTGCTCAACGTCTTCTTCCTGCGCCCGGACACCGGCTACAAGGAGGACTACGACAGGTACCTCAAGGAGGTGGACCTCGGCGACCTCTGGGGTTCGACGATGGGCCGGGTCGTCCGGGCCGATCCGCAACGCGCCGTGGAGGTGCCCGCACCGCCGCCCGCCAGCCGGTTTGAACCGGTGCCGTTGTACGCAGCACCGATCATCACGCTTCCCGACCCTTGGGACTGGGCGATGGATTCGCTCAGACTCCCGGACACCGTCCCTGGGTGGTACGTCAGCAAGCCTGGCATCTACGTGGACGAAAACCTGGGAACGGCTTGGCGGGAGTACAGCAGACAGACGCAGGGACGCTTTGAATATCAGGCGTTCGGCTGGCCGGAACTCCTGGCGGCCTCACCCTTGCTGGACGCGGACGACTACGTCCATCTTCTCGAGCTCGGAAGCAATGAACTCTGGGAGTGGAGCGAGGGAGGCGCGCTGCACTTCTTCACCCCGAAATCGGACCTCCGCAACGGTGACTTCACCGATACAGTGACCTGCCCGAACGGCTGGTAGAACCCTGAGCGTCCCTCTGGTGACGGTGCCGCCGACCGCGGTCAGGCGTTGCCGCGGGCCAGTGCGATGAGCCGGTCGAGGACGGTGACGCCGTCGGTGCGCAGCGCGCTGTGCTCGTACTCATTGGTGATCCACGGGCGCAGGCCGCGGATCGAGCCGGCGGTGCGCAGCGAGTGCTCGCGCTCCACGTACATGTCGTCGTGGTAGACGGCGGCGGCGACCGGCACGTCGTTGGCGCGCAGCCGGTCGGCGTCGTAGAGGTCGGGCCATGAATCGCGTTCGGCCAGCAGGTCGGCCGTCTCGCGCAGTGGCCGCAGCACCAGATCGGCCTCGAACATCCAGGGATAGATCATTTCCCCGGTGAACAGGACGGGAGCATCCCGGTCGAGCGCCTCGGCCGGGTCGAACTCGGCGAACTCGGCACGGATCCGCTGCGCCGACCAGCGGGTCGCGCCGGTGAAGCCCTGCCCCAGGCATTGCTCATGCAGCAGAGCGTAGAGAGGAGCCGCGGCGAACGTCAGGTGTGCCGCGACGTCGAAGAGGAAGCCGTCGGGCAGAGCGCCGTCGGGCAACTCCGAGCCGCCCGGGTCGCCGGCGAAGGCGTCCTCGATCAGGTAGTGGAGCTGGTGACTTCCGCCGCCGACGCCGAGAACGCGGCCGAGCGCCTGCAACCCCTCGGGGGTGAACCGCCCGCCACCGGGCAGCCGTACGTCATGGTCGCGCAGGTGCGCCGCCAGCCGCCTGACCCGTTCGACGTCACCGGGGTACGCCTCGTAGTACTGGGCGTTGCGAGCCAACATCCGCGGATAGGCGGCGCGGTAGACGTCGTCGGCGGTGACGTCCAGGCCCGGGAGGCCACCGGTGATGAACGCCTCGCGTACGCCCTCAGGGGCGAACGACAGATACGTGACGGTGCAGAACCCGCCGAAGCTCTGACCCAGCACGCTCCAGGGCTCGTCGCCGATCAGTGCGCGGCGTATCACCTCGGCGTCGCGCACGATCGAGTCGGCACGGAAGTGGGCGAGGTAGTCGGCCTGCGCCCTGGCGTCTCCGCGCCGCCCCAGCGTGTGGCGGTTGGCGGGGCTGGACCGGCCGGTGCCGCGCTGGTCGAGCAGCAGCACCCGGTACTCGTCGAGCGCCCGATCGAGCCAGTCCTGGCGGCCGACCGGCCGTGGACCGCCGAAGCCGGGCCCGCCCTGCAGGAAGAGCAGCCAGGGCAACCGGGCGTCGGCATGGTCGGCTGCGACGACCTCCCGTGCGTACAGCTCGATCTGCTCGCCGCCCGGGTCGTCGTGGTCGAGCGGGACGGCGAAGGTGTGATCGGTCAGTACGGTGCCGGGGTGTCGATACGTGGTCACCGGCCGACCGTACCCGACGCGTCCGATCAGGCCGCCGGACGGACGGCCTACCTCACCGCCCGGCGTGTCCGCGGCGCCGTTGGTCGGACAGGGCCTTCAGCTGCCGGGGTCCGCGTCGCGGAAGGCGCGCCGGTAGTCCGTGGGGGTCACCCCGACATTGAGGGCGAAGTGCCGTCGCAGGTTGGCCGCAGAGCCGAGACCGCTGCGTTCACCGACCTGGTCGATCGGCAGATCGGTCCGTTCGAGCAGGGCCTGGGCGCGCATGAGGCGCTGGCCCAGCAGCCACCGCAGCGGGGTCGTGCCGGTCGTGGCGTGGAAGCGGCGGACGAACGTCCGCTGGCTCATCCGGGCCCGCGTGGCTAGATCGTCGACCGTCAACGGGCGGTCGAGGTGAGCGCACGCCCACTGCAGCACCGGCCCGAGCCCGTCGTCGCCCGCCTCGGGGACCGACAGGTCGATGTACTGCGACTGGCCGCCCGGCCGGTGCGCCGGTACCACCATCCGCCGGGCCACCTGATTGGCGACGTGCGCGCCGAGGTCGCGGCGCACCAGGTGCAGGCACAGGTCCAGCGCCGCGCTGCGGCCGGCGCTGGTGAGCACCTCACCCTCGTCGACGTACAGCACCGACGCGTCCACCCGTACCCGCGGGTGCCGCTCGGCGAGCGTGTCGGCATGCAGCCAGTGGGTCGTGGCGCGTCTGCCGTCGAGGAGACCTGCGGCGGCCAGAACGAATGCCCCGCTGCAGAACGAGACCACGCGCGCGCCGGCGGCGCCGGCCCGGCGGATCGCCTCGACGAGGTCCGGGGGGAACTCCAGACCGGATTCCAGGCAGGCGTGCGGCACGGCAGGCACGATCACGGTGTCGGCGTCGGAGAGGTCGGTCAGTCCGTGGGCGGTGTGCACGACGAGACCGGACTCCGTCCTGGTCCGGCCGGGCCGCTCCGCGCACAGCCGCACGTCGTACGACGGCGGGCCGGCCGGGGACGCCTTGACCATGCCGAATATCTCGCAGGCGATGGCGAGTTCGTACACGGGCATGTCGTCGATCACCGCGACGGCGACGGAGCGAATGCTCATGGCCGCAAGTGTATGGCGGGAATTTTTCGGATATAGGCAGCCCTGCCACTCGTGGGCCTGTCATCGGCGATGACACGGTGACCGTATGGACGCCCAACGCATGAACGCCGACCTGCCGGACCCGGCCCTGGAACCCCGCTGCCAGGTCATCGAGCTGAGGCAGTACACGCTGCATCCCGGCCGGCGGGACGTACTCATCGAACTCTTCGACCGGCGGTTCGTCGAGACGCAGGAGGCCGTCGGCATCAGCGTCATCGGCCAGTTCCGCGATGTGGACGCGCCCGACCGGTTCGTCTGGGTGCGCGGCTTTGCGGACATGCGGGCCCGGACCGAGGCGCTGACGGCGTTCTACGTCGAAGGCACCGCCTGGAAGAGGCATCGGGACGCTGCGGTGGCCACGATGATCGACAGCGACGATGTGCTGCTGCTCCGCCCGGTAGGCAGCGGGGCGGGGCTTCCGCCCGCCGGGTCCGCGTTCCCGCCCGCCGGCTCCGTCCGGCCCGCGGTGGGCGCCGGAGAGCCGCCCGCGTCCCGCGTCATGGTCACGATCTATCACCGGGACGCGCCGGTCGACGATCACTTCGCCGGTTTCTTCCGCGACCGTGTGGCACCGCTGATGGCCGAGACGGGGGCGCGGCCGCTGGCCTGCTTCCAGACCGAGCACGCGGAGAACACGTATCCGGCGCTGCCGGTGCGGACCGGTGAGAACGTCTTCGTGTGGTTCGCCTCGTTCGCCGATGCCGCCGAGCAGGCCGAACACGAGAGGCTTCTGCGCGGATCCGGCGCGTGGACCGAAGAGGTGCTTCCGGAACTGTCGGCGCTGCTGAAGTGCCCACCGCAGCACATCACCCTGACGCCCACGGCGCGATCGCGACTACGCTGACCGGACCAGGGCCGGGCCGAAGCCGCACCGGGTGTCGTGGGGCGCCGGCGGCATACTCCCTTCTGAAGTCCGCCGTGAGTGCGTGAACTCGACGGGGCCCATGTGGCGATACAGGGTGTTCCCATCCCCCTCACCGGAAGGGCGTCATGACCAGATGCTCCCGGCCGCGGTGCACCCGGTGTCCGCGGTGATCTCTGAGCGGCTCGTTCAGCCGGACTCGGACGCCCGGCTGATCGTGGCGTCGCGCCATGATCCCGAGGTGTTCGCCGAGCTGTTCGACCGCTACAGCGCCATGCTCTACCGGTACGTCGCGAAGCGACTCGGTCCCGAGGTCGCCGACGACCTCGTCGGCGAGACGTTCCTCGTCGCGTTCCAGAAGCGGCACCGGTACGACGCCGAGCATCACGACGCGCGGCCATGGCTCTTCGGCATCATCACCAAGCTGATCTCACGCCACCGCAGGACCGAGGCTGCCCGTTACCGGGCGGTGGAGCGCAGCCCGCGGGAGGTCGTCACCGAGGGACCGGCCGACCGGGTGGCCGTCGGAGTCTCCGCGGCCGCGACCCGTCCCGCGCTGGCCGGCGCGCTCGCCGGACTCTCCAGGGGCGATCGCGACGTGCTGCTGCTCGTCGCCTGGGCCGACCTGTCGTACGCCGAGACCGCCGACGCGCTCGGCATCCCGGTCGGGACGGTGCGATCGCGGCTCAACCGGGCCCGCCGGAAAGTACGCGCCGCCCTTGGCGACACCAACCCCCTGCTCGACGAGGAGTGACCATGGACGACCTCAAGATGCTCGGCGACCTCGGTCGTCACCTCGACGAAGAGCCGCCCGCCGCCCTCGCCGCGCAGCGCGAGCGCCTCGCCGAAGCGATCCGGGGCGGGCGGTCACGGGGCGGGCGGCGGTCA
Source organism: Actinomadura alba (assembly GCF_014323705.1). Lineage (GTDB taxonomy): Bacteria > Actinomycetota > Actinomycetes > Streptosporangiales > Streptosporangiaceae > Actinomadura_C > Actinomadura_C alba. Next base: position 17,909 of record NZ_JABVEC010000047.1, read on the forward strand.
CGGCGCCGCCTGGCATGGTCCGGCGGAAGCCGGCCGATCCTGGGGCTCGCCGCGCTGGGGACGGCAGCGGCGATCGGCATCCCGGTCATGCTGATATCCGGCGGGAGCGGGAGTTCGGTGCAGTCGACCGCGACGGGCGGACCGGCCGTGACCGTCGCGGGATCCGGCCCCGCCATCCAGTCCGACACCGCTCCCCGCCCGGACCAGTTCGTATACGTCGAGACCCGTCAGCAGTACGAGTCCTGCCGGGTGGTCACGTCGGAATGCAGACTGGACCCCGCCTCGATGCGACGGGTCTGGCTGTCGGCCGACGGTACCCGGGACGGCCGTATTGAGCAGAAGACGGCGGGCCGGCCCATGTCGGCCACCGTGCCGGGCTGCCGGAACGGCAAGCAAACTCAGCTCCTCCCCGAGAAGAAGGCCGCGGGCAGGCCCGGAGGGCCGATGGTCAGGGTGACCGAGAGCTGCACTCCCCATCCGGCCGACCACAGCGGGCTGCCGAAGGACCCCACGGGCATGCGGAACCACCTCTACGACCAGAGCGACGGCGGGCGGTCCCGAGAGGAGCTGATGTTCAAGGCCGTGGGTGAGGTGGCACGGGAGTCCTACGTGCCGGCGAAGGTACGGAAGGCGCTCTTCACCGCGGCGTCGCGGATCCCGGGGGTCACCCGCGATCCCAAGGCCGTGGACCCGGGCGGTCGACGTGCAGTCCGGCTCGCGTTCACCTCGCCCTACGACGGAGTACGCAGGGAGTACTTCTTCGACCCAGCGAGCTATCAGTACCTCGGTACCCGTGCGGTCGCCACGAAGGATGTGCCGGGGAGCGGTACGAAGAAGGGTGAGGTGACCGGCTCGGCGGCTGTATGGCGGCTGGTCGTCGTCGACAGGGCCGGCCAGTTGCCGGACTGATCCGTCCGGGTGAGCCCGACGGCCGGAGCCCGCCGTCCCGCCGTATGGCGCGGGACGTCGGCTCCGGCCCGAAGGCGCCGAGAAGGGTCACCGGCCTTGCGGGCGAGTACGTGTGTGAGCGCTGACCATGGCCGCGAACCCGCGGTCCACCGCAACCCACGCACGGACGGGAGCCGCGTATGACCGGCCCGGCTCGCGTCGTCGCGCCGAACCCCTCCGCCGATGACGACGCCGAACTGATCGAAGCCTCGCGGCTGCGGCCCGAGCGATTCGCCGCGATCTTCGACAGATACTTCACGGAGATCCACCGGTACGTCGACCGGCGGCTCGGGGCCGATGCCGCCGACGACATCGCCGCCGAGACCTTCCTGGTGGCCTTCCGCAAGCGGGACCGCTTCGACCCGGCCCGGGACTCGGCCCGGCCCTGGTTGTACGGCATCGCGACCCGCCTGGTGAGCAGGCATCGCAGAAACGAATCACGCCGGTACCGCGCCCTGGCGCGGGTCGGCGTCGACCCGCACGCCGAAGGCCCCGAGGACAGGGTGGCCGCGCGGGTGACGGCGTCCGGGACCGGTTTCCAGCTGAGCTCGGCGCTGGCCGGGCTGTCCCGCGGCGACCGCGACGTCCTGCTGCTGGTCGCGCTGGGCGACCTCACGTACGAGGAGGTCGCGCAGGCGCTCGGAATCGCGTACGGGACGGTCTGTTCCCGGCTGAGCCGCGCGCGGAGAAAGGTACGAGCCGCGCTGGGCGACCTGGGCGACCTGGGCGGGCGAAAGGGGGGCGAGGAGAACCATGGATGAGCTGAAGATGATCGGCGACCTGCTCACGCCGGAGCGACCCGCGTCGGGGCAGGTCATCGCCGACGCGCGGGGACGACTGCTGGACGAGGCTCGTACCGCGAACCGGTTCGCCCGGCTGCTGAGATCAGGACGCGTCTGGCTGACACTCGCGCTGATCTCCGGTGTCACCGCCGCCCTCGCGATCGTCCCGACCGTGCTGCTCGGCGGAGAGCGTTCCGTCGAGGCCCCGCCGGGGACCCGCCCGGCGAAGCCGGGGAAGGCGCTGAACGTGCTGGTGGTCGGCTCCGACCGCAGGCTCGGCGCCCCCGGTGCCCGCGCCGACACGATGATCCTTCTGCACCTCTCGGCGGACCGGAAGAGCCTCAAGGGGGTCAGCCTGCCCCGCGATCTGATGGTACGGATCCCGGCCTGCGAGTCGCCGTCCGGTGCGGCCGTCCGGGGTCACCTCGGCTTGATCGGTTCGGCGTTCACCACGGGTGGGCTGACCTGCGCGTGGAAGACGGTGGAGTCGGTGACCGGCGTCCGTGTCGACCACGCGATGGCGATCGACTACACCGGGTTCAAGGGCATGGTGGACGCGCTCGGCGGCGTCGAGATTAGGCTGCCGAGCGCGGTCGACGACCCGTACTCCGGGCTGCGGCTGCCGGCCGGCCGGCACGTCGTCCGGGGTGAGCAGGCACTGGCCTACGTGCGCACCCGCCGTGGCATCGAGGACGGATCGGACCTGGCCCGGATCAAGAACCAGCAGCGGTTCCTGGCCGCCATGCTGTCGAAGGCCGGCGACTCGCTGACCGACCCGGCCCGGCTGTACGCGTTCCTTCGAGCGGCCGACAAGGCGATCGAGGCCGACCCGAAGCTGGACCTGACGACGATGTACGCCATCGCGCGCGGCGCCAAGGTGACCGAGACCGGCGGCGCCACGTTCGTGACAGCGCCCTTCAGCCCGTATCCGGCCGACCCGAACCGAATCCAGCTGAAGGCCGGCGCCGCCGAGCGGCTGTTCGTCTCCCTGCGTTAGGAGGCGCGCAGCCGCCCAGTGGGTACGGATCGGCCGCCGCTCGGGTGCCGGCGGCCGATCCGCCGGTCCTTGGCCCGCGATCGGTGATCTCGGGTCAGGACCGGGGCGTGAGCGTGACGTCCTTGATGGTGATGCTCCGGTTGGGGCGGCCGGCACCGTCGGACTCGCTGTCGTCCGTGCCGTGGGCGGCGAGGTCTTCGACGACCTTGAGACTGGAGACGACCTTGCCGAAGACGGTGTAGTTCCCCGACAGCTCCTCGATGTCGTCGTAGACGATGAAGAACTGGCTGCCGTTGGTGTCGGTCCGTTCGCTCCGGGACATCGCGACCGTGCCCCGCGGGTAGTCGGCGGCGCCGCGGTTCTCGTCGGCGAAGCGGTAACCGGGCCCGCCGGTGCCCTTTCCACCGGGATCCCCGCACTGCAATATGCGCAGAGCCGTGACCGTGCTCAGCCGGTGGCACGACAGCGAGTCGTAGAAACCGCGCTCGGCCAGATGGGCGAACGAGTTGACCGTGCACGGGGCCTTCGCGGCGTCCAGATCCATGACGATGGTGCCGCGGCTCGTCGCCATGCTCGCGCGCACCGTCCCGCTGTACTTCGGCCGTGGCGGAGGCGTGCCCGCCGCCCGCTGGTCGGGCTCCGTCCCGGCGAGCGGTGGCAGGTACGTGCATGCCGCGGTGGTCGTGCTCGGCGCACCACTTGCCGTCTGGGCACCACTGGCCGTCCGGCCGCTCTGCCCGCCGTTCCCCTCGTCCAGGACCTGGTCAAGGATGACGGCCGTTCCGACGCCGACGACGAGCGCGGCGACGGCCACGCCTGCGGCGATGGCGGCGGTCCGCCCGGAACCTCGCCGCTGCGGTCGGACGGGAACCGGATACGGCGGCGCCGGTGTCGTGGACGGTGTCGTGGCCGCGTTCGACGCCGGTACGAACGCAGGTGCCACGTACGGCGGTTGCCCGTACGGCGGCTGTGCGTACGGCGGTTGCCCGTACGGCGGCTGTGCGTACGGCTGCTGTCCGAACGGCGCCGGGGCGGACGGCGCCGGGGCGGACGGAGGCGGTGCGGACGGAGGCGGTGCGGACGAGGGCGACGGAGGAGAGGCCGGCGCGGTAGCGGATGACGGTGGCGTCAGCCTGGCTGCGGTGACCGTTCCCGAGGTGAGCAGGTCCTCCTGCTCCGCACTCCCGAGGAGGGCCAGCAGGACGTGCCGGGCGGTCGGCCGGCGGTCCGGGTCCTTTTCCAGGCAGGTCGAGATCACCTCCCGCAGGCGCCCGGTGAGGCGGCCCAGGTCGGGCGGGTCGTTGACGATCCGGGTGATGACGGCGGGGATGGTGTCGTTGCCGAAGGGCGGCCGGCCGTTGGCGGCGGCGGCGATCGTGCACGCCCAGGCGAAGAGGTCCAGCGGCGGTTGAGCGGGTGCGCCGGCGAGCTGCTCGGGAGCCATGTACGAGGGCGTGCCGATCGCGCCGCTCGCGGTCATGGCGGTGGCGTCGAGCGGCCGGGCTATCCCGAAGTCGATGACCCGTGGGCCGCTCGAGCCGATGAGCACGTTTCCGGGCTTGAAGTCACGATGGACGACTCCCGCCTCATGGATGGCGGCGAGCGCGGTCGCGGTGCCGATGGCCAGCCGCTCCAGGTCGGTCCCGCCGAGGTCCCGACCTTCACTGATCAGCTGCTGCAAAGACGGCCCGTCGACGTACTCGCTGACGATGTACGGGTGCTCGGCCGTCACGTCGGAGGCGAGGATCCGCGCGGTGCAGAACGGCGCGACCCGCTCCACGGCGGCGAGCTCACGCCGGAAGCGCCGCAGCGTGTGCGGGTCGGCCACGACCCATGAGTGCAGCAGCTTGACCGCGACCTTCTCGCCGGTGTCGGAGACACCGAGGAAGACGGTGCCCTGGGCGCCTTCCCCGAGCCGCCCCGTCAGCGTGAAACCTCCGACCGTCGCCGGATCGGTCGGTCGCAATGGGCCGATCAAGGCCACCTCCGGTCGCAATGTTCGTGTCGCACTGGTGGTGTCGCAATGGGCGTTTCGCCTGGGCGCTCGACGGAAGCCTACGGTGATCGCCAACCGCTCGGCCACGCCGTCTCCGCACGCCGACCGTCGCCCATGTCGCTCGACCTGTCCCGCGCCTCGCCAGACCTGCGATGTCAGTGGATCAAGGATCGTGGCACCTCCAGCAACCCCGATCCTTGATCAAATCCCTAGCCCCCGCTCGGGCGTTCCGGTTTGGTGCTGTGCAGGGTCATTGGACAAGTTCGCTGAGGGGCGTCGCCGGGTGCTGGGTCGCTCGCCGGCACCCCTGTGCTCTGCGAATAAGTGCATGATCACGCCTGGACGGCCACCACCCATAAGCCCACAAGAACCCCCACAACCGTGATCATGCAGTTAATCGCGCCGCAACGCCCTCCTATAGCGCGAACAACTGCGTGATCACGACGGGGAAGAGGGCTAACCCGCCCGGCGCTTCCCCGGCACGGCGACTCGTGCAGCGTCAACTCCATGTCGACCGGCGCCGGGCCACGCGGGGCCCATCGCCCATGTCGCTCGACCTGTCCCGCGCCTCGCCAGACCTGCGATGTCACTGGATCAAGGATCGTGGCACCTCCAGCAACCCCGATCCTTGATCAAATCCCTAGAGGGCGGGCAGGTCCTCCTGGCCACGGCCGACAGCCGCGGACGCAAAGGAACTCGTGAGGTGGCGCACCAGCACGACCCTAGAAGAAATAAGTAGAAATAATCGGACTCAACAGTGTCCGTGGCCAACCTGCTCGACCGGAACGAACTCCTCCGACCGGCGGCGGTTCGATCTGACCGACGCGCAATGGGCGATCCTGCAGCCGCTACTGCCCGTTCCCAGACGGCCAGTTCCCCACACGGCCGTGCCGGCAGTCCGGCGTCCGTGCAGCCGCATCGGTGGGCCGTGCGTGAGACCCGTCCCGTCAGAAAAGAGTGTCGCCGTTCGTTCTGGCCACCTTGCGGATCTCCTCAGGAGAGGGACCTGTGATGTCGCGGAGCCTCGCGCCGGTCAGATTCGTTTTGAAAAGGTTCGCGCCGCTCAGGTCGGCGCCGGACAAGTCCGACCGGGACAGATTCGAGCCGTTCAGGATCGCGCCGACCAGGACCGCGTTGATGAGATCCGCGCCGGTCGGGGTCGCGCGGGCCAGGTACACGCGGGTCAGGTTCGCTTCGCTCAGTATCGCGCCGGTCAGATCCGCGTTGGCCAGGTTCGCGCCGGTCAGGTCGGCACCGGTCAGATTCGCACCGGCCAACTTGGCACTGTGCAGATCCGTATTGGCCAGGTTCGCGCCGGCCAGGTCGGCACCGGTCAGATCCGCGTAGCGCAAATTCGCCCTGCTGAGGTCACCCTCGACGACCTGCGCGTGGGGCAATCGGACCCGGTGCAGATCAAGACGCCGGGATTCGCGCGCGCGGTCCAGACGAACGAGAACGGCCAGCGCCGCCTGTACATCGGTGGCGGGTTCCTCAGTGACCTCGGTGCCAGGAGCCGGGTCGTGTTCTCGAATCAAGGAGGTCAGGAGCGCGGTGATCGTCGGATCATCACGGTCGGAGTCCGCTGCGATCCGCTCCAGGGTGTAGATGGCGCCCAGGCGAACGTCGCGCTTGTCCGAGCCGAGTTGTTCGACGGTTCTGGTGAAGCGATCGGTCGCCTGGTTCTCTTGGGCGGTGCGGAGGGTCAGCGCGGTAGCGATCAGGCTTCCTGCGGTGAAGAGAACTCCGAACAGGATGCCGACGCTGTGGAGCTTCTGATGCATGCTCTGCCGTTGCCGGTGTATCAGTTCGACGCGCTCTTTGACCGAAAGCGTGTCGAGTTCGTCTTGCGTCGGCTCCGGGATCCGGATGGGCCGCAGTCGTCTTCGGGACGGCCGGCCCTCGAGATCCCCATCGGCGGCGTTGCCAATGCGGTCACCTGGTTCGAATTTGCCAGGAGTCTTCACTTTGCGCACGGTACGGATTCGCGCCCTTGACGATCGGTTCACGGCCGATTGTGGCCACCCCGGCGATCGCCGCACAGCAAAGAGGACCCGCCCGCCCGGCGTCGAAGCGGCCGGCGTGACCTGCGGCCGCGAAACGAACGGGTGCCTCGCGGTCAGTGCGGCGGCGACCTGTTCAGGTGGCGGCATCGTGATCCTCGCGCGGCTTCGGGCCGAGCCTGGCCCAGGTGACCTTGCCGATGCCGTCCCCGCCGCGCCGCCATCAACTATGGCCAGTGCGTTGAGCTGGCTGCGGTGTCCGGTGTGGTCGGCGTACGGGACAGCAAGCAGGGCGGTGATGGTCCCGTCCTGGAGTTCAGTCGCGCTGAGATGTCCACGTTTCTGGATGCGCTGAAAGCCGGCCACCTCGACCGCTGATCTGGTGGCTACCGCTGGGTGAAGACCTCGATCCAGAACCGTTGCCGGTCGGCGTCGGAGCCGATGAGGTAGGTGGCCTTCAGCTTGGGCGGCAGCAGCGGCGCCAGCCGGGCGACGGCGTCGCGGTGCTCGCGCAGCTGAGGCAGCTCGGAGTTGGCGAGGACGCGGTGCACGATGTCGGTGGAATCGGTGCCCTCCGGGCTCTCGTCGGCCGCCTGGCGCAACCGCTCCACCCAGGCGTCCACGTCGCCCGCCAGCTCGCGCAGCCCGGTGACCTGACGCGACGCCAGCCGTGCCTCCAGCGCGGTGAGCGGCACCGGAGCGTACTCCCCGTCACCCAGATAGATCTTGGCGAGCTCGAGCGGCATACCGCGTCCGTGCAGTTTGATCAGCCGCTCCAGGGTGCGTTTGGTGATCCACGCCCGGCCCTCGTCGTCGATGTCGTTCTTCCACCACTCGAGGACGGTCTCGGCGACCCTGCCGTAGCGGCCGATCAGCCACTCGTTCGCCGGAATGTCGTCCGGCGTGACCTGTAGCGAGACGGTGAAGCGGGAGGCCTGAGCGATGGTGTTGCGGGCCACGAGCAGCTTGCGGCCGAGGTGGTACGGAGGGTTCTGCAGCGCGATCTGGGCCCGCAGACCCTCGATCCGGCGGCCCGCCAATGACCACTCCTGGGTGATCTCCATGAGCCGGGCGAAGGTGGCCTTGTCCTTCGGCCGGTTGTACTCGTCCCACACGATGGCCTTGTCATCCGGTCCGGTGAACGACTGGGCGAGCAGGTTGTCGAGCGTGCCGTCGGTGGTCGGCACCGGGGCGCAGAGGTCCTCCACGTTGGTGACCGGCAGCGAGAAGTAGAGCGGATCGCCACCCAGTTCCTCGCGTACCACCTCCTTGACGACCTCGGTCTTGCCGCAGCCGGGCGGGCCCTGGACGAGCACGGTCCAGCGGTTGCGCAGGGCCGTGCGCACCGCCCGGCGAACCGCGTCCGGCACGTGCGCCGGATCGGGCACGTCCGCGCCCGCGCGGCGAAGCTCACCGGCGATGCGCTCCAGGATCGCCGGTGCCTCGTCGGCACCCGGGGTGCCGTCGCCGGTGGTGCCGGCCAGCGCGAGCCGGTCTCCGTTCAGCAGCGGCAGACCCCAGATCAACGGGAACCCGGCGAGGGCACAGTCCAGTACGTGCTCCAGCGTGCGCGGGGACAGTAGCCGGCGCAGTTCGGCGGGCAGCGACGCCCACACCCGGAAGACGCCGGTCAGGTCGAGGTCACGGAACCTGCGGGCGAGCGCGACCCGCCACGCGGTGTCGGCCGCCGTGACCTGGAGCGTCGCCATCCGGTCCAGAATCGCCAGGTCGGAGCGGCGGGCCGCCGTCTCGTTGAGGGACTCGTTGTCGGTGAGGAAGACGCCGACGCAGCCCAGTGCTCGCAGATCGTGCTCGCCCAGCGTCCAGGAGCAGGCCACCTGCATCAGCTGTGACTGGATGGTGTCACCGGCCTGTAGCGAGTCGTCGATGAGCAGCACGAACGGCCGCCCGGGCTTCAGCCGGCGCATGATGAGCTGGCGCAGCACCAGCTCGCCGTCCTGCTTGACGGGCGCGTTCACGAGCAGGTCGTCGGGGGTGAGGTTGGCGGCCGGTACGTACACCAGCCGCACGCCGTCATAGGCCTCGCGGACATGCGTGAAGAAGGTCGAGGTCTTGCCGATGCCGTGCTCGCCGAACACCTGACCGGTGATGCCCAGATCGATCATCGCGTCGATGAAGCCGGCCAGTGCCGACCCGCCCGTCCAGTCGCGCGGCGGCTCCGGGTAGGTGGCGGTCGGCCGCCAGCGCGGCGTGCCGCGCAACTCGGCCGGTGCGATCGTCACGTCTGGTCCCCTCATCGTTCGGCGGATGCCTCGCGAACAACTGCATGATCACGGCAGAGAGTTCCCTGCCGTGATCATGCACTTGTTCAAGTACACCCGGACACGGCCCTCTAGATCACTGGATTTAATGGCGCCATGCGCGAGGAAGATCTGCGGACCTGCCTGAGAGTGCTCGCCGAGTTGGCCGACGCTCCCCCTGACGACCCGGATCTTCGCGCCGTCCGCAGGGCCGTGAGCGCCTTCGTGAAGAGAACAAGAGAGCGGGAGCGGGACCGGGACCGGCGGCGGCGCTCCGACGCGGACGCCGCGTTGCTGGCGACCACGGCCACCGGTGCCACGGACCGGGTGGAAGGGGTGCCGGTGTCGCCACGGCTTCCACCGGACGGGCCGGCTCTCACCCCGGCCGGCCGGATGGGCGGTGTTCCGGCGCCTTCACCGGGCACGGCGGAAGCGCCCCGCCGGATCGGCGGCCTGCTGGCGTGCTACGTGTGCAAGGCGCACTTCCGGCAGATCGACGACTTCTATCACCGGCTGTGCCCGCCGTGCGCCGAGGAGAACAGGCGCCGCCGGTCGGCCCGCACCGACCTGTCCGGCCGCCGGGCGATCGTCACCGGCGGCCGGGTCAAGGCGGGCTTCGAACTCGTGCTGAGGCTGCTGCGCGACGGCGCCGCGGTCACCGCCCTCACCCGGTTTCCGCACGACGCGCGGCAGCGCTTCGCCGCGATGGCCGATCACGCGGACTGGTCCGAACGGCTGACGATCACCGGTATCGACCTGCGCGACATCCCCGCGGTGGTGCGATGGTGCGACGAACAGGTCGCGGCCGGGGAGCCGCTCGACATCCTGGTGAACCACGCCGCGCAGACCCTGCGCCATCCGCCGGAGTCGTACGCGGCGCTGCTCGCCACCGAGCGGGCGGCGGCCGCCCTGGAGGCGGCGCGGGGACCGGATGCCGGGGAACCGGATGCCGGGGAACCGGATGCCGGTGGTTCGGGTGCAGGTGGTTCGGGTGTCGGTGGTTCGGGTGTCGGTGGTTCGGGTGTCGCGACGCTGAGCGCGGTGCCGGGGATCGTGGACGTCGCCGGGCTGCTCCCGGACCGCTCACCGGTCAACTCGTGGACCCACCTGGTGCACGAGGTCGATCCGGTGGAGCTCATCGAGGTGCAACTGATCAACGTGACCGCGCCGTTCCTGCTGCTCGGCCGCCTGCGCCCGCTGCTGACGGCCTCGCCGTGGCCGAGGCGGTACGTCGTGAACGTCTCGGCGGTCGAGGGGCAGTTCGACCGGACGTACAAGGGGCCCGAGCATCCGCACACCAACATGGCCAAGGCGGCGCTCAACATGCTGACCCGTACGACCGCCGACGAACTGGCCGGCCACGGCGTCTATGTCACCAGCGTGGATCCCGGTTGGTTCACCGACCAGCAGCCCGAGCCCGACCGGTATCGCCGCACCGCCGCCGGCTTCCGGCCGCCCCTCGATGTCGTGGACGCGGCGGCCCGCGTCTACGACCCGATCGTGCGGGGTGAGCAGGGCGACCCCCCGTACGGATGCTTCCTGAAGGACTATCGCGTCACGCCGTGGTGATCCGGCCGAGAAACACCCGGGACAGTACGGGTGGTCTTATGCCATGCCGATAACTGCTAAACGTTTGTTAACCCTAACATAAGTGGTGGCACTCCGCAGATTTGCCCCACTTTTCGCAGGATCGGCGGAAACGCATAAAAGGCCACTGACTCCTGCTAACTTCTCGTCCTGACCATGATCTTTCTTCTGGAGACAGGTAAGGTGACAAGCGAAGATGAGAAAGAGCTCGGCCGTACTGGCGGCCGGCCTGGGGGTCATTCTCACCACAGCCGTTGTTGCGGTCGTGACGTCTGACGAGACCAATAATGCCGCTGTTTCAGCCGCAGCCGGGGCGGACACCAGCTGGAACATTGCGCGGAGCAGCACCTACTCCGGCAGCAGCCAGATCAGCGACATCACCGCCACGCCGGATGGCGGCATGTGGTCGGTCGGGAATCTGACGACTCAACAGCAGCCTCTCGTGGAGCGTCTCACCCCCCAGGGCTGGACTCGGCTGGCTATTCCAGCGAGTATGCACAACGTCAGGCCGACCGTTATCGGCGCCTCGTCGGCCGCCAATGTCTGGCTGGGCGGAACACAGACCACCACCGGGGACAACCGGCTCCTGCGCTGGAACGGCAGTAGCTGGTCGTCGATCCCGATCAAGAACGCCTTCAGTCTCTACGGCCTGGCGGTGCTGAGTGCCCAGAACGTATGGGCGATCAGCACCAGTCAGACGAGTCCGACCCCGCACGCCCAGCAGTGGAACGGCACGAGCTGGCGCGATCACACGCTCGGGATCACCCCCAGGGCGATCGGCGCGTCCTCGCCGTCCAATGTCTGGGTGGTCGGCCTCGCGGCAGGGCAGCCGGCCGTCACGCGCTGGAACGGATCAGCGTGGAGCACCGTGCCGTTTCCCGAGATCCCCGGCATCGTGAGTTCCGAGATGGCTCCCGCCTTCCGGGATGTTCAGGTCATCTCCGACAGGGACGTATGGGCCGTGGGTTCCATCCCGGTCAAGGACAGCACGGGAAAGCTCACCACTCGATCGCTGTTCGCGCACTGGGACGGTAGCGACTGGTCCACCCAACTCGGTGCGAACGGCACTGGCTACACCGAGATCGAGCAGGACGGGGCCGGCGGCCTTTGGCTCAGGCATGGGACGGTGATGCGGCACCGCACCGCCGGTGGCGTCTGGACGACGGAGAACCTGGCGGTTCCGACAGGGAAGAAGGGCACCGTGTACGGTCTGGCCCTGCAGCCGGGGACCAAGACCGTCTGGGCGGTCGGTCTCACCCAGCCGGGCAGGGAGAGCTCGTTCGACGGGGTGTACTGGCGCAACAACGACTGAGCGGCAAAAGACCGTCCGACCGGCGTAGATCTGCCCGGACGTGTCGAGATGGCGGAGACGCCTGCCGACCTGCTCATACGGCCGGCCTGCTCACTTAGAGGCCGCAGGTTGAAATCCTGCCCCCGCTAGCAGGCAAGAGGCCCGGAGGGCGATCCTCCGGGCCTCTTGCCGTCTCCGTCATGAAACCGCGAGTGCCCGAACGCCGCAGGGCGAACGCCCTGCCGCTTCGCGAGGAGGTCGTCCGTCCACAGCGGACGGCAAAAGGCAAAGGCAAGGAGGGTACCCACTCCTTGCCACTCTTAATTTATAGCGCCCTGGGGGGCTTGCGGCAAGACCCGGGTCGTGCCGCAGAATCGTCGGCCGAGGCCAGAACCTGCGGAAACGGGGTCGCGATATGCGTGTGTTGTTGTCGACGATCGGGTCGCGCGGGGACGTCGAACCGACGGTGGGACTCGCGGTGCGGTTGCGGGCACTCGGCGCGGGGGTGCGGGTGTGCCCGCCGCCTGACGGCGCGGAGCAGCCGGCCGAAATACAACCTTGTTGAATGGGGGGGTTTCATGATTGACGTGATCGTTGCCGGCGGCGGACCGACCGGTTTGATGCTGGCCGGCGAGTTGCGGCTGCACGGCGTGCACGCGCTCGTGCTGGAGAAGGAGGCGGAGCCGACCGGGTATGTCCGCGCGCTCGGTCTGCACGTGCGCAGCGTCGAGGTGATGGACCAGCGCGGTCTGCTGGAGCGGTTCCTCGCGCTCGGCCGGCAGTTCAAGGTCGGTGGCTTCTTCGCCGGCATCACCAAGTCGTGGCCCGACCGGCTGGACACCGCACATCCGTACGTCCTCGGCATCCCGCAGCCCACCGTCGAGCGCCTGCTGGCCGAGCACGCCACCGAGGTCGGCGCCGAGATCCGACGCGGCTGCGAACTGGTCGGGCTGAGCCAGGACGAGGACGGGGTGACCGTCGAGCTGGCCGACGGCACGCAGCTGCGCTCGCGCTACCTCGTCGGCTGCGACGGCGGCCGCAGCACGGTGCGCAAGCTGCTCGGCGTCGGCTTCCCCGGCGAGCCCGCCAAGGTCGAGACGCTGCTGGGCGAGATGGAGGTGACCGAGGATCCGGCGACGGTTGCCGCCATCGTCGCGGAAGTCCGCAAGACCCAACCGCGGTTCGGCGCCATCCCCCTCGGGGACGGGGTGTACCGCCTCATCGTGCCCGCCGAAGGGGTGGCCGAGGACCGCACGGTTCCGCCGACCCTCGAGGAGTTCAAGCAGCAGCTGCGGGCCTTCGCGGGCACCGACTTCGGCGCGCACTCACCGCGCTGGCTCTCCCGCTTCGGCGACGCCACCCGGCAGGCCGAGCGCTACCGGGTCGGCCGGGTGCTGCTGGCCGGCGACGCGGCGCACATCCACCCGCCGACCGGCGGGCAGGGGCTCAACCTCGGCATCCAGGACGCGTTCAACCTCGGCTGGAAACTGGCCGCCGAGGTCGGCGGCTGGGCACCGGAGGGGCTGCTGGACAGCTACCACACCGAACGGCACCCGGTGGCCGCCGACGTGCTGGACAACACCCGCGCGCAGATGCAGCTGCTGTCCACCGAGCCGGGTCCCCAGGCAGTGCGCAGGCTGGTGTCGGAGCTGATGGACTTCGAGGAGGTGAACCGGTACCTGATCGAGAAGATCACTGCGATCGGGGTTCGCTACGACTTCGGCGAGGGGCATGAACTGCTCGGCCGGCGGATGCGGGACGTGGAGCTGAAGCGGGGTCGCCTCTACGCGCTGATGCACGGCGGCCGCGGGCTGCTGCTCGACCAGACCGGCCGGCTCTCGGTGGCGGGCTGGGCAGAGCGGGTCGACCACGTCGTCGAAGTCAGCGAGGAACTGGACGTGCCCGCGGCGCTGCTGCGGCCGGACGGCCACGTGGCGTGGGTCGGCGAAGACCAGCAGGATCTGCTCAGCCGGCTGCCCAAGTGGTTCGGCGCTGCCGCCAGCTGAACGCGCAGGAAGACCGTGGTGGCGCTGCACCGCGTCATTCTGTTCTAAGAGTCCATCTGTTCTAAGAGTCCATACCGCCCACCGCGCCGGAGGTCATCAGCAACTCGGGCAGGGTTCCGACGAAACCGTCGCGCAGCAGCCGCAGCGCCACCATCCAGGCCTCCGGTCGGCCGCCGATGTGCACATGGACGAGTTCGGCCAGCCGGCGAAGCACCCTCGGGTCGGGCATCGCGTTGCGATCGGGCGCGAGCACCGCGTCCGCGCTCACCAGGCCGAGCACCTGGTCGGCAGTGAGCTCGTCCCCGTGGCGGCGCAGGGCGGCCGCCACCGGCTCGCCGTAGACGGCCGCCGGATCCCAGTGCGCGCGCACCTGAGGATCCCGGAGCCGCCGGCGCGGGCCATGCCCGGTCTCGTCGACGAAGAAGGGACGCAGCGGCGCGTCGCCGATCCGGCCGGTCAGCGCGCGGACCGCCGCGATGCCGCGCATTCCCGGCAACCACAGTGACTCCGCGAAGAGGGCGAGCGGCTCGGCGGGCAGCAGTTCGACGACCTCCTCGGCGGTCAGCGTGCCCGCGACGAGGCCGTTCCCGGCGACCTTGACGACGCTCAGCGCGCCGGTCCGGGAAAGGTGCTCGCAGGCCGCGGTGAGCAGTTCGGGTGTCGGATCGCAGATCAGCGACGCGAGTTCCGGATGGTCGGCGATGACCAGCCGGAGCAGGTCGGACGGGGTGTCGGTGCGCAGCGCCATCACCCGCGCGACGGGCCGGGGCAGCGGCCCGTCGGCCCGCCGCCGCCGCGGCTCGTCCGCCAGCACCGTCGCCCAGTCGACCCGGGGGATCGCCGGGTGCCGCCGATCCACGATCGTGCGGACCAGGGCCGGGCTCTCCTGTCGCCATGGCTCGCGGGCGACGGTGTCGGCGAGCTCGGCCACCGACCGCAGCCACTCGGGCCGCCGCACCCGCTCGGCGAGTGAGCGCAGCCGGGCGGCGCCGTCCGCGCCGGCCAGGGCGGCCTTGACGTACGCCCGGACGCCCGGTTCCGAGCCGTCCGGTCCCCAGCGAACCTCCGGCAGCAGGTCGGAATCGAGCAGTTCCTGGAGCGCCGAGCGGCGGCCGGCGTCCAGCAGCGTCCGGCAGGCGCGCAGGGCACCGTGCGGGTCGGCTCCGCGCCCCAGAGCGCGGAGCGCGTGACCGGCGAGATCGGGATCGGCCGCGTGCAGCAGCGAGGGCAGCAGCCGCCCGGCCGTGGCCTCGTCGGCGCCGCCGTGCAGGAGCTCCCACAGGTACGGCGGGAAGGGAACCGGTGAGACGCCGTCCGCGCGCGAGGTCTGATGGGCGAGCTGCCGGCGCAGGTTCCGGGAAGCGCGCTCCGACACGAAGAGCGTGAGGTTGATCTCGGGGTCGTCGAGATCGAGGAGGCGGCCCAGCAGGCTGGACGCGTGGTCCGAGATCGCGTCGCCGGGCAGCCTGGAGTCGCGCAGCGACTCCAGCAACAGAGCCCGGTCCGGCCGCCGCAGCATCGCCTCGGCGATCATCCGGTTGGGCATGCCGTGGCTGACGTGCGCGACGGAGGCGCGCTCGTGCCGCAGGTGGCCGAGCAGGGCGTCGAGCTCACCGGGGGTCGCGAATCGCAGCAGCCCGGCGGTGCAGGCGTAACTGTCCGACGCCCGGAGGTAGGTGGCGGTCGCAGAGGTCACGAGCCGACACCGTACGGGGTGATCCACACCCGCCGCCAGTGAGTGATCACAGCCGGGCCGCGCCTACGCGGAGCGCACGCGGTGGCAGGCCATCGGCGGGTGCCGCCGCTCCGGCCAGTCGTCGCCGCCGGGAGTGATCAGCCAGATCCATTTGTCCGGTTCGGCCGGGGTCATCTGGGCTGCGTGGCCGTCGGTGACCATGATGACCGCGTCGGGGTGCTCGTCGAGGCGCTCGCCCTTCACCGCGAGACGACCCTCGACGTAGTCGCGGACGACACCGAAGTTCGTGCCGCCCCCGCCGTACACGCGTTCGCCCGGCCGGAACGGCATCACCACCGCGTCGAAGCTCAGCCAGTGCGCCTCGACGCCGTCGATCCGGCCGACCAGCTCGGTCAGCCACTCGACCACCTGGTCAGGCATGGACCCGGACGTGTCGAGCGCGATCACGATGGTCTTGACCCGCTCGGGCCCTCGGCGGGCCAGCATGGGGTCGTGGCCGAGCGCCGCGAGGAGCGCGCCGCGCTTCTTCGGGTAGACGAGCCGCTCGCCCTCGCGCAGCTTGGATGCGAGCACGTCGACCAGCCACTGCTGCCACCAGTCGACCCGCCGGGTCGGCATGGTGACACCGCGCAGGGCATGCGCGCCGAGATCGCCCCACAGCCGGTCGACGCGTTCACCGGCGCCCTCGGTGCGGCGCAGCAGGTCGAGCAGTTCTTCGCGGGCCGCGCCGTTGCCACGCCGGGCGGCGATGAGCACGCTGCGCAGCACGTCGGAGGTGACGCGGTCGACCGTCTCCTGGTCGAGACCGGTGTCGTCCAGGAGCACGTGAACGCAGGCCGGGCCGGGCACGGGCGGATGCCGCATCCGGCCGAGCTCCCGGTAAACGCTCATGTCGGTGGCGACGAACTGCGCGAAGTCGAGTGAGCCGACGCCTTGAGCGTCGAGGTCGGCGCGGTAGGCCCGGTGGATCTCCTCGGGATCGATGCCGACCGGCTCGCCGTCGATCGTGGGCAGGCCGGTCTCGCGCAGCCGCATTTTGGCGACGTGGTTGATGGTGACCTCGCACGCCAGGGTGAAGACCGGATCCTCGCGCAGCTCCCGGTCGGCGAACAGATGCCGCTGGACCAGGTGCCGGGCCTCGTGGAAGAGGACGAACCGCACGCCCTCCAGGCCCAGCGCGACGAAGAAGTCCGGGTTGTAGAGCAGCACGCAGGTGCCGTCGCCCGAGGCGAGCACCGCCGCGGTGCCGACGGCGGTGGTGGCGATCTGGTGATGGCATTTCGTGTAGATCCACGACGCGATGGCGCTGTGCGTCATACCGAGATCGAGCAGCGCCTGTTCCTTCAGCCGCCGGGCCTCCTCGACCGTATCGGGGTCGGCCGGCCGCCACCGCTCGAGAGCGCGCCGGTCGGTCAGCTCCACCACCGGCAGTCTCGGCCGGACCCGGTCTCCGTACGCCATGTGCCCAACCATTCCGGCCGCGCGGACGTATCTCCAGCGGTTTTTCGGGTTGACAGTAATGGGCGCCATACGTTGATTTAGAGAGGATTGCAACCTTGCTGCAACAGCGCCGTCAGTATGACGGTATGGGAAGTTGACGTTAGCCTCGAGGGGAAATCGATTGGGGGATGATGGTGGCGTCTTCGAAACGGGAACTTCCTCGCTTCGATCCGACGGTTCCCAACGAGGCTCGCGTCCTCGACTTCATCATCGGTGGCAAGGACAACTTCGCCGTCGACCGGGAGGCCGCCGAGAAGGTGCTGGAAGTGGCCCCGAACCTGCCGTTGCTGATGCGCGAGAGCCGCAAATGCCTCGGGCGCATGGTTCGCTTCCTGGCACAGGCCGGCATCCGGCAGTTCGTCGACATCGGTTGCGGGCTGCCGACCCGTGGGAACGTCCACGAGATAGCGCAGGCGGCGGCACCCGGCTCGCGGGTGGTCTACGTGGACAACGATCCGGTGGTCGTGGCACACGCCCAGGCGCTGCTGGTCAGCAATGACGACACCAGCGTGGTGCAGGCCGACGCCCGCGACGTCGAGCACATCCTCACCCACCCCGGCCTGACCTCGCTGATAGATCTGAAGCAGCCGGTCGCGTTCCTGCTCATATCACTGCTCCACGTGATCCATGAGGACGACGTGGCGACCGGGATCGTCAAACGGCTGCGGGACGCCATGTCCCCCGGGAGTCACCTCGCCATCGCCCATGTGATCTCGGATATCTGCCCCGACGTGACGGCGGATCTCTGGAAGCTCTTTCGCCGCACGGACACCGACGAGAGTGAGCCGCGGTGCAACGCCCGGGCCAAGGCCGAGGTCGACCCCTACTTCGACGGGCTCGACCTCGTCGAGCCGGGAGTCGTGCACCTGCCCGCGTGGCGGCCCGACCCCGGCGAGCCCACAGTTCACCCGGCGTCGGTGTGGGTGGTCGGCGGCGTCGGCCGCAAGAACTGACCCTCAGGCCAACGCCTACGACCTGACCTCCGTGATGGACTCCCCCGGCTACGACGTCATCCACGAACTCGACCCGGACCGGGTCGCCGACGTACGCCAGATGCGCCAGTACGACACCGTCTTCGTCGACTGCCCGGGCAGCCTTGAAGGACGTGACATCCTCTCCCAGATCGTCAAGGCCTCCACCTTCGTGCTCATCCCCTACGACCACGAACCCGAGTCCGTCCTGCCCACCCTGCGAACCGCACGCCGAGTCGCAGAGCTCGGCATCCCCCATGCGGTGGTCGTCACCAAAGCCAACCCCCAGGTCGGCGCCGACCACGTGCTTGACGCCTGGAAGACCCTCAAGGACCAAGGGATCCCACACTTCCAGTCGTTCGTCCGGCTGTACCGGGCCTGGCCCAACAGCCTCAAGGCCGGCGTGCCGATCACCCGCTGGAGCGAGCGGCACTCCCCGAAGATCCGGGAAGTCATCGCCGCCGTCCACACCGAACTGCTACTGAACATCGGCCGGGTCGCCGGGGCCCACCGGTGATGACGGCAGCTTAGCCGTGCTGGCCCCACCTCGACATCGAGGGTGTGCCCGACCCGGAGCACGTTCCCTGGATCGACCCCGACCCATCTGGCCTGGCGAACGGCCCGGTGTCAGCGGCTTCACCGATCAGAAATCCTCCGCCACGTCGTCAGTTCTGTTAGTTTCCGCACCGGTGGAAGGATTGATGACCATGACCGACACCAGACCGCTGGGCGCCGACGAGGCCACGTTCCTCGCGGCGGTCTGCTCAGGCGACACGGCGCGGTTCGCACTCATCACGGAGCGCCACCGGCGTGAGCTGCAGGTGCACTGCTACCGGATGCTCGCGAACTACGAGGATGCCCAGGACCTGACGCAGGAGACGTTCCTGCGGGCGTGGAAGAAGCGGGAGTCGTTCAGGGGTCACGCTGCGCTGCGGACCTGGCTGTACCGGATCGCGACGAACGCCTGCCTCGACTTCCTGGAGAAGCGCAACGACCGCACACCCGTACCGTCCGAGCTGCCGGACCCCGGTTCCGAGGTGCTGTACCTGCAGCCCTACCCCGACCGGATGCTCCCGGAGGACCCGCAGGAATCGGTGGTGGCGCGGGAGACGATCGAGCTGGCGTTCATCGTCGCCGTCCAGCACCTGCCGCCGCGGCAGCGGGCGGTGTTCATCCTGCGCGACGTCCTCGGCTGGCCGGCGGCGAAGGCCGCCGACGCCCTCGAGCTGACCGTCGCATCGGTGACCAGCGCACTGCAGCGGGCGCGTGTGACGATGCGCGAGCAGCTGCCCGACCGCCGCCTCGATTGGCGGAGCCCCGCCACGCACGAGCTGTCGAATGACGAGCGGGGCGTGGTGAAGTCGTATATCGACGCCCATGAGCGCAACGACCTCGACGGGCTGATGTCCCTACTGCGCGACGACCTGCGCTTCGCGATGCTGCCCGAGCCGGGAACCTCGGTCATCACGGCCAAGGACGCGGTGGACGGCTGGGTCTCCGGTGGGCTCTTCCAGCGCGGCCACGACGACTGGCGCTGTATCACCACGACGGTCAACCGCATGCCTGCCGCCGTGCTGTACCTCCGCACCCCCGACGACCCGGAGTACCGGCTATTTGCCATCGCGGTCCTGCACATCGTCGACGGGAAGATCGCCGAACTCACCGGCTTCGACGCCACCGACAAACCATGGCTGGACCTGCCCCCGACACTGTGATCACACGAAGTCCCCACCGTCGACGAGTCCAGCGCGCGGGCCGCCGTCACCGAAGTCACCGCGGAATGAGCACCCCGACCAGCTGAACACCAACGCGGCAACGCGAACACCAGCGCCCCGCCGGCAACGCCGGCGGGGCATCTTTATCCCCGAAGGACATCGTCACGATCAACGACGCCGTCGTCCTCATCTCCGGAGAGTCGGTGTCGGTCAACAGCTCACTCGGAACGCAAGGAAGGGCCCGGGGAAGGGTTCCCTCATAGCCGAGGGTCACGGTGAGCACGCCAGGAAGGATTTCGATCTGGCCTTACGAGCCGAGCATTTGGCTCTTGCTCATCGCCTCGTCTCGTATCGGGTCAGCAGCACGCCGCCGGGAAATGTCCGCGTCTCGACCAGGTTCAGGTTCACCCAGCTGTCCAGCGCCGTAAAGAACGGCGTGCCGCCGCCCACCAGGACCGGGTAGGTGACCAGCACGTACTCGTCGATCAGCCCGGCCCGCATGGCCGCTGCGGCGAGTGTGGCGCCGACGATGTCCATCGGGCCGCCGTCCTCGGCCTTGAGCCGGGTGATCTCGGCGACCGCGTCGCCGGTGACCAGGCGGGTGTTCCAGTCGACCTTGTCGATCGTCGAGGAGAACACCACCTTCGGCATGTCCCGCCAGCGGCGGGCGAACTCGATCTCCGCCGGGGTAGCGCCAGGCTGCTGGTCAGCGGTCGGCCATTGGGAACTCATCGCCTCCCACAGCTTGCGCCCGTACAGCGCCAGGCCGGTCGCCCCCACCCGGTCGGACCACCACTGGAACAGCTCGTCGCTCGACGACGAGTCCGGTCCCTCACCCCCACTCCAGCCGAGGTCGTCGCCGGGCGCGGCGATGTAGCCGTCCAGGGTCACATTCATGCCGAAGATCAGTTTCCGCATCATGCCAGCCTCTCGTGAGTCGATCTCACACGTACAGACGGGCGCGGCGCGGAAACCTAATCGGTGCGCGATCTGCGTCCGCAGGTAGTCCTCGCGTTCCGGACTCAGCACGGCGTACTCGGCGGGCTCGAGCACCACCGACCGGATCTCGATTTCACCCTCGCAAACGCCTGGTCACACAGCTACAGCACCGTGCCCTGTCACCGCGCTGGAGATCGCCAAGCAGTTCCCGACGCTGGGCATCTCGCTCGGCGACCAGCGGCCGCACGTGCGCCGCAAGATCCGCGAGTACCTACCTCTCTACCAGCGCCGACGCAGCTAAGCGTTGTTTTCAGCGCCTGCTACTGAAGGGTCAGTGGGGTCCAGCACCTTGCGTGGGGCCGCTACTGGGCCACCGCGTAGTCCGGCCCGGTCATCGCCGGCCTCCAGGTCTGCGCCCGGCGGGTCGCGTTCGGCCTGCCACCGGCCGAGCGCCTCGGCCGCCGCCAAGCGCCGCCAGGCCGAGGGCCGGATGCTCCCCGGCAAAAAGCACATCGGCCGGCCCCCCCGCGATCGGCCCTGCCGAACTGGCCGCGCTCCGCGACCTGATCGACAAGGGCGTCTCGGTCACCGAGGCCGCCCGCACCCTCAAGATCGGACGCTCGACCGCCTACGCCGCGCTCGCCGCGTAGCGGCTGCACCGACCGGTACGGGCGTCCGGGTGGCGCGAACTCACCGAAAGGGCATGGGAGTTTGCCCGTACGGGGACGGGTTCTAGCGGTTACGTTCGGCGCATGGGAATCATCGAGGCCGCGGCGTGGGGACTGTCCGGTGGACTGGCCGCCGGGCTGGTCTCGCTGATGACCGCGGTCGCCACGGCGGGCTTCCGCTGGCCCTAGCCCCCGGTGAAAGAGCTCGACATGGCCGCCCGGCTCGGGCCCGGCTGGACGCTGCGTCAGCGGGCCGGCGACGCCGAGACCATCACGTGGCTCGTCTCCTACCAGAGATCCCGCCCGGGGTGGCGGCGTTGGGGACGAGATATGAGACCGCGGCTGACACCGGCCGCCCCCTGTGAGGGCCGGGATCGGGTGGGGGGCGGCGGTGGAGGGACCCGTCAGCGGTTGAGATAGGCGAGCACGGCGAGCACCCGGCGGTTGTCGTCCTCGGAGACCACGAGGTCGAGCTTGGTGAAGATGTTCGCGGTGTGCTTGGCGACGGCCCGCTCGGTGACGACGAGCCGCTGCGCGATGGCGGCGTTCGAACGGCCCTCGGCCATCAGCGCGAGCACCTCCAGCTCACGCGGGCTCAGCCGGGTGACCGGCTCCTCGCGGGCACCACCGGCCAGCAGCCGGGAGATCACTTCCGGGTCCATCACGGTGCCGCCCGCCGCGACGCGGCGTACGGCGTCGACGAACTGGGCCGAGTCGAACACCCGGTCCTTCAGCAGGTAGCCGACCGCTCCGCTGCCGTCGGCCAGCAGCTCGCGGGCGTACAGCTGCTCCACGTACTGCGAGAGGACGAGTACCGGCAGGCCGGGTACCTCGCGGCGGGCCCGTAGCGCCGCCTGGAGCCCCTCGTCGGTGAAGGACGGCGGCAGCCGTACGTCCACGACCGCCACGTCGGGCCGCTGCTCGACCAGGGCGGTGAGCAGCGACGGCCCGTCCGCGACGGCGGCGACGATCTCGAAGTCATGCGCCTCGAGCAGGCGGACCAGCCCATCCCTCAGGAGGACGAGGTCCTCGGCGAGGACGACGCGCACGGCAACTCCAAGGTCACGATCGTGGGGCCGCCCTGGGGACTGTTCAGGGCGAGGACTCCGTCGAATGTACCGATGCGGCGCTCGATCCCGCGGAGCCCCGTGCCGTTCGCCGGCGAGGCGCCGCCGATCCCGTCGTCGGTGACGATGACGTGCAGGACGTCGTTCGCGTGCCGGATGTCGATCCAGACGCGCTGCGCGCCCGAATGCTTGGACGCGTTCGCCAGCAGCTCCGAGACCGCGAAGTAGGCGGCCGACTCCACCGGTGCGTCGAGCCGGTCCGGCAGGTCTATGTTGACCTCGATGCGCATCGGCAGGTCGAGCGCCAGGGCTCGGACGGCGTCGCCCAGGCCACGGTCGGCGAGTACCGGCGGATGGATGCCGCGGACCAGGTCGCGCAGCTCTCGCAGCGCGGTGGCCGACGACTCACGGGCCTCGGCCAGCAGGACCCTGGCCTTCTCCGGATCACGATCGAGGAGATGCTCGATCGCTCCCAGGCTCATGCCCATCGCGACCAGGCGGGCCTGCGCGCCGTCGTGCAGGTCACGCTCGATCCGGCGCAGCTCGTCGGCCTGGGTGTCCACGGCGTCCGACCGGGTCTCGGTCAGGTGCCGTACGCGCAGCGCCAACTCGGCCTCGGCGTTCGGCGCGAGCAGCAGCCGGGTGAAGCAGATGTCCATGCCGAGCAGCCGCGAGCCATTCTGCAGGCCGACCGCGACGTACACCACGCCGAGCGCCCCGGCCAACAGTGCGGTGCGGTCGTCGGTGACCGGCAGGAAGGTGTACCACTCCGTGCCGCCGGCGTTCAGGATCGGTCGCCACAGGCCGCCCGCCAGCATCAGGCCGTACAGCCCCTCGGAGATGAAGGCGGCGGGCAGCAGTGCCGTGAAGCCGGCGACGACCGGGTTGGTGAACATCCACAGCAGGTCCCGCCAGAACGCCTTGTCGGTGAGCGCCCACTGACACTGCTGCCACTGGCCGGCGAAACCGGGCTCGGGTACGGGACGAGGCCGGTACGGCCGTGCGATCGGCGTGCCCGACCAGCGTCCGGTGAGGTCCCGGGTGAAATCGGCGAGACGGCGCACCGCCGACGCGGCGGTGGGCAGCAGAACGACCCCGATGCCGAGCCCGATGAGAGCGATCGTCAGCACGGTCGCGCAGAACAGCGCCAGTCCGGCGGTCGTGCTCAGGACGTACAGCGCGAACCCGCGCCTCGCCGCGACGCCGCCTTCTCTGGCCTTCTCCAGAATGTCCGCGGTCATCGGTTTTCTCGTCACAGTGCCCTGCCCGTCGCCGCTCATCCGTACGCCCCTCACCCGTGGTCGCTCGCCCGGTCGGCGCTCGCCTGTCGCTGTTCGTCGGATTTCAGTGTGGCGAGCGGGCCGGCGGAACGCATTGGCCGTGACCCCCCGGTGCGGGGTGTATCTAGGTCCACCACGACCGGTTCCACTACGACCGGTCCACCACGACCTCGCGGTCCTGCGGCAGGGCGCAATCGTCCACACGGTGCGCACGATCGTCCACGCCCCTTCGCCTACCGTCACGGTGCGGCGGGACAGCCGCTGGGGGCACGTGCCGAATCGTGCGGGGGCGAGCACCGCAGGAGGTGATCCGACCTGGGGACGCCGGGGGACTCCGACGCAACCTCGACGCACCTTGCGTCCTCTCCGCAAGCCACCCCCTCAGAACGGAGAACCAGCTCATGAGAAGGTCCATCAAGCGGATCCGC
The DNA here is from genome assembly GCF_014323705.1 of Actinomadura alba. Classification (GTDB taxonomy): domain Bacteria; phylum Actinomycetota; class Actinomycetes; order Streptosporangiales; family Streptosporangiaceae; genus Actinomadura_C; species Actinomadura_C alba. The sequence continues at coordinate 42,041 of NZ_JABVEC010000047.1, forward strand.
CCGGCGGGCATGGCCGCTCTCGCCACCGCCGTGGCCGCCGGTGCACCGGCGCCCCCCGCTCCTTTCGTTGACTCGTGGCGTGTCGGGGTCAAGTCTCGCCCGGAGACCCCGACACGCCACGACTCAACGCCGCTCCTGTGGGCCATCCGGTCGCCGTGCGCCCACGGACGCAGGCGGCACGCGCATGCGCGAACGGATGTTCGCGGTGACGAACCCGATGGTCGGGTGACGACCGGCAGACATTCCAGGCATCCATTTACGGGAAGAAGAGGCTTTCCGAGGGCAGGCGGTGTCGCAGCGGGACGGTAGCCCGCCGGTCGGGCACCGGCAAGAGAGCGATTCCGGGTACCGCGACTCGGTGATCGATGGGTGGTCATCCCAATAGCCTGGTCAAGAGGGGTCATGGGTTGGTTGCGGCTGTTGATGACGGCAATGAAACGCTGATTGATTCGCGTGGTAATCAAGAGACGAGCGGGACTGCGTGGACCATGGCCAAGAATGACGTGCTCGTGAAGGGCGATCCCCTGTGGCGGATGGCGGTCGGCGCCGAGCTGCGCCGGATCGAGGAGAACTGCGCCTGCGCGGCCCGGGGCCAGGCCGAGACCGTCAAGATCTGGCGGGCGGCGCACGTATGGCTCGGCACGTTCGCCGTCCTCACCGCCGGTGTGGCGGGCAGCGTCATGCTGGCCGCCCCGCGGTTCGCGGTGTGCTCGGGAACGCTCGCCCTGGTCGCGGCGATGCTCGCCACCGTGCTGAGCGTGGTCGGGCCGGCCCGGCGGGAGAGCCAGGCCGTGGAGGCCGCGAGGGCGTTCCAGGCCGTGGCGATGCTGTCCCGCCAGGCGCGGCAGGTCGATCTGCCCGGGCAGCCCTTCGAGCAGGCCCGGCACACCCTGGGAGAGCTCACCGAACGCTGGCAGAACGCCAACGGATCGGCGCTCCCCGCGCCACGGTGGGCACAGCGCCGCGCCGAGCGGGGCATCTTCCCTGACCTGGGCGACGACGCGATGTTCGACCGGATCAGCGACGTGGTCAGCGTCTTCGACCGCCCCCCGGTCGCCGAACAGACCTCCTAGCCCCGGGCTTTCGCCCAGGGGGTGGACGGATCTGATCGTTTAGCCGCGAAAGTGCCTTGAGCTGGGAGGATAGGACCTGTCGAAGGTCCTGTCCGCACCAGTCCGAAGGCACTTTCACGTGAATACCGGTGTTCGTTCCAAGATCGTGGTGTCCTCGGACGGTTCTGGGATCATCTCCCCCAGGCCGGTCGGCTGCTGCTGTTGGAGACCGTCTGCAAGACCGGGCTCCAACAGGTGCACGGCCCGGGCAGGACGTACGCCATGTAACCGCAAGGAGTGCCCATGTCCCAGCCAGCCCCTCTTGAGTTCGTCTCCGCCGATGGCCCCGTGCGTGAGCCGGTGACCAAGATCGGCGGGCAGCCGGTTTGGCTGGAGGAGCCACAGTGGCCGCTCTCGCGTGAGACCGGTGAACCCATGCGGTTCCTGGGTCAGTTCGCGCTTGACGGAGGCCGCCTCGCCTTTCTGTTCATGAGCGGTGGTGGTGACGACTACATCGACGGGACCTGGGAGCCCAAGGGCGGTGAGAACGCGCTGGTGATCCAGCCGGGTGGCCGCATACCAGGCTTCGTGACCATGCGGGCACAGGCCGAGGGGCCCACAGCAGGCACGGACCATCTGCCACACACACGTGAGCCGGAGGGGAAAGACGGCGCATGGCAGTTCCTCGGTGGACCCGGCGTCGAGCCGAACTGGCTGCTGGGCGAGGAGCAGCCGGGCACGCCGAGGGGCTGGCGGCTGGTGGTCCAGCTCACGGACGGAGCGCCTTTCTTCTTCAACTTCGGCGATGGCGGGATCGGTTACGCCTTCGTCTCGCCGGACGGCAAGGAGGGTCGCTTCCTTTGGCAATGCTCCTAAGGAGACAGCGACCACGGCCTCGTCCTCACGTGGCCGCGCGCCGGGGCCCTCAGTTCTGGAGGCGTTCATACATCGGAAGCATGAGTTCGAGTCGAGCCGCGAGTTGTGGCCGGCTGAGGTCGCGGTAGGCGCGCGCCCAGGGTGGGCGCAGCTGGGCGAACCGGTCGAAGTCGTCGTGGAAGGCGTCCGTGAGCTCTAGCAGGGCGGTTGCCGGGAATCCCGCGTCCAGCAGTCGGGCGGCATCGGCAAGGATCTCGTCCAACTCGCCGGACTGGCCCCTGTGCTCCACGGCCGGCGGTCGAAGGCTAGGTTTGGGTGACTGATCATGGCTGAAGAGGGCGGAACACGACGGACTTGCGCCAGCTGCTTCGGGATATCGAGGTCTTTGCGGGTGAGTTGCCGGAGTTCGATCCTTCGGGGGCTCCGGGCAGTCCGGTCGAGCTTTTCGTCGAGTGGCTGCTGGAGGCGTTGCGGGCGGGTGTCCGGGAGCCGCATGCCATGACGCTGGCGACAGCAGGTGCGGATGGAGACCCGGCGGCCCGTGTACTGATCCTCAAGGACGTGAGTGCGAGGGGCTGGCAGTTCGCCTCGAACGCGGGCAGCGCAAAGGGCCGTGAACTTGCCGAGCGTCCCTATGCGGCGCTGACCTTCTACTGGGCGTCGCTCGCCCGTCAGGTACGGGTGCGTGGGCCGGTGGTGCGTGAGGACGCGGAGCTGAGTGCGGCGGATTTCCTCGCGCGTGGTGCGGGAGCACGGGCTGAGGCTTTTGCTTGGCCGACAGTCCCAGCCGCTTGTTGATCTGGCGACCCGGGACTCGGCTGTAAAGGAATCACTCGTCCGGCTCGAGGGTGACCCTGGGCTGGTGGCGCCAGGATGGGCGCTGCATGCAGTGCGCCCTGTGACCGTCGAGTTCTGGCAGGGGGATAAGCAGCGACGGCACGTCCGTCTCGTTTACCGGTTGTCTGCCGAGGGCTGGACGAAGCAGATGTTGTGGCCGTAGGCAGCTGTGTAACCGCAGGTCACAGGCCCTCCTATCCCCGCAGGTAGGGGCTTGATCCTTTATAGGGTTTGTTACCTAAGTGCAGCTAAGGCGCTGTTTAGCCATATCTGGGCCTTTCATGGTGTTGGCCGGCCGTGGTGGTGGTGAGGAACCGATCAGGCGTCCCCTGCGGCCCCGCCGTCCCTGGCGGCCAGATGAAGGGCGAGCAGATGAAGTTGAATGAACGCGTCCTCGAGAACGTCACCCGGCAATGGTGGGCGCTCGTGGTGCGCGGCGTCCTGGCGATCACCTTCGGCATCCTCGCCCTGATCTGGCCGGGCATCACCCTCCTGGTGCTCGCCATCGTGTTCGGCGCCTACGCGTTCGTCGACGGCGTCTTCGCCGCGCTGGCCGCCGTCCGCGCGAAGGGCACCGAGCGCATTCCGCTGATCCTCGGGGCGCTCGCCGGAGTCCTGATCGGGATCATCACGTTCTTCTTGCCGGGGGCGACGCTCTTCGCGCTGACCATCCTCATCGGCGCCTGGGCCCTCGTCACCGGGGCCTTCCAGGTCGTGGCCGCCATCCGGCTGCGCAAGGAACTACCGGGCGAATGGATCCATTTGATCACCGGCGCGGTCTCGGTGCTGTTCGGAGCGATGGTCCTGTTCTGGCCGGCCTCGGGCGCGGTGGCGGTGGCCTGGCTCATCGGGATCTACGCGATCATCTTCGGCGTACTGCTGATCTCCGCGGGCCTGCGGATGCGCAGGTGCGGACGGCCCCTCGCGCACGGCCCCACTGGCGGTCCCGCCGCCTCGCCGCTGTAGCCACCACCGCCCGGACCGTCCCGCCGCGACGCGACCGGGCGGTCACCGGCGCTGTGGATACTGGACGGACCGAACGGGAGGATCAATGCCGATGGCCGTGCGCACCGAACACAGAGGACCCGTCACCACCGTCGTCCTGTCCCGCCCGGACGTCCGCAACGCGGTCGACGGGCCGACCGCCCGGGCCCTGGCCCGCGCGTTCGAGGAGTTCGACGACGACCACGACGCGTCCGTCGCGGTGCTGTGGGGGGAGGGCGGCACGTTCTGCGCGGGCGCGGACCTCAAGGCGCTCGACACCGACCGCGGCAACGAGATCACCGACGACGGTTACGGTCCCATGGGGCCGAGCCGGATGCGCCTCTCCAAGCCGGTCATCGCCGCGATCAGCGGGCACGCCGTCGCGGGCGGGCTCGAACTCGCCCTGTGGTGCGACCTGCGGGTGGCCGAAGAGGACGCTGTGTTCGGGGTCTTCTGCCGGCGCTGGGGCGTACCCCTCATCGACGGCGGCACCGTACGGCTGCCGCGGCTCATCGGTGAGAGCCGCGCCACGGACCTGATCCTCACCGGCCGGCCGGTCGGCGCGCGCGAGGCCCACGACATCGGGCTCGCCAACCGGGTCGTACCGGTGGGGCAGGGGAGGGAGGCGGCCGAACGGCTCGCCGCGGACATCGCCCGGTTCCCGCAGATCTGCATGCGCGGCGACCGGATGTCGGTGCTGGAGCAGCACGGACTGGCCGAGGAGGTGGCGATGGCGGGCGAACTGCGGCACGGCAGGGCCGCGCTCACCGAGGCGGTCGAGGGTGCGGCACGGTTCGCCGCCGGCGCCGGCCGCCACGGCGACTTCAGCGCGATCTGACGCCGCCGGAGCCCGGTCAGGCCGGGCTCCGGCGCGGACGACCGCGGGCCGGGTGCCCGTGCTGCTGGGTGGGCTTCCCGGCCCGCGGGTGGCGGCGTCCGGCGGCTGCGTCAGCCTGAGCGTCTCAGTCCGAACGCCGTCTGACGAGGGCGATCGCGCCCGCGACGAGCGCGGCGAGGACCGCGCCCAGTGCGACCCACCACCATGTGGTGGCCGAGGAACCCGAGACGGGTTCCGCCGCCCCCGGCCGGGCGGACGTCGTGGCCGTGGGTGCGGCCGCGCCGGCGGTGGGGCCGCCCTGGACGGTGAAGCGGTATTCGCCCGTGACGGGATGCCCGTCCGCGGCGACGACCCGCCAGCCGACCTGGTAGACGCCGGAGGCCAGCGGCCCGCCGAGCTGCTGGGTGACCTTGTTGTCCACAGCCTGTGGACGACCGGCCTCGTGCCGCCGACCGGCCGTGTCGGTCACGACGACCTGGGGCAGGATCACCGCGTCGTTGTAGGTCAACACCACGCGCGATGGGGGAGTGACGGTCGACCCGGGCCTGGGCGTCGCCTCTTTCAGCGTCGTGTGCGCGTCGGCGGGCGTGGCGGTGCAGAGCACCAGCGCCACCGCCGCCAACGACGCCCAGGACCGTTTCACGACCGGCTCCGCCCGCGGCTCAGGCCGAAGCCTCCGAGGGCCAGCCCGATCAGCCCGAGGGCGAGGCCGGCCCCGCCCAGCAGCCGGGCGGTCCCGTCGCTCGCCGTCTCGGAGTCGTGCGCCATGACGGTCGGCCCCTTGGCGGCGGCCGGCTGGGTCGCGGGGGCGCCCTTGGGCGTCAGCGTCAGTACCGGTGCCGGGTGCTCGGGCTCCTGCCCTCCCGCGGGGTCCTGGTCCCACCGGACGACCTCGCCGCCGGAATAGGTCTGCTGCGCCTTGAACATCATGCGGTCGGTGTCGGTCGGCAGCGGCCCCATGGAGACGTCGAACTCCTGGAACTGACCGGGATCGATCCGGCCGCCGGACCAGGTGATCGTTGCGACCGCCTCGGTGAGCTCGCTGTCGCCCACCTTGACGGGGGTGGGCAGTTTCTTCTTCTCCACCTTGGCCGTCCAGCCGGGCAGCGGGCGTACCGAGACGGACGCGACGGGGTGGTCCAGCGGCAGGTCGACCCGCAGCTTGGTGGTGCCCGCGTCGTCACGCTCGTTGGGCACCCGGAAGGCGACCTTGGTGTAGGTGCCCTGCTCGGCGGTGCGCGGATTGACGGTGACGTGCGCGGAGGCGGCCGTGGCGACGCCGAGGAGGGCGACGGTGGCGAGCCCGGCCACGGCGGCGGCTCTGGAGAGGGGGCGGGCGGTGCGGATACGACGAGATGACGACATGGAGATGCTCCGTTCGAACCGATCACGGACGTGATGACAGACCGGTCCCCTCATCCGGGAACCGGCGGCGGACGGCGCTCAGGCCGGTGAGAGCGCCTTCGAACGCAGCGGAGGACCGCGACGCGACACGGCGTGCCGCAACATCCGCCCGATCGGCCGGGCGGTGGGGGTCACCGTCACGGGGACGCGGACGGGTCCGGTGATCGAAGTCGTACGGGCGGCGGCGAGCAGTCCCCGGGCGGGCCGGGCGGCCAGTGCCGCCACCTGCCGGGTCAGCGCCCACACCGCGCGCTCACCGCGCCGCAGCCACAGGGCGACCAGCAGCGCCGCGGCGTAGTGCGCCAGCATCATGCTGAGACCGGGACGGTGCGCCGCCAACGCCGTGAGTTGATGGCCGGCGTGCGCCGCGGCCGACGCCGGTGCGGACGTCTCCGGTTCGGCGGCGGAGAACAGGACGTGCAGCATGAACTGCCCGCCGAGCAGTCCGCCGAGGATCGTCGGGAAGGCCCGTTCATGGCCCGCCAGGGTCAGCGACAGCGCCACGACCCCCGCGAAGCCCACGGCGACCGCCCAAGGCGCGACCGGAGCCCCGGAGACGAGGGCGTGACCCGTGGCGGCCAGCGTGACGCACACCGCCGAGAAGACACCCGCGCGGCCGAGACGCAAGAACGGACGAATCGCCATGACGCGCTCATGATTGCAGCTGATGGCGGATGCCGGGAGCCACCTCCTCGAAAAATATGGCCACCGCCGATCTGCGGCCGGTTCGAGAGACCGTCTGCGGTGATCGGCCCACTGACCACCGGTGCGGCGTCGCCCGTACGGCCGGGAAAGATCGCGGGGGGATCGGGTGATCTATGGGGAGACGCTTTCATGGAGAAGGAGCTCCCTTGAGAAGAACCCTCCGTCTGACGGTGGCCGGCCTGCTGGCCGCCACCGCTCTCGGCGCGGCGCCCCCCGCCCACGCCGATCCTCCCGATGGTTCGGTGGACCGGCTGCCGGCCGGGAAGTCATGGACCGTCACGCTGGTCACCGGTGACGTCGTCCGGGTCCGTACGAATGCCGGCAAGGTCCCCACGGTGTCCGTCACCCCTGGTGAGGGGCGCCGGAGCACGGCGTTCGCCACCTCCATCCGGCCCGACGGAAGCATCCGGGTCCTTCCCGCCGACGTGGCACCGCGGGTCGGGAAGATGCTGGATCCCGCGCTGTTCGACGTCACCGGGCTGATCGAGCAGGGGTTCAACTATTCGGCTGTGAGTGTCCATAAGTGTCGTTTAGATTTCACGAGTGTCGTGTGTTCTTGATGTGAACCTGACGGAATGGGCCAGGGCGCAAGGGATTGCGCCGCGCACGGCGTATCGCTGGTTCCGTGAGGGTACGTTGCCGGTCCCTGCGGAACGCGTGGGGCCGCGCACGATCCTGGTGAACATCGAGGCGAATACCGCGCCGCAGAAGACCGAGGGCGTCGGCCTGTATGCGCGGGTCACCTCGCATGACCAGAAAACAGATCTTGAGCGGCAGACCGCCCGGCTTGTGGAGTGGGCGACCAAGGCCGGTCACGGCGTGGTCCGGGTGGAATCCGAGATCGGCTCGGGCATGAACGGTGGCCGGTCCAAGGCCCGTCGTCTGCTGGCGGACCCGGAGGTGACCGTGGTCGTCGTGGAACACAAAGACCGCCTCGGCCGCATGAACGTGGAACTGGTCGAAGCCGCGCTGTCGGCGACCGGCCGCCGTCTCGTCGTCCTGGATGAGGGCGAAGTCGAGGACGATCTGGTGCGGGACATGGTCGAGATCCTGACCTCGTTCTGCGCCCGCCTGTATGGCCGCCGGTCGGCGAGAAGCCGTGCCCGCAAGGCCTTGGAGGCCGCCGAGCATGGCTGAGAAGAAGACGCTGCGGCAGATTGCCCGTCCGTTCGTCGCCGGCGGTCCGTCCGGTGTCTCGGTACGGGACCGGCTCAAGGGCTTGACGTCCGAGGACGACAAGGTGTTGCGGCTGGTCGGCGCGCACATGGGCCGCCTGGCGTCCCGTGATCTGGCCCGACGCTGTTCCGACGGCCTGGAGCACTCCACTGACACGTGGGCCGAGCGCAAGCGGGACCTGACCTTCGAGTCGTCGTCGCGGTGGGCCGGGTCGGTCACCTCCAACACCCATGACCAGTGGGGCCTGTCTCGCCGCGCTCAATGGGCGCATCTGGAGTCTTTGGATGCCGATATCCGTACGATCCGGCACCGCCTGTCCCTGCCGGCCGGACAGAAGGGCGGCAACCGCCGGCCCGGCGGCTACCGGTCCGCGCACGAGTGGTTCGTCAAGACGCGGCGGCTGGCGATTTTGGAGACCAGGTACGAGCAGGTGCGTGCCGAGCGTGAGGCCGGGCGTGTCTC
>NZ_JABVEC010000048.1 GCF_014323705.1 Actinomadura alba
TCATGCACTTGTTCGCGCACCCCCGCGTCCCCCTCAAGGACCGGCGCACGCCGTACACCATCGTGATCACGCGGTCGTCCGCGTTCCGGCCGCCACCAGGCGAACAGGTTGCCGTTGCGGTCCTGCTCGACCTCGAGGCCCCGCTGCCGCGCCTGGTCGACGAACCACGCGCGGCACTCCAGCTCCGCCGGCCGCCAGGCGTACCGGTGATAGCCACCGGTCGCCGCGTCACGGCCGATCGGCAGCAGTGAGGCCCACATCTGCTCGAAACTCATCGAACCCCCCTCTCCAGCCGTGATCATGCAATTGTTCGCCCCGCCATCACGCGAACAACTGCATGATCACGACGGCTGAGCGGGCCGGTCTCGCATGGGGATGCGGACTCCGCCGCGGTCGGCGGCGCGGGCGGCGTCCTCGTAGCCGGCGTCCACGTGCCGGATGATGCCCATGCCGGGGTCGTTGGTGAGCACCCGCTCCAGTTTCTGCCCGGCGAGCGGCGTGCCGTCCGCCACGCACACCTGGCCCGCGTGGATCGACCGGCCGATGCCGACGCCGCCGCCGTGGTGGATCGACACCCACGACGCGCCCGACGCCGTGTTGACGAGCGCGTTGAGCAGCGGCCAGTCGGCGATGGCGTCCGAGCCGTCGGCCATGCCCTCGGTCTCGCGGTAGGGCGAGGCGACGGATCCGCTGTCGAGGTGGTCGCGGCCGATGACGAGCGGCGCGCTGATCTCCCCCCGAGCCACGAGGTCGTTGAACACGGCGCCGGCCTTGTCGCGCTCGCCGTAGCCGAGCCAGCAGATCCGCGACGGCAGGCCCTGGAAGCGCACCTTCTCCCCCGCCATCCGGATCCAGCGGGCCAGCGGCTCGTTGTCCGGGAAGAGCTCCAGGACGGCCCGGTCGGTACGGGCGATGTCGGCCGGATCGCCGGACAGCGCGGCCCACCGGAACGGGCCCTTGCCCTCGGCGAACAGCGGCCGGATGTAGGCGGGCACGAACCCGGGAAAGTCGAACGCGCGGCCGTAGCCCGCGAGCTCGGCCTCGCCGCGGATCGAGTTGCCGTAGTCGAAGACCTCGGCCCCGGCGTCCTGGAAGCCCACCATGGCCTCGACGTGCACGGCCATGGACTCCCTGGCCCGCCGGATGAACCCGTCGCGGTCCTTGTCCCGCTCGGCCGCCATGTCCTCGAAGGCGACGCCGCGCGGCAGATACGTGAGCGGGTCGTGCGCCGAGGTCTGGTCGGTCACGACGTCGATCGGGGCGCCGCGGCGGAGCAGTTCGGGGAAGACGTCGGCGGCGTTGCCGAGCAGCCCGATCGACAGCGGACGGCGCGCGTCACGAGCCTCGACGGCCAGCCGCAGCGCCTCGTCGAGGCTCTCCGCCCGGACGTCGCAGTAGCGGTGGTCGACGCGCCGGTCGATGCGGGACGGGTCGCACTCGACACAGATGGCCACCCCGCCGTTCATGGTGACCGCCAGCGGCTGGGCCCCGCCCATGCCGCCGAGACCGGCCGTCAGCGTGATCGTCCCGGCCAGCGATCCGCCGAAGCGCTTGGCCGCCACGGCGGAGAACGTCTCGTAGGTCCCCTGCAGGATGCCCTGCGTGCCGATGTAGATCCACGAGCCGGCGGTCATCTGGCCGAACATCGTCAGGCCGAGCGACTCGAGCCGGCGGAACTCCTCCCAGGTCGCCCACTGCGGCACCAGGTTGGAGTTGGCGATGAGCACCCGCGGCGCCCATTCGTGGGTACGGAAGATCCCGACCGGCTTGCCCGACTGTACGAGCAGCGTCTCGTCGCCTTCGAGGTCTCGCAGGGACGCGACGATGCCGTCGAACGACGCCCAGTCGCGCGCGGCGCGACCCGATCCGCCGTACACGATCAGCTCGTCGGGGTGCTCGGCGACCTCGGGGTCGAGGTTGTTCATGAGCATCCGCAACGCGGCCTCTTGGGGCCAGCCCTTGGCGCTCGGCGTCGTGCCGCGCGGCGAGCGTACGGGACGGGGACCAGCGGTCATGATCTCTCCTAGCTCAGGGGGCCGGTGACGGATTCGGCGGCGGCGACGAGCGAGCCGTCGCGTACGAGTTCGACGGCCGCCTCGATCTCGGGCGCGAGGAAGCGGTCGGGGCCCGGCCCCGGCACCCGCGTGCGCAACGCGGACACCACCGCGCCGGTCGCGGGGCCGGGACGGAGCGGGGAGCGCATGTCCAGTGCGCGGGCCGAGGTGAGGATCTCGATCGCGACCACCCGGGTGAGGCCGTCGACGGAGCGGCGCAGCTTGCGTGCCGCGTTCCAGCCCATGGAGACGTGATCCTCCTGCATGGCCGAGCTGGGGATCGAGTCGACGCTGGCGGGCACGGCGAGCCGCTTGAGCTCGGAGACGATCGCGGCCTGGGTGTACTGCGCGATCATGTGCCCGGAGTCGACGCCGGGGTCGTCGGCGAGGAAGGCCGGCAGCCCGTGAGACCGGGCGACGTCGAGCATCCGGTCGGTGCGCCGCTCGGCCATCGACGCCACGTCGGCGATCGGGATGGCGAGGAAGTCGAGCACGTAGGCGACCGGGGCACCGTGGAAGTTGCCGTTGGACTCGACCCGGCCGTCCGGCAGCACGACCGGGTTGTCGATGGCGCTGGCGAGTTCGCGCGAGGCCACGAGCTCGGCATGGGACAGCGTGTCCCGCGCCGCGCCGTTGACCTGCGGCGCGCACCGCAGCGAGTACGCGTCCTGGACCCGGGTGCAGTCGGCGCCACGGTGCGAGGCCATGATCGGCGAGTCGGCGAGCAGGACCCGCAGGTTCGCGGCGGACGACGCCTGCCCGGGGTGCGGGCGCAGCTCCTGCAGGTCGGCGGCGAAGACCCGGTCCGTGCCGAGCTGTGCCTCGACGCTCATCGCGGCGGCCACGTCGGCGGTCGTGAGCAGCCGGTGCAGGTCGTGCATGGCGAGGACGAGCATGCCGAGCATGCCGTCGGTGCCGTTGATCAGGGCCAGCCCTTCCTTGGCGGCGAGCGTCAGGGGCTCGATGCCCGCCGACGCCATGGCCTCCGCCGCGGGCACGAGCGTGCCGTCCGCGTCGCGTACGTCCCCTTCGCCGATCAATGCGAGCGCGACGTGGGCGAGCGGCGCGAGATCGCCCGAGCAGCCCAGGCTGCCGTACTCGTGGACCACCGGCGTGATGCCCGCGTTCAGCAGCGCGGCCAGCGTGCGCGCCGTGTCGGGCCGGACGCCGGTGCGGCCGGACGCCAGCGTGCGGAGCCGCAGCAGCATCAGCGCCCGGACCACCTCGCGCTCGACCTCGGGGCCGTTGCCGGCGGCGTGCGAGCGTACGAGCGAGACCTGCAGCCGGGCCCGCAGCTCCTCGTGGATGTGCCGGGTCGCGAGGGCGCCGAAGCCGGTGGAGATCCCGTAGGCGGGCGTCGAGCGGGTGGCCAGCTCCTCGACGTGTGCACGGGACGCGGCGACGGCCTCGAGCGCCTCGTCGGTGAGGCGCACGGACGCGCCCTCCCTGGCCACGGCGACGACCTCGTCGAATGTCAGCGCCTTCGGCCCCACGGGGACGGTCGCGGCGGATGTGTCGGTCACGGCGCTCTCCATACCCCTCATTGGAGCGGAGCACGGCACCTCGTGGACCCGCGGAAACCCAAGTTGTGTCTCGAATACGAGACAATGCGCTCTCCCAGGCGCGACAATGGCGGTATGCAGCAGAGAGCCGCCGGGCGCCGCGCGAGAGCCGGGGGCGGGCGGCCGTGAGCCAGGTTCCAGCCGCGAAGCGCACCCTCGCCGTGCTCCGCCTGGTCGCCTCGGCGGCCGAACCGCTGACCGCCGCCGGCATCGCGCGCTCGCTCGGGCTGCCGCGGTCGAGCACCTACCACCTGCTCAGCGCCATGGCCGAGGAGGGATTCGTCACCTATCTGCCCGAGGCGCGCAGGTGGGGCCTGGGCGTGGCGGCCTTCGAGATCGGGTCGGCCTATCTGCGCCAGGGGCCGCTGGAACGGCTGGCCCGGCCGCTCCTGCACCGGCTCGTCGACCGGACCGGCGAGATCGTCCAGCTCGGCGTGCTGCACGGTGCCGAGACCCTCTACCTGCTGAAGGAGCAGCCGCGAGAGCACGCGACGCTCGTGACCGACGTGGGCGTCCGGCTGCCGGCCCAGCTGACCGCGAGCGGCCGGGCGATGCTCGCCCACCTGCCCCCCGCCCAGATCCGCGCGCTGTTCCCGGGCCCGCTGGTGGACCGCACCGGGCATGGGCCGCGGTCGCTGCGGGAGCTGCGACGGGTGCTCGCCGACGAGGCGCGGAGCGGCTGGTCGGCCGAGGACGGCCATGTCACCGAGGGGTTCGCCAGCATCGCCGCCTGCTCGTTCGACCATGTCGGGCATCCGGCCGCGGCGATCACCGTGACGTTCCGCCGGGATACCCGGCCCGAGGAGACCTGGCCCCGGCTGGCGGATCAGGTCCGCGCGTCGGCGGCCGAGCTGACCAGGCGCCTCGGCGGTGGTCACGTCACGCGGCCCGGCCCGGCCTGACCCCGGGCACGGCCGGCTGACACCGCGCACGGCGGGCCGACCCCGACCCGGCGGGCCGACCCCCCCAGCTCGCCCGCGTCACGGCGCCCGGCCGTCGATCAGCGCGGCCACTCCGTCCAGAATCCGCCGCAGGCCGAACTCGAAGAGCGTGTCGAGGTCCATGGACTGCGGGGGCACCGCGGCGAGCAACGGAAAGGCGTTCGAGCCCGCGACCGCCGCCACCGGCGAGTCAGCGGATTCCAGCCATTGCTCGTCGGTGACGCCGGTGTCGGCCCGCGCGTCGACCTCGGCCGCCAGACCTGCCGCGGTCCCCCGTACGAACCCCGCGATCGTGACCGCCACATGCAGCATGGTCACCGGATCGAGGCCGAGCCCGTCGATCGCCCGCATGGTCCACTCGGTGTGGGCCATCGCGTTCGGCGCCGGCACCGGCCGGGTCAGCGAGATCGCCCGCGCCGCCCACGGATGCCGGTGATAGAGCTCCCACTGCCGTCGGGCGGCGAGTTCGAGCCGGGCCCGCCAGCCTCGCGGCATGGGATCGGGCAGCTCGACCTCGCCGAACGCGGCATCGGTGATCAGCAGGACGAGTTCGTTCTTGCCGGCGACGTGACGGTAGAGGGACATGGCGGCGACCCCGAGCTCGGCCGCGACCCGGCGCATGGACAGGGCCCCGAGTCCCTCGGCGTCGGCGATCTCCATTGCGGTCCGCACGATCCGCTCCCGGGTGAGGGCCCCCTGCTGGACGCGGTTCTCGCGGTGCTGCGCGGCGGCACGCCTGATCGGCGCCGACTCGGGCTCGGGCGCCGCCACCACGGTGCCGACGCCGGGCACCGGTCGCACCAGCCCCTCGGCGCGCAGGGCGGTCAGGACCTTCGTCGCGGTCGCCATCGCGACTCCCCATTCCCGGGTGATCTGCCGGGTCGAAGGCACCCGGTCGCCCGGGGCGAGCTCGCCCTGGGCGATGCGACGCCGGATCTCGGCCACGATCTCGATCGAGGGTGGGGATCCGCTCATGGTCTTTCCTCTCGACAGCCGATCGGCGCACTAGTGCACTGGCCGCTCCGACGATAGCGGGTGACGCCATGGCGTCGGACGTGCCCGCCGACGTCGACCAGAGCAGGCGAGCCCAGTCGGCAGTGCACTAGTGCATACCTCTCGCATCTCATCTGTTGTCCCTGGCGATTGCGGTGATAGTGCACTCGCGCTTACTCTGTACGCACACTTGCGGCGGACAGAAGGGTCTCATCATGAAACCGATAGACGGGCCGCCCCGGCGTGCCCTTCGCACGCGTTGGATGGCGGCCGGGTCGGTCGCGGTCGTGACCGCCCTCGTGGCGACCGGTGTGCTGAGCGCGCGTGCCGACACCGGCACCGGGCCGGCCGCCGGTGGCGCGGCGCGGGACCCGGCGATCGTGCGGACCGGCGATGGTCCGGTACGCGGCACCGTCAAGGCCGATCACCGGTCGTTCCAGCGGATCCCGTACGCGGCACCGCCGGTGGGCGAGCTGCGGTGGCGTTCGCCTCGGCCGGCGGCGAGCTGGACCGCCCCGCGCGACGCGACCCGGCCGGGTGCGGGGTGCGCCCAGCTCGCCGGCCTGCCGATGGACGCACCCAGCGAGTCCGAGGACTGCCTGTATCTCAACGTCACCACGCCACGTGACATCCAGGGCAAGAGGCTGCCGGTGATGGTCTGGCTGCACGGCGGCCACTTCCTGTTCGGCCAGGGCGATACCTATGGCGGCGCGTCGCTGGCCGCCCGCGGTGACGTCATCGTCGTGACGATGAACTACCGGCTCGGCGCGCTCGGTTTCCTGGCGCATCCGGCTTTGGACGGGCCGACCCCGGGTGCATCGGGCAACTTCGGCCTGGAGGATCAGCAGGCCGCGTTGCGCTGGGTAGGCCGGAACGCGGCCGCGTTCGGGGGCGATCCCGGCAATGTCACCCTGTTCGGCCAGTCGGCCGGTGCCACCAGTGTCTGCGCCCACCTCGCCGCGCCGTCCAGCGCCGGCCTCTTCCACCGGGTCATCACGCAGAGCAACTCGTGCACCGCGCCCGTCCAGGACCGGCGCACGGCGGAGGCGCAGGGCAGGTCGCTGGCGGCCGAGCTGAACTGCGGCGGGACCGTTCGTACCGCGGCATGTCTACGGGCCAGGCCGGTCGCCAAGGTGCTGAAGGCCGTCGGTTACCCCGGATCCGGCTACGACCCCGGCCCGGTCGCGGGCGGGCCCGTACTGCCCGTGGACCCGGCACGGGCGCTGGCCACCGGCCGGTTCGCCAAGGTACCGGTGATGAACGGCACCACCCACGACGAGTACCGCGGGCAGCTGTGGGGCATGGAGCGGGCCGGTATGAACTGCCCGGGCGGGACTCCCCGCCCCAAGCCGTGCCCGCTCACCGCGAAGCAGTACGCCGAGCAGCTCGAGGCCACCTTCGGCGACAAAGCCGCCGCGGTGCGCGAGAAATATCCCCTCGCCGGCTTCGGCTCTCCGAGTGAGGCGCTGGCCGCTGCCATGACCGACCACTCGTACGCGCGTCCCGCGCTGGACGCGGACAGGCTGTTCGCCCGGCAGGTGCCGACCTACGCCTATGAGTTCGCCGACCGGCAGGCGCCCTTCTTCGCCGGGATCCCGAGGACCACCTTCCCCGCGGGGGCCTACCACCTCGCCGAACTCCCGTACCTCTTCGCCGTCGGATACGCCGACCCGCTCAGCGCCGACCAGCGAGGGCTGTCCGACCAGATGCTCCGCTACTGGGCGCGGTTCGCCCACCGTGGGGACCCGAACGACGCGGCCGCCCCGCGCTGGCCGCGCTTCCAGGCGTCGGACCGGTACGTCCAGTCGCTGGCCCCGGGGCACGGCGGGATCGGGCCGGCCGACTTCGCCAAGGATCACCACTACGAGTTCTGGCACTCCCTCGGCCGGTGACCGGTCCTGACGACCACCACCGGAAAGCGAACAACCGCATGATCACGGTGGAGAAGTCCCTGCCGTGGTCATGCGGTTGTTCGCGGTGCGCGGGGGTCAGCCGCCGAGGCCGGCCTTCTGCAGCCACTCCTTGGCGACCGCGTCGGCGTCCTCCTTGTCGGTGGACATCTTGTTGTTCATGTCCAGCAGGTCCTGCGTAGTGAGCTTCGCCGAGACCGCGTTGAGCGTGGTCTTGATCGTGTCATTGACCTTGGACGTGTTGACCAACGGGACGACGTTCTGCGCGCTGAACAGGTTCTTGGGGTCCTGCAGCGTGACGAAGCCGTTCTTGCTGATCGCCGGGTCGGTCGTGAAGAGGTCGGCGGCGTCGACGTCACCCTTCTTGAGGGCGCTGACGCTCACCGGACCGGCCACGTCGAGGGACTTGAACGACTTGAACTCCACGCCGTAGACGCTCTTGAGACCGAGCACGCCCTGGTGCCGGGTCTTGAACTCCGGCGGCCCGCCGATGACGAGGTCCTTGGCGACGGGCTTGAGGTCCTCGATGGTGGTCAGCTTGTGCTTGTCGGCGGTGGCCTTGGAGACGGTGACGGAGTCCTTGTCCTCCGCCGCCGCCGGGGTGAGCAGTTCGAGACCGGACGGCAGCTTCTGCTTGAGCTCGGCGTCGACCTGGTCGGTCGTGGTGGCCTTGCTCTCCTTGTCGATGTACGCGAGCAGCGCGCCGTTGTACTCGGGGAGGATGCTCAGCTCGCCGCTCTGGATCGACTTGTAGATCACTTCGCGGGCGCCGATGTTGAGCTTCTTCTGCACCGTGACGCCCTTGGCCTCGAGGGCCTGCGCGTAGATCTCACCGAGCAGGACGTTCTCGGGGAAGTTCGCCGAGCCGACGACGACGCTGCCGCCCCCACCCGCGCCGCTCTGGGTGGGACCGGCCAGCGGGTCGTCGGAGCCCGAGTCACCGCCGCCGCAGGCCGTCAACGCCACCAGCGCGGAGGTCGCCACGGCGGCCAGTCGGATCATTGCCTTCATTGTGAAATTTCCTCTCGGGGGAAATCAGTACAGCTTTGGGACACATCGGTCTGGGCGAGGTCCGCCCGAACTCCTCGCTAGGCCACTCTCCCGCTCTGGCGAACTCCCGCGGGCACCAGCAGCCGGCGGAGCGCGAGGAAGATCCCCGCAACGATGACGGCCAGCAGCACGACGAGGACCGAGCCGCCGACGACGGCCTTGTAGTCCTGCCGCTGGAAGCCGTCGAAGATGTAGCGCCCGAGGCCGCCCAGGCTCACGTACGCCGCCACGGTCGCCGTCGCGACGATCTGGATCGCCGCGGTGCGCAGGCCGAGCAGGATGAGCGGCATGGCCGCCGGGATCTCGACCTTGAACAGCACCTCGGGGCCGGTCATGCCCATGCCGCGCGCGGCGTCCTTGATATCGGCGTCGACGTTGCGGATGCCCTCGTAGGTGTTCACCAGCACCGGCGGTACGGCCAGCGCGATGAGCGCGGTGAGCACCGGGCCGAGGCCCACGCCGTAGATGAGCACGACGAGGATCACGATGCCCAGAGTCGGCAGCGCACGCGCGAAGTTGGCCAGGCTGGCGGCGACGAAGCCGCCCCGCCCGGTGTGCCCGGTCAGCAGGCCGAGCGGCAGCCCGATCGCCGCTGCGATCAGCAGCGACAGACCGGAGTACCACACGTGTTCGAGGAGCCGGGTGGGGATGCCGTCGGTGCCCTGCCAGTTGGCCGAGTCGCTGAACCACTCCCAGAACAGTCCCAGGATGTTCATGCCGTCCCCTTCCGGCTCCGCGCCCACGGGGTGAGCAGCCGTTGCGCCGTCACCAGCGCCAGGTCGGCCGCGAAGGCCAGGATGATCGTGAGCACGATGCCCGCGATGATCGGCGTCGGGAACTCACGCTGCGCGCCGTCGGTGAACAGCTGACCGAGCCCGCCCTGGCCGACGAGCACGGCGACGCTCACCAGGCTGATGCTCGACACCGTCGCCACCCGCAACCCCGCCATGATGACGGGCACCGCGATGGGCAGTTCCACCTGGATCAGCCGCCGCCACGTGCCGAAGCCCATGGCCGTGGCCGCCTGCCGCACCGAGGCGGGCACCTGCCGCAGCCCGTCCACCACGTTCGGCACGAGCACCGCGAGCGTGTAGCCGGTGAGCGGCACGATCGCGGTCCAGCGCGAGTTGAGCCCGGTGAGGTCGAGCATCAGCATGAACAGCGCGAGCGACGGGATCGCGTACAGCAGGTTGGCGCCGGCGAAGACCGGCGGGTACAGCCAGGACCACCGGATCGACGCCACCCCGAGCGGAATCGAGATCAGCAGGCCCAGCACGACCGGCGCGAGCGACAGGAACAGATGTTCACCGGTCAGGTCCACGAAGTCCTGAAGATGGTCGGCGACCCAGTTCCACCGGATCAGCGGCTCACCGTCGACCAATGCCATGGAGGCCATGCGCTCACCGGCCCCCGACCGGGCTGTCGTCGGATCCGCCGGTCGTATCGCCCTCGCCGGCCTTCTCGTCCGCTCCGGGACCGCCGTCCGGACCGGGGCCACCGGCGTCGCCGGACCTGGCCGCGGCCTCTTCGGCGTCGAGCTCACGGAAGAACCGCAGCCGCTTGAGGCCGCGCTCGCCCCCGAGGAAGTCGGCGACGAAGCCGTCCTTCGGGCCGGCCAGCAGCTCGTCGGGGGTGGAGTACTGCGCGAGCTTGCCGCCGACCTGGAACACCGCGATCTTGTGTCCCAGCTTGATGGCCTCGTCGATGTCGTGGGTGACGAACACGATCGTCTTCTGCAGTTCGGCCTGCAGGCGCAGGAACTCGTCCTGCAGGCTCTTGCGGACGATCGGGTCGACGGCGCTGAACGGTTCGTCCATCAGCATGATCGGCGGGTCGGCGGCGAGCGCCCGCGCCACCCCGACCCGCTGCTGCTGGCCGCCGGACAGCTGGTACGGGTAGCGGGAGGCCATGGCGGGGTCGAGGCCCACGCTGTCCATGAGCTCGCGCGCCCGCGCCCGCGCCTTCTTCTTGTCCCAGCCGAGCAGGTACGGCACGGTCGCGATGTTGTTGAGGATCGTGCGGTGCGGGAACAGCCCGGCCTGCTGGATCACGTAGCCGATCCCCCGGCGGAGCTCCGGCGGGTTCTTCGACCGCACGTCGGTGCCGTCGATCGCCACGACGCCGTCCGTGGGGTCCACCATCCGGTTGATCATCCGCAGCGTGGTCGTCTTTCCGCACCCGGACGGCCCGACGAGCACCGTGATCCGACCCGTCGGGATCTCCAGGTCGAGGTCGTCGACGGCCACGGTGCCATCCGCGTAACGCTTCGTGACGCCGTCAAAGGTGATCAGACGACCCACCTCCTCGCCGGCGCCGGTGGACGCCGTGATGTGATCCAGTGCCAAGATGAAGTAAAGCGATACCGCGAACGACCGTACCCAACGATGAGTGCGCACGTCACGACGGCCGATGAGCCTCGCACCGTGGTATGCGGTTGTCCCCTATCTCGCCAGAAATAGTACGAAATGTAACGAGGCTCATGTGACGAGCACCCGAATCGTTATCGACGGCACGGCACTGACCTGCCTTGAAGTGACCCGCGTCGCCCGCGACGACGTCCAGGTGGTGATGTCCGACACCGGCATCGCCCGTGCTCTCGAGTCCTGGAAGGTGGCGCGCGAGCTCACGGGCACCCAGCCCGTGTACGGCCGGACCACCGGCGTCGGCGCCAACCGGCTCGTCGACGTGGAGTGGGACGACGCCGACGTCCATGGACTGCGCCTGCTGCGCAGCCATGCCGCGGGCGCCGGGCCGCTGCTCCGCCCCGAGGTCGCCCGCGCGATGCTGACCGTACGGCTGAACCAGCTCGCGGCCGGAGGCGCGGGGGTCGATCCCGGCGTGCTGCCCGCGCTCGCGGATGTGATCAATCTGGGTCTGACGCCGCCCATCCCGATCTACGGCGCGATCGGCACCGGCGACCTCACAGCGCTCGCCTCGACCGCGCTGTGCCTGCTGGGCGAGCGGTCGTGGATCGGCGGCGACCAGGGCCCCGGCTTTCCTCTGCGATCCGCCGATGCACTCGCGTTCATCAGCTCCAACGCGGCCACCCTCGGCGAGGCGGCGCTGGCCGTGACCGACCTGCGGCGGCTGCTGCGCGCGTCGATCGTCATAGCGGCGCTGTCCCTGGTCGCCGCCTACGGGTCCGCTGAGCCGTACGCCCCGGTGGTCCACGAGGCGTGCCCGCACCCCGGCCAGCAGCAGGTGGCGGCGTCGATGCGGCTGCTGCTGGCCTACGAGGGTTCGTCTCCGGGCCGGATCCAGGACCCGTACGGCTATCGCGCGTTCCCCCAGGTGCACGGCCCGGCCGTGGACTCCGCGGCCTACGCCGAGGGCGTCATCACCCGGGAGATCAACGCCGCCGCGGAGAACCCGCTGATCGACGTGGTCGACCGCGCCGTCTGGCACAACGGCAACTTCCACACCGCCTACGTCGGGCTGGCGCTCGACGCGGCCCGGGCGTCGCTGTTCCAGACCGCCGCGCTGTCGGCGTCGCGGCTCGGCACACTCGTCGAGCCGTCGTTCACCGGCCTGCACCCGTTCCTGGCCGCCACCGAGGCCAGCTCGGGAATCATGATCCTGGAGTACGTCGCCCAGTCGGCGATCGCGGACGTGCGGCGTTACGCGAGCCCCGCGGCCCTCGGCAACGCGGTGCTGTCGCGCGGTGTCGAGGAGCACGCAGGGTTCTCGCCCCAGTCGGCGCGGGCGACCACGGACGCGATCACGGCCTACCGCATCGCGCTCGGCTGCGAACTGGTCGCCGCCATGCGGGCGTTGCGCATGCAGGGGCGCGCGCCCACCGGCGGCCCGCTCAAGGGTGCCTACGACCTGGCCGCCTCGGTGCTCGACCCGCGGGTCGAGGACCGCCCGCTGGACGGTGACATCGCCGTCGCGGCCGACCTGCTGGATCTGGAGGACTTCTCGGCGGGCGTCGCGCCGGGTGAGGCGGGCGTGCCCGGCCTGTGGTGAGGGCGGCCACCCGCGCACGTCATCGGTGCCGCGTCAGTGCCGCGGGGCGCACGGGCCGGTGGAGGACCGGTAGCGCAGGTTCGGTTCGCGCACGATGCGGCGCCGCCTCTGCTTGCCCTCGATGGCGCCGACGACCACCCGTACGGCGGAGTCGACGATGCCGTCGATGTTCCAGTCGACGGTGGTCAGCGGCGGCGTGAGCAGGGCCGACATCGGGTGGCTGTCGTAGCCGCAGACCGAGACGTCGCCGGGCACCGCCAGCCCGAGTTCGCGGGTGGCGGCGTAGACGCCGTAGGCGATGGAGTCGGAGAAGCAGAACACCGCCGTGGGGCGCGGCTCGGCCGACAGGACTTCGAGCGCCACCCGGGTGGCCGCGTCGAGCGCCTGCGGAGCCGTCACGACCGTGATGTCGGCCTTCAGCCGCTCGGCCTCGGAGTTGACGTGGACGTCGGCGGGCCGGTCCGGAGTGCTCGCCCGGGTCGAGGTCAGCACGGCGATGCGGCGGTGCCCGAGCCCGTGCAGATGCTCCAGCGCGAGCGTGACCCCGCGCCGGTTGTCGAAGACGACCTCGCCCCTGGCCTTTCCCCCGTGCAGCGCGTCTCCGATGGAGACCACCGGCAGCGTCTGGCCGAGCTCGGCCCACAGCGGCGCCGAAGGGTCCAGCGGCTGGACGATGATCCCGTCGACCCGCTGGTCGCGCAGCCGCCGGGCGAGTTCGAGCTCGCGCTGGGGGTCGCCGCCCGCGTCGAGGATCAGCGCGTAGCGGTTCCTGGCCAGCAGCGCCCGGCCGATGCCGGTGGCGAGGGTCTGCTGCCAGAAGTCCTCGAGCGAGCCGCAGAGCAGCCCCACCATGTCGCTGCGGCCGCTGGCCAGCGCCCGGGCGATGGGATGGGCCTCGTAGCCCAGCTCGTCGGCCGCCCGGCGTACCCGCTCCTGGGTCTCTTCGGAGGTCTGGATCCCGCGCAGCGCGTAGGAGACCGCCGCCGGCGACAGCCCGGTGGCCTTGGCCACCTCTCTGATGGTCGTGCGGTTGCTCTTGCGAGGCACCCGACCACCATACGGGCCCGCTCTGACATCCGCCGGTAAGGAGTGGGCCGGTGACTTGACGGCGACACCCCTGAACCGGTTCACTGAAACGGTCCAGTGAATCGGTCCACTGATTCGGTTAAGCGGCGATTTCCCATAAAGCCGACTAGCCAAGTGGTAAACCTGTGTCCGAGCCACTGCGGAGAGGAGGAACAGAGCGATGACCGGTACCGATGTCCACCAGCACCTGTGGACGCCGTCCTTCGTGGCGGCGCTCCGGGCGCGCTCCGTGCCTCCGTTCCTGTCCGGCTGGACGCTGCACCTCGAGCACGAGCCTCCGTACGACGTCGACCCGGCCCACCACGACCTCGACGGGCGAGTCGCGATGGCCCGCGCCGACGGCCTCGACCGCGCGCTGGTCTCACTGTCCACGCCTCTCGGCGTCGAATGGCTGCCGCCGCGCGAGGCGAATCCACTGCTCGACGCCTACCACGACGGCGCCGCCGCGCTGCCCGAGCCGTTCGGGGCATGGGCTGCCGCCTGCGTCGACGAGATCGACGCCGGCGCGACCGCCGAGCGGCTCGGCCAGGGGTTCGCCGGCCTCCAGTTGCCGGCGACCGCGCTCGCCGACGCGGCCGGCCTGCGCCGCTGCGCCCCGCTGCTCGACCTGCTCGAGGAGCGCGACCTGCCGTTGCTCGTCCATCCCGGGCCGGTGCCCGAGGACGCCGCCGGCGCGCCGGCCTGGTGGCCCGCGCTCGTCCCGTACGTGCAGCAGATGCACGCCGCGTGGTTCGCCTTCCGGGCCTTCGGCCGCGAGCGCCACCCTCGGCTGCGGGTCTGCTTCGCGCTCCTCGCGGGCCTCGCCCCGCTGCACGGGGAACGCCTCGCGGCACGTGGCGGCGGCCGGGGCGAGGTCGATCCGCTGGCGTTCGTCGAGACGTCGTCCTACGGCACCCGCGGCGTCGACGCCGTCGTCCGCGCCATCGGCGTCGACGTCATCGTCTACGGCTCCGACCGGCCCTATGCCGGGCCACCCGAACGCGCCGACTTCAACCTCGGCGAGGCCGGAGAACACGCCCTCCGCGTCGCCAATCCACGCCGTCTGTTGACCGGAAGGGAGTAACCATCCATGTCCTGGGACGCACTGCCCGCCCGCTCTCTGAGCAAGCATGAACTGAGAGAGCTCGTGGACACGCTCGCCGAGCGGCCGGAGCTCTGGCGGGACCACGTCGTTCACTCGGGCGAGGAGCGGCACTACGCATCCCTCTACCGAGACGAGTACGTCGACGTGTGGCTGCTCTGCTGGAACCAGGACAACGACACCGGCTGGCACGATCACGATCTGTCCTCGGGCGCCGTACGGGTCGTATCGGGCGCCCTCAGGGAGTGCAATCCGCGGATCGGTGGCGAGCACCTCGAGACCGTCGTCGGCCAGGACGTCTCCTTCTGCTTCGGCCCCGACCACATCCACCGTCTGATCGGCGCCGCGAGCGACAGCGTCTCCATCCACGCCTACTCCCCGCCGCTGTGGCGGCTCGGCCAGTACGTGATCACCGATGACGGCGTGATGCGGCGTACCTCGGTGAGCTATGCCGACGAGCTGAGGCCCCTCGACGACGTGGCATAGGCACGGCCGCTCAGGTCTGGGGGGCCGGCAGGAACAGCCGGCCCGTCAGTGCCCCGCGCACAGTGTTCGCGGTCGCGGTCGCCCAGGCGGTGACCAGGAACAGGTACAGGCCCACGGCGAGGACGGTCAGAGCGCCGAGGCCGGTCCGCCCGGCCAGCGCGGCCGCTCCGGTGACGCAGGTCCCCACCGGGAACGTGTAGGCCCACCACGTCATCGCGAACGGCATCCCCCGGCGCAGCGCCCGTACGTTGGCCGTCGCGGCGATCGCCAGCCACAGCATCGCGAACCCCATGACGGGGACGCCGTAGAGCACTGCGAACGCACGCATCGCGGCGGCGTAGCGCGGTGCCGCCGCGCCGGCCGCGTCGGCGAGCTGGCTCACCGCGGTGGTGGACTGGCCAAGCGGGCCCAGTACGAGGAACAGCGTGGGGGTCAGGGTGATCGGCCGGAGCTTGTCGTGGACGAGCCGGGTCCAGATGCCCGGGAGGAACACCAGCGTGCCGAGCAGGCTGATCCCGAACATGGCGTAACAGGCGTACAGCATGCTCGCCCGCGCCTCACCGGCCGGGAGGTGCGGCACCAGGGCCGGGCCGAGCGCCGCGGCGACCATGGGCGCCACGACCGGCAGCAGCCAGGTGGGGTCGGCCGTGCCCGGTCTCACCTCGTACCGGACGATGAACAGGTACGGCAGAGCGCACACGACGGCCAAGGCATAGATCGTCCCGATGCCCCACAGCGCCATGTCCACCGCCACGGCCGCCCTCAGGCCGATGACGTCCCGCCCCACGGCGAGGGTGGCGTAGCCGACGGCGAGCAGCGCCATCGGCGGGCAGCCGTAGAACACCGCCATGCCCGGCCGGTCCAGCAACTGGGCCCGGGCCACCGCCCGATGCCTCAGCAGGTGAACGGCGCGGGCCGTCATGATCGTGAGCAGCAGCGCCGCCGACAGCCCCCACACGACGATCGCGAAACCGCGCTGGCCGGGGACCGAGACCGGCAGCGCGACGGCCCCGCCGGACACGATCGCCGTGCCCATCACCGCGGCGTACCAGTTCGGGCCGAGGTGCCGGAACAACTCGGCACGGCGTTCCGGCGCGGCGAGCGGAGTTCCGATGGCGGGGGGGCTGGTCGTGATCATCCCTCTAATGTGGGTGCCGCTCGGCCGGGTCGGTAGAGGTCACCGCCCTATGGGAGCATAAGTCCCCCTTATGGGCCGCCCCTTACACTGCGTGAATGCGCCTTTCGCACCGCGTTCCCGAACTGGGCGCCCTGGAGCTGCTGCTGGCCGTCGTACGGCTGGGCAGCGTCGGCCGGGCGGCCGCCGAGCTCGGCGTCTCGCAGCCCGCCGCCAGCACCCGGATCAGGTCGATGGAACGGCAGATCGGCATGGCGCTGCTGGACCGCTCACCGAGCGGATCCCGGCCGACCGAGGCCGGGGCCCTGGTCGCCGAGTGGGCGCTGCAGGTGATCGAGGCGGCGCGGGCCCTGGACGCCGGGCTCGGAGCGCTGCGCGAGCACCGCGACGGGCGGCTGCGCGTCGTGGCCAGCCTCACCGTGGCCGAGTACCTCATGCCGGGCTGGCTGCTCGCCCTGCACGAGGCCCGCCCCGGGACGGCGGTGACCCTGCGGGTCGCCAACTCAGCGACCGTCGCCGAACAGGTCCTCGCCGGGCAGGCCGACCTCGGCTTCGTCGAGGGGGCGACGGCGCCCACGGGGCTCGGCTGCGCGGTCATCGCGACCGACCGCCTGCTCGTGGCGGTGGCCCCCCGCCACCCGTGGGCCCGGCGGCGCGGCGAAGTGACCGCGCGCGAACTGGCCGCGACCCCGCTCATCCTGCGGGAGCAGGGGTCGGGTACCCGCGAGGTGCTCGATCAGGCCCTGTCCGAGTACGGGGGGACGGCCAAACCGCTACTCGAACTGGCGTCGACCACCGCGCTGAAGGCGGCGGCCGCGTCGGGCGCCGGCCCGGTGGTCGTGAGCGAACTCGCCGTCGCCGACGAGGTGACGACCGGCCGGCTCGTTGCCGTGCCCGTCGCCGGCCTGGACCTGCGGCGCCCGCTCCGGGCGGTCTGGCCCACCGGTCAGCGCCCCGCCGGCCCCGCGCGCCACCTGCTCTCGCTCACGCGCCAGCCGTCACCCGGACCGGCCGCCGGCGGCTAGAACCGCGTTCGGTGTCGGCGAAAGCACGACTCGGGTGCCCGCCCGTGGTGCGTACGCCGACACTCGGTGAGCCGCCGGTGCGTCCGGTGCGGAGACCGGGGCGGTCAGCAGCGCTGGCGTTTCCAGACCGCGATGCACTCCGCGCAGGTGTCCAGCGGGGGGATGGACGCGTACTCCCCCCGGACGATCATGAGGGCACCACAGTAGGCGATGACCACCGTGCCGACGGGCCGCGCCGGCGGCGCATAGCCGTGTATCACGTCCGCCGGTGGCGTTCGCGTCACGAGGACCGGCCGATAAGCCGCGATCTGCGACGTCACATTTCTACCGTACGTCGCCACCGGTTCCGCGCGCCCCACGGAGCCGGAGATCACAACGGCCCGTGGGCGGCGGGAGCGCCTACTCCCTCATCGCCCGCCCGGTCAGGAGGGGACTCGCGGCCCCGGGCCGCCGACGAGCTCGCCAGAGGGCTCCACCGGCTCGGCCGCCGGTCGCGGAGCCGGGACGGGCTTGGGGAAGTCGATCTCACGTGCGCGGGCCAGGGCGGCGCGCAGCCGGTCCCGCAGCCAGGCGGCGGCGGGCCGCTCCACCAGGCGATGGATCACGTACGCGAGGAGCAGCGAAGCGGCCATGACCACGGCGAGCGCCGCCCAGCGGTTCATCCCCGGGTAGATCCAGTCCAGGACCGGCAGCGCGATCTGGGAGTGCGTCAGGTAGAGCGGGTAGGTGAGGGCGCCGAGCACGGTGAGGCCGCGCCAGCTCAGCCAGCTCAGCTTCCGGATGGCGACCAGGGCCATGATGGCGAAGATGCCGGTGATGACGGCGGCAACGGCGCCGTCGGTCACCCCGGTGAAGACGTTGCCGGCTCGCCAGGCGCCCCAGTGCAGCGCCATCAGCCAGCTCACTCCGACGAAACCCCACAGCAGCAGGGTGGACCCGAAGCGGTAGATGAGGAAGAGGGCCATGCCCGCGACGAAGTAGGCGTTCCACGTCGGGATGACGAGGACCTGCAGCAGCTTGCTCTCGCCCTCGTCGGCGTAGAGGCCGAGGAACAGCCAGGCGGTCATGAACATGATGCAGCGGCGGTAGGTGAGCCCCACGGCCGCCAGCAGCGCGATGAGCACGTAGAAGTGCAGTTCGACCCAGAGGGTCCAGAAGACCGCGTCGACGTTGCCGGTGCCGAGACCGCCCTGCAGCATGGTGAGGTTGGGCAGGACCAGACCCGGTTTTCCCTTCCCGAGCCCCGTCGCCAGGTAGATCACCAGACCCAGCAGGACCGCGGCCCAGTACGCCGGCATCAGGCGGACGATCCGTGAGACGCCGAACTCCCCCGCCGTCCGGCCCCAGACGCTCATCAGGATGACGAACCCCGAGATCACGAAGAACAGGTCGACGCCCAGGTAGCCGTACCGGGTCACCTCGCCGAGGAGGGGGAAGATGTCACGCGACGGGTCCGGCCACGCGCCTCCACCCCCGAACCCGGTGAAGTGAAACAGCAGGACGGCTAGCGCCGCGGCGAACCGCAGCAGGTCCAGTTCCCTCATACGTTCCATCCGCACCGGGGAACCCTGGCGTTCCGGTGTGTCCATCCGGCCACGGTGCCATGACGTGCGGGTAAACGCCACGCGTACGAAAACCGTGATCGGATTAGTCGGTAGGATTCGGCCCGTACCTGGGGAATCGGTGGTCCGTTGATGACATTCGGGGTCAGGCTTCGTGCTGCGCTGCTCTCCTTGCCGGCCACGATGACCCTCGCCGCCTGCAGCATCTCCAACGCCGCCTCGGACGACCGGCCCACGCCCCGGCCGTCGACGCCGGCCCGTACGTCGGTCGTCATGTTCCTCGGCGACAGCTACACGGCGGGCGGGCGGGAGAGCCCGCCCGCCCGCACCTACGCCGCCGACACCGCGCGGCTGCTCCGCTGGCAGGTCATCGTCGGGGGCCGGGGCGGCACCGGGTTCGCGACCCCCGGGAGCAAGCGGGAGCCGTTCGCGGCCCTGTTCGAGCGGCAGCTCTCATGGCGACCGCCCCCGGACATGCTGATCGTGTCCGGGGGGCACAACGACCGGAACAGACCCCCGGCGCAGGTCGGCACCGCCGCCCGGGATCTGCTCTTCCGGGTCAAGGCGCGCTGGCCGGGCACCCACCTGGTGCTGCTGGGCCCGATGTGGGGCACCGGCACACCCGAACCCTCCGTGCTGCGCATCCGCGACGCGCTCGAGGGCGTGGCCCACGAGGTCGGCATCCCCTTCATCGATCCGCTCCGCGAGCAGTGGATCACCGGCGACCTCCGCGACGGCACCGGCAACGCGCCCCACTACATCTTGCGCGACCGGGTCCACCCGACGCCTGCGGGCCACCGTTACATCGCCACACGCCTCGCCGCCGACCTCGAGAGGCTCGACCTCGCTCATCCCGTGCGCCGCCCCTGACCTGCGGGCGCGTCAGGCCGCGGGGCCGGCCAGGACGAGGGCGAAGTCTCCCGCCGCGTCGGTCCAGCACCGGTCGAGGGTGAGCGCGGCCGCTCCCAGCTCGGCCCGTAGCCGCTCCTCGCGGAACTTCGAAGAGATCTCGGTGCGCATCTCCTCTCCCTCGGCGAACCGGACCGTGAGGTCGAGCGCCTCGATCCGTACGGTCTGGTCGGCGGCCGAGCGCAGGCGCATCTCGACCCACTCGTTCTGCGCGTCCCAGACGGCGACGTGTTCGTAGGCCTCCGCGACGAAGTCGCCGCCGAGCCTGCTGTTGATCACGCGGAGAACGTTGCGGTTGAACTCTGCCGTGACCCCGAACGAGTCGTCGTAGGCCCGGACCAGCCGGTCCTCCTCCTTGATCAGGTCCGCGCCGAACAGCAGCGTGTCGCCGGGCGCCATCGTCTCGCGCAGCCCCTGCAGGAAGTGGATCCGCTGCGCGGGGAGCATGTTGCCGATCGTGCCGCCGAGGAAGGCGATGAGCCTCTTGCCCCCGGTCGGCAGCAGGTCCAGGTGCTGTTCGTAGTCGGCCACCACCGCCCGTACGGTGAGCGCCGGGTAGTCGTGCGCGATCTGATCCGCCGCCGCGATGAGGAAGTCACCGCTCACGTCGACGGGCACGTAGTCGCTGAGCGTGCCCCCGAGCGCGTCGAGCAGGATCCGGGTCTTCTCCCCCGAACCCGCGCCCAGCTCGAGAAGGGTGTCCACGCGCGTCGCGATGGCGATCTCGGGGGCGCGTTCGGCGAGGATGGCGCGCTCGGCCCGGGTCGGGTAGTACTCCGGCAGCCGGGTGATGTCCTCGAACAGGGCACTCCCCCGCTCGTCGTAGAACCACTTGGCGGGAAGTGTCTTCGGCTCACCGGTCAGCCCATCCATCACGTCCTGCCGCAGGGCCTTCTCAAGGTCGTCGGCGGTCAGAAAACGATCCATCGGACATTTCTCCTTTGAGCGTGTGGTGAGCTGCGGAAGCAGCCGCGGTCGAGCCGCGGCTTCGCGAGAGTCCGGATCGGGCCTCACAGTGGCCGGATCCGTACGCCGGAGGCATCGGCCACTATCAGCGACCGATCCGGCAGCCTTTCCCATTCCGGGTCGTCGTCGTAGGGTTCGGACGCGATCACAACCTCCTGGTCGGTGGAACGGACGAATAGCGAGTCGCCCCAGGTCGTGGCGGCGAGCGTGGAGCCGTCGGCGGCCAGCACGTTGTAGCGGCCGGGGGCCAGCCCGGAGACGGCGACGACGGCGTCCGCCAGTCCCTCGCCGAGCGGCCGCCCCGCCCGCCAGCGCCGTACGGTCAGCGCGAACAGCAGCGCCGAGTCGACGGGGGCGCGGGCGTCCGGCATTCCGGCGAGATCACCCGCGAGCTCGCGCAGCTTGGTCTCCACCCCGGCGAAGCCCTCGATGACCCCGTTGTGGCTGAACAGCCTGCCGTCGGCGCGGAACGGCTGAGCGCAGGACTCGTCGACAGGGAAGCCGACCGTCGCCGACCGGATGGCCGCGACGACGCACGACGACTCGATCACCTCCGCCACCTCGTGGAAGGAGACGTCGGTCCAGATCGGCTGAGCGCGGCGGAACCGTCGCACCCGGTCGCCGTCGGGTGGCCGGCCTTCGCCGCGCGGGGGCGCGGCGAACCAGCCGACCCCGAAACCGTCGGCGTTCATCGTGTTGTGGAGGTTGTGCAGAGGGGCGTACGACTGGTGCTCGAGGGAGTGCGGCGGCGCGCACATCAACTCGTGCAACGTCCGGGGCGGCCCGAGGTAGCCGAGGTGGCGGCACATCAGCCGGCCTCCGGCCGGGTGATCCGGTGACCGGCGCCGGCGCCGGGCGGAAGGTCGCCGCCCACCGAGCGGGCGCAGCGGAAGCCCGCGAAGATCTGCCGGCGGATCGGATGGTCCCAGTTGCGGAAGGTGCTCCTGCCGACGCTCGGGTGCGTGGCCCATGAGCCGCCGCGCAGCACCTTGTAGCCGCCGTCGTGCGGCCCGGTGGCGCCGGTGAAGAAGACCTCGGAGTACTCCCGGTACGGGAACGACCGGAACCCCGGGTAGCCGCGGAAGTCCGAGGAGGTCCACTCCCACACGTCGCCGAGCAGTTGCCGTACGCCCTGCGGCGACGCGCCCTCGGGGTGCGAGCCGACCGGCGAGGGGCGCAGAAGGCGCTGGGCGAGGTTGGCGCGGGAGGCGTCCGGCGGCTCGTCTCCCCACGGGTGCCGGCGGGACCGGCCGGTGGCCGGGTCCCAGCGGGCCGCCTTCTCCCACTCGGCCTCCGTCGGCAGCCGCTTGCCCGCCCATCGGGCGTACGCGTCCGCCTCGTACCAGCACACGTGCTGCACCGGCTCGTCGAGCGGAACCGGCTCGATCCGGCCGAAGCGGCGCCGCAGCCACTGGCCGCCCTCGCGGAACCAGAAGCCGGGGGCGCGGCGGCCGGTGCGGCGACGCCAGTCCCAGCCGTCGGGGTGCCACCAGCGCTCGTCGTCGTAGCCGCCCGCCGCCATGAAGGCCAGATGGTCGGCGCACGACACCGGCGTGGCGTCGATGAAGTAGGCGGGCAGGTCCACGATGTGCCCCGGGCGCTCGTTGTCGAGCGCCCACGGGTCGTCCGAGGTGCCCATCTCGAACGGCCCCGCCTTGATCAGCACCTCCCCGCCGCCCGCACCGGGCCACGACTCACACTCTGGTTCCGCGGCCTCGGGTGGGTCGAGAAGCACGGGAGCGGCCTTGCGGAGCTGGTGGGTGGCGAGCATGGTCTCGTCGTGCTGGTGCTCGTGCTGTACGACCATGCCGTAGACGAATCCGCCGGCGGTCAGCGGATCGTCCGGCCGGAACCGTACGGTCGCCAGCGAGTCCAGCACCTTGTCGCGGACGGTCGCGATGTAGTCGCGGGCCTCGCGGGGCGCCAGCAGCGGCAGGGTCGGGCGCTCGGCCCGGGGGTGTTCGAACGCGTCGTACAGGCTGTCGATCTCCGGCCGCATCGGCTCGACTCCCGTCACGGCACGCAGGAGCCACAGCTCCTCGTAGTTGCCCACGTGCGCGAGGTCCCAGACGAACGGGGACATCAGCGGGGACACCTGGGCTGTCAGTTCGGCGTCGTCCAGCGACCGGACCGTCAGGCCGAAGCTGCGGTCGCGGACGGCGAGGAGTTCGGCGGCGATCAGCTCCTTGAGCGTGTCCTCATCGGGTTGCCGGGTGGTCGGCGGCACCGAAGGTCCTCCTCTGCGGTTGCGTTGAACGCGGGGACGTCGACGACCGGGACGTTGACGACGGGGAGGTCGACGACGGGGAGACGGTGAACGCGTCAGCGAGATCGAGGTCGTCGGCGGGGCAGCGCCCGCGCTCGACATAGCGCTCGGCGTACTCGACCACGATCGGCACGAGGGCGGCCGCGCCGAGGCGGGGAAGCGCCTCGATGGCGGCGGTGAAACAGCGCCGGGCCGCGGCGGCCAGCGCCGGGTCGGTCAGGGCATCCCCGACCGCCTCGCGCCAGCACCCTGCGATGGGCCGCGTCGCCTCCTCGGCGACCTCGGTAGCCCGCGGGTCGTCGAACAGTGCCGTCGCGACGGCCATCGGCACCGGCCAGTACGGGTCGGGCACGGCGTCGATCATCCGCAGCTCCAGCCAGCCGCGCGGGCGCACCGGCGGGAACAGCGTCGACAGGTGGTAGCTCAGATCCTGCTCGGTGGGCCCGCCGGTGGGGCCGCCCTCGGTGACCCACTCGCGAAAGCTCATGCCGGGGTCGCTGATCCAGTCACCGTCCGCGCCACGGATGAGCATGACCCGCGCGTCCAGGGCGTAGCGGCTCCACGCCTCGACCGGATCCGCTCCGGCCGGCACCGCCGTACGTCCCGCGTCGAGGCCGCTCCAGAGCGCCTGCCGCGTGGACCGCAGCCCGGTGCGGCGCCCGGCCCGCAGCGCCGAGTTGGCGAACGACGCCACCAGCACCGGCCCGAGAGAGTGCGCGAGGCGCCAGCGGCGCAGCGCGTCGTCGCGGTCCGCCCCGATGTCGAGACACACCTGCACCGACGCCGTGGTGCACATGGGGGCGAGGCCGGCCGCTCCGAAGTAGTCGCTCATGCACCGGTAGCGCGCGTCGGAGTTCTGCAGGAGCGGGCCCCGCAGCGGGTCGATGCCATGCCCGACGAGAACGACCCCGTGATCGGCCAGATGTGCCCGGATCAAAGAGAGATCGGCGGCCAGCGCCGAGTGCAGGGCACCGGGCCCGGGAAACGGCGCGGTGCTGAGCTCCAGCTGACCGCCGGGCTCATAGGTCACGCGGCTTCCGGCGGGCAGCGGCCCGGCCGCGTCCACAAGCGTGCGCAACCGGGCAAGGGGAACGTGGGCGCCCGGATCGGCGGAGTCGGCGACGAGCCACTCGGTCTCGGCTCCGACGGTGCCGGGCGGGCCGGTCTTGAAACAGACCCCGCTCACGTGCGCGTAGACATCATCAATGGTCAGCCGGGTCACCGGGACCCTCCCTTCGACATGGGCCCCAGACCATTCCCAGCTGAACCGGATCAATAATCACATACCACCCAAATGGATTTCGGGTGTTGGCTGCCCCGACACCTTCAGTGACATAACGTGGCGTATGCGCATCAGAGGGTGACTGGATTACCGATATGTCCCAGCTTGCACTAGTGTCCCTTTCACCCTGGAATGTGACTGCGCGTCAGGCGATCTTGGAGGTCACGGTGTACGACGGCCAGGAGACGGCGCGGCCCACCGCCACAGATCCGGAACGGAACCTGCGGGAACAGGCCCTTTACGACGCGCACGCGCCCCGCCTGTACGCCTACTGCTGGTCGCTGGTCGGCGACGACGCCTCAGAAGCGCTGAAGGACACGTTCGCGGCCGTCGGCCGCCTCGGCGAGCCGCGCGGCGGCGAGCTGCTCTGGCTGTACGCGCTGGCCCGCACCGCCTGCCTGCGCCGCGGCGGGCTCGACCCGGCGTTCGGCCGGGCGCACGACCCCGACCCGCTGCGCCGGGCCGCCGGCCGCCTGCGCACTGTGCACCGCGAGGTCCTGGTCCTCTCTGCGGGCGACCGGCTCGACGCCCCCGACATCGCCCGGCTGCTCGGCGTCGCCACCGACACCGTGCGGCAGCTGATTCAGACGGCCGGCGCCCAGCTGGAACGCGCGGTCCTCGACGCGCTCATGCACGAGCCGATGTCGGCCCGCCACGACGACGTCATCGCGGCGTTCGAGAAGGGCCGGCTGCCGGAGCTGCTGGCGCGCCGGGCTCCGGCTCAGCCGCCCGCGCTGCTCCGCGCCGAGGTGCTCCCCTTCGCCGGCCCACCGGTCACGCCGTCCCGGCCGCTGCCCGACACGCCGCCCGGCACCGCTCCGCTGCCGGCGGTCTCGCCGCAGATGCCGCTGGTCGTGATCGGCACACGCACCACGGCCACGACGGGCTACTCCGCCGGCCGGCGGACCAGGAGGATCGCCCAGACCGCCGGGCTCGCGGCGGCCGCGGCCGCCGCGGCCGGACTGTTCGCCGCGTGGCCCTCGTCCGGCGGCGATTCACCGAGCGACCAGACGGCGATGGCCCCGAGCACGAACGGATACTCCGCGTCGCTGGCCTCGACGCCGGACTACCCCGGGGCCGACCCGGGGAACACGGTGGCGGCGCCCTTCTCGCACGTCCCCGGCATCACCCCGGTGCCGCAGCCGTCCTGGCCCGATGGCGCGGGAGGCGCGCCCAAGCCGGCATCGCCGAACGGCGACGCCCGGTCCACCGGGCGAGGCGCCACGCCGAAACCGGCCACCGTGCCGCCGCCGGTCTGGACACCTCCGGTGACCGCGACGCCGACACCGACGCCGACCGATCCGCCCAGCGATCCGCCGGAGACGCCGTCCGAGACGCCGTCCGAGACGCCGCAACCGACGCCGACCCCCTCGGCGGACCCCACGACGCCCGTGCCCGACGAGCCCGAACGCCCGGCCGTCGACTGACGCGCGCGACCCCGGATCCGCCGGTGCCCGGCGCGTCCGGGGTCGGAGGCCGAGGCCGGCCGAGCCGCTCCGGCAGGTCGGCGGGGAATGTGCCGGTCAGCCCTTGGACGGGTAGTTGATGCCCTCTTCGAGAAGGCGGAAGATCTCGGCGAGCACGTCCGAGAAGCGCTTGTCACCCGTGACGCCCATCGCCCACGCGTCGAAAGCGCTGCGGAAGGCGCACGTCGCGGCACCCGCCGCCACGTGGGGGCGCAGGTCGGTGCTCGGGTCGACGCCCATGCGCTGAGCGATCAGCCGGGTCAGGTCCGCCTGCTTCTTCTGGCCGTGTTCGAGGCTGCGCCCGAGCACGGCCGGGCTGCTCTCCATCATCTCCTGGATGCACACGAACCGCTCGGGGTCGAAGCCGAACGCTCCGTCCTCACAGGCCCGCAGCACGCTCACGCATGTCTTGCGCAGCGCGGTCATGACCGGCTCGCCGGCCGGCCGAGCGAGGAGTTCCTCGAGCACCGCCGCGAACTGCTCCTCCTGGAAGGTCAGGACGACTTCCTCTTTCGAGGCGAAGTAGCGGAAGAACGTGCGCGACGAGACGTCGACGGCGTCAGCGATCTCTTCGACGGTCGTCGCGTCGAAGCCCTTCTCCTGGAACAGCTCGAACGCGGCCTCGACCAAGGCCTCGCGGGTACGCCGCTTCTTACGCTCCCGGCGGCCCTGATGGTCGGCCCGGGGCGTCTCGTGAACAGCCGCCGTCGGAGTCATGGCCGAAGTGTAGCCGCGAAGTCACCACCTGACAACGGTCCTGCAATGACTTTTGTCGTGATGTGCATCATGTCTCAGAAAGACGCAAGTCGTTTGACGACAACTGTCAGGCCATGACAGTTTGGCCTCTTGAATCTACGACAGTCCCGCATGGAGGCGAACATGTCCGAGCCCTCGACCGTCGCGGTCCTGGACAAACCACGGCCGAAGGCCCCACCACCGCGAAGCGGGCACGGCCACCCCTGGCTGACGCTGATCGCGGTGGCACTGGGCGTGATGATGGTCGGTCTGGACGCCACCGTCGTGTCCATCGCCAATCCGGCCATCGCCCGCGATCTGAACGCCGATCTCGCCGGTCTGCAGTGGGTCACCAACGCCTACCTCCTGGCCCTGGCCGTGACCCTCATCCCGGCCGGCAAGATCGCCGACCGGTTCGGCCGGAAGCGGACCTTCCTCGTCGGGGTGATCGGCTTCGCCATCGCCTCGCTGCTCATCGGACTGTCCAGCGGGCTCGGCATGGTGATCTTCTGGCGGGTGGTGCAGGGGTTCGCGGGAGCACTCCTGCAGCCCGCCAGCCTGGCGATCCTGCGCAACACCTTCCCCGCCGAACGGCTCAACGCCGCCATCGGCATCTGGGGCGCCACGGTCGGCATCTCGATCGCGGGCGGCCCAATCGTCGGCGGCGTCCTCGTGCAGCACGTCAACTGGGAGTCGGTCTTCTTCCTCAACGCCCCCCTCGGCCTGATCGCCCTCGCCGTCGGCTGGTGGGTCATCCGCGAGTCGCGTGACGAGGAGGCGGCCGGCTCGTTCGACGTGCCCGGCGTCGCCCTGCTGTCGAGCTCGCTGTTCGCGCTGGTCTGGGGGCTGATCAAGGCGGGCTCTTACGGCTTCGACGACGCGCTGCCGCTGTGGTCCTTCGCCGCCGCCGTCGTCCTGGGCACCGCGTTCGTCGTCAACGAGCTGCGGGTGAAGAACCCCCTGCTGCCGCTCGGCCTGTTCAAGTCCGTCTCACTGTCGGCGGCGACCGGGCTGATCGTGCTCGGCTTCTTCGCGATGTTCGGCACGATCTTCTTCATCACCCTGTACCTGCAGCAGGTGCACGGCATGAGCCCGGTCGACGCGGGCGTCCGGATGCTGCCGATGACCGGTGTGTTCATCGTGGCCTCCCCGATCGCCGGTGCGCTCACCGCGCGGTTCGGGCCGCGGGTCCCGCTCGTCCTCGGAATGGTGCTCACCTCGGTGGCGCTGTTCGGCCTGTCGAGGATCGGGGTCGAGGCCCCGTTCTCGGACCTGTGGCCGTGGTTCCTGCTCATCGGCCTGGCGTTCGGCTTCGTGCTCGTGGCCGGTACCGAGGCCATCGTCGGAAACGCGCCCGAGCACCTCGCCGGAGTCGCCGGCGGCCTGCAGCAGACCGCCTCGCAGATCGGCGGCGTTCTCGGCACGGCGGTCCTCGGCACCATCCTGTCCACGCGGGTGGGTGACGTGCTCGTCGGCCGGCTGACCGAGGCGGGTGTGCCCGCGGCCACCGCCCAGCAGCTGAGCGGCACGACCGAGTACGTGTCGCAGGGCGTGGCACCCGTACCGCCGGGCACACCGGAGCAGGCCGCCCAGGCCATCACGACCGGAAGCCACCTCGCCTTCATGGACGGCTTCCAGACCTCGCTCGCGGTCGCCGCGACCGTGGCGCTCGTCGCCGCCCTCGCCGCGCTGCTCGTCGGCCGCGGGCAGTCCCCAGTCGACGGCGGCGTCGCCGTATGACCGTCGGACACCGGCCGTCGGCCGCTGCCCGGCGGATATTGCAAGATCGCAAATAGGTGGCGGGGGCGGATCTTCGATCGGGGCATCCGCCCCCACCACCTATGCTCGATGGGATGCCGTCATGACCTCCGCGTTCGCTACGCCTCTGCCCCCCGATGACTCCCATCAGAACCTTTCCCTGCCGGAGAGCGGCTGGGAACTGCACATCGGCCGGGGCCCTCTTCTGCGACCCGCCCTCGAGGTCCACACGTTCCACGGCCTCGTCGACGTCGCCGTCGCCGGAGGCTTCGACGAGCCGCTGGTGCGCGGCGCTCTGCGCGGTCGCCACATGACGCGCCGGTGGGCGCTCGCCTGGGGGCACCTGCCGTCCGGCGCCGCAGACGTGATCGTGGACTTCCGCGCCAGGCGCGGCTCCATGCGGGTGACGGCCACCCGCGTCGCCGGGGCGTTCTGGGTCGCCGAGGCGCCCGGGAGCTTCCACTCGGCGATCGTCGCGGCCGGGCGGTCGACCATGCGCGTCCGCCTCCACCGGCACCGGCCTTGATCACATCCGCGCGCCCGGGGACCACGGCGTCCCGCGGGCGCCGGTGCCGTCCACGGCGGCTCAGCCGCGGGTGAGGACCAGACCGCTGGTGGGCACTCCGGTGCCCGCCGTCACGAGCACGTTCTCGACGTCGGCGACCTGGTTGACGGCGGTTCGCCGGATCTGGCGCGCGCCTTCGGCGATCCCGTTCATTCCGTGGATGTAGGCCTCACCCAGCTGACCCCCGTGCGGGTTGACCGGAAGCCGTGCGCCGAGTTCGATGCCGCCATCCCTGATGAACTCCTTCGCCTCACCTCGCGCGCAGAAACCGAGCTCTTCGAGCTGGATGAGCACGAACGGTGTGAAGTGGTCGTACAGGATCGCGGTCTGGACGTCCTTCGGGGTCAGCCCGGACGCGCGCCACAGCCGGTCCCCGACCCGGCCCATCGCGGGCAGGGTGGTCAGGTCGCCGCTGTAGTAGTTGAACATCATCATCTGGCCGGGGCCCGTCCCCTGGGCGGCGGCGCTGATCACGGCGGGCGGATGGGCCAGATCGCGAGCGCGTTCGGTGCTCGTGACCAGTACGGCGACGCCGCCGTCGGACTCCTGGCAGCAGTCGAGCAGGCGCAGCGGGTCGACGATCCACCGTGAGGCCTGGTGCTCTTCCAGCGTGATCGGCCGCCCGTGGAACCATGCCCGGGGATTGGTGGCGGCGTGCCTGCGCATCGCCACCGTCACCCGGCCGAAGTCCTCGCTCGTCGCCCCGTACGCGTGCAGATAACGCTGCGCGTGCATCGCGACCCACGCGGCCGGGGTGGCGAACCCGAACGGCACATGCCAGGAGAACTCGAGGCCGGTCGAGGTCGCGCCCCGCTGCCCGCCGGTGGCCTGGCCGAACCGGTGACCGGATCGCTCGTTGAACGCCCGGTAGCACACCACCGCCCGGGCCTGACCCGTGGCGACGGCCATCGCGGCGTGGGCCACCGTGCCGCAGGCCGCGCCGCCTCCGTAGTCGACGCGGGAGAAGAAGCTCAGGTCCTCGATACCGAGCTCACGCGCGACCGCGATCTCGGAGTTGGCGTCCTGGGTGAAGGTCACCAGGCCGTCGACCTCGGCCGGCCGCAGACCCGCGTCGCGGATCGCACCGTGGCAGGCCTCGACGGCGAGTCGCAGCTCGGACCGGCCGGACTCCTTGGAGAACTCGGTCGCGCCGATCCCCGCGATCGCCGCTCGGCCGCCGAGCGCCCCCGTCGTCGTCGCCCCCGTCGTCGTGGCCGTCGTCGTCGCCGTCATGGTCACCGTCCTCCGGGTCGCGGGCGTCCGGCGGCGGCCGTCGCCCCGCCAGGCGGCGTCATGGTCATCACCGGTCCCTGAGCCGTACGGTCGCGACGACGTGCTCGCCCCGGGCGACGGCGCCGCGTACCTCGACCGCCCCGTCGTCGGTGAGCCGGCCGGTGAGCGTGAGGGTGTCGCCCGCGTAGGCGGGCACGCCGAGTCGTACCGCGATGCCCGCCGGCTCGGCGTCGGGCAGTGCCTCGGAGACGAAGCGCTGCACCAGACCCATCGTCGTGAGGATGTTCAGGAAGATGTCCTTGGCGCCTTGGGCCCTGGCCAGCGCGACGTCATGGTGCACCGGCGTGAAGTCGCGGGTGGCGAGTGCCGTCGCGATCACGAACGTCGGCGTCAACGGGATCTCGATCGAGGGCAGGTCGTCCGGGCCCGCGCCGCCGTGCTCGTCGGAGGCGTCGGGCGCCGCCCCCTCCACTTCGTCGTCCTCGTCCGGTGGTTCGCGGTCCGCGGGGATCCACTGCGGCAGCGTGAGCCCGTCGTCCAGGCGTTCGAAGACGAGCCGCACGGGCATCCCGATCCGTACGTCCCCGGGCGGACAGCCGATCACGTTGCCGACCATCCGCACGCCCTCTTCCAGCTCGACCAGCCCGACGACGTACGGCCCCGTCCGGCCGGGCACCGGCGGATGGTGGTGCACAACATAGCTGTGCAGCTCACCGCGCCCGCTCGCGACCACGTGGTCCCGGTCGAGCGCATGGCAGTGCGGGCACATCGGGCCCGGCGGATGCCGCAGCCGCCCACACGCGCCGCACTTCTGGACGCGCAGCTCACCCTCGCGCACCCCGTCCCAGAAGAACCGGGTGTCCGGCCCGATCATCGGCGCGGGCGGACCGACCTCGGCGGCCGGGTTCGGCGCGGCGGCGCGCTCGGGCGGGCGGAACTTGAGGACGCGGAAGAGCATGCCTGCGACCCGCTCATCCCGCTCGTCGTACCAGGTCTGGTGCCACGTCACGAAGTAGCCCTCGCCCAGCGCGGTGCGCTTGGGGCCGGTGATCGAGCCGAACCGCAGGGTCGAGCGCAAGTGCTCGCCATGGCGCAGATACCGGTCGTAGGTCTGCTCGCAGTTGGTCGCGACCACGCCAGTGCAGCCGGCCTCATCGAGCAGGCCCAGGAGCCCGTCGACGACCGACCCCGCCTTCCGCGCGCCGAGGCCCTGCATCGACCAGACCTGGATCATCGCCGGCGGCGCGACCCCCGCGTACAGCGGATTGCCGTCGCCGATCGCCTGGGTCCAGTTGCGGATCATCGCGGGGTCGACCGGGTCGGGGCAGGGCGGGGCGGCCACCTCGCCCTCGGCGGCGAGCGCCTCGGCGAGCGCCGGCAGCCGGTCGTGCACCGACCCGGCCTCCTTCCCGACAGTGGCCGTCATGGGGCTGGGCGGGCTCAACGCGGGGCCCGGGGCAGGCCGAGGCCGATCATCGCGATCAGCTCGCGCTGGATCTCGTTGACCCCGCCGCCGAACGTCAGCACGATCGCGCCCTTAACGCCGTGGTCGAGCCGCTCGACGAACGCGGCCGTCTCGGGGTCGCCGGGATCGCCGAAGCGGGCGAGCGTCTCACCGACGATCCGGCCGACCTCCTGCATCCGCTCCGAACCGTAGATCTTGGTGGCGGACGCGTCCGCCGCACCCAGCCAGCCGAGGTCCATGTTCGCGGCGACCTGCCAGTTGAGGAGTTCGTTGACGCGCAGGTAGGCGTGCACCCGGGCGACCGCCCGGCGCACGGCGGGCTCTTCGATCAGCGGCCGCCCGTCGCCGCCGCGGGCGTTGCGCGCCCAGCGTTCGAACCGGTCGTAGGTGTGCCCGATGTTGCCCGCCGGGCCTAGCGTCACGCGCTCGTGGTTCAGCTGGTTGACGATGAGGTCCCAGCCCCTGTTCTCCTCGCCGATGAGCATGTCCGCGGGTACCCGGACGTCCTGGTAGTACGTCGAGTTCGTGTGGTGCCGGCCGTCCATGGTCACGATCGGCGTCCACGAGAAGCCGGGGGCGCGGCAGTCGACGATGAGCATCGAGATGCCCTTGTGTTTCTTGGCCGCCGGATCAGTGCGCGCGGCCAGCCACACGTAGTCGGCGTAGTGCGCGCCCGAGGTGAAGATCTTCTGCCCGTTGACGACGTAGTGATCGCCGTCGCGGACCGCCGTCGTCCGCAGCGAGGCCAGGTCGGTGCCGGCGCCCGGCTCGCTGTAACCGATCGCGAAGTGGCACTCGCCGCGCAGGATCCTCGGCAGGAAGAACGTCTTCTGCTCGTCGGTGCCGTACTGCAGGATCGTCGGTGCCACGGAGTTGAGCGTGATGATCGGGTACGGCACCTCCGCACGTGCGATCTCGTTGGCGAAGATCTGCTGCTCCATCGGGCCATAACCGCGGCCGCCGTACTCCACGGGCAGCGCGACGCCGAGCATGCCGTCCCGGCCGAGGCGCTTGCAGTGGTCCATGTACGGCGCCCCGAAGGGATCGCGCGCTATCTCTTCGCGCTGCTCCTCCGGCAGGCAGTCCCTGAAGTACTCCCGCAGCTCGGCACGGAGCTTCTTCTGCTCATCGGTCAGGTCAATGAACATGTGTCTCCCTGCCTCGCTCCGCTCGGCGGCTCGGTCCGCTCTTGAGGCGACGGCTTCCCTCGTCGCTCGGTCGTTCGTTCCTCACTCCCTCGCTCCTCAGTCCAGCCGCCGCCGCGGCCCTCGCGGTCCTCTTCGAGCCGATCATTCGCTGGGCCCTTCGTCCCCAGTCCCTCCCGGGTGGCGATGAGGGCGCCCAGGCTGTCGAGCTGGGCCTCGGCGCCGCCGAGCAGATGCGCGTAGTGCTTGCCCCAGGCGAAGAACCGGTGCAGCGGGTACGTGACGTCCAGGCCGATGCCGCCGTGCAGGTGCTGGCACGTGTACAGCGCCTTGAGCACCGGGTCGCAGGCGTTGTAGGACGCGACCGTCAGAACCTCGTCGGCCTCGTCCGGCGACTCGTCGAGCCGCCAGACGCCGGCCCACATCGCCACGTCGAGCGAGCGCTTGGCGATGTAGACGTCCCCGATCTGCATGGTCACGGCCTGGAACTGCGCCAGTTTCCGCTCGAACTGTTCGCGGGTCTTGACGTACTCCGTGGTGAGCCCGAGCGCGCCCTCGATCACCCCCGACACGGTGGCGGTGGCTCCCGCGCGGGCGAACCGGCAGAGCGTGCGGTAGGCCGAACCCGGATCGGCGTCGGGGCCCCCGAGCAGCGCGTCCGCGCCGACCCGGACGCCGTCG
Organism: Actinomadura alba; assembly: GCF_014323705.1. Taxonomy (GTDB): domain Bacteria; phylum Actinomycetota; class Actinomycetes; order Streptosporangiales; family Streptosporangiaceae; genus Actinomadura_C; species Actinomadura_C alba. Next base: position 33,323 of record NZ_JABVEC010000048.1, read on the forward strand.
AGGCGGATCCGCGACATCGGCTCGCCGGTGGCGGAGGGGTGCGGGCTCAACGCGACGGCCCCCGGCTCGACCAGGAACACCTCGACGGCCGTGCCCGTCCTGGCGGGCACGAGAATGTGCGACGCGACCTCCGCGTACGGCACGAAGGTCTTCACCCCGTCGAGGACGTGGGAATCACCGTCCCGCCGCGCCGTCGTCGCCGTCCCGCTCGCGCCGGGCTCGCGGACCGCGCCGGTGAGCACGGTGTCGCCCGCCACCAGTGGTTCGAGCAGTTCCCGCTGGCCGGGGGTGCCGTGCCGCGCAATCGGCATGGCGCCGAGCGCGAGGGCGGCGAACGCCGGTATGGGGGCGACGTGCGCGCCGATCTCGCGGAGCACGACGGCCAGCTCGACCGCGCCGAGCCCGGCTCCGCCCACCTCTTCGGGCAGGCTCACCCCGAGCAGGCCGGACCGGGCGAGCGACGCCCAGAGCGCCCGATCGAAGGGCTCGCCGCTCCTCTCGTGTGCCTCGAGCCGGTCGCCGGCCGCCTCGCGGGCGAACAGCCCGGCGGCGAGCCCCCGCAGTTCCCGCTGGTCCTCGTCGAGGTCGAAGCTCATCCGGAGGCTCGGCTCGGAGGCCTCGCCCGGCACCGCAGAGTTCACCTGTCCGCCTCTTCCTGGGCATCGCCTCGGTCCGCGAGCAGGTGCAGACGGCCGCGGCGGTCGAATTCCTCACACAACCGGGCCGCGTCGCCCGCCGTCATCCGGCGGTAGACCGGCTCACGGCCCGGCCGCCACCAGACGGGGTCGCTCGTGCGCCAGCCGATCTCGGCGAGCCGGCGCTTGAGCACCTTGCTCGAGGCGGTGGTCGGGAGCTCGGCGGTGACCCGTACGTAGCGCGGCACCCATTTCGGGCTCAGGTCCGTACGGTCGCGCAGGTACTTCGTGAAGTCCTCGGGGTCGAAGTCGCCGACCACCGCCGCCATCACCTGGTCGCCCGAGGCGACGTCGGGGACGCCGTACACCGCGAGCCGCCGTACGCCGGGTGCGGTGGCGAGCGCGCGCTCCACCTGGACGCTGCCGAAGTTCTCCCCGTCCACGCGCAGCCGGTCGAGGGACCGGCCGACGAAGAACACGTGGCCGTTCGCGTCGGCGTAGGCGAGGTCGCCGCTCCAGAACATCCCGTCGCGCAGCCGGTCGGGGGCGTCCTCGTTGTAGTAGCCGTCGAACAGCCCCAGACCACGGGTGTTGACGAGCTCGCCGACGGCCTCGTCGGCGTTGAGCAGGCGGCCCGCCTCGTCCAGACGTGCGGGCGGGCACTCGGCGCCGGTACTCGGATCGAGCACCTTGACCCCCTCGGGCAGCCGGCCGAGGGCACCGGGCGGGCCGGACGGGTCCGGCGACACCGAGATGGCCGTCTCGGTGGAGCCGTACGCGTCGACGACGACGCAGCCGAACCGCTCGGCGAACGCCTTCTGCTCCAGCGGCGCGGCCTCGTTGCCAAAGGCCACCCGCAGCGGGTTGTCGGAGTCGTCGGCGCTCTCCGGCGTGCCGAGGACGTAGGAGAGCGCCTTGCCGACGTAGTGCACGTATGTGCATCCGTACTGGCGTACGTCCGACAGCAGGCTGGAGGCGGAGAAGCGGCGGCGCAGCACGAGACGCGCCCCGGCGGCCAGCGCGGGGGCGTACGCGGCCATGACGGCACCGGAGTGGAACAGCGGCATCGGGCAGTACACGGCGTCGTGCCGACCCAGCAGCCGCCCGGCCAGATTCTCGCCGGGCACCGTGACCTTGCGGTGGGTGACACGGACCGCGCGGGGCCGCCCGGAGGTGCCCGAGGTGAAGATCAGCATCAGCAGCGAGTCATCGGCGATCGCGCGCACGTCGGGCAACGGCGCGTCCGCGTGGGCGGCGAGGCGCTCTCGGTAGGCGGCGCCGTCGGCGTCGAGCACGGTGACGCCGGACGCTTCCGCGGTGCCGTCCCCTGCGGCCGCCTCACGGCGGTGGTCGCGCACGCCCTCGGCGAGGGCGAGGTGGCGGGCCTCGGCGACGAGGAGGTCGCAGTCGGCCCGGGCGGCGTCCCCCGCCAGTTCGGCGGCACTGCGGGTGGTGTTGAGAGCGACGATCACCGAACCCGACAGCGCGGCGCCTCCGAGGAGGAACACCAGCTCGGGCACATTGTCGAGCAGCACCCCCACGTGCAGCGGCCGCGTACGCGACGGCTCGTGCGGTTCATGACCAACCCGGCCGGCCGCGGCCGCGCTGCTCATCCACCCGGCCCGCACCGCGCACTCCCGGACCACCTCGCGCCATGTCCACATGCCAGGTCCGGCGCCCGCCGCGTCAGCGCACTCGAGCCCCGGACAATCGTCGGCGGCACGCGCCAGCAGTTGTGCCGCCACGGTCATCGCGTCCCCACCCTCCCGAAGTGCCGGCACCGACTCAGGCGAAAACTAGAACAGATTCTAGTCACTGTCCAGCGTTCCTGTCGCGGCCGGATGACCATGCGTCACCCAGCATGAACGGCTCTGCCATCGGCGGATCGGCCGACGCGTGCCGTCCCGACGAGGCCATGGGATAACGCGTTCTCGTCATGGTTGTAGGCTTTGGGCAGGGCGACCACAGCGTTGTGTCCGACCCACGGACCCGGAGGCCCGCCGCCCCCGACCACGACATGGCACGGCAGGGGACGCCGCGCCCCCGCACGAGGGATCCAGACGTGACCGTAGAGCCGACAGTGGCCGGCCGGCAGGGTGTACGCTCCCGCGGCCAGCACGAGCGACGCAAGCGCATCGTTCAGGCCGCCGCGGGACTGGCCTCGCGCGGCGGGGTCGAGAAGATGCAGATGCGCACCGTCGCCGATCGCGCTGGGGTGGCGCTCGGCACGCTGTACCGCTATTTCCCGTCAAAGATGGACCTCGTCGTCGCCGTGGTCAGCGAGGAGCTCGACGCACTGGAGGGCAGCCTCGACCGGCGCCCGCCCGGCGCCGGTACGCCTTCGGGCCGCGCCATCGAGGTGCTCATGCGGGCCACCCGCGGTCTCATGCGCGAGCCGGAACTGGCCGACGCGCTCATCCGCTCACTGCTGTTGTCCAACGTCAAGACCAACTTCGGGGACCGGATGAGCGGGCTCCTGCTGCGCGCCTCGACCGGCGGCGACGTCGAGGTACCCGAGGACGATCGCCGCCGTACCCTCGTCGGCGCCCTGTCCAGCGTGTGGATCATGGAGATGATCGAGATGCTGCGCGGCCACGCCACCGGCGACGAGGTCCAGGCCCGCCTCGAAGTGACTGCCGACCGCCTGCTCGCCGACTTCTGACCCCGCCCCGATCTCACGGCCCCTGCCCGCCGAGCCACTCTGCCATGCGAACCTGTCCGCGGCCCCTAAGTAGGCGGCGCGGACAGGTTCGCATGGCAAATGGGCGGGACCAGACTCCTGTCAGGAGGGGCGTTGACCCGGCCTGTCGACGATGCCGGCCCCCACCCGCACCACATAGATCTGCACCGTGCCCCGCTTCACGTGCATGGTGCGGTCCAGGCCCTTGTTCGTGTGGCTCTTGATCGCGACAGACCGCTCACCGAGGTAGCGATAGGTCTTCCGGTCCAGCAGCACCTCGATCCGCAGCCAGCCCTCCTGTACCCGGCCGACCGCCAGCGCGGGGCGGCCGCCGGCGTCCACCCCGCCGGTCACGAGCGTGACGCCGGGGATCGTCTTCATCGTGCGATAGATCGCGGCCTCCACACTCGCGGGAAGCACGCTGTTGCGGAGAATCGTGTTGAACAGGTTGAACGCCATGGACCACCGTCCCTCGTCGGTGTCCCCGCCGAGCCCGCCCATCGTGTCGTCGGCCCACCGCAACAACGCCTCCGGTTCGGTGGGCAGCGTGGACAGGGTCGGGTAGTCCATCGGCGGTGTCAGCGGACCGGGTTCGGTCTGCACCTGCACCTTGCCGTTCTCCATCCATGCCGACTGCTTGCCGTCGGCCCGCCGCCAGAGCCGCTCGACCCGCGTCTTGAGCGGGCCACCGGTCGCCACCCCGCCCGGCCCCTGTGCGGGTGACGTGTTCCTGTTCTCGATATAGGTCCACTGATCGGGTCGTGGGGCGGTGAACGGCCGCGCGTCGGCCGCGGCGGCCGCCCGGTCGAGGGCTTCTGCGGCGTTGGCCACCGGTCCCGCGGGAATGCCCGGCACGAACGGCTTCCGCCGGCCCTGCGCGTCGGTCCCGCCGAGGTTCTGCGCGACGGTCACCCCGGCCGCGATCGCCACGGCGAGCGCTCCGATCGCCACCAGCCGTACGCCCGTGCGCGGAAGCGGAATCGGAATCCGTAGGCGCCGGCGCGCCCGCCGCGGTGCGCGGCCCGCACCCCCGGCACGGGCCAACAGGGCCGCGCGGGCCTCCGCGCGGGCGGTGTCCGCCGGCGCGTCAGGCGTGCCCCACCCCTCACGCAGGGTCTTCAGATCGTCCATCACGCGTCCTCTCCGACGGTTGTTGGGTCGGCGCCGCCGAGCGCGGCGCGCAGTTTCCGCCGTGCCCGGTGCAGCCGTGATCGAGCCGTGCCGGCCGGGATGGCGAGCGCCTCGGCCGCCTCGTCGCCGCTCAGCCCCGCCCAAGCGATGAGGAGCAGCACGTCACGGTCACCGGGGGCTATCGCGGCCAGCGCCGCCGCGAGCCGTCCTCGGGTGGCCTCGGCGTCGAGCCGTACGACCACCCGGTCCGCGTGCCCGTCGACGGTGTCGTCCAGGCCGACGCGGGCGAGCGCCTTGTACTGGCGGCCCTCGGCCCGGCGGTAACGGGCCACGAGGTTCGAGGCGATCCCGTACAACCAGGGCCGTGCCGACGAACGGGCGGCGTCGTACCCGCCGCGCCGGTCGAAGGCGACCAGAAAAGTCTCGGCCGCCACGTCGTCGGCCAGGCTCGGCCCGAGCCGCCGCGCCACGTAACCGTGGATCTCGGCGTAGTGACGGTCGAAGATGGCGGCGAAGCGCTCCGGCTCGCGCTCGGACAGCCGGATGATGTCGGCGTCGGTCTCGCCGCCGCCCGGATCGCTCAGCGCACGTATCACAGCCGCCATTTGCGACTCCGTTGGCTCAATGTCGTGCCCTCCTCGGGTGGGTCGTCACCCCTCCTTCGCCGACACACCGTGACGCGTTCGCGGAACTCCACCGTCTGACGCCCGGCGGGCGCTATAGCCTGAAGTCGTGAGCGAAGCACAGAGCGACGAGGGCGTCATCATCGAGTTCATCGACGCCAAGGACGCGCCCATCCAGCACAAGGAACTCAGCGAGCGCGTGATCGTCATGCGGGACTCCAAGAACCCCGACGGCCCGGTGCTCTACTTCACCGAGGCCGAGTGGGACGCCTTCATCGGCGGGGTCAAGGACGGCGAGTTCGACGACCTCCTCGAGGAGGAGCCGCCCGAGGGCCTCTGAGCCGGCGCGCGGCGGCTACGAAGGCCCCGAGAGGGTCGCCGTCGCCGCGTCGCCGCGCAGCTCGATCCGGCCGCCCTTCACCAAGTACGCGTAGACGGCGCCGGTCGCGGGGTCGCCGGTGGCGGTGAACCCGACCGGCCGGGACACGCCCGCGAATCTCACCGTGCCGAGATACCGGTTGATCGCCGCACCGGTCCCTTCGCCCGCCGTGCCCTGCCCACCCGCGCCGCCCGCCTTGACGGCCTGCAGGAAGGCGGTCGCCGCGTCGTAGCCCTCGGCGGTGAAGTACCCGGGGAGACTGCCGAACCGGGCGCGGTAGCGGTCGCGGAAGGACTGGGTCGCCTGCTCCGTGCTCTGCGAGGCGTCGAAGCAGGAGCAGGCGAACACGGTGCCCTCCGCGTTGCCGCGACCGGCCGCGGACACGAAGTCCGCCGCGAGCGCCGCGTCGGACAGGGCGAACCGTGCCTTCACCCCGGCCGCGCGCGCCTGCTTCACGAGCCGTGCCGCCGGTGCGTACCCGCCACCGTAGAAGACCACGTCCGCGTCGGACGCACGGATCCTGCCGACCAGAGCGGAGAGGTCGGTGTCCCGCTCCGGCAGCCGCCCCTGGGTGACCCTGACGCCGCGTTCGCGCAGCGAGCCCGCGACGTCGTCCGCGATGTCCTGGGTGTACCTCTGCTCGTCGTCGGCCACGAACACCCGCTTCGGCTTCGCGGTGCGGTGCACGAACTCCGCGGCCGACCGCGCCACCTGCTCTTCACTGGGCACGAGGCGGTGCCAGAAGCTCAGCCCCTTGGTGGACAGGGCCCGGCCGGTCGCCGCGGTCGAGATGCTGGGCACCTTCGACTGTTCGAAGACGGGCGCGGCCACCTCGGCCTCACCGCTGAACGGCGGGCCGACCACCCCGACGACCCCGTCGGCGACGAGCTTGCGCGCGGCTTCGGGCGTGCGCTCCGCCGTTCCGCCCGTGTCGGCCGTGACCAGTACGGCGGTCACCTTCGGCCCGGTCTGGTTGTACTCGTTCACCGCGAGCTGCGCGCCGTTCAGCATGGGTCGCACGGTGTCGGCGTATTCCCCGGTCAGCGCGCCGGCGAAGCCGATCCGCACCTGCGCGGCACCGGCCGCCGCCGGGCTCTCGTCATCGCGCAGCACCGCGTAACCGGCGACCGCGGCGACGATGGTGACCACGGCGGCGACCGGTGCCCCGACCTTCAGCAGGACCGAACGCCGGGACGAGGAGGACGGGCGGGGCGGGCGGGGAAGGCCCGCGGGCAAGTCTCCCCCCGGGCGGGTGGGCACCGTCGTGCCCGACTGCGGCCGGTACGGCGGCGGGACGGGTGGCGGTCCCATCCGCGGATCCGTCGTAGTGGTGGCGACGTTGGCGCCGCGGCTGAGGGCCGGCTCGATGCCGCTCGCGGCGGCGGGGCTCGGCTGATCGACGCCGCCCAGCAGGCGGAGCAGTACGGCGTGGGCGGTGGGCCGCCGGGCCGGGTCCTTGTTCAGGCAGGCCGCGACGAGTTCCCTCAGCGGCTCGGGTAGAACGCTCAGATCCGGGTTCAGATTGATGATCCGGTGCATCACGGCCGGAATCGTGTCGGACCCGAACGGAGCGTCGCCGGTCGCTGCGAACACCATTGTCGAGGCCCACGCGAACATGTCCGTGGCGGCCGCCACCGGGCCGCCGGCGAGCTGCTCGGGTGCCATGTACGCGGGGGTGCCCACGACCTGGCTGGTCATCGTTACGGCGGAGGTGTCGAGCGCCCGCGCGACCCCGAAGTCGATCACTCGCGGCCCGTCCGGGCCCATGAGCACGTTCGGCGGCTTGAAGTCCCGGTGCACGATGCCGGCCTGGTGGATCGCCGCGAGCGCGGTGGCGGTGCCGATCGCCAGCCGGACGAGGGCCGAGCCCGTACGCGGCCCGTCCCGCTGCACAACGTCCTTCAGCGACGCGCCCGGCACGTACTCACTAACGATGTACGGCTGGTCGCCGGCCACGTCGGCGTCGAGCACCTGGGCGGTGCAGAATCCCGCGACGCGTTCGGCCACCGCGAGTTCCCGCACGAACCTGGACCGCGCCCCGGCGTCGCCGGTGAGCTGGGCCAGGAGCAGCTTGACGGCGACCTCCTGGCCGTCCGGGCCGCGCCCGAGGAAGACGACGCCCTGACCGCCCTCACCGAGCCGTCCGATCAGCTCATAGTCGCCCAGCCGCGCTGGATCTCCGGGCAACAGAGGCTGGGCCTCGGCCATCCGCCCTCCACGATGTCGTGCGCTCCCCGGCGTCGTCCCCTGCACTTCTACCGCGTGCGCCGATGGCTCGCCTACCGCCGATGTACGAGAGCTTCGTATGACTTATCGGACGCACTGCGTTCGTACCTGGTTTCGGACGGTATCAGGCGCTCACCATGTGGCGGCCCCCCGGAAGGAGGTCGACACCGGCGTGTACCCGAGTCGTGACCGGGCGGCCGTGATGTCGAGCGTACGCTCCACCGCCAGGTGACCGACGGCGTAGCGGGTGAGCCTCGGCGGCTCCGTGCGCCTCGCGAGGAGGTGCACGCCCTCCACGGCCGAGGCCAGCGGCCAGGCCGCGCGCGCCGGGACGTACGCCGGGCGCGCGTCGACCCGGCGTTCGGCGAGGATCGCGCGCAGGGCGTCGTCGAGCGCGACCGGCTCCGCGTCGGTCACGTTGAACACGCCCTCATCCGCCCGGGCGTCCGTGGCGCGCACGCAGGCCCGCACCAGGTTGCCGATCGAGGTCAGGCTGACCCGCTGCCGGCCGTCGCCGGCCAGGATCAGCCGCCGGCCGCGCACCGCCGACAGCAGCCGTGGGAGCAGCGTCGTGTCGCCCGGCCCGTACACCGCGTGCGGCCGCAGGATGACGACCGGGCGGTCCGCGACGGCGAGGACGGCGCGCTCGGCTGCGGCCTTCGAGGCGCCGTAGGCGTTGGCGTAGCGCCGGACCGGCGCCTCGTCCTCGGTGGCCATCACCGTCGGGCGGTACGGGTCGTACACGCTGGCCGTGCTGACGTGCACGAACCGGGCACCCGGGAAGGTGGCGAGCGCGTTCCTGGTGCCGCCCAGGTTTGTGACGAAGAACTCCGCCGCCGGGCCCCAGTCGCTGACGGTGCCTGCGCAGTGCACGACCGCATCCACGCGCGGCGCCTCCGTGAGGGGGGCCCGGGTGAGATCCCACGACCGGTAGGCCGCACCGCCGACGTGCGGCGGCGCGATCTGGGCACGGCGCCCGTACGCGTGGACGGCGCAACCACGCCGGGCGAGCTCCCGGCACACCGCGCCGCCGACGAACCCGGACGCGCCCGTCACCGCGACGGTCAGCACGGTGCCGCTCCGGGGTGCACGAGCTCGCGCAGCCGGTCCCGGTCGACCTTGCGTCCGCGACCCGAGCGCGGTAGTTCGGGGAGCACCGCGATCCGGTCCGGCAGCGCGGCGGAGTCGATCACATCGGGGAGCTCGCGCCGGAGCCGGCCGGCCAGCCGGTCGTCGGCGTCCGCGCCGTGCCGTGTGCCGACGACCACGAGGACGACCTCCTCGTCACCCGTGCGCGGATCGGGCAGCCCGACGATGGCGGCCTCGGCGACCCCGTCGAGGGCCGTGATCGCGGGTTCGTACAACCCCGGGTAGAGGTTGAACTTCCCCCGGATCAGCATGTCCTTCTTGCGCCCGGTCAGCACCAGGCGACCGGCCCCGTCGAGCCGGACGAGATCCCCCGTGGGAAGCTCGGTGAGGGGCGGGTGGCCGAGGTGGCCACGGCACAGGTTGGGGCCCGAGAGCAGCAGCTCCCCGTCCTCGGCGGGCCTGGCCCCGATGCCCGGCAGTGGCGCGCCGAGCAGGTCCCCCTCGCCGCCCGACTCGGTGTGGGCGAGCTTCTCGCCGGCCGAGGCGATCGCGACCGGCAGGATCTCGGTCATGGCGTAGACCGACAGCACCTCGGCGTGCGGGGCGGCGCGCACCGCGCGCCGCAGCACCCCGGCGGGCGCGGGCGCGGCTCCGAGCAGCACGTGGCGCAGGTGTTCCGGCAACGCCGTGCCCTCCGCGCGCAGCGCGTCGAGCACCTCGTCGAGCTGTACCGGGACGCAGAACGTGTGCGTGGCCCCGCGGTCGCGCAGCCCGCGGGCGAAACCGGCAGGGGAGCAGCCGAGCGGCGGCATCGACCAGCGCGCACCGGAGATCAGCGTCGGCAGCCCGAGCATGAGCTGGTCGGTGTGCACGACGTCGCCCGGGCCCAGCGGCAGCCGGGCCCGGAAGAGCTCCAGGGCCGCGGCCAGCGACGCCTGGGTGTGCACGACCGCGCGAGGGCTCGCCGTGGTGCCCGAGGTGAAGATCACGGCCGCGGGCGCGTCCGGCCGGGCGTCATCGTCGGTGCCGGGCTCCGGAGCCGCGCCACGCGTCAGCCGGGCCAGTGACAGCGCCCCCGGGGGCACCCCCGGCAGCCACCGGCCGGTGTAGACGTGCCGCATCGCCCGGCCGCCCGGAACCGTCAGCCGGCCGAGGTCGGGCAGCAGCAGGCCCCGGCGGCGCGCGTACGACCGCACGGGCGCGAGCCGGCTGCCCGCGTAGAGCACCGCCTCGGCGGCCGACCACGCAGGCCGGGCCAGGTCAAGCCGGGCCGCGAACATCTCCGGGCCCGCGCCCGGGTCGGCGAAGACGACGACTCCCCCGGCGGCGACCACGCCGAGGGCGAGCGCGAGGGCCCGCGGCGAGGGGCGCACCGAGAACAGGACACCCTCGCCCGGCTCCAGCCCCGCCTCGACCAGCCCATGTCGTACGGCGAGCACCTGACGGCGCAGCTCCCCGTACGTCAGCTCGGCGCCGTCGCCCCCGACGAGCGCCACGGAGTCAGGCGTACGAGCCGCCTGTCGGAGAACCAGCCGGACAAGCGTCACACCCACCCTCCCCCCTTGTTGACTCGCGGCGTGTCGGGGGTCACAGGGGGCTCTGCACCACCGACACGCCGCAACTCAACGGAGCGGTACGCGGGGATCAGCACGCCGCGCGCCGGCCGCCTGCGCACGATCTCCAGTGGCGTGGCGGCGAGCAGGGTCCGGGCCACGGCCCGGATCTCGGCCATCGCCAGCGGGTAGCCGAGGCAGAAGTGCGGCCCCGCCCCGAACCAGAGCCGGCGCGGATCGAGCGGCGGCCGCTCCGGGTCGAACGGGCCGAAGGCGCGACAGCAGTTGTACGTCGCGATCAGCACCCGGTCACCCGGCTCGACGGCGACCCCGCCGACCCGGGAGCTCCGGTGCACGCTGCGCAGCATCACCGGGGTGGGCGTGGTCACCCGCATCGCCTCGTCGATGCTCGGGTCGAGCAGCCGGCCGGGGTCGGCGGCGACCTGCTCCAGCCGGCCGGAATCGTGCAGCAGCGCGATCAGCCTCGGCACCAGCGTCGCGACGGTCTCGGTGCCGGTGAGGAAGAAGGCACCGGCCGCGCCGCGCGCCTCGGCCTCCGACAGGCCGAGCGCGCGCATGCGGCCCATCACCGTGCGCTCGTCGCCGGAGGCGTACGCCCTCGCGGCGATGGCGCCGATCGGGTCCAGCACCCGCCGGGCCCGCGCGGCCTGTGCCGCCGACAGCCGGCGCTTGCGCAGCGACACCATCGAGACGATCTCCTCGCCTTGGGCGAACATCTGCCGGTAGGCCGTTTCGCCGGTGGCCTCCAGCCCGATCACCTCGCAGATCACCGCGCCGGCCATGACCCGCATCTCGTCGGCCACGTCCACGGCGGCCCCTCGGCGCAGCCGGCCGGCCAGCCGGTCGAGGGGCCCGGCGAGGACGTCGTCGCACAGCCGCTCCGCGTAGCCGGGGGTGAAGAGCCCGGCCAGCTTGCGCCGCAGTTCCCGATGCCCCTCGCCCTCCATGTTGAGCAGCACCGACGGGCCGAGGACCGGCGTCCACAGCTCACCCGGCGAGCCGGGCCCGTCCTTGCGGAAGGAGTCACCGTCGAGCAGCACCTCACGCGCCGCCGCCGCGTCGTTGACCACGACCCCGACCCCCGGCACCCGTACGACCGCTCCGCACCGGGCGACCGCCCTCAGCAGCGGATACGCCACCGGATGAGCGGCCAGCTGAACCCGCCTCTCCCACTTCCCACCACCGTGATCGCGCCCCTTCCGCTTCCCACCGCCGTGATCATGCAGTTGTTCGCGCCCCTTCCGCGCGAACAACTGCATGATCACGGGAGGAGACGGGGCCCGGCGGGTCACCGGATGTCCACGACGTCGGGCTTGTAGCGATGGTCGGCGTACCAGCCGAGCGTGCCCACCAGCCCGTAGGCCCGCAGCCTGCGCACGGAACCGAAGACGACCACGTCATTGCGCAGGCCGTACGCCCGCGTCAGGGTGCGCACCCGGTTCACCAGCGCGCGGTCCTCGTGCACGTCCTCGATCCTGGTACGGGGGAAGCCCCCCGCCCGGTCGTACAACGCGGCGGTGATCGCGACGTTGCAGCCGGGCATCATGACGTACGGGCCGAGGTGGGCGGGGTCGCGGTTGCCCGGACGCAGCCGGCCGAACAGCGCCGCCACGGACACCACCGCCGGGAGCAGCCGCCGCTCCCACCACTTGAGCCGGAACTCGTCCGTGCGCGGGCGCAACGGTCCGCTGACCATCTCGAGCCCCTCGCCGAACGCCCGCTTCACCGCGGCCACCCAGCCCGGCGATGGCAGGCAGTCGGCGTCGGTGCGCGCGATGTAGGTGGCGCCGTAGGCGATCGCGTGCCGGATCCCGGTGTCGGCCGCCGTCCCGGTGCCCTTCTCCGGCTCGGTCACCAGCCGCAGGTTCACGCCGGGATGCTCGGCGGCGAACCGCCGCACGACCCCGGCCGTGTCATCGGTGCTGGCGTTGTCCACCACCACCAGCGCGAAGTCGGCGTCGGTCTGCTCGGCCATCCGCCTCAGCGTCGCGCCCAGCGAGCGCTCCTCGTTGAACGCCGGGATGACGACCCACAGACCAGAGGAGGGTGTCATCGGATCGGGACTCCATGTCATCGGCTCGGCGTTCCGTGCCATCGGCTCAGCGTTCCCCGTCATCGGCTCAGCGCTCCCCGTCATCGGCTCAGAGCTCCGCGAAGACGACGCCGAGGCTGACACCGCCGGCCAGGCCGAGCAGTGCGATCCGGTCACCGGGGCCGCAGCGGCCCTCCTCGATGGCCGCCGCGAGCTGCACGGGCAGGGTGGCGGCGGCCATGTTCCCGTGATCGGGCAGGGTGACGACCAGCCTGTCCGCCGGGATGCCGAGCGCCGAGCGGAGCATCCGCAGGTACGGCACAGTCACCTGGTGGACGCCCACCATCGCGAAGTCGTCCCACGTCAGGCCGGTCGCGGTGAGCGCGTCGAGGAAGACGCCCGGGCCCTTCAGCAGGAACGCGTCCTTGAGCCTGCGCCCGTCCCCGGCGAAGTAGCCGTAGTCGGGGTCGCGGGGGTGCATCGTGCCGCCGCCCGGCAGGGTGCCGATGTCCCACGCCCGCGACTCGGCGGCGAAGTCGCGGTAGAACACTCCCCCGGCGTGGCCGCGCTCGAGCAGCATCGCGGCGCCCGCGTCCGACAGCGTGTAACCGGCGAACGCGTCGACGAACTGCGCCCGGTCGCGCACCCGCCAGCGGATCGCGCGCGACGGCACCTCACCGGTGCACACCAGCACCCTCCCGTACTGCCCGGTGCGGATCAGCGCGTCGGCCGTCTGAAGCGCGTTGAGGAAGCTGTTGCACGCGTTCTTGACGTCGAAGACCGGGCAGCGCGCGCCCAGCTTGGCCGCGACGATATGCGCGGTCGCCGGCTCGACGAGGTCCTGTGACGCCGAGCCGAAGACGAGCAGGTCGAGCTGCTCGGCGGCGACGCCCTCGTTGGCGAGCAACTTGCCGGCCGCGGCGACGGCCAGGTCGGACGCCTGCTCATCGTCGCGGGCGACGTGGCGCACCCGGATCCCGGTCATCCGCTCGACGATGCCTCCGTAGGGGACGAACCCGTCACTCTCGTCGGCCACCCGCCGCTCCACCTCGGCGCTGGTGACCATCCGTGCGGGCAGATGGGCCGCGACCCCTCTGATGCGGGCTCTCATCGCAGGCGCCTCTCCTGTGCTCGTCGTGATGAAGCGATGCCGAAAGCCTCACCGAATGTGCCCGCCCGACACAGAGTGAACATACTCAACCGCGTTTGAGGCACTTAGCCCATCCTCGGCCCGCCCGGCCCGCCGCGTCCCGGACGACCACGCGGCCGCTCGGGCCGACCGGCACGGCGAGCACCCGCCTTCCCCGCCGAAACTAGAACAGATTACAGTTACAACCGGAATGGCGTTCTAGAAGTTGTTCCAGAGGAGGCCGCATGGGGACCCCAGTGATCGTCGAGGCCGTCCGGACGCCCATCGGCAGGCGGGGCGGGTGGCTGGCCGGTCTGAAGCCCCAGGCGATGCTCGCCCACGCGATGCGCTCGGTGGTGGAGCGGTCGGCGATCGACGCTCGTGAGATCGGCCAGGTCTTCGCCGGGTGCGTCACGCAGGCGGGTGAGCAGGGCGGCCACGTGGGGCGGCACGCCTGGTTGTACGCCGGGCTGCCGTACGAGGCCGGGGTCACCACGCTCGACGCGCAGTGCGGGTCGAGCCAGCAGGCCGTGCACCTGGCCGCGGCGCTCGTGCAGTGCGACGTCGTGGACGCCGCGATCGGCTGCGGCGTCGAGGTGATGAGCCGGGCGCCGCTCGGCAGCAACGTGCTGCCCGCCCGGCCGAGGCCGGACGACTGGTCCATCGACCTGCCGAACCAGTTCGAGGCAGCGGAACGGATCGCCGCGCGGCGCGGCATCACCCGCGACGACCTGGACGCCTTCGGGGTCCGATCCCAGCGCCTGGCCGCCAAGGCCTGGGCCAACGGACGCTTCGACCGGGAGATCAGCCCGATCGAGGCGCCGGTGCTCGACGACGCGGGTGAACCGACGGGCGAGACCCGCAGCGTGCGCCGGGACCAGGGGTTGCGCGAGACCACGCCCGAGGGGCTTGCGCGGCTCCGGCCGGTCATGGGCGAAAAGGCGCTGCACACCGCGGGAACGTCGTCGCAGATCTCCGACGGGGCGGCGGCCGTACTGGTGACCTCCGAGGACGCCGCGAGGGCGCGCGGGCTGACGCCGCGAGCCCGCATCCGGGCTCAGGCGCTGGTCGGCGCGGAGCCGTACTATCACCTCGACGGGCCGGTGCGGGCGACGGCGAAGGTTCTCGAAGCGGCCGGCATGACCCTGGAGGACATCGATCTGTTCGAGGTCAACGAGGCGTTCGCGTCCGTGGTCCTGTCGTGGGCGTCGGTCCACGAACCGGACCTGGACAAGGTCAACGTGAACGGCGGCGCGATCGCCCTCGGCCACCCGGTCGGCGCCACCGGGGCCCGGCTGATCACCGGCGCGCTGCACGAACTGGAGCGCCGCGACGCCGAGACCGCCCTGGTCACGATGTGCGCCGGGGGCGCCCTGTCCACCGCGACCGTCCTCCAGCGCGTCTGACCGAACCGACCCGACCCGACCTGGCCACCGACACCCCGCGAACCCATCGAAAGCGAGACCGCGTGCGACCGTCCCCCACTCCGGAGAACCTCGGCGACGGGGTGTGGAGCGTTCCCGTGCCCATCCCGGGCAGCCCCCTGGGCCATACCCTGGTGTACGCGCTCGAGAGCGCGCGAGGACCGGTGCTGATCGACGCGGGATGGGAGCATCCCGACGCCTGGGCGGCGCTGCGGGACGGGCTCGCCACCCTGGGACTCGACGTCACCGAGATCAGCGGGGTGGTGGTCACCCACCATCACCCCGACCACTCCGGTCTCGCCGGCCGGGTCCGCGAGGCCTCGGGCGCGTGGATCGCGATGCACCACGCCGACGCCGCCCTCGTCCGGCTGTTCCACGACATGGTCCGCGACGGCAGGGCCCGTGAGCTGCGGCTGGCGTCCGCCCGCAAGGCGGGAGCCGACATCGGCGACCGCGAGGCGATGGGCCCGCCCACCGACCCGCCGGCCGTACCGGACCGCGAGCTCGACGACGGCGACCTGGTCGACCTGCCCGGGCGCAAGCTGCGCGTGGTCTGGACGCCCGGACACTCCCCGGGGCACATCTGCCTGCATCTGGAGGACGGCGACCGGATCTTCACCGGTGACCACGTGCTGCCCAGGATCACCCCGCACATCGGCCTCTACCCGTACGACCTACCGGATGTGGACCCGCTGGGCGACTTCCTGGACTCGCTCGAACGGGTCGAGGAGATCGAGGCCGGCGAGGTGCTGCCCGCGCACCAGTACCGCTTCACCGGCCTGGCCGGACGGGCGCGCGAGATCGCCGAACACCACGAGGAGCGGCTGGTCGAGGTCACGGGCCTGCTCACCGACCGGCCCTCGACGCTGTGGGAGCTCACGGCGGCGATGGGGTGGCGATCGGCGTGGGAGGCGATGTCACCGATATCGCGTCAGATGGCCGCCGGCGAGGCCGCCGCCCACCTGCGCACCCTCGAGCGGCGCGGCGTCGCACGGCGCTACGACGGCGACGAGCCCATCCGCTTCGTGCTGCGCTGAGGGGGGCGCACGTCCCGCGGCGGGCGGCGGGTGGGGAGCGTCACATGGCGGTCGACTGCCTTGATGCGGCCGGGGTCTCATGTTAGAACGTGTTCTAGCTGGAGGGCCAAGCAAGCGCTCAGTCAGCCCTCGGGTCCCCACAGTTCCACGTGTCCCGCAGACCCCATGGACCCACGGGTCCCACGGGGAGGAGTGGTCGGTTCGTGAGCGATCAGCAGGACCAGTCGACAGATCTCCAGGGCAGGGTCGCCGTCGTCACCGGAGCGGGCGGCGGGCTCGGCCGCTCCGAGGCCCTCGCCCTGGCGGCCGCGGGTGCGCGCCTGACGCTGAACGACCTGCCGGGAGACGCCGTGCACGCCGTCGCCGAGGAGATCCGGGCGAGGGGCGGCACGGCCACCGTGCACGAGGGCGACATCGCCGATGGGGCCACCGCCGAGGGGGTCGTGAAGACCGCGCTGAGCGCCTACGGCTCCCTCGACATCCTGGTGAACAACGCGGGCTTCACTCGAGACCGGATGATCTTCAACATGTCCGAGCGGGAATGGGACGACGTCATCCGCGTTCACCTGCGGGGGCACTTCGTCACCTCACGGCACGCCACGGCCTACTGGCGGCAGAAGGCCAAGGACACCGGCGGCCCGGTCTACGCCCGGGTCGTCAACACCTCCTCCGAGGCGTTCCTGCTCGGCGCCGCGGGCCAGCCCAACTACGCCGCGGCCAAGGGCGGCATCGCCGCCCTGACCCTTTCCATCTCGCATGCCTGCGGCCGCTACGGCGTCCGGGTCAACGCGATCTGCCCGCGCGCCCGTACCGGCATGACCGCCGAGGTGTTCGGGCCGGCCCCCGCCGACGGCGCCGACCCGCTGTCGCCCGACCACGTGGCGCCGCTGGTCGTCTACCTCGCCTCGCCGGCGGCCGAGCACGTCACCGGCCAGGTCATCATCGTCCACGGCGGCATGGTGGCGGTGATGGCCGCGCCGGTGGTCGCGCACACCGTGCGTACGGAGGGCACCTGGACGGCCGCGAGCCTCGCCGAAGCACTCGGCCCGCACCTCGCGAACCCCGACCCCGATCCGAACCC
>NZ_JABVEC010000049.1 GCF_014323705.1 Actinomadura alba
CAAGGCCGTGAAGTTACGGCTGCGTGGCTGGTGGCAGGGCGGTTCGCCGGACGTAGGAAGCGGAGCCCCGGTAGAACGGTTTGTCCGCCAAAGACGAATCGTTCACCACGGGAGCTCCGCTGTCTGGTCAGTGTGTCATCACCCGCGAGATCGCGGTGGCCGAAGGTGTCTTCGCCCCGGGCCATCTGGGCGAGTTGACGCAGATCGTGCCGTTCGAGATGGTCGACGAGGCGTTGGCCGGGTGCGGGGCCGTCGAGCAGCGGCTGCATAAGCGGCCCGCCCGGGTGGTGGTGTACTTGCTGCTGGCTGCGGCGTTGCTCGAGGAGTGCGGCTACCGGGCGGTGTGGGCCAAGCTCACCGCCGCGTTGGGCTCGCTGCCCGTGCCGAAGGTCACCGCCACCGCGCTGTGGCACGCCCGCGCCCGGCTCGGGGTGCGCCCGATGCGGGCCCTGTTCGACCTGCTGCGCGGGCCGGCGTCCGCGATCCGCACCGCCGGGGCCCGCTGGGCGGGCCTGCGGGTGGTCGCGATCGACGGCACCTACCTCGAGGTCCCCGACGACCCGGCGACCAGGGCCCGCCTGGGCAAGGGCTCCAACCAGTACGCCGCCTCCGGCTATCCGCAGATCTGCCTGTCGCTCTGGTCGCCTGCGGCACCCGGGCCGTCATCGACGCGGTCTTCGGCCCCCGTACCCGCGGCGGGACCACCCACGGCCAACGCGCGTCGCCCGCTCCCTGCACGACGGCATGATCGTGCTGCTGGACCGCGGCTTTTCCTCCAACGCCTTCTTGGAGACGGTCGCCGGCACCGGCGCCGCGTTCTGCGCCCGGATCTCCGCCGCCCGCAAGCCCCCAGTCCTTCGCCGCTTCGACGACGGCTCGTTCCTGTCCCGGATCGGGAAGCTGGAGGTCCGCATCATCGAGTGCGAGATCACCATCGCCACCACCGCCGGGCGCACCACCGGTGTCTACCGCCTGGCCACCACCTTGCTCGGCCACCGCCGCCACCCGGCATTCGAACTGGTCAGGCTGTATCACGAGAGGTGGGAAGTGGAATCCGCCTTCTTCGCGATCAAGAAATCCATGCTCGGACGGCGCGTGCTGCGCGCCCGCACCATGCCCGGCATCACCCAGGAGGTCTACGCCCTGCTGACCACCTACCAGCTCATCCGGATCGCGATCGCCGACGCCACCGCGACCGTCCCCGACGCAGACCCCGACCGCGCCAGCTTCACAGTCGCCCTCCAGACCGCCCGCGACCAGGCCATCCAAGCCGCAGGAGTGATCGCCGACACCGTCATCGACCTCGTCGGCACCATCGGGCGCGCCGTCCTAGACCAGCTCATGCCCGCCCGCCGCCTCCGCCTCAGCCTCCGCGCCGTCAAACGCCCGCTGTCCCGCTACGCCTACAAAAGCCTGCGCGTCGACCGCCGCACCTACAAGACCACCATCAGCATCGACATCCTCTCGACAGACTCGATCAGCCCGTAACTTCACGGCCTTGCCCTAAAGCTCGCGACCACGTTGGCAAGGCGGGACTGGTCGTTCCGAAGCTCCTTGCGGGAGTTGGCGATCACGCGTGGGTCTGGTTACGTCCGCTCTGGTCGCATTGCTCGTCGAGATTGTTCGCGCTCGGGGGCACGCGGTCGGTGTTGAGCCGTCCGTGAAGGTGGCGATCTCCTGTCCAGCGAGCCGGGTGAGTCCCTCGCCCAGGCACCTTCAGGCTGTTGGCGATGGTGGCTCGTCGTGGGTGGTTTCCCAGGCCGTTGGGGTCGGCCAGTGGCGTTCGGGGTGGTGGGGGTGGATGCCGACGATGGCCAGTGGCGGTAGGTCGTCGAGTTCTGACAGCTCTCGCCATTGGTCCTGGGTCACTTCCAGGTACCGCAATCCCTTCAGTTCGGTCACCGTGGCGATGTCGGCGACGGGTGCCGCCGCGATGTCCAGCGCCCACAGGTTGGGCACCGTACGGAGCGGAGCCAGCTCGACGGGCCGCGCGCAGGTGACCGACAGCGAACGCAACTCCCGGTTCCGGGCCGGCGCCGTCAGGTCGGCCGACTCCACATCGAGCTCCAGATACTCCACCGGACGGGCACCGAGCGGGGTCAGGTCGGGCGAACCCCTGCTCGACAGCGCCAGCGAGCACACCTCGGGCACCGCGGCGAGGAACGCGCAATCCTCCACGTCGGACACCCGGACCTCCTGCACACGCGGACCGGCCTGTGCGGCCCGCGCGCGGGAGGGCCGGTCGTCGCGGTACCTGGTGTGCTTGCCGGGCAGATCCGGCAGGTCCGCGTCGATCCACAGGCTCTTGTCGTGCGTGCGGTAGTCACCGCGTTCCAGCGCTTCCACCAGACGTCGCAGGAACGTGGTCACCGAGTCAGCAACGTACGTCGGCCCCTCCTTGTAGTCGACTCCGACCGCGATGACCTGCCCGGGACGACCGTTCGGCCCGGGATCGGTGTCCACGGCGAGCCAGTTGCCGCCGGTGTCGAACGCGAACCGGATCCAGCCCGCACGCAGCGGCGACCTCCGGACGGTGTTCGAGGGCCCGGTATCGAACACTGTCCGGCGCCAGGGTTCGTGCTCCCATTCCTGCGCGATATCGAGCCACTCGTCATCCAGGTCGCCGACCTCGGCAAGGGGAAGCCAATCGTGCCCGTCGAACAGCGGGTCGAGGTCACCGCCACCGTCCGCGATGCCGTACAGCGCGCGGAGATCCGGAGGCAGCACGACGCCGAGTTCCTCCTCCACCGCGGCGAGGTCATCCTCGCTCGCGGGCTCGAGGAGTTCCTCCTCGTACCCGAGGATCTGCGCCATCAGCCGCCGGTAGCGGTGGAAGAGCCGCACCGCCTCGTCCGGATCACCAGCGGGAACCGCAGACTCAGGCCCTTCCTGCCCGTCACCCCGATCGGGCAGAACGAAATCTTCATCGATCACATAAAGAAACGGCTGCTTCTGCCGGGAGGATGTCACCACGCCGCCGCAACCTAGCACCCGCCCCCGACGCCATCTCTGCACGTTTACTTGTACGTCCCAGTGCACTGGAAGCCCTACGCCGACAACCAGCAGGACACTGGAGTTCGAGCCGACCGAGGGGATGCCCAACATGACCCAGGACCGCGACCACATCCCCGAGTTGGCCGAGACCTGGACTCACGAGCTACGCCGCAACGAGCACGTTCGCGCCCCCTTCGAGACCGACGAACAGCGAGAGCTGTACCGGCGCGCCGGGCGCAAAGCCGTGTTGACGCGAACCGAAACGGCCACCCCACCCGACACCCTCACCACCCGCCGCCAGGTCAACACGTCAACACCCCGTCAGCCCAAAGGACCGGAACACCCCCGAACAGCCCCCACCACCCCCGAACCAGCCAGAACCACCCAGGCCACTGCCTACGGCATCGTTGAGTCGTTGGCGTGTCGGGCCCTCATGCTGCTAGAAGACCCTGACACGCCACGACTCAAGACGACCAGGCCGTCAGCGCCCAGCCGGTCCAGGGCTCCACGCCGTGGCCGTACAGCGGCTCAGGCGGGCGCCCATGAGCGGCGCTGCCGCACCCTCCTGCGCACCCACCCGCCCCAACCGCGCGCGGTGAACCCGCCGTCCACAGGGGCTCACGGCTGGAAGCGGTAGCCCATGCCCGGTTCGGTGAGCAGGTGGCGGGGGCGGCCCGGGTCGGGCTCCAGCTTGCGGCGCAGCTGGGCCATGTACTGACGCAGGTAGTGCGTCTCACGGGCGTAGGAGGGGCCCCACACCTCGGTCAGCAGCTGCCGCTGGCTGATGAGCTTGCCCGGGTTGCGGAGCAGGATCTCCAGTAGGTGCCATTCGGTGGGCGTCAGCCGGACTCCTTCGGAGCCGGGACCGGTCACCGTCTTGGTGCGCAGGTCGACCACATGGTCGCCGACCTCGACCGCCGGGGCGTTGTCCTCGCCGGTGAAGCGCCGGGTCACCGACCGGATGCGCGCAACGAGCTCGTCGATGCTGAACGGCTTGGTCACGTAGTCGTCGGCACCCGCCTCGAGCGCCTCGACCTTGTCCCGGCTGCCCGCGCGGCCGGACAGCACGATGATGGGCACCCGGGTCCAGCCGCGCAACCCGTGGATGACCTCGACACCGTCGACGTCGGGCAGGCCGAGGTCGAGCAGGACGAGGTCGGGGTGCCAGTCACCGGCCCGCCGCAGCGCCTCGGTGCCGTCACCGGCGACCTCCACGTCGTACTGGCGGGCGCGCAGGTTGATGCGCAGCGCCCGCAGGATCTGCGGTTCGTCGTCGACGACGAGTATGCGCGTCATGTCGTTCCGATCCTCGGGTCGTCGCCGCGGTGCGCACGGCCCTCGTCCTCGGCCGCCCGGTCGTGGACGGCGAACCCGGCGGCGTCGCGGTGCGCACGGCCCTCGTCCTCGGCCGCCCGGTCGCGAACGGCGAACCCGGCGGCGTCGCCGCGCCGGCCACGGGACGGCCCCTGCTCGGCGGCCGGCGCCGCCGGCAGGGAAAGGATCATGGTGAGCCCTCCGCCAGGGGTCTCGTCCGGAGCCAGGCCGCCGCCCATCGCCTCGGCGAGCCCGCGGGCCAGCGCCAGTCCCAGGCCCACGCCCATCTCGTTGTCACGATCGTTCAGCCGCTGGAACGGCAGGAAGACCCTGTCCCGATCGCCCACCGGGATGCCGGGGCCGCGGTCGGCGATCCGTACCTCCACGCGGTCGGCCAGTGCGCTTGCGGTGACCAGGACCTTCTCCGCCGGCGGGCTGAAGCGCAGCGCGTTCGAGATGAGATTGACCAGCACCCTCTCCAGCAGGCCGGCGTCGGCGAGCACCTCGGGGACATCGCCCGAGATCCGGCTGTTGACGCGCCCGCTCTCCGCACCGAGATCGTCGAGGACCCGGGGGACCAACTCCTCCATGGCGAGCGGCTGGATGACCATGCCCAGTGCACCCGCCTGCAGGCGGCTCATGTCGAGCAGGTTCGCGACCAGGCGGTCGAGCCGGTCGAGCGACTCACCGGCGGTGGCGGCGAGTTCGGCGCGCTCTTCGCCGGTCCATTGGATCTCGGAGTTGCGCAGGCTCTCCACGGCCGCCTTGGCCGAGGCCAGCGGCGTGCGCAGGTCGTGACTCACCGCGTTGAGCAGCGCGGTGCGGATCCGGTCGGCCTGCGCCAGCGGCCCGGCCCGTTCGGCCTCCTCGGCGAGCCGCTTCTGGCGCAGGGCCACCGAGGCCTGGACGGCGAAAGCCTCGATGATCCGGCGGTCGGCGGCGGGGAGGGTACGGCCGCGCAGGACGAGTGACAGCTCCGTACCGACCGGGACCTCCGTGTCGGCCTCCTCCGGGGTCGTACACGGTCTGCCGCCGACCGTCGCGACGATCCGCCAGCTGGCCGGATCTCGCTGCCGGTCGGGGGTGAGCGGAGCGCCGGGCGGATGTTCCAGCAGCGTCACCGAGGTGAGGCCGAAGGTCTCGCGCAGGCGCTCAAGCAGGGAGTCGAGCGCGTGCTCACCGCGCAGGACGTTGCCGGCGAGCGTGAACAGGACCTCGGCGTCGGCGCTCGCCCGGGCGGCCTCCCGGGTACGCCTGGCCGCGAGGTCGACGACCGCGCTCACGCCCACCGCGACGAGTACGAAGACCAGCAGCGCGAAGGCGTTCTCGCTCTCCGCGATGGTGAGCCGGTGCAGCGGCGGGGCGAAGTAGTAGTTGAGCAGGATGAAGCCGCCGATGGCGGCGACCAGGGCGGGATAGAGCCCGCCGACCAGGGCGACGCCCACGACCGCCGCGAGGAAGACCAGGATGTCCGTCGGGAGGGATGCCTCCTGGCGCAGGCCGGCCAGGGTCAACGTCAGGGCGGGCAGGCCCACGGCCGCCAGGACGAACCCGGCGAGCCGCCGGCGGGGAGCGACGCCCGTCGTCCGGCGGGCCGGGCGACCGGCTCCTCTGACCTCCTCGTGGCTCACCATGTGGACGTCGATGGAGCCGGACATCGCCGTGGTGGTGACCCCGACTCCGGGGGACAGCAGCTGGGCGATCCGGTTCCGCCGGGAGACCCCGAGGATCAGCTGGGTGGCGTTGACGCCGCGGGCGAAGTCGAGCAGCGCGCGGACGACGTCGTCGCCCACCACCTGGTGGTAGGTGCCGCCGAGGCTCTCGATGATGGTCCGCTGCCGGGCGAGGTTCGCGGGCCCCGCGACCGCGATGCGGTCGCTGTGGGTGACGTGTACGGCGAGCAGGTCGGCGCCCTTGGTACGGGCGGCGATGCGGGCGGCGCGCCGGATCAGCGTGTCGCCCTCCGGCCCGCCGGTGAGCGCGACCACCACGCGTTCGCGGGCCTCCCACGTACCCCCGATGTCGTGGTCGGCGCGGTAGCGCTCGAGCTGCTCGTCGACCTTCCCGGCGAGCCACAGCAGGGCGAGCTCGCGCAGCGCGGTCAGGTTGCCGACCCGGAAGTAGTTCGTGAGTGCCGCGTCGACCTTCTCGGGCGTGTAGACGTTGCCGTGCGCCATGCGCCGGCGCAGCGCCTCCGGTGCCATGTCGACCAGCTCTACCTGGTCGGCCTGGCGGACGACCTCGTCCGGGACGGTCTCACGCTGCGGGACTCCGGTGATCTCCTCGACGACGTCGTTGAGCGACTCCAGATGCTGGATGTTCACCGTGGAGATGACGGTGATGCCCGCCTCCAGCAGGCGTTCGATGTCCTGCCAGCGCTTCGTGTGCGCCGACCCGGGGATGTTGGTGTGCGCCAGCTCGTCGATCAGAGCGACCTGTGGCGCTCGCTTGATCACCGCGTCGGTGTCGAGCTCGGTGAAGACCGCCCCGCGATAGGTCATGGTCTTGCGGGGCACCACCTCGAGCCCTTCGAGCATCGAGAGCGTGCGCGGCCGGTCATGGGTCTCCACGAACCCGACCACGACGTCGGTGCCGCGACCGGCGCGCCGGTGCCCCTCGGAGAGCATCGCGTAGGTCTTGCCGACCCCCGGGGCAGCCCCGAGATAGATCCGTAGCCGCCCCCGGCTCATCGCGTTCTCCTCCCGTACGTAATGGCGGTTCAGGACTTGTGCGGCGCGACGCGGTCGAGGTCGAGGTTCAGCTCGACGACGTTCACGGACGGCTCGCCCATGAAGCCGAGTGACCGGCCCGTGGTGTGCTCGCCGACCAGGTCGAGCACTCTGTCAGTGGTGATCCCACGGGCGGTGGCGACGCGCGGCGCCTGCATCCGGGCGTTGGCGGGCGAGATCGCCGGGTCGAGTCCGCTGCCGCTCGCCGTCACGGCGTCGGACGGCACGGCGGGCGTGGCCCGCGCACCGCCCCGGACGGGCACTATCCGACCCGGAGCATAATCCTCGCCGGGCTTGGCGCACTCGACCGTGACCCCGCGGTACGTGGCGACGAACGGCACGGCCGGGCAGGCCTCGTTGACACTGACGACGCGGGTGGGGCGGGTCACCCGTCCCGTCGCGTCGCGGGGCCCGAACACCGACAGCACCGCACCGACACCGCTCTTGGTGCAGAACGGTCTGGAGCCGTCGACGCCGTCCAGCTCGCCGATCGCCTTGCTTCGACCGCACACCTGGGTGAGGAGGCTCTGGGTTCCCTCATCCGGGTTGCCCTCCTCGTCCTTGGCGCCCGGGACGGGCAGGGTGTCGACGACGGACTCCGGGCCGAGGTTGCTCGCGGCGGTGGCGGTCGGGTCGTACCCGTCGCCCGCCGCGGACGGCCGGGGCTGGAAATACCACCTGAGCGGGTTTCCGTCCTTGCCGGTGAAGGACTGGCCGATGATCCGGCTGCCGACGACGCTGCCGTCGGCGGCCTTGATCATTGAGCCGTCCGCGCTGCCGCGCAGCCCCGGCATCTGGGCGATCGCCCAGATGGCGAGCGGGTAGACGACACCGGTGACGACGGTGAGGACGAGCAGCGCGCGCAGCGCCGCTACGTGCCTGCGGAGCCATGAGGAGCGCATCAGGAGATCCCTGGGATGAAGCGGACGATGGAGTCGATGACCTTGATGCCGATGAACGGGGCGATGATCCCGCCAAGGCCGTAGACGTAGAGGTTGCGGCTGAGCAGCTTCGATGCCGAGCTGGGCCGGTAGCGGACGCCGCGCAGCGCCAGCGGGATGAGGGCGATGATCACGATGGCGTTGAAGATGACGGCCGACATGATCGCCGACTGCGGGCTGTGCAGCCGCATGATGTTGAGGGCGTCCAACCCCGGGAACAGGGCGACGAACATCGCCGGAATGATGGCGAAGTACTTCGCGATGTCGTTGGCGATGGAGAACGTCGTCAGCGCTCCACGGGTGATCAGCAACTGCTTGCCGATCTCGACGATCTCGATGAGCTTGGTGGGGTCGGAGTCCAGGTCCACCATGTTCCCGGCCTCCTTGGCGGCCGAGGTGCCGGTGTTCATCGCGACGCCGACATCGGCCTGGGCCAGCGCGGGGGCGTCGTTGGTGCCGTCGCCGGTCATCGCGACCAGCCGGCCGCCCTCCTGCTCCCGCTTGATCAGGGCCATCTTGTCCTCGGGCTTGGCCTCGGACAGGAAGTCGTCCACCCCGGCCTCATCGGCGATCGCCTTCGCGGTGAGCGGGTTGTCCCCGGTCACCATGACCGTGCGGATGCCCATCGCCCGCATGTGGTCGAAACGCTCCCGCATACCCTGCTTGACGACGTCCTTGAGGTGGATCACCCCGAGGACCCGGGCGGTGGAACCCGCGTCGGTGCGAACGACCTCGCCGACGGCGAGCGGCGTGCCGCCCGAGGCGGAGATCCCGTCGACGACGTCGCCCATCGCGGGCGGAACGTGCCCGCCGTGCCCGCGGACCCAGTCCGCCACCGCGGTGGCCGCGCCCTTGCGCAGACTCCGGTCCTTGGCCGACGATCCGTCGACGTCACCGTCGAGGTCCACCCCGGACATGCGGGTCTGGGCGGTGAAGGCCACCCAGCTCGCGTGCCCGAGCTCGCCGGGGTTGCGTTCGCGCAGCCCGTACCGCTGCTTGGCGAAGACGACGACCGAGCGGCCCTCGGGCGTCTCGTCGGCGAGGCTGGACAGTTGCGCCGCGTCCGCGAGCGCGGTCTCGTCCACGTCCCCCACCGGGATGAACTCCGCCGCCTGCCGGTTCCCCAGCGTGATGGTGCCCGTCTTGTCCAGCAGCAGGGTGTTGACGTCGCCGGCCGCCTCGACGGCCCGGCCGCTCATCGCCAGCACATTGCGCTGGACCAGACGATCCATTCCGGCGATGCCGATCGCGGACAGCAGTGCCCCGATCGTGGTCGGGATGAGGCAGACCACCAGCGAGACCAGCACGATGCCCGTGACGCCGTTCTGGTCCAGGGCGGTGGTGTTGGGTACGCCGGGATTGCCGGCCTTGGAGTAGATGGCCAGGGGCTGCATGGTCGCGACCGCGATCAGGAAGATGATCGTGAGCGCGGCCAGCAGGATGTTGAGCGCGATCTCGTTCGGGGTCTTCTGCCGGTTTGCACCCTCGACCAGGGCGATCATCCGGTCGATGAAGCTCTCCCCCGGCTTCTGTGTGATCTTGACGATGATCCGGTCGGACAGCACCTTCGTACCGCCGGTCACCGCGGAGCGGTCGCCGCCGGACTCCCGGATGACGGGGGCCGATTCGCCGGTGATCGCGGACTCGTCGACGCTGGCCACACCCTCGACGACGTCGCCGTCACCGGGGATGATCTCACCGGCCGTAACGACCACGTGGTCGCCCAGCCGCAGCTCGGGAGCCGGTACGTTCTCGACCGGGGCGGCCTTTCCGGGTCGCCAGCCGACCAGCCGGCGCGCGACGGTGTCCTGCTTGGCCCGCCGCAGGGTGGCGGCCTGCGCCTTGCCGCGGCCTTCGGCCACCGCCTCGGCCAGGTTGGCGAAGACGACGGTCAGCCAGAGCCAGATCGTGATGAGCCACGCGAAGGCCGTCATCTCCCGTACGGCGAGCACGGTGGTCCATACGGCGCCCACCTCGACGATGAGCATGACGGGGTTGCGCCACAGGGTGGCCGGGTTGAGCTTGCGGGCGGCGTCCGGCAGTGAGCGGACCAGCATCTTCGGATCGAGCAGGCCGCCCTTGACGCGGTCTCCCGACGAGTCGGGGCGCGACGGCTCGGGGGCCGGCGACGCGTGGATGGTCTGGGTGGTCACTGGTGTATTCCTTCTGCGAGCGGTCCGAGGGCCAGCGCCGGGAAGAACGTCAGGCCGACGAGGATGAGGGTGACGCCGGCGACCATGCCCACGAACAGGGGCCGGTGGGTCGGCAGCGTGCCCTCCGACACCGGAGTGGGCGACTGCCGGGCCAGCGAGCCGGCCAGGGCCAGCGCGAAGACCATGGGCAGGAACCGGCCGAACACCATCGCCAGGCCCAGCGCGGTGTCGTACCACGGGGTGTTGACGGTGAGGCCGGCGAACGCCGATCCGTTGTTGTTGGCGGCCGAGGTGAAGGCGTAGAGCACCTCGGACAGCCCGTGCGGCCCGGTGTTGAGCATGCTCGCCCGCTGGCCGGGCATCGCCATGGCGGTCGCCGTGCCCACGAGCACGATGACGGGGGTCACCAGGAAGTACATCGACGCGAACTTCATCTCCCGCCCGCCGATCTTCTTCCCGAGGTACTCCGGCGTACGGCCCACCATCAGCCCGGCCACGAAGACCGTGATGACGGCGAGGATGAGCATCCCGTACAGACCGGAGCCGACCCCGCCGGGAGCGACCTCGCCCAGCATCATGTTGAGCATGGTCACGCCGCCGCCGAGGCTCGTGTAGGAGTCGTGGAAGGAGTTCACGGCCCCGGTCGAGGTCAGCGTCGTCGCCGCGGCGAACGTCGCCGAGTTCGACACCCCGAACCGCGTCTCGGTGCCCTCGGCGGCCGCGCCGACCGCAGTCGGCACCGTGCCGTGATGGGCCAGCTGGGCGACGTTGATGGCGATGACGCTGAGGACGGCGAGCGTGGCCATCACCGAGACGATCGCGTAGCCCTGCCGCTTGTCGCCGACCATCCGGCCGAACGTCCGCGGCAGCGAGAAGGCGATCATGGTGAGCAGGAAGATCTCGATCCAGTTCGTCCAGGCGGTGGGGTTCTCGAACGGGTGGGCGGAGTTGGCGTTGTAGAAGCCACCGCCGTTGGTGCCGAGCTCCTTGATGACCTCCTGGCTCGCGACCGGGCCGCCGGTGATCGTCTGCGTGCCGCCGGCGACGGTGTGCACCGTGTGCGGGTCGGCGAAGTTCTGCACCGCGCCACCGGCGATCAGCACGATCGCGGCGACGGCCGCGATGGGCAGGAGGACGCGTACGCAGGCGCGGACCAGGTCGGTCCAGAAGTTGCCGAGCTCGTCGGTCTTCTTGCGCGCGAACCCGCGGACGAAGGCCATGGCGACCGCGATGCCGACGGCGGCGGACACGAAGTTCTGCACCGCCAGACCCGACATCTGCACCAGGTGGCCCATCGTCGACTCACCGGAGTACGCCTGCCAGTTGGTGTTGGTGACGAAGCTGATGGCGGTGTTCCAGGCGATGTGATCCGGCACGCCCTTGAACCCGAGGTTCAGCAGAAGGTAGCCCTGCAGCCGCTGGAAGGCGTACAGGAACAGCACCGAGACCAGCGAGAAGGCCAGCACGCTGCGCGCGTAGACACTCCACTTCTGCTCGGCGTCCGGGTTGACGCCGATCAGTCGGTACAGCCCGCGCTCGACCCGCAGATGCCGGGTCGAGGTGAAGACTCGGTACATGTAGTCGCCGAATGGCCGATGGACGGCCACAAGAGCGATCACCAGGGATCCGATGAACAGGATCCCCGCGGTCGTCGAACTCATCTAGAACCGCTCCGGGAGTAGAAGGGCGATCACCAGGAACACGATCAGCCCGGCGACCAGCACCAGCCCGATCAGATTGTCGGCGCTCACAGCCGCCCCACCGCCCTCACGACCAGGCTGAACAGCGCGAAGACCGCGACTGTCAGCACCACGAACACGACGTCAGCCATTTCTCCTGATTTCCTTGATCACCTGATGGCCCGGTTCTCCGGCCGGGTTCTGATGTCGATCTGCCGGCACGCCCCTGCGGGCGGATTCACGGGCGGCGGAACGCGGCCCTGCCGCGTGATGGCGTCAGAGACCGTGGACCGCGGTACGGCCTGCTGGGAGCACCGGTCGCCGGCCCTGCTGCGGGCCGCCCGGTGCCGCTATGAGAAGCGTGCCCAGCGGCGGCGGATCGACACTGTGCCGCCGTACCGCCCGCCGGTCCGCCGGGCGGCGGTGAACGCGGTGGGTGGTCCGAATCCATGGTCACTCCACCGCCTCTCTCCGCCTCGCCGAACGCGAGCGCCGCAGAGAAGAAAACACCCGTTAGGTGGGCAATTCGGGAGTCTTGACGGTTTCCATACGCCTGCGCCCACGGTCTTTACGGAACCCTCACACCCATGCGCCAGTGGGGTTCCCACAGAGACGGCGACGGCCCCCGGCTCCGGGCGCGGAGCGGAGACGCCGAAATGACACGGCGGTGTCCACCGGCCCTCGCCGGTGGACACCGCCCCTCGAACCCGATCGTTCTCCCGGCGTCAGCTCCCGCTCCGCCCGTACAGCACGAGGGCCCAGGTGAGACACCCGAACGCGGCCGTGCACGCGAGCGTGCGGACGATGTTCCAGCGGACCCACGCCGCTTCGAAGTTCTCGCGCACCGCGGCGAGATCGGCGATGCGGGCGGGGTCCCCGGCCGCCTCGAGCCGATCGTTGAGCGGCACGTTGAAGCCCATCGTGACGATGAGCACCACCACGTACAGGACCAGGGCGGCCACGATCCAGGCGAACGCCGCGCGTCCACCGTCTCCGCGGAAGTGGAGCACGGCGGCCACGGCGGTCAGCAGCAGCGCGCCGGCGAAGGTCAGGAAGAACCAGCCGTTGAGGATCGCCACATTGATCTTCTGCATTCCCTCGACGAACGTCCGGTCGTCGGCCTTGCCCAGTCCGAGCATGACGGAACAGGCGTACGCGTAGTAGAGGCCCGCGGCGAGCCCCATGGCGATCGTGGCCGCGACCAACGAGACGCCTCGAAACTGATCCAACATCACTTTCCTCCATCACCCGAGATCGCGCTCGCCCGCGCGAGCCCGCCTATCTCCTGCAGCGGGGTCTTCGACCCCCGTGGGTCGTGCGGGCGGAGGGGATCTCCGTCCGCCCGCACGGCCTCCGTCGCCTACCGGCCCCAGACGCCGGTCGCGGCGGTGCTCCGCACGTAGTCCGCGAAGTCCCGGGGCTCACGGCCCAGGGCCTCTTGTACACCGTCGCCCAGGTGGGCGTTGCGTCCGTCCAGCACCTGGGTGAACAGCTCGGTCAGCAACTTCGCGTACTCGGCGGGCACGTCGTATTCCACCAGGGCGGACTCGTACTGCTCCGCGGACACCGGTATGTAACGGATCTCCCGCCCGATCGCCTCGCCGATCTCCGCCGCCGCCTCCGCGAAGGTCAGCAGCCGGGGACCGGTCAGTTCGTAGGCCCGGCCCACGTGCCGGTCCTCGGTCAGCGCCGCGACCACGACGTCCGCGATGTCATCGGCGTCGACGAACGGCTCCGCGACCGTCCCGGCCGGCAACGCGACCTCTTCGCTGAGCACCGGCTCCAGCAGGAAGTGCTCACTGAAGTTCTGGTTGAAGAAGCTCGCCCGCACGATGGTCCACTCGGCGCCGGACTCCCTCACCGCCTGCTCGCTGACCGCGGCCTCCTCCTCACCGCGACCGGACAGCAGCACCAGCCGCCGGACGCCGCTGCGCACCGCCAGTTCGGCGAGCGACCGGACCGCGTCGGCCGCCCCGGGGAACGCCAGGTCCGGGTAGTACGTCACGTACACCGAGGTCATGCCCTCGAGCGCGCGTTCCCAGGTGGCCTGGTCGTCCCAGTCGAACGGCGGCTCCGCGGAACGGGAACCGATGCGCACCGGCAGGCCGCGGGCCGTGAGGCGCTCCACCACGCGGCGACCGGTCTTGCCGGTGCCGCCGAGAACCAGCGTCGTCTTCTCTTGCGCCTTCTCGCGCGTGCTTTCCGTCATGCCACCAGTGAAGTCCCACGGCGCGGCGTACGACATGGTTGAAAGGCTCGACCGCATGTTCCTGCGTCTAATCTGGAAGCCATGGACCCACTCTCGGGCCTTCTCGACGGCCCCAGGGCCCGGGGAGCGTTTCTCCTGCGGGCGCTGCTGAACCCGCCTTGGTCCGTACGGGTCGAGGATCAGGCGCCGCTCACGCTGATCTCGATGGCGAAGGGCGACGCGTGGGTGCTCCCGCACCACGGTGAGCCGGTACGGCTCCCCCCGGGTGACGTCGCGGTTCTGCGCGGCCCGGATCCCTACACCGTCTCCGACCACCCGGCCACGCCGCCACAGGTCGTCATCCAGCCGGGGCAGCTCAGCACCACCCCGCAGGGCGACGCCCTGTGCTCCGTGATGGATCTCGGCGTCCGTACGTGGGGTTCCGACCCGAACGGGTCGGTGGAGATGCTCGTCGGCACATACCAGATGCGCGGCGAGGTCACCCGGCGGCTGCTGACCGCGGTGCCTCCGCTGCTGGTCCTGCCGTCCGAGGCGTGGGACGGCTCCCTCATCTCCCTGCTCGGCAGGGAGATCGGCAGGGACGAGCCGGGCCAGGACGTCGTCCTCGACCGGCTGCTCGACCTGCTGCTCATCGCGGTGCTGCGGGCCTGGTTCTCCCGCCCGGAGGCCGAGGCCCCGGCCTGGTACCGCGCCCAGAGCGATCCCGTGGTCGGCCCGGCCCTGCGGCTGCTCCAGGGCGACCCGGCGCACCCCTGGACCGTCGCCACGCTGGCCGCCCGGACGGGCGTCTCGCGGGCGGCGCTGGCCCGCAGGTTCACCGACCTCGTGGGCGAGCCGCCCATGGCCTTCCTGACCAGCTGGCGGCTGGCGATGGCCGCCGAGCTCCTGCGCGAGCCGGACGCCACCGTCGGCGCCGTTGCCCGGCAGGTCGGCTACGGCAGCTCCTTCGCGCTCAGCACCGCCTTCAAGCGCGTACGAGGGGTCAGCCCGCAGGAGTACCGCGTGGGCGCATCGCAGCAGTGAGCGCCGGGCGGGTGCGGGACCGATATCGACGGCGGCCCTACGAAGGAGCGGCCGATCTGCGGGTGATGCAGTCGCTGAGCCGGCGGCTGTGGTCACCGGCGAGCCGATGGCACATCGGCGAGCTCGCCTGGTCCCGGTTCCAGCACATCGGGCGGGAACCGGAGTGGCGTACGGCCCTGTGGGAGTGCGACGGGGAACCGGTCGCCTGGGCCTGGGCGACATCGCCCGGCGACCTCGAGCTTCAGCTCGATCCCGCGCACCCGGATCTGGCGGTCGAGATCCTGCGATGGTTCGACGAGGTGGCCACCGGTGAGACGCGCACGGTCACGGTGCTCGACGCTGAGACGGCTCTCATCGACGTCCTCCGCCGGCACGGCTACGTCGAGGCGACCGAGGGGCCGTTCTTCATCCACCTCCGCAGAGACCTGGCCGGCCTTGAGCCCGCGACCCCGGGTGGATACACCCTTCGCCACGTGTCCGGTACGGCCGATGCCGACGCCCGTGCCCGTGTGCACCGGGCGGCCTTCTCCCTGCCCGGGCTGCCGCCCTCCAAGGTCAGCGCCGAGAGCTACCGCGCGGTCATGCGGGCGTGGCCCTATCGCACAGAGCTGGACTGGCTCGTCGAAGCGGCCGACGGAACGCCGGTGGCGTTCTGCCTGGTCTGGCTGGACGAGCGCAATCGCGCGGCCGTACTCGAACCGGTCGGCACCGACCCGGCACACCGCCGCCGTGGCCTGGCCGGCGCCGCGATCCTCGCGTCACTGCACGCCGCCCGGGAACTCGGCGCCGAGACCGCGCGGGTCCGCGCTCGCGGTGACGACGCGCATCCGGCCGCGCGGGCGACCTACCAGGCGGTGGGATTCCGCCGCTGCGCACGCGACGTGTCCTTCGTACGCGCCGTGGCGGGACACTAGATGCATGAAGCGCACCAAGCCCGACCGCCCCGCGGCGCAGGTGGTCTGATGTCGAACGAACGATTCACCCGGGCGCTGCAGGCGATGCGCGGCCCGGACTCCCGGCTCCGGGGGGACGGCTTCGACTTCCTCCGCGAGCACGCGGACGCCTATGTCGACGAACTCATCGCCGAGTTCGAGAAAGAAC
This sequence comes from Actinomadura alba, assembly GCF_014323705.1. Lineage (GTDB taxonomy): Bacteria > Actinomycetota > Actinomycetes > Streptosporangiales > Streptosporangiaceae > Actinomadura_C > Actinomadura_C alba. The sequence goes on from NZ_JABVEC010000049.1 coordinate 16,144, forward strand.
ACGAGGACCACGCGCTGCGCTGCTGGCTCCTGGAGCTCGTCTGCGAGGCGCGTTCTCCCCGTGCGTTGCCGGTGCTGGCGGGCCAGCTCGACAACGATGACGAGTCACTGCGGCTCTGGGCGATCAGAGGCCTGGAGATGCTCGACAACCGCGAGGCGGAACGCGAACTCTCCCGAGCCCGCTCCAACGGCTGGATCGCGTGATCTTGGAGCCGCACCGCGAGCGGTGCGGCCATCCGTTCGCGGCAGACCGGCCGGTCCGCGAGCGACTGCAAGATCACGGGAGTGGTTACGCGCTCAGCCCTTCCGGTCGATCACCACGTCCGCGACGACCGGGCGGTGGTCGGACGCCTTCGTGTCGACCACCTCGGCGCCGCCGACCTGGACGCCGGGCGAGGCGGTCACATAGTCGATGCGACTGACCGGCGTGCCGGCCGGGTAGCTCAGGCCCCCGCCGGAGCCGTGGACGGCGCTCCACGCGTCGGTGAGACCACCCCACAGCGGCGCGAGTTCCGGTGCCGCCGGCCCTGCGTTGAAGTCTCCGAGCAGAAGTTGCCTGGCCGCCGGCCCGTCCTGCGCCATGACCTGCCGCGTGTCGGCGACCTGGGCTCTGCGGACGGCCGGGTCCGAACGGTAGTCCAGGTGAGTGACGTAGACGTGCACGCGCACGCCCTTGACCTTGACCACGGCTTCAGCGAAGCCCGGAGCGGGAGTCGGCACCGGGTTCGGCACCTGCGTGGACAGGCGGGTGATCTCATGGTTCTCGCCGGAGGCGATCGGGAACCGGCTGAGGACCGCCACGCCGTACTCCCGACGCGGCGCCCCCGCGGAGAGCGGGTCGAGGCTGTAGATGGGCGCGAAGAACACCCGCATGCCCGTCAGGCGGCCGAGTTCGGCGGCCTCGTCCATCCACGCGCTGCGATCAGACCAGTTGACGTCCACTTCCTCGAGTCCGACGACGTCCGCGTTCAGGCCGCGGATGGCCGCCGCGGTGCGGTCGAGGTCGAACACACCGTCCTCGCCGGCACCGGCGTGGATGTTGTAGGTGGCCACGCGCAAGTGGACGGCGCTGCCTTCGCCGGCGGCGCCGGCGGGCGTGGAGAGGGCTGTGCCGAACGCTGCCGCCAGCCCGGCCACGGTGGCCAGGGCGCGGGCTGTGCGGGCTGTGCGGGCTGTGCCGAGGGTGCGGATAGTACGGGTGGTGCGGAATGTCGATGTCATAGCGTGTCCCCTTCCATATGGGCCTGTCAGGGGACGAGCGTTCTCCCGCTCTTTCTCCAGGAGGTGACGGGCGGCTTGCCGACGGAAGTGATCTTGGCGAACGCCGCCTTGTGATGGCGCCGAGCGCGAACAACCGCATGACAAGCGCGCTGCTGATCTGGGCATTCCCGGCTGTCCCTGTCTGTTCAGGGATGGTCTGCCCAGGTCAGTAGGGGGTTAGGTGGCTCGTTCAGCCGAGCACGAGCGGGATCTTCGCGGCCAGCCCACCCAGCGCGGCCGTCTCGGCGTCCGTCGGAGCGCGACGTCCGGTCCCGACCAGCAGCGCGTCCTTGTCGGAGAACGACGCCGGAATCGGTGCCCCGGCGATCTTTTCCAGCGACGCGCGGGCGGCCGCAAGGGTCTCGGCGGGCGGTTCGGCGGCCGAGGGCAGGTGCGCGATCAGGTCGAGGTGGTGCAACGTCCATTCCACGACATACACGGACAAGTAGTTGCCGACCGTCAGCACTTCGTCGCGGGGCTCGTGCTGGGTGTAGACGCACTCAGCTCGCGCGGGGGAACAGGTGCTCGACGGCGGTCACCAAGGCGGCGCGGCGGGCGGCGATGGACGGGTACGCGGCCTGGTCCGCGGCGGCGGCGCCGATCTCGGGCTGGCCCGCCCAGGTCGTGGCGATCTGGTTGATCAGGGCCAGAACGTCGACCGGGTCCCAGGCCGGGTCGAGCAGTCCGATGCTCTGTGCGTCGCGGAGCTGGTCGAGTTTGCGGGCGATGGTGGCCTGGAGGGGACCGGTGGTGTTGGCGGCGGACTCGGTCAGCTCCAGGCGGCCCCAGGTGATTAGCCGGTAGTGGTCGGGGCGGGCCGTGAAGTGGTCGAAGAGGTGGCCGGCGTAGCCGGGCAGGTCGGCCGGATCCATCTGTGTGGCCTCGGCGAGCGCGGTCAGTTCACGTTCGGCGACGTGGGCGTAGAGGGCATCCTTGCCGCGGAAGTAGGCGTAGACCCGTTCCTTACTGGTCCTGGCTTGCTTGGCGATGCGGTCCACGCGGGCGCCGGCGATCCCGTGTCGGGCGAACTCCTCCTTGGCTGCGGCGACGATCCGCTCGCGTGTGGAGTCGGCGGACTCGCCCGCGGTGGTGGGGTCCGAGGCCTGGCCGGATGCGGTGGAGCTAGGCATGGACCCAGGATAGGCGACCGAACCGTTCGGTTTTGCATTGCGCCCGAGGTGCGCATATGCTCATACCAAACAGTTCGGTTTGGTCAGCTGGGGCAGCCGACGTGACACGAGGAGCGAACTCATGCAGCACCGCACCCTGGGACAGCAGGGACTGCGCGTTTCCGCGCTCGGGCTGGGCGTGATGGGTATGACCATGGCCTACGGCCCCTCGAACGACGAGGACGGCATCTCCACCATCCGCCGCGCCCACGAGCTCGGGGTCGACTTCTTCGACACCGCCGAGCTGTACGGCCAGGGCACCGGCAGCAACGAGACGCTGCTCGGCAGGGCCGTCAAGGACTTCCGCGACGAGGTGGTCCTGGCCACCAAGTTCGGCTTCGACATGACCAGCGAGACGCCGGGGAGTGGTGCCAACAGCCGCCCGGAGAACATCCGCAAGGTCGCCGAGAACAGCCTGCGCTATCTCCAGACCGATCGCATCGACCTCTTCTACCAGCACATCGCCGACCCCGACGTACCGGCCGAGGAGGTCGCCGGCACCGTCGGTGACCTGATCGCCGAGGGCAAGGTGCAGTACTTCGGTCTGAGCAATGTCGGCCCGGAGTACGTCCGCCGCGCCCATGCCGTCACCCCGGTCACGGCCCTCCAGTACGAGTACTCGGTCTTCGAGCGCGAAGTGGAGGAGAAGATCCTGCCGGTCCTGCGGGAGCTGGGCATCGGCCTGGTGCCCTACTCGCCGCTCGGCCGCGGCTTCCTGTCCGGCGTGGTCAAGCCGGCCAGCGAGTACCCCGAGGGCGACATGCGCCGCTGGGACGAGCGCTGGCAGGGCGAGAACTACGCCTACAACCTGAACGCCGCCGAGCAGCTCAAGAACCTTGCCGCCGCCAAGGGCGTCACCCCTGCCCAGCTTGCCCTGGCCTGGCTGCTCGCCCAGGGCGAGGACGTCGTCCCGATCCCCGGCACCCGCAGCGCCACACGCCTGGAGGAGAACGCCGGCGCGGCCGGCGTGGTACTCACCGAGGCCGACCTGGCCCGTATCCGGGAGATCCTCCCCCAGGGCTCCGCGGGCGGCCGCTACCCGGCCTCGATGATGGCCGGCTTCCGCACCGACTGACCCCAGTCACCGCGTAAGGGTGCCCGCACCGATCCCGACGGCCAGGACGAGTCACCTTTGCTCACCGGTTGAGGGAACTGGCGCGGAACTCGCTCGGGTCGGCACCGCAAGGCGCACCGCCGACGGGCGCGCTGACGGTGCCGGCCGATCGGACCGGCTCGCCCGTTAGATGTGGTCGTGGACGAGGGTGGCGAACTCCTCCGGGGTCGCGATGCGGACGCCGAGCTTGGTGGCCTTGTCCTTCTTGGAGCCGGCCTTCTCGCCGGCCACCAGCAGGGAGGTGCGGGCGGAAACGCTCGACGACGATTTGCCGCCGGCGCGCTCGATGAGCTCGTTCATCTCGTTGCGCGACAGCTCGGCCAGCGTTCCCGTCATCGACCCCGTGACGACGACCGACATCCCGGCGAGGGGCAGCGCGTCGGCGGCGTCCGGCTCCTGGCCGGGGTCGGCCGGGCCGGGCGCCGGCCCCGTGACACCCGGCTCGATCATGTTGACCCCGGCGGCGACCAGCTTGTCGACGAGCGGGGCGAGCTCGGCCAGCTCCTCGACCAGCACGGCCGCCTTCTCCGGGCCGATCCCCTCGACCTGCTGGACGTCCTCGATCCCGGCCGCGCGGATGGCGTCCATCGAGCCGAAGTGGCGGGCGATGCGCCGGGACATCGACCGGCCGGTCCCCCGTACGCCGAGGGCACAGAAGACCTTGTTGAGCGGCTTGGTCTTGGCCTGCTCGATCGCCGCGAGCATGTTGTCGGTGCTGGTGGGGCCCATCCGCTCCAGGGTCAGCACCTGGTCGCGGGTGAGGGTGAACAGGTCGGCGAAGTCACTGATCAGCCCGGCCTCGATGAGCTGGATGATGCGGGTCTCGCCAAGGGTTTCTATGTCGAGCTGATCGCGGCCGATGGCGTAGGAGACCGAGGCCACCGCGTGGCAGTCGCGCCCCCTGACGCACCGCCACCGCTGCTGGGAGGCGTCGATGTCGCTGCCGCACCGCGGGCACACCGACGGGAACTCGATCGTCTTCTCCTCGCCGGTGCGCAGATGCACCACGGGGGCCTCGACGCGAGGGATCACGTCGCCCGCCTTGTAGACCGTCACGTGGTCGCCCATCATCAGGCCGCGGCGGGTGATGTCGGCCGGGTTGTGCAGCGTGGCATAGGTGACGGTCGAGCCGTCGAGGTGCACCGGTTCGAGCACCGCACGTGGCGCGATGATCCCGGTGCGCCCCACATTCCACTCCACGCCGACCAGCCGGGTGATCTTCTCGACGGCGGGCAGCTTGTACGCGATCGCCCACCGGGGTGCCCGGGAGCTGAATCCGCCCTGCTCCTGGTCGGCCGCCAGGTCGGCCTTGATCACAATGCCGTCGATGCCGAACGGCAGCTCGGCCCGCAGCGCGCCGATCTCATCGACCCTGGTCTGCACCTGCTCCATCGTCGTACAGACGGTGCCGGCGACCGGTGTCGCCGCCGTGGTCCGCACGCCGAGCCCCGCGACCAGCTCCATGATCTCGCTGTGCGGCAGCTCCCGCAGCCTGGTGGCGAGATCGGAGGTGTCGTCCGGCGGGAGCGGCAGCGCGCCATAGCCGAAGAACGTCATCTCGACCCGGTAGGTCCGCTCTCGCGCGCGCAGCGTGCCGGCGGCGCCGCTCCGGGGATTGGAGAACGGCACGCCCTCGTGCGCCACCCGGGTGACGTTGGCGGCCTCGAACTGCGCCGCGGTCATCAGCACCTCTCCGCGGATCTCGACCGTCACCGGCTCGGACAGCTCCGCGGGCAGCCCCAGGATGGCTCCGATCGCGTGGGACACCTCTTCACCCGCCGTACCGTCACCGCGGGTGACCAACTGCACCAGCCGGCCATCGCGGTAGCGAGCCGACACCGCGAGCCCGTCGAGCTTGGGCTCGACGCTCCACGCCGCCACCGGGCGGCCGATCCGGCGTTCGAACCCGGCCGCCCAATTGGCGAGGTCCTCGGCGGAGAAGACGTTGTCGAGGCTCAGCATCGGGATGGTGTGCGGTATGTCCCCGACGATCGCACCGCCGGCCACCTTCCCGGTGGGCGAGTCCGGCAGTACGTGGTCGGGGTGAGCGTCCTCGTAGGCGGCGATGCCGCGCACCAGCCGGTCATAGGCGTCGTCGTCCAGCGGTGAGTCACCATCGCCGTAGTAGGCGGCGGCGGCGTCGACGGCCGTCTGTACGGCCTGGGCATAGGCGGCCTGGTCGGCGACCGGCATCGCGTCTGGTGCGTCCGTCATGCCCATATCGTGCCGTGTGCCTACGACAATCCGCACCGCTGAGAAGTCCACACCCGCAGGTCCACGCGGAGTCACGGGCACTTCCGCCTGCCCAGGCAAGACCGCTTCTCCCGAAGCCCTTCTCCCGAAGCCGTACGATGCCTGGCATTCCGGGCGAACGTTCACCCCATCGCATCCACCGCCTTCGCTTACATCCGCGTCATTTGGGGAGGAAGGCTGCAGCCGCCACCGACCGACAGCGAAGGGAAGGCCAGCGTGTCCACGTCGACCAGGTCACGGCCCTCAGCGAAGACCGCTCGGAAGAGCTCCTGGTACGTCACTCCGCTCCGGGTCCTCGCCATCGTCATCGCGCTGGGAATCGGAATCGTGTTCTCGTACTGGGCAGCGATGATCACCCTCACCCCCATCGAGGACCACGGGCAGGCGGTCGGCAACACCGACGCCGGTCACAGCCTGCGCTTCTACCTCGACCAGCCCGACATCAAGGAGGCGATCCGGCAGCTGGGCGGCAACCTCGTGCTCTTTGCCCCGCTCGGCATCCTGCTCCCCGTGGTCTTCTCGCGCCTGCGCGGGCCGCTGCGCCTCGCCCTCGTGTGCGGCCTGATCTCGTTCATGGTCGAGCTCACCCAGGGGTTCGCGGTCCAGGGCCGGGCATTCGACATCGACGACGTCATCCTCAACACCGCCGGCGTCGTCCTCGCCTACCTGCTCGTCGGCCGCAAGCTCGCCAACCTGATCCGCGGCCCGAAGAAGTAGGCCCGCCCAGAAAACCGGCGAGTGGACACGGCTCCGGCCCGCACCGGCGCCCGCCGTTCGGACGGGGCGCCGGTACGGGCCGGCTTTCACGACGGCTGCGCAATCGGCGCGACCGGAGGGGTCAGTACGTGCGTCGCGGGGGCCGATCGCCGTAGGCGGGCGGGGTCTCGTCGTAGTAGGTCTCGCGCAGCGCGGTACCCCTGGCCGGAGGCGCGGCACGACGCCGCGCGGAGGCCATCCAGAACAGGCCGATGATCAGGCCGGCGATTCCGCCGGCCATCAGGATCCAGCCCACGACCTCGATGTCGAGGCCGCTGATACTGAAGTTCACCGCGTACGCCAGGATGGCACCGATGATGATGAGGGCGATGCTGACGCCAATGGTCACGGGAGTATCCTCTCTGCGTCGCTGACGACTGCTCGGGACTCTCTTCCCTGACAACAGACCTCAAACACGACGCACCCCGACATCCCGCGCGCGTCACCCGCGGCCGTCGCCGGTCAGAGTTCGAAGTCGGAGGGTGGGATGTCCACGGCCAGGCAGGCCTCCCGGACGACCGCCTTCTCGTTCTGGTCGAAGTCGCCGTCGGCGCTTCCGATCACGATGCCGATCTGGATCACGGCCCGCGCCTCGACCGGCTTCGACTTCACCTTGCCTATCTCCTGCAGGAGACTCACCTTGCCGAGGGCGAAGTCGCCGGTGAGCTTGGTCACGTAGTCGTTGAAGCGCCGCTGCAGGTCGTCGGCGGGGAAGTTCCGCAGGACCTCGTTACTCGTGATCAGCGACGCGACCCGCTGCCGCTCGGCCGGATCGACGCTGCCGTCCGCGGCCGCGACGAGCGCGCACATCGCCATGCTCGCGTCGCGGAAGGCTCCGCTCTTGAGGTCGTTCTTCCTCGACTCCAGTTGCGCCTGCATCGTCTTGGCGGACTCGCGCAGCCGGTTCCAGATGGCCATGGAGGTCTCCTCATCGCTTGAAGGTCGGGCTGAACGTCGGATTCACCTGAGCTACTACGGACTGTAATAGGTGATCACCATTTTCATTCTCCGGATGCCCGGTGTTCTCGGGGTTTCCGCATCCGCGACCTTTGCCATCCTGTACGTACAGGACTACAGTTCAGATGCCCGACATCCGCGCTCTGGAGGACCCTGTGACCGCGTTCGCGACCCCGCCGATCAGTCCGTTGCGGATCTCGTTCGATCCCGCCACCGCGACGATCGAGCCGACGGGGCCCATCCTGACCCGGCGCATGTCGGATCTGGAAGGACTGTTCGCCGATCAGACCGAGTGGCGTCGCTCCGCCTCGGGTGACGACCCGGTCGTCTACACCGTGACGTCGTCCCCCGTGCCGGAGCTCGACCGGGAGCTGCCCCAGTCGATCACCACGATCCTGCCCGGTGACTGCGGCGGCGAGTTCCACATGACCAAGGGCCACCAGCACCCTGACCCGCAGGGTGAGATCTACCTGGGCCTGACCGGCGTCGGCGGCCTGTTGCTGTTCGACGGCGAGCGGACGGAGTGGATCGACATGGCGCCCGGTGTCATCGGCTACATCCCGCCGCACTGGGCCCACCGCAGCGTCAACGTCGGCGACGAACCGTACCGCTTTCTCGCCGTCTACCCCGGTCGCGCCGGCCACGACTACCAATGGGTGCTCGACCACGGAATGGGGGCCCGGGCACTGCGCAGCCCGAACGGATACGAGCTGGCTCCGTACGAATCCGCCTGACCGGCGTCCCGGCCCCGGCCGGACCCGCACCCGCCGCCGGACGCACATCTGACCCGGCAGGACGCACGCCCGCGCACCGCAGAAGACAAGCGTGAGGAACGACCATGTTGGTGGCACACGACCTGGGCACGACCGGTGACAAGGCCTCGCTGCACGACGACGGAGGACGGCTCGTCGCGTCGGTCACGGTGCCCTACCCGACCAGGTTCGACCACGGCGGGGTCGCCGAACAGGATCCGGAGCAGTGGTGGCGGGCGGTGTGCTCGGCCACCCGGCGGCTGCTCGCCGACTCCGGCACCGCACCCGGCGACGTACGGGGCGTGGGCTTCTCCGGCCAGATGATGGGCGCGGTCCTCCTCGACTCCGCGTACGAGGCGGTCCGTCCGGCGATCATCTGGGCCGACCATCGCAGCACCGATCAGTGCGACGTGCTCATCGACGGGTTCGGCATGGAGCCGGCCTACCGCGTCACCGGCCACCGGCTGAACCCCACCTACTCACTCACGAAGGTCATGTGGGTCCGTGACAACGAGCCGGAGACCTTCGCCCGGGTCGCGCACGTCTGCCTGGCGAAGGACTTCGTCGTCCAGCGGCTCACCGGCGTGCTGGTCACCGATCCGTCGGACGCGTCGTCGACCAACGCCTACGACCAGCTCCGCGGTACGTGGTCAGCGGAGCTCATCGCCGCCGCCGGCCTCGACCCCGCCCTCTTCCCCGAGATCGTGCCGTCGACGACCGTGGTCGGCGAGGTGACGGAGGCCGCGGCCGGGCCGGCCGGGCTGCTCGCCGGCACTCCGGTGGTGATCGGCGGCGGCGACGGCCCACTGGCGGCGGTGGGAGCCGGGGTGGTGAGCCCCGAGGCGGGCGCCTATGCCTATCTCGGCTCATCGTCCTGGGTCTCGGTCTCGGCGGGCGCTCCGCTGCACGACCCGGGGATGCGCACCATGACGTTCGACCATGTCGTGCCGGGCCAGTACGTCCCGACCGCGACGATGCAGGCCGGCGGCGGCTCCCTGCAATGGGTCACCGATCTGCTGGTGCCGGGTGACGACGCCGACCGGTTCCGCCGCCTGGTGGCCGACGCCGACACGGCTGAGGCGTCCTCGGAGGGTCTGTACTTCCTGCCGCACCTGCTCGGCGAGCGGTCCCCGTACTGGAACCCCGCCGCCAAGGGCGCCTTCGTCGGGCTGTCGCGCCACCACGGCCCCGCGCACCTGACCCGGGCGGTTCTCGAAGGCGTGGCGTTCAATCTCGGTACCTGCGTCGGCGCCTTCCGCGAGTCCGGCGCCGCCGTCGACCGGGTGGACGCCATCGGCGGCGGAGCGGCGAGCGACGTGTGGCTGCAGATCCTCGCCGACGTGTGGGGGGCCACGGTCCGCCGGCGCAGCATCGTGGAGGAGGCCAACAGCCTGGGCGCCGCGGTGACGGCGGGTGTGGGCACCGGGGTCCTCGATGGCTTCGAGGTCGCGCCGACCCTGTCACAGGTCACCGGCGAGTTCGCGCCCGACCCGGCCCGGCATGAGGCCTACCGCCGCCGCCACGAGCTCTTCCTCGACGCCTACCAGAGGCTCGAGCCGTGGTTCGAGCACGCCGGGGAGTCCACGTGAACACCTCGCGGGCGACCACGGACGCCCCCGCCCCCGTCCCCGGACCCGCCCCGGTCCCGGCGCAGGCGCGCGGCACCGTGCTCGTGACCTCCCGGTCGTTCTCCTCCGGTTCCCGCGACCTGGTCGCGGAACTGGCGGCGGGCGGTCTGACTGTGGTGCGCGGACCCGCGACGCACGACCTCGCCGCGTTGGCGGAGCCGCTCGCCGCCGCGGTGGCCTGGATCGCCGGCACCGGGCCGGTCACCGAGGACCATCTCGCGCGGGCACCACGCCTGCGCGTACTGGCCAGGTACGGCGTCGGCGTCGACGCCGTCGACCTGGCCGCGGCGGCACGTCGCGGGGTGACCGTGACGAACACCCCCGGCGCCAACAGCGACGCCGTCGCCGAGCACGCCATCGGTCTCCTGCTGGCGGCTCTGCGCGGCATCGTGGCCGGTGACCGGGGCGTGCGCTCCGGCGACTGGGGCGTGCGTCGCGGCCGTGAGCTGGGATCCCTGACCCTGGGCGTGGTCGGCTTCGGCCGGATCGGGCAGGCGGTCGCGCGCAGGCTGACCGGTTTCGGCACCGAGGTCCTCGCCCATGACCCGTACCTGCGCCGCGACGACGCCGGGGCGCTGGGCGTCCGGCCGGCCTCGCTGGAGGAACTGGCCGCCGACTGTGACGCGGTCTCACTGCACGCGCCCGGCGGGCACCGGGTCGTGGACGCGGCATGGCTGGAGCGAGCCCGGCCGGGGCAGGTCATCGTCAACACGGCCCGCGCCGATCTCGTGGACGAGGCGGCCGTCGCGGCCGCGCTGCGCTCCGGCCGGCTCGGCGGCTACGCCGCGGACACCCTGTCAGCGGAGGGCACCGATGCCGGAAGCCCGCTGCTCGCCGACGACCTCGCGCAGCGGGTCGTCATCACGCCGCACATCGGTGCGCAGACCGTCGAGGCCGTCGACCGCATGGGCTCGGCCGCGACGGCCGACGTGCTCGCGGTGCTGTCCGGAGCCGGCCCGGCTCACCCCGTACGCGTCCAGGAGGAAAAATGACCCCGTCCGCCGAACTTCAGGCACTGGCCCCCGAACTCCACGCACTGGCCGAAGCCGCCGTCGTGGCCGTCGTGCGCGCGCCGGACACCGCGAGCGCACTGCGCGGTGTCGACGCGCTGGTCACCGGCGGCGTCACCGGCATCGAGATCACCTACAGCACCCCGGACGCGGCCGCGGTGATCGCGGAGATCGACCGGAGGTACGGCGACCGCGTGCTGCTCGGCGCCGGCACCGTGACCACCCCCGGGCAGGCCACCGAGGCGGCCGACGCGGGCGCGCGCTTCCTGGTGAGCCCCGGCACCACCGACGAGCTGGGCCGGGCCATGCTCGGCACCGGGACGACGGTGCTCCTCGGCGCGCTCACTCCGAGCGAGGTCATGCGCGTGTCCGCGCTCGGCGCCCACGCCGTGAAGATCTTCCCCGCCTCGCTCGGTGGTCCCGGCTACCTGCGTTCGCTGCGCGGACCGTTCCCGGACGTGCCGTTCGTGCCGACCGGCGGCGTCAATGCGGACAACCTCGGCACGTGGCTCGGCTCCGGAGCGGTGGCCCTCGGCGCGGGCGGAGAACTGTGCTCGGCCGCCGACCTGGCAGCGGGGCGCTACGAGGAGATCGAGGACCGGGCGCGCGGGTTCGCCGAGGCGGTCCGGCAGTGGCGGGCGGCGTGAGCCCGCGGGCGGCCACCGAGACCGGCCCGGGCGGCGGCCCGGGGACGGAACCGAAGATGGGCTTCGTCGGGGTGCGCACGGCGGGGTCGTCCATCATGAAGGTGTTCCCCCGGTGGGCCGAGGCGCTCGGGCTACCGGCGCGGCGGCTGGTCGGCCACGATCTGCCACTCGACGCGAGCGCGGCCGACTACCGGGCGCTCGTCACGGCGATCCGCGACGACCCTGCACATCTCGGGGCGCTCGTGACCACGCACAAGATCGGAGTGTTCCGGGCCGCGAGCGACCAGTTCGATGAGCTGGACGAGTTCGCGCGGCTCTGCGGCGAGATCTCGTCGATCTCCAAGAACGGCGGGCGCCTGATCGGCCACGCCAAGGACCCGGTGACGGCGGGGCTCTCGCTGGAGGAGTTCCTGCCACCGGGGCATTTCGCGCGCACCGGCGCCGACGTCGTCTGCCTGGGCGCGGGCGGTGCCGGTACCGCCCTCACCTGGTATCTCGCCCGCCGGCCGGACGCTCCCGCGCGGATCGTCTGCACCGACACCTCCGCGGAGCGGCTCGCCCATCTGCGTGACGTGCACCTGGGCGGAGAGCTCGATCCGGGCCTCTTCCGCTACGAGCTGGTGGAGTCGGCCGGGGACGGCGACCGGCTGGTCACTGCGGCGGCGCGGGGCAGCCTGGTCGTCAACGCGACCGGGCTCGGCAAGGACCGGCCCGGATCACCTCTCACCGCCGCGGTGCGGTTCCCCGAGCACGGCCTGGTGTGGGAGCTCAACTACCGGGGCCGGCTCGACTTCCTGCAGCAGTCCCTCGCCCAGCGCGACGCGCGCGACCTGACCGTCATCGACGGGTGGCGTTACTTCATCCACGGCTGGACCCAGGCCATCGCCGAGGTCTTCCATCTCGACCTCGACACCGCGACGGTCGAGCGGCTGGCGGCCATCGCGGAGGAGCTGAGGTGATCGGCCGGGTCCGCACGGTGCTCGGCGACATCGAGGCCGCCGCGCTGGGCCGGACCGACTACCACGAGCACCTGTTCCAGGTGACGCCGCTGCTGCCCGGCGACGAGCTCGACGACGAGGACCTCAGCGGCGAGGAGGCCCGGCTGCTGCGTGCCGCGGGCATCGACGCGATGGTCGAGGCCACGCCGACCGGCCTCGGCCGCGACCCGGCGGCGACCGCGCGGATCAGCGCGCGCACCGGGCTCGGCGTCGTGCTGACGACGGGGGCGCACCGGGAGGCGCACTATCCCAGCGGCCACTGGCTGACCGCACTCGGGCCCGCCCGGCTGGCCGAGCGCTTCACCGCGGACCTGCTGGACGGTGCCCCGGCCATGGACGGCCCCGGCGAATCCGCTCCGGCACGCTCACCGAAGGGCGAGCCCGTGCGGGCCGGCCTGCTGAAGGCGGGTACCGGCTACTGGTCGATCAGCCCGTTCGAACGAGACGTGCTCGACGCCGTCGCTGCGGCCCACCGCGCGACGGGAGCACCGGTCATGGTCCACCTCGAGCACGGCAGCGCGGCGGTGGAGGTCCTGGAGCTCCTCGCGTCCGGCGGGGTACCCGCCGATCGGGTGGTGCTCGCCCACCTCGATCGCAACCCCGACCCGGGCGCGCACGCCGAACTCGCCGCTACGGGCGCCTACCTCGGCTACGACGGTATGGCGCGCACCCGCCAGTGGCCGGACTCCGTGCTCCTCGACTGCCTGCTCCGGGTCGCGGCGCTGGGCGGTGCCGACCGCGTGCTGCTGGGCGGCGACGTCGCGCGCAGGACCCGCTACGTGGCGTACGGCGGCATGCCCGGGCTCGCCTACCTGCCGGCCCGGTTCGTTCCCCGGCTGGAACGCGAAGGCGGCGCCGAGCTGGTGCGCACCGTACTCGTGGACAATCCGGCGAGGGCACTGGCGTGGAGCCCCTGAGCGCCATCCCTGTCCTGGCGCTGCATCCCTGTCCTGGCGCCGAGCGCGCGGGACAGCCTGCCCGTAACTTGTTATCCTCTAATGACATGCAGTCAAGTATTGATCGCTCCTCACCGCTGCCCTTCTACCATCAGCTCAAGCTGATCCTCCTCGCGGAGATCGAACGGCAGAACTGCCAGCCGGGCGACCGGCTGCCTGGCGATCATGAGCTCTGCGTCCGGTACGGCATCTCCCGTACGGTGGTGCGGCAGGCGCTGGCCGAGCTCGAGGCCGAGGGCGTCATCGAGCGGATCAAGGGACGTGGCACCTTCTTCGCCAAGCCCAAGACGGTGGAGGGACTCGTGCAGTCGCTCACCGGCCTCTACGAGGACGTGGCGGCGCGCGGCGGGCACCTGCGCAGCGACGTCCGCAAGCTCGCGGTGGTGCCCGCGGACGCCCAGATCGCGGCCGACCTCGACATCGAGCCGGACACGCCGGTGACCGTGGTGGAACGGCTGCGCTACGTCGACGAGGAACCGTGGGTGCTCACCATCACCCACGTGCCGGCCGACCTGGCGCCCGGACTCGTCGACGAGGATCTGACCGACCAGTCCCTCTACGCGCTGCTCGAGCAGAAGTACGGCGTACGGCTGGTGCGGGGACGCCGGTCGGTGGAGGCCGCAGCGGCGAACCCATCGCTCGCCCGCAGCCTGGGCCTCGCGCGGGGAGCCCCCGTGCTCGTCCTGCGCAGTGTCAGCCTCGGGGTCGACGACCGTCCCGTGGAGAGCTTCGTGGCGTTCCATCGCGGTGACCGCAGCCGCTTCGAAGTCGAACTCGAGCGCAGTTCCGCCCCGGCCCGCCCCCTCGTGGTCGTCACCGGCTGACGTCACGTACGGACTATGCTGCTGTTAGTCCAGTTTTGTCACACTTGTCCTCACGGTACTTCTCCTCACGGCCGATCGGGCCGGCTCCCTGGCCCGAGCCGCTCCGGGCCGTACACCACGACGGCCGGAGCCTCCAGTGCTCGCCGGCACGGCGCCGAGTAGCGGCGCAGTGCCCGGCGTGAACCCGACACCGGGCGGGCATCCGACTCCCTTGCCGCCCGCCCGGTCGTCGGCGATCCAGCCCCGGCCGCGCCGGCCGCCGCGCGGGTGGCGCCCGGCGGCCGGGCATCCGCCGCGGATCAAGCCGACCCGAGCAGCCGTTCGGCCGCGCGGACCCGCAGGTCCTCGACGGTCTCGGCCTGACCACGGGCCCGGCCGATGAGCCGGTCGAGACGGGCGGGGTCGAGGCGGTCGTCCGTGTCGGCGAGCATTCGCAGCACCCGCCAGCCGGCCTGCTTGCCCTCGATGCCGAGCCGGAGCGCTTCGAGCTCGATGACGTCGCTCAACGGCGACCTGCGCACAAGCCGCCTGTTCACCTTGACCCGGCCGAGCTTCTCCACCGCCCAGCCGGCGCAGACCTTGTAGCGGCGGACCGGAACCCCGAGGGCCCGCATCATGGCGATCAGCTCGGCCCGGTCCTCAGCGATCTCGGCGGCGATCCGTTCGAGAACCTGCCCGCCCACCCAGTGCCGCTGGGACCTGGCCGCGCGACGCACGAGCTCGACGCCGGCGGTGGACCCCGCCAGGTGGTCGTTGAGGTAGACGCCGATCAGCCCCATGTCCACGGACGTGTCGGACGCCTTCGCGTTCGTCCTTCCCCAGACTGCCATGTCGCCTCCCCTGGAACGGGTCTTCGCAGTCGTTGTGCCACGAGAGGGGCGATCAATGCGGCGGCGCGCCGCCGCCGGAACCGGTCAGCGCCGGCTCGCGGTGGAGAGCGGCGGGGCGATCCTCTCCAGCGACTGCCCGGCCGCCTCGACGCCTATGGCCAGCTCCACCAGCCCGGCGGCGATCATCAGTGCGGCGCCGAGGAAGTATCCGTTGGTCACGGCCATCACCTCACCCGTCTCGACCAGGCGGCCGAACAGCGTGGGTCCGATGATGCCGCCGAGCGCGGTGCCGACCGCGTAGAAGAAGGCGATCGCCATGGCACGCGTCTCCATCGGGAAGAGCTCGCTCACGGTGAGGTACGCGGCACTCGCACCGGCCGAGGCGAAGAAGAACACCGCACACCAGCACGCGGTGAGGGTGGCCGCCGACAGGACGCCCTCCCGGAACAGCAGGCCGGTGCCGATCAGCAGGACACCGGAGACGATGTAGCACCCCGTGATCATGATCCGCCGCCCGATCGAGTCGAACAGCCGCCCGAGGAAGAGCGCCCCGATGAAGTTCCCGATCCCGATGGGAATGAGATAGAGGCCGACCCGGCCGTCCGGAACCTGGAAGAACTTCGCGAGCACCAGCGCATAGGTGAAGTAGACGGCGTTGTAGAGGAACGCCTGGCCGACGAACAGCGCCAGGCCCAGGATGGACCGGCGGGGGTAGTCGCGGACCATGGTCCGCGCGATCATCCCGAACCCGATCGCCCGGCGCTGGCGCACGGTGATGCTCTCATCGGGCTCGGCGAGGCGCTCGCCGCTGTCCTCCTCGACCTTGCGCTCGATGCCCCGGACGATGTGCTCGGCCTCGTCCTGACGGCCGTGGATGAACAGCCAGCGGGGGCTCTCGGGCACCGTACGCCGGACCAGCATGACGCCGAGCCCCAGCAGCGCGCCGAGCAGGAACATCGCCCTCCAGCCCAGATCGGCGGGCAGGAGATCGGAGTTGAGGATGGGCAGGGACAGGGCCGCCGCCATCGTGGTGCCGATCCAGAACGAGCCGTTCACGAGGATGTCGACGCGCCCGCGCACCCGGGCGGGGATCAGTTCGTCGATGGCCGAGTTGATGGCGGCGTACTCCCCGCCGATGCCCGCTCCGGTGAGGAGACGGCAGGCGTAGAACCAGAGCGCGTTCATGGAGAACGCGGTGGCGACGGTGGCCGTCAGATAGAGCGCCAGGGTGATGAGGAAGAGCTTCTTGCGGCCGAAACGGTCGGTCAGGTAACCGAACAGCAGCGCGCCGAGGCACGCGCCCGTGACGTAGATCGAGGCGGCCAGCCCGACCTGCGAGTCCGTCAGCCCGAGACCGCCCGACGGGTCGGTGAGCCGCGGCCCGATGACCCCGACGACGTTGACCTCGAGACCGTCGAGGATCCACACCGTGCCGAGACCGGTGAGCACCAGCCAGTGCCATCGAGACCAGGGCAGACGATCCAAGCGGGCCGGGATACGGGTTTCGATGGTCGCGGATCGAGCTGTCGTCATGGACCGGTTCTTCCCGGTCAGCGACGGTTATTCCGGTCGGTCGCCTCGGTCGCCTCGGTCGCCTCGGTCGTCGCTGCGGTTGGCGACGATGGCGGCGAACGGCGGGATCACCAGGGCCACCATCGACATCACGACCGCGGCACCGGTCGAGTAGAACCGGACGACCGCCCAGGCCAGCACGAAGAGCGTGACACAGGTGCCCATCATGATCAGATAGATCCGTCTGCGACGCCGCACAGTCCCACCGTACGTCGGGGTCGGGGTCATCAAACGGGACGGCCGTGTGATCGGGAGGGTGCGCGAGGCTCCCACACCCGGCCCTCCCGAGATCACACTTCGCCACCGGCGCCGTCAAGCCATCGGCGGGCGCCTCAGCTCGGCTGGTCCGCCGCCGGGTCGGTGGCCGAGAGCGCGGCGGCGAGCACCCGCCGGGCCTCTTCGGCGAACTCCGCGTCGACCATGACGTCGTAGCGGTCGGCGACGATGGCGGACACGGTCGTGAAGGTCCGCCGCTGCACCCCATGGGCGATCGCGGCGAAGACGACGCCGAAGAGCAGGCCCAGCAGGATCGCGGAGATGACCGCACCCACCGCCCATGGGCTGACGATCCAGAACACCAGGCCGATCAGTAGTCCGATCCACCCACCGGTACCGGCGCCGGCGATCACCGCCCTGGGCAGGGTCCACCGGCCGGTCACCTGCTCTTCCAGCCTCAGGCCGGTGCCCACGATGGTGACGTGCTCGACCGGGAAGTTGTGCTCCGCCAGGAGATCCACCGCGTGCTGTGCCGCGTCGTGAGTGCTGTACGTACCCAGTACGACCTTGTGCGCACCGGTGTGCGAGCCCATGGGCGCGCTGCTGACGTTCTCCGTGCTCATCATCGATCCCCCCTGCCCCATTCGAGGCGATTTGTCGACCCTCACGTACAACGTTCCCGCAGCTCAGGCCGTACACCCGTGTCCACGGCCACGTCATCGGCAGGTCGGCTCCGGAGACGAAGTCTTTACCGTCGTCCCACACGCTCATCGCGTGCGGCGCCGGCCCCCGGGTAGGGAGATGAGCGGCGATCGGCCGTACTCGACGACGAGGGGGAGCCATGCAGCCGCCGACCCCGCCGACCCCGGCGGCTCCGGCCTCGGAGGACGTCATCGACCTGCTCATCAGGCAGCACGCCGAGATCAGAGACCTCTTCATCGCGGTCGCGCTCGCCATCGGGACGGAACGCCGGACGGCGTTCGATCGGCTGGCGCGGCTGCTCGCCGTGCACGAGAGCGCCGAAGAACAGATCGTGCACCCACTGGCCCGCCGTACCCTCGCCGGCGGCGAGGGCATCGTGCGGGACCGCCTCGCCGAGGAGCAAACGGCCAAGGCCATCCTCGCCGAGCTGGAGAACATGGACACCGAGGACCCGCGCTTCCTGGGCATCCTGGATCAGCTGCGCGACGAGGTGCTCGCCCATGCGCTGGCGGAAGAGCGTCACGAGTTCGTCAGGCTGCGCGAGGAGGTCGGTGAGAACGAGCGCAGGAGCCTGGCCGCCGCCCTGCGGGTGGCGGAGGGCCTCACCCCGACCCGTCCGCGTCCCGGGATGGAGAGCGCCCCGGCGAACCTGCCGGCCGGTCCGGCGCCGGCGCTCGCCGATCGGGTACGCGACCTGATCCGAGCCGCGATGAGACGGGCGAGGCCGGGCGGGCGCCCGGGACCGCCGCGCGGCTAAGTCAGAGGCCGACGCCTTCCCTGCCCTGGGCCCGCGCGTTGTAGATCGCCACGGAGGCGCTGCCGAGCCCCTTGTCGATGTGCTCGTGCAACTCCCGATCGAGATCGGTCTTCAACCCTGTGCCGATCACATCCGCCAGATGCAACCAGCAGTGGAGCGCGGCCGCCTCGATGGCCGCGGCACTGAGCGCGGCGGCCTCGCCGATGTGCGCGAACATGACCGGGTCGGCCCGGCCGTGCAGATCACCGGCCAGGTCGGCGGCCTTGGCCGCCACCTTGACCACTTCGATCCCGACCGCCGCCGACACCTCGGCCGTGGCCTGGAACGCGTGCCGGCGGCTGTTCTGGTCCGCCGTGTCGTCGGCCGGCAGCAGGTAGGCCGCCTGCAGACCGACGTGCGCCTCCGCGGCCTGCCTCAGCAGTTCCAGGACCCGCAGCCGTACCCCACCGGCCTCCGACAGGCACCCGGCGACGGCCGGGTGCAGTGTTTCGAGCGCGTCATCGGCGAGCGTGATGTCGCAGATCCTCTCGACCAGGGCCACGGCCTGCGCGACGCTGATCAGCGCGCAGGCGTATCCGCCCGGGCCCTCGGCGGTCGCGAGCCGATTCAGCCACTCGCCGATCGTCACCTCGGCGAGACCATCCGAAATCTCAGACCGGCCATCCGACATCAGGACCGTCCCTTACGAAGCGTAATCGAGCCGTCACGGAACACGTTATCCCCCGTTCCTTCTGCAACGCCGTGGAATGGGCCAACCGACCCACGAGGACCACGGGAAACGGCGGTGCGGGGACCTCGACACCCGCCGCGAGGACACCGCCGGAGCGGGGCCGGCCGCGACGGTGCCGGTGACAGACGGTGACCGGCGGTCCCAGGCGTCGACAGAAGAGAGGACGGCGACCTGCCCATGTCGCGGACCTCCGCACCGGCTCCTCCCGCGCCATCGTCCGGTGCCCGCTCGCTGGGGCGGATCCCGGCCCGTCAGCCGAGAGACCGCCGACCGGCGTGGTCGATCACCGTCCAGGCGAGCGAGCGTGCGGTGGCGAGCATGGCCTCCTCGGCGTGAGGGGTCGCCGCGGCGGCGGCGAAGCCGGGATGGTGGTTGGCCACCGACGCCCCGATGCCGAACACCGGATGCAGCGCGGGCACGACATGTGACACGTCGCCGAAATCAGTGGAGCCGAAGACCCGGCTCGGCGCGTCGGCCGGCTCGGCCCACATCGCGGGTGCGTTGTCCCGGAACGACTCGGCCAGCGCGGGGTCGGACCTGAGCTCCGCGTACGACACGGCGTCGGGCGTCAACCCCAGCCGCGCCCCGGTCGCCAGGGCACCGGCCTCGAAGCACGCGGTCACCCGCGCGGTGAGCTCGGCCAGCGCGGGCAGATCGGGAGCGCGCAGGCCATAGGTCGCGCGCGCCACCGAGGGGATCACATTGGGCGCCGACCCGGCCTCGGTGACCACCCCGTGCACGAACTCGCCCGGACGCAGATGCTGGCGCAGCAGGGCGATCGCGGTCTGGGCCAGATGCATCCCGTCGGCGGCGTTGATCCCGTCGAACGGATTGAGCGCGGCATGCGCCTCCCGGCCGTCGTAGCGCACCTCGAGGCCACCGGCCGCGACGAAGCACGGCGTGACGCAGTCGTACGGTCCCGGATGCGCCATGAGCGCCAGTCGCGTGTCGCGCAGGGCCCCGCGTTCCATGAGCAGGACCTTGCCACCGCCGGTCTCCTCCGCCGGAGCGCCGACCACCCGCACCGTCAGCCCGAGGTCGTCGGCGGCCGGCGCCAGCGCGAGAGCGGTGGCGACCGCGCCCGCCGCGATCAGGTTGTGCCCGCAGGCATGTCCGATCCCCGGCAGGGCGTCGTACTCGGCGAACACGTCCACCACGAACGGACCCCCGCCCGTGGCCGCGATCAGAGCGGTGGGCAGATCACATGGCCCCGCCGTGACCGCGAAGCCCGCATCGGCGAGCAGGTCCCCGAGCCACCGTGCCGCGTTGTGCTCTTCGAAACCGAGTTCGGGCTCGGCGTGGATCGCCCGGCTGAGCCGTACGACGTCGTCGCGGCGCGCGGCGACGGCCGCACAAGCGCGTTTCTTCGCCGGCCGGAACGTGGGCCGACCCGGATTCCCGCGGGGTATGGCGGTGCCTTCCGCTGTCCGCTCCTCTCGCCGGGTGTACCCGGGAAGCGCGGCGGCCAAGACTCCCCCTCCCGGCCGGGTCACCGGATCGCCCTGGTCAGCGGGCTGTGTCCACCGATCACCGAGGCGTTTGGACCACGGACGGGCCTGGAATGAACCCGTGGTGACCGACGACGGGCTGAGGTTCGGGGTGACGACCTTCGTGACCGACGAGGGCATCGGACCGGTGGAACTGGGCCGTGCCGTCGAGGAGCGCGGGTTCGAGTCGCTGTTCGTGGCCGAGCACACGCACATCCCGGTCAAGCGCGAGTCACCGTGGCCCCAGGGCGGCGAGCTGCCGAGGGAGTACTACCGGACGCTCGATCCCTTCGTGGTCCTCACGGCGGCCGCCGTGGTCACCGAACGGCTGCTGCTCGGCACCGGGATCCTCCTCGTCGTCGAACGCGACCCCATCATCACCGCCAAAGAGGTGGCGAGCCTCGATCAGGTGTCGGGCGGGCGGGTCATCGTCGGCATCGGCGCGGGCTGGAATCGCGAGGAGATGCGCGACCACGGCACCGACCCGACGACCCGGATGGATCTGCTCCGCGAGCGGGTCCTCGCGATGAAGGAGATCTGGACGACCGACGAGGCGGCGATCCATGGCCGGTTCGTGAACTTCGACCGCATCTTCTCCTGGCCCAAGCCGGTGCAGCGCCCGCACCCGCCGATCTACGTCGGCGGCAGCGGGCCGACCGCGCTCGACCGCGTGGTGGAGTACGGCGACGGCTGGATGCCCAGCTTCGCGATGGGCGTCGACACCATCATCGAGCGGATCCCCGAGCTGGAGCGGCGCGCTCGCGAGGCCGGCCGGGGACGCCTCCCGGTGACGGTCTACGGGGTGCCCGCCGACCGCGAGGCGATCGAGCGGGTGGTCGAGGCGGGCGTCGACAGGATGGTTTTCGCCCTTCCCACCCTCCCGGCCGAGGAGACGTACGGGAAGCTCGACGAGTTCGCGGCGGTCATGGCCTCCGTCAAGGCATAGTCCCCACGCCGGCGGCTCCCGACGGGCCCCTGCGGACCCTGCGCGTGTCGTCGACAAGAACTTACATCGCCGAATCAGCCTTTACCGCAGATTGTGTTGCCAACGGTGTCGACTCCGAGAACAGGCGACATAGCGTGAATAGCACGGTCCATTACGGAGTGTGTGGATGTCCGGAATCGGGGCAGCACACAGTCCTCCGGCCGGAGTGCGACGGCCCGGCAGCTCGAAGGCGACCACCGCTGACACTGGGGAGGCAGCATGACGGCGCCAAGCACGTCCACGGAGGCCGGCCCGGGACGGCCGGACGAACCGCTCATCCACATTCTCTGGATAAACGCGGGCCTGAGCTGCGACGGTGACTCCGTCGCCCTGACGGCGGCCAGCCAGCCGAGCATCGAGGACATCGCGCTCGGCGTGCTGCCGGGGCTCCCCAGGGTCGCGGTGCACTGGCCGCTGGTCGACTTCGAGTCCGGGCCCATGCAGGGCGCCGATCCGTTCATCGAGTGGTTCTTCCGGGCCGACCGGGGCGAACTCGAACCGTTCGTCCTCGTCGTCGAAGGGTCCATCCCCAACGAGGCCATCAAACGAGAGGGCTACTGGGCGGGGTTCGGCAACAACCCCGAGACCGGCCAGCCGATGACGACCAGCGAGTGGCTGGACCGGCTGGCCCCGAAGGCGACGGCGGTGCTCGCCGCCGGCACGTGCGCCACGTACGGCGGCATCCACGCGATGGCGGGCAACCCGACCGGGGCCATGGGCGTCGCCGACTATCTCGGCTGGGAGTGGCGGTCCAAAGCCGGGCTGCCGATCGTCAACGTGCCCGGCTGCCCGATCCAGCCGGACAACCTCTCCGAGACGATCCTCTACCTGCTCTACCAGTTGTCCGGGCAGGCCCCCATGATTCCGCTCGACGAGGCGCTGAGGCCGACCTGGCTATTCGGCCAGACCGTGCACGAGGGCTGCGACCGGGGCGGCTACTACGAGCAGGGCCAGTTCGCCACGGAGTACGGCACGCCGACCTGCCTGGTCAAGATCGGCTGCTGGGGACCCGTCGTGAAGTGCAACGTCCCCAAGCGGGGCTGGATGAACGGCATCGGGGGCTGCCCGAACGTGGGCGGCATCTGCATCGCCTGCACGATGCCCGGCTTCCCGGACAAGTTCATGCCGTTCATGGACGAGCCGCCGGGCGCCCGGGTCTCCTCCTCCATCAGCTCCACCACCGGGACGGTGATCCGCACCCTGCGCGGCTTCACGCTGAGGACCGTCGACAAGGAACCGAAGTGGCGCCGCAGGGGCCGCCAACTGCTCACCGGTCACAAGGCGCACTGGAGCTGATCACATGACGACCCAGAAAGCCGATCGCGCAACGAGCAAGGAGCAGGACCGGCAGCTCGTGGAGATGGCCTGGGACCCGATCACCCGCATCGTCGGGAGCCTCGGGATCTACGCCAAGATCGACTTCGCCAACCGCGAGGTCGTGGAGTGCCACAGCACCTCGTCCATCTTCCGGGGCTACAGCATCTTCATGAAGGGCAAGGACCCGCGGGACGCGCACTTCATCACCAGCCGGATCTGCGGGATCTGCGGTGACAACCACGCGACCTGCTCCGTCTACGCCCAGAACATGGCCTATGACGTACGGCCGCCGCACATCGGCGAGTGGATCCTCAACCTGGGCGAGGCCGCCGAGTACATGTTCGACCACAACCTCTACCAGGAGAACCTCGTCGGGGTGGACTACTGCGAGCACATGGTCCGCGAGACCAACCCCGGCGTGCTGGCCCTCGCCGAGCGCACCGAGGCACCGCACGCGGGCGAGCACGGCTACCGGACCATCGCCGACATCATGCGGTCGCTGAACCCGCTCCAGGGCGAGTTCTACCGCGAGGCGCTCCAGGTGAGCCGGCTCGCGCGGGAGATGTTCTGCCTCATGGAGGGCCGCCACGTGCACCCCTCCACGCTCTACCCGGGCGGCGTCGGCACGGTCGCGACGGTGCAGGTGTTCACCGACTACCTCACCCGCCTGATGAAGTACGTGGACTTCATGAAGCGGGTCGTACCGATGCACGACGACCTGTTCGACTTCTTCTACGACGCGCTCCCCGGCTACGAGGAGGTGGGGCGGCGTCGCGTGCTGCTGGGCTGCTGGGGCAGCCTCAACGATCCCGAGCACTGCGACTTCCGGTACGAGAACATGGGCGACTGGGGCCGCCGCATGTTCGTCACGCCGGGCGTCATCGTCGACGGCAGGCTGGTCACCGACGATCTCGTCGACATCAATCTCGGCATCCGGATCCTGCTGGGCAGCTCCTACTACGACGACTGGGTGGACCAGGAGCAGTTCGTCACCCATGACCCGCTCGGCAACCCGGTCGACCGGCGGCACCCGTGGAACCAGCACACGATCCCGCGACCGCAGAAGCGCGACTTCGCGGGCAACTACAGCTGGGTGATGTCGCCCCGGTGGTTCGACGGCACGGACCTGCTCGCCCTCGACACCGGCGGTGGACCCCTCGCCCGCCTGTGGTCCACGGCCCTGTCGGCGTCCGTCGACATCGGCTACATCGAGACGCCCGGCGACGGCAGCGTCCGCATCAACCTGCCCAAGACGGCCGCCCGCCCGCCGAAGACCCTGGTCTGGCGGATCCCCGTGCGTGGCGGCGAGTTCATGTCGAACGCGCTCGAGCGCAACCGCGCCCGCAGTTACTTCCAGGCCTACGCGGCGGCCTGTGCTCTGCACTTCGCCGAGCAGGCGCTGAACGAGGTGCGCCAGGGGCGGACCAAGACCTGGTCGCCGTTCACCGTCCCGGAGAACGCGATCAGCTGTGGTTTCACCGAGGCGGTGCGCGGCCTGCTGTCCCACCACATGGTGATCAGAGACGGCAAGATCGCGAACTACCACCCGTACCCGCCGACCCCGTGGAACGCCAGCGTGCGTGACAGCCACGGGACGCCGGGCCCGTACGAGGACGCGGTGCAGAACACCCCGATCTTCGAGGAGAACGGACCGGAGAACTTCAAGGGAATCGACATCATGCGGACCGTCCGCAGCTTCGACCCCTGCCTGCCCTGCGGCGTGCACATGTACCTCGGCAAGGGACAGGAGCTGCGCAGGGTGCACAGCCCGCACGCCTTCTCGACGCCATGACCGCCCGGCAGGTGAGCAGCCGCGGCACGAACAGGGGGATCAGCACAGATGCCGGAAGCCCAGACCGCCCGAAGCGTCCGTACCGCCCGCTCCGTCACGGGCCCTCCAGGCCCCGGCCGGCCGGCCCGCCCGCCCGGCGGCACGACCCCGCCGTTCCACGCCGTCCACTCCACCGGTGACCGGGTCGAGGCCCTGCTCGACGAGCTCCGTGGCCGTCCCGACCCCACGACGCGGGCCACGGCCGAGGAACTGGTCAAGGCTCTGATCGAGCTGTACGGCGGCGGCCTGGAGCGCATTCTGCAGATCGTCATCGAGACCGACGCCGCCGAGGTGCTCCACGGGCTGACCACCGACGACCTCGTCTCCGGGCTGCTCATCCTGCACGACCTGCACCCGCTGACCACCGATGAGCGCGTACGCGAGGCACTCGACGAGGTACGTCCGCGCCTCGGGGCGGACCAGCGCGGGGTGGAACTGCTCGGCGTCACCGCGGACGGCGTCGTACGGCTGCGCATGGAGGGCGGCCGCCACGGCTGCCCGTCCTCCCTGCGCACCGTCACCGACGCCATCGAGCGGGCCATCGCCGAGGCGGCGCCGGAGATCTCGCGGGTCGAGGTCGAGGTCCCGGCCGACGACACGGCGCCGCTGCTGCAGATCGGCCGCCGCCCGCCGGAGCCGAGCCCGGTGCCCGGGGGCGCAGCCAAATGATCATCAAACTGCGGCGGTTCCGCGAGCCGGCGGAGGCCGGGGCCGAGGTGCAGGCGTGCCAGATGTGCGCGGAGTCGATCGAGCCGGAGCACCGCCACGTGGTGGATCTGGAGAGCCGCGCGCTGATGTGCACCTGCCGCGGCTGCTGTCTGCTGTTCCTGCGACCGGGGGCGGCGCGGGGGCGTTATCGCGCCGTGCCGGACCGCTACGTCTACACGCCGACATTCGAGATCTCGGCCGCCGACTGGGAGGAGCTGCAGATCCCGGTACGGATGGCGTTCTTCTTCCACAACTCCTCACTCGGCCGCAGTGTCGCGTTCTATCCGGGCCCCGGCGGCGCCACCGAGTCGGAGCTGCCGCTGGACACCTGGGAGCGCGTGCTGGCCGCCAACCCCCGGGTCGCCGACGCCCGGCCCGACGTGGAGGCATTGCTGGTCGACCGCGGCCCGGACGGCTTCGGCTGTTATCTGGTGCCGATCGACGCCTGCTACGAGCTGGTCGGTCTGCTCCGGCTGAACTGGAAGGGCTTCACCGGCGGCCCGGAGGCATGGGACGCGCTGGAGTCCTACTTCGGCACGTTGCGCGGGCGTTGCCGGGAGACGACATCCGGAAGGATCGACGACCTTGAGTGAGACGACCTTGAGTGAACTGCGGTTCGAGTGCCTGGGAGCGCGCGCGGAGGCCCACGCCGTCTCGCCCACGCTGCTTCTGCGGCTGCGCATCACCGAGCCGTCGCCCGACGGCGTGCACACGATCGCGCTGCGCTGCCAGATCAGGGTCGAGCCGCGGCTGCGGCGCTACACCGAGGCCGAGTCGGTACTGCTCACCGACGTCTTCGGCGCCCCCGCCCGGTGGGACGAGACGCAGCAGGCGATGCAGTTCGCCAGCGTCTCGCTGATGGTCCCGGGCTTCACCGGCAGCACGGAGGTCGATCTGCCGGTGCCGTGCGGCTACGACATGGAGGTCGCGGCGGGCCATTACTTCGCCGCGCTCGACGACGGTGAGATCCCGCTGCTCCTGCTGTTCAGCGGCACGGTGTTCGCCCGCGCGGCGGCCGGTTTCACCGTACGGCCGGTGCCGTGGGACCGGGAGGCCCGGTGCCGGCTTCCGGTGGCCGTGTGGCAGGAGCTCATGAACCTCTACTTCCCCGGTTCCGGCTGGCTGCGGCTCCGCCGCGACACTCTCCGGGCCCTTCACCGGTTCAAGTCCAGCCATGCCCTGGCCACGTGGGACGAGGCCGTTGAACGGCTGCTCCAGGAGTCCCCGCGATGAGCACCGCGATCGAGGACGCCCGCAGGATCGCCGACGCGGTCCTGTTCGAGGGCTACCTGCTCTATCCCTACCGCGCCTCCGCACCGAAGAACCGGATCCGCTGGCAGTTCGGAGTCCTCGTGCCGCCCGGCTTCACCGCGACCGGCGAGCCCTCGGCCAGCCGCACCGAATGCCTGCTCGAAGCCGGCACACGGGCGGCGCTGCGGTTGCACCTGCGATTCCTGCACGTCAGGACCCGTACCATCGAGCGCGCGATCGAGGGGGACGGCCCCGGCGGGTACCGCCCGGTCACGCGGCTCACGGTCGGCGGCACAACGCACTTCGGCTACGACGAGGCGACCCCCCGGGAGACCCTGGCCGTCCTGCCGCTGGCCGGCCTGCTCGAGGCCGAGCACGCCGTCGATGTCGGCATCCCGGGCGACCTGGACGTCGAGCCGATCAGCGGCGCGCCGGCCCGCATCGTGCGCGAGCACCTGCCGCTGCAGGCCGGGCTCCGGCTGCGCGCCACGCGCGTCGACGGGCCGTACGGCCTGGTCAGGTTGCGGATCGACGTGTGCAACACGGCCGGGTGGGACGAGCCCGAGGCACCGCGCGAACGGGCGCTGCGCCGTTCGCTGATCGCCACCCATCTGCTGCTGAGTGTCACCGGCGGACGATTCGTCTCCCTGCTCGATCCGCCGGAGTGGGCCAGAGCCGCCGCCGAGGACTGCCGGAACGAGCACACCTGGCCGGTGCTCGTCGGCGATCCCGAGGCCCGCGACGTGCTGCTGTCGTCACCGATCATCCTGTACGACCATCCGGTCATCGCTCCCGAGAGCCCGGGCGAGCTGTTCGACGGCACGGAGATCGACGAGCTGCTGAGCCTGCGCACGCTCACCCTCACCGAGGCGGAGCGGCGGGAGGCGGTGGCCACCGATCCGCGAGCCGCCGAGCTGGTCCAGCGGGTCGCCGACCTGCCTCCGGAGCTGATCGAGCGGCTGCACGGCGCGATCCGCGGCCTGGGCCCGGTTACGACGTCGACTCGTGGCGTGTCGGGGTCTCCAGGTGCCCGTGAACCCCGACACGCCACGACTCAACAAGGCCCGGTGACCTCGGAGGTCGACAGCGTGCTCGTCGCGGGCGTACCGGTCGGCAGGGGCAGCCGGGTGCTCCTCCGGCCCGGCGTGCGGGGGGCCGACGCCCAGGACATGTTCCTCGCCGGCCGGGCCGCCGTGGTGGAGGCCGTGCTCATCGACATCGACGGGGCCGAGCACCTGGCGGTCACCCTGGAGGACGACCCGGGCGCCGACCTGCAGCGGACTCAGGGCCGCTTCCGCTACTTCGCCCCGGACGAGATCGAACCCATCACCGCCGGGCCGGGCCGCAGCGGCACGGCCGGCCGGGACGGCCACCGCGAAGGAGCCGCACCATGAGAGTCCTGGTGGCCGGATGCGGGAACATCTTCCTCGGCGACGACGGCTTCGGCAGCGTGGTCGCCCGCCGGCTCGCCGCGATGCCACTGCCCGCCGGGACCTCGGTGACCGATTTCGGCACCGGGGGCCTGCACCTCGCCTATGAGCTCAGCTCCGGCTACTCCGCCGTGATCCTCGTCGACGCGGTGCCCCATGGCGGTGCGCCCGGCACGTTGTACGTCATCGAGCCCCGGCCCGGCGACCAGCCCGTCCCGTGCGTCGACGGCCACGGCCTGACCCCCGAGGCGGTGCTGGCCCTCGCCGAAGTGCTCGGTCGCGACGGCGGCGGCGACCACGGCGGCGAGCGCGAGGGGACGGCGGGTCGCGTGGGGGCGGCGGGTCGCGTCCTCATCGTCGGCTGCGAGCCGGCCGACACCTCGCCCGGCATGGAGCTCAGCCCGCCGGTCGCCGGCGCTGTGGACCGGGCCGCTGATCTCGTGCTCGAACTGATCAGGGAACGGCATCCAGAGAGGACGTGACCCATGCTCAGGCACATACTCGTCGGCGCGGCCGTCGCCGGGATCACCGTGCTCGTCGTCCGATCGCTCCCCGAACTGAGGCGCTACATCAAGATCCGGCAGATGTGACGCCGCCACCGGTCGTCGCTTTCCCGCCGAGGCCTGGTGACAGGCTGGAGAAGGAACGGAGGTGGCATGAGATGACATATCCGGAGGAACACTGGCACGGTTTCTCTCCCGCCGTGGGGACGGGGAGCCCCGAGGTCCGCAGGGCCGGCGACCTCGCCTTCGCGAGCCCGCCACCCGGGCCGCAGTGGCCCGGCCGTGAACCGTCCAAGGAGGAGCTCGGTGGGGTGCCCTCCACGGACACCCTGGCGCGGTCGCCCATGGGCGTCGGCGTCAGCACGACCCGGCGCCCCGAGCAGATCGCCCGCGAAGAGGGGGAACAGCGGCCCACCGTCGGGTTCCTGGGCAGGTCAAGGCGTCCGTTCGGCCGGTCCCAACCGGAGGAGGCCGGTATGGCACCGCCGAAACCGATCTCGAAGGAGAGCCCCCACCTGCCACCCAGGGGCTGACACCTATAGGGGGTAGGGGTTGCATCTCGCCCGCTCGGATGCCATTCTGAGATCGATACCCCCTAGGGGTAACTGGGGTCGAGCGGGAGGATTCATGAACACGCCCATCAGGCTCGGAGCGTGTGTGGCGGGGCCGGCCGTCCTCTTCGGCGCGGCCGCCGGGCCCGGCCGGCCGGCCGGGCCCACGTCGGCCGCGATTGCCGGAGGCGGGGGTGTACCCTGTGTTCGCCGACGTCAGGCCCGAGACGGCCGAGCGGCAGCTGACCCTCGGCACCGACATCTCGGCACCGGGCGACTTCCGGCCCGAGCCGCTGCCGAAGGCCGAGCGGACGGCGCGGATCGGTGACTACACAGTGAAGCTGACCGGCGACCTCGTCCCCGGGAAGAGCAGCCGGCTCACGCTGTCGGTGAGCAGGGCCGGCCGGCCGGCCGGTGACCGACCTTCAGCCCTACCTGGAGGCCTACGGGCACCTGGTGGCCCCAGGGACCACGACCATGGCTGAGGAGGACGCGGTGGAATCCGGCGCGACCACGGCGCAGATCGAGCTGGCGATCGGCGGGATGACCTGCGCCTCCTGTGCCGCTCGCATCGAGAGACGGCTCAACAAGATGGAGGGCGTGACGGCCACCGTCAACTACGCCACCGAGAAGGCCAAGGTCCACTTCCAAGAGAACGTGGACCCCGCCGAGCTGATCGCCTCGGTGGAGAAGGCCGGTTACACCGCCGAGCTGCCCCCGCCCCCGAACACCGCCGGCACCGAGGCCGCCGGCGACCGGGGCGAGGACGAGTCCGAGGACCACGAGGCACGGTCACTGCGTCACCGGCTCATCACCTCCGTGGTGCTGGCGCTCCCGGTCATCGCGATGGCGATGGTGCCGGCCCTT
>NZ_JABVEC010000005.1 GCF_014323705.1 Actinomadura alba
TTTCAGGCGATGATGACGTCTACACAGAGGCGATAAATTACAACGGCACGTGAGGCCGCCTTTGTGCCAGGGAATGGTGTGGTCGATGTCACAACGGCCAGCCTGGCGGTTGCATGTGGGGAAGACGCACGTGGCATGCCGACGTTCGATGAGCCGGCGCATTCCCGCCGGTGGCCGGTAGCCCTTGTGGCCGTGTTCTCCGGGGCCTGGCCCGGTGGTTCGGCACCAGGCTTCCCTGATTTCGGAAAGGCCATCGTGCATTGCCTGCACGGCTTGGGCGATGAGCAGGTCGAGGCCGTCGAGACGCCCGTCGGTTCGGGCCCGGTCCAGCAGCCACTTGAGGTACCAGTCGATGCTCTGGGAGAGAGCGTCGTCGATCCACCGCTCGATGGCCGCCGCCGAATCGGCGGGCGCCTGCTCAGCGGCTTCCCGTTGAGAGTGAGTGCCGGCATGGTGGGCGGTGCCGTCGTCGCGGGGGTCGGCTGGTCGGGATCTGTCCGGGTCGAGGTCGCCGGCGGGATCGATGAGCAGGTGGCGGACGGCCTCCGGGAGCGGCAGTCCGCGTAGGAGCGCATGGGTGAGGTCGGCCCGGAGGATGTCGATCGGCCGCTCGTCGCCGTCGGCTTTGAGGGCCTGGGCGGCGGCGTTGATCCGGTTGTAGATGGCATGGGCGTCCTCCGCGGGTAGATCCCGCAGCGCCAGGTCGCCGGTGCCCGAGCTGTTGTCGAACAACTCCAGCCGACGGTCTTTGACGGCGGCCTTGGTGCGCTGTTCGGCTGCGTCGGGGTCGGCGGCCTTGATGGCTCGTTTCACCCGATGGCGGAGCTTGGCGGTGGTCATCGCGGCGGCCTCGTCGATCACCGCCGCCTCCACCGAGCGGGCAAGGGCGTCGTCGACGCCGCGGAGGGCATCGGCGATGACCTTGGCGCGAGGGAGGTCGATGCGCCCCTTCTCCAGAGCGGCATGAGTGCGGGGGAGTTGCTCGGCGAGCTGTTCGGCCAGGACGACCAGCGCGGAGGCGGCCGTACCGGTCACGGTGATGGCAAGGGAGACCTCTTCGGTGACGATCTCGTGGACCTCTGAGGTCCAGTGCCCGGCCGCGGCCGGGCCGTGATCGTCGTGGTGGCGGCGGCGTGACAGCTCGGCCACCGCCGACAGCTCCAGCGCCTGTGCCCAGGAGGTCTGGCGGTGGGCCGCGGCCATCAGCTCTGTCAGCTCCACATCGGACAGCTCGCTCAGTCGCTGTCCGGCCAGCGCGCACGCGAGTTGCGGCCCGGGAGGGAACTCCGCCCGCCCTTCCCATTCCGACCCCGAAAGGATATCGAAGACCACGGCCGGTGGCATCGGCAGAGCACCTCCCCTCGCAGTTTTCGGGGCCATACCCTCAGATAGTATTGCCCGCCTTCGAAAACACTAGCGAATGCTGCGATTATTTTCGCTATCCCGCCGGTTAGGCATCCATTCCCATACTCTTAACGGTACGAATCGGTCGCTTTGGTTCAATTGATTCGCCGCCGGGCCGATATCTCTGATAGAGGCCACTCAGCATCGACGCCGCCGAGGCCATAACGGTCTGCGGATGGGTCGGCTCGCTGAGAATGCAGCGGCGCATCCAGTACACCGTTCATGCCTTGGGAGCCACGGCGCTCCATTCCAGGGTCACCTCGCCGAGGCGCCACCGGGCCCGGCCGCCGGTGGGCGGCCGGGTGATCACCGGCCACGAGCGGGCGAGGGACTCGACCGAGGCGAGCCAGCGCTGCCGGGGACCGAACACCGACTGCGGGGCGGCGGCGGCCCAGCAGCGGTCGAAGTCGGTCAGCAGCGCGTGCACTCCCTCGCCGGGTACGTTCCGGTGGATCAGCGTCTTGGGCAGCCGCTCGGCCAGCTCCGACGGGCGGGGCAATGACGGCAGGTGCGCTGAGAACGTGATGGTGCGCGGCCCCTCGCGGCCGAGCGCCACCCATACGGAGCGGCGGCCGATCTCGTCGCAGGTGCCCTCGACCAGCACGCCGCCGGGCGCCAGCCGCGAGCACAGCCGCTCCCAAGCCGCCCAAGCGGCGTTCTCCTCGTACTGCCGCAGCACGTTGAACGCCCGGACCAGGGTCGGCGCGCGGTCCACGGGCAGCTCGAAGCCGCCCCGGCGGAACGTCAGCCCGCCCTGGGCCAGCGCGCTCAGCGGCCCGGACGCGACGAGGAAGGCCTGACCCGCGGCGACCCGTACGGGATCGATCTCCAGGCCGACCACCTCGACCGCCGGGCGCACCGCGCGGAGCCGTGCGTACAGCTCGGCCGTGGTGATCGGCGAGGCGCCGTAGCCCAGGTCGACGACGAGCGGCCGGTCTTCGGCGCGCAGCTGGGACGCCTGGGTGACCGCGATCCACCGGTCCACCCGCCGCAGCCGGTTCGGCGCCGTGGTGCCGCGGGTGATCGCCCCTTCGGGCTTGTTCGGTCGGGCCACGGAGCAGGAGTTACGACGGGATGCGGTGGATCTTGTACGGGGCGGCCTGGACCCGGGGCTGGACGTCGATGCGGTCGATGTTGACGTGTTCGGGCCGCGTCACGGCCCAGGCCACGCAGTCGGCCACGTCGTCCGCGGTCAGCGGGTCGGGCACGCCCTCGTAGGGCTTGTCGGCCTTGGATGTGTCGCCGCGGAAGCGGACCAGCGAGAACTCTTCGGTCTGCACCAGGCCCGGCGCGACCTCGGTGATCCGGACCGGCTGGTCGACCAGTTCGAGCCGCATGGTGTCGTTGATCGCGGCCGCCGCGTGCTTGGCGGCAACGTACCCGGCGCCGCCCTCGTACGGCACGTGCGCGGCCAGGGACGTGATGTTCACCACGTGGCCCGCACCGCCCGCGATGAGCTTGGGCAGCAGCGCCTTGGTCACGCGCAGGAGGCCCAGGACGTTGGTGTCGTACATCGCCTGCCAGTCGGCCGGGTCGGCCTTGGCCACCGGCTCCAGGCCGAGTGCGCCGCCGGCGTTGTTGACCAGGACATGACAGTCCGAGAGGGCGGCCGCCATCGCGTCGACCGACTCCTGCGACGTCACGTCCAGGGTCACCGCCACGGCCCCGTCCGTGCGGCCGGCCGGGTCGGCGGCCTGGATCTCCTTGACGAGGTTCTCCAGCCGGTCGCGCCGGCGCGCGGCCAGCACCACGTTGAACCCCTCGGCCGCGAGACGCTTGGCGGTCGCCGCGCCGATGCCGCTGCTTGCTCCCGTTATCAAAGCCGTTTTGCGCACGACCACCATCATTCCAGGCCCGTCCCGTTCTTTTACAAGGACATCCGGCCGTTCCCGCCCGGCATGAGGTGATTTGTAACGGGAACACCAGGTCGCTCGGAGGGGTTCCCGTATCGGAGGTGGTGCCCGTGTCGCAGCGAATCGCCCGGGTCGCGACGATCAGCATGCACACGTCGCCGCTGGACCAGCCGGGGACGGGCGATGCGGGCGGCATGAACGTCTACATCGTCGAGGTCGCGAAGCGGCTGGCCGCGCGGGGGATCGACGTCGACATCTTCACCCGTGCCACTTCGCGTGCGCTGCCGCCGATCACCGAGCTCGCCCCCGGCGTGCTCGTGCGCAACATCGTCGCCGGCCCGTTCGAGGAACTGGACAAGACCGAGCTGCCCGGCCGGCTGTGCGACTTCACCTCCGGGGTGCTGCGCACCGAGGCGGCGTACGAACCAGGTCATTACGACGTCGTGCACTCGCATTACTGGCTGTCCGGCCAGCCCGCATGGGTGGCCCGGCAGCGGTGGGGGGTGCCCATGGTGCACTCGATGCACACCCTCGCCAAGGTCAAGAACACCTCGCTCGCCGATGACGACACCCCCGAGCCGGCCGAGCGCGTACTGGGCGAGGAGCAGGTCGTGGAGTCCGCCGACCTGCTGCTCGCCAACACCATGGACGAGGCCGGTCAGCTCGTCGACCTCTACGGCGCGGACCCCTCGCGGGTCGAAACCGTGTCCCCTGGCGTGGACCTGTCGACGTTCCGGCCGGGTTCGGCCGCGTTGGCGCGAAAGCGGCTCGACCTGCCGCCCGACGCGCACGTCCTGCTGTTCGTGGGCCGTATCCAGCCGCTCAAGGCCCCTGACGTGCTGCTGCGCGCCGTCGCTCGCATGCTGGCCGGGAACCGGTCCTTGCGCGGCAGACTCGTCGTGGCCGTGGTGGGCGGGCCGAGCGGGTGGGCGCGGTCGCGTCCGGAGGAACTGCAGCGCTTGGCGGCCCATCTCGGCATCGCCGACGTGGTGCGCTTCGAGCCGCCCTGTCCCCAGCCCGAGCTCGCGGAATGGTACCGGGCCGCCGACGTCACCGTCGTACCCTCCCGAAGCGAGTCGTTCGGGCTGGTCGCGGTGGAGTCACAGGCCTGTGGCACCCCGGTGGTCGCCGCGGCGGCCGGCGGGCTGCGGACCGCCGTACGGCACGCCGAGTCGGGCGTACTGATCGACGGCCATGATCCGGCCGACTACGCCGAGGTGCTGTGGCGGCTGCTCGCCCGGCCGAGGTTGCGCGCACGGCTCTCGCGCGGCGCCGTGCGGCACGCCGCCACGTTCGGCTGGGACTCCACCGTGGAGCGGTTGCTCTCGGTGTATACCGGGGCCATGGATGTCAAAGTCACCCGGTCGGTGGTCAGCGCATGAGCGACGTGTCGCGCGTCATCCAGGCGGCCCTGGACGCCGCGGAGCTGGAGTACGACCATCCGAACGAGGGCGCCTACCTCGTCAGGCTGCCCGGCCGGCACAAGCTCGCGACGATGACCTGGCTCATCGTGAGGGAGTACAGCCTGCACATCGAGGCGTTCTTCTGCCGCCGGCCGGACGAGAACCATGCCGACTTCTACCGGTTCCTGCTGGAGAAGAACGGCCGGATGTACGGCGTGAGCTTCGCGCTCGACGAGGTCGGCGACGTTCATCTCACCGGCCGCGTGTCGCTCGACTCGATCGGGCCGGAGGAGATCGACCGGCTGCTCGGCTGTGTGCTCACCTACTCGGACGACAACTTCGACAAGGCCCTCGAACTGGGCTTCAAGTCGTCGATCCAGCGTGAGTGGGACTGGCGGGTCAAGCGCGGCGAGAGCCTGGCCAACCTCCAGGCGTTCGCCTCCTTCGCCGACCCCGACCGCCGCTGACCGCCGCTGACCGCCGCTGACCCGCGTCGAGGCCGGCGCCGGTCGCGTCGCGGCGGATGCCGGTCGCGATGTGGCGGAGGACGGTCGCGTCGCGGCGGATGCCTGCGGGCGGCGTCACGATGACCGGATAGGCTCGGGCGCATGGCGACGTTGGTTTTGCTGCGGCATGGCGAAAGCGTGTGGAACGCAGAGGGTCTGTTCACCGGCTGGGTGGACGTCGACCTCTCGGAGAAGGGCGAGGCAGAGGCGACCAATGGCGGTGACCTGCTGTTGGACAATGACATCGTGCCCGACGTCGTGCACACCTCGGTGCTCAAACGGGCCATCCGTACCGCCAACATCGCGCTGGACGTGGCCGACCTGCTGTGGATCCCGGTCCGCCGGACCTGGCGGCTCAACGAGCGGCACTACGGGGCCCTGCAGGGCAAGAACAAGGCCCAGACCCGCGAGGAGTACGGCGAGGAGCAGTTCAAGATCTGGCGGCGTTCGTACGACACGCCACCGCCGCCGATCGCCGACAACGACCCCCTGTCGCAGGTCGGCGACCTGCGGTACGCCGGGCTTCCGTCTGAGCTGATCCCGCGCACGGAGTGCCTGTCCGATGTCGTCGACCGCATGCTGCCGTACTGGTACGACGCGATCGTCCCGGATCTGGCGGCCGGCAAGACGGTCCTGGTCGCCGCGCACGGCAACTCGCTGCGCGGCCTGGTGAAGCATCTCGACGGCATCTCCGACGCCGAGATCGCGGGCCTCAACATCCCGACCGGGATTCCGCTGGTCTATGAACTCGACCACGACTTCGCGCCGCTGAAGCGCGGCGGTGAATATCTCGACCCAGAAGCGGCCAAGGCGGCCATCGAGGCGGTCAAGAACCAAGGAACCGCCACGGCCAAGGCCTGAACCGGTCACAGCGCGGAAAACCCGCAAGATCACGACGATTCAGGTCTGTGATCTTGCGGGTTTCGCTTCAGGAGAGTGCGGGAACGGCGGTGAGCCGCCCACGGTCGGCTCCGACCCCCATGTACGCCGGCGAGCGGCCCGTCAAGGATTGATGAGTTCGTCCGGGCGCCGGCCGGTGACGAGATAGACGACGTTCTCCGCGACGTGCACGGCGTGGTCGGCGTAGCGCTCGAAGTAGCGGCCGGCCAGGGAGATGTCCACGGCGGGCTCGACGCCGTACTTCCAGGTCGGTGCCAGCAGCTGGTCGAACAGCTTGCGGTGCAGCCGGTCCATCGCGTCGTCGTCGGCGTCCAGCTCCAGGCCCAGCTCGACGTTCTGCGAGGCGATCACGCTGCCGGCCTTGGCGATCATGCGCTCGGCGATCTGGCCCATCTCCAGGACAGTGGCCTGCAGCTCGGGCGGGATGGCCGACTCGGGGTGGCGCCTGCGCGCGGTCTTCGCGAGGTGGACGGCCAGGTCGCCCATTCGCTCGAGGTCACCGCTCATCCGCAGGGCCGTGACCACCGTGCGGAGGTCGCCGGCGACCGGCTGCTGGCGGGCCATCAGCTCGAAGACGACCTCCTCGATCTCATTGTCGATCTTGTTGACCTGCTCGTCGGCGCTGATCACTTCTTCGGCGAGCCGCAGGTCGGCGTCGAGAAGGGCCGTCGTCGCCCGGGCCATGGCGGAGCGCACCAGGCGGGTCATCTCGACGAGCCGATCCGAGAGGCCGTCGAGTTCCTCGTGGTAGGCGTCTCGCAATTCAAATCCTTCCATGGTGGGGTCATGGCGAACCCCCTGATTATCCAGGGCACAGGATGTCCTCGCGCCGTGAACGAACCCGGATAAAGAGGTGAACTCTGGACGAACGCGATCGCGTTACGTCCTACTGTGGTGCATGAACGCATCGAATGGCACCTACGATCCAAAGTGTGGACGTCGAGGTTGTCGCTGGTCTGGCCGCGCTGGCCGGGCTGGCGACCGGACTGGTGACCGGATTGGCGGTGCGGGTGAGCGAACGCGCTCAAGGCTCTGTGCACACCCAGCCACCGGCCTCCGCGCTGCCTCCTGGCGTGGCTTCGGTGCTGAGCGTCCTCTCCTCCTCGGCCGTCGTGGTGGACGCCGAGGACCGGGTGCTGCGCGCCAGCTCGGCCGCGCGCGCGTTCGGCATGGTCAGCGGTGATCGACTGGTGGTCGACGAGCTGCTCGCCATGGCACGGCTCGTCCGCCGCGACGGTGAGATACGCGAGATCGAGATCCAGCTCGGCTCCACCCGGGGCCGTCGCGACGGGCGCTGGTTCGCCGTCCGGGTGGCTCCGCTCGGCACCCACGGTCTCGTACTGGTCCTGGCCGAGGATCTGACCGAGATGCGGCGGGTCGAGGCGATCCGCCGGGACTTCGTGGCCAATGTCAGCCACGAGCTCAAGACCCCTGTCGGTGCGCTCTCGCTGCTCGCCGAGACCGTGGAGGGCGCCGCGGACGACCCCGAAGCGGTGCGGCGCTTCGCCAGCCGGATGCAGCAGGAGTCCGTACGGCTCACCAACCTGGTGCACGACCTGATCACCCTTGCCAGGGTTCAGGGAGACGAGCCGCTGCCCCAGCTCAAGCCGGTACGGCTCGACGAGGTGGCCGCCGAGGCCATGGATCGCTGCCGGCTCAAGGCCGGCGCGAAGAACATCGAACTCGCCATCGGCGGATGCGACGGCCTCGAGGTTCGCGGTGACGATGAACTGCTGGTCACCGCCCTCCGCAACCTCGTCGACAACGCGGTGGCCTACAGCCCCGAGAACACCCGGGTCGTGATCGCCACCCGCCGCGCCGATCCGGGGCACGTGGAGGTCAGTGTCACCGATCAGGGCATCGGAATTCCGGACGCCGATCTCGAGCGTATCTTCGAGCGCTTCTACCGGGTGGATCCCGCCCGCTCCCGCCAGACCGGGGGGACCGGGCTCGGGCTCGCCATCGTCAAACATGTTGCGACCAAGCACGGCGGCGAGGTGTCCGTCTGGAGTCGAGAAGGCTCCGGATCCACCTTCACCCTCCGCCTGCCACTGCTCAGCGCATCTGTGAAAGAACCCGTCCAGGAGGCCACACCGTGACCCGCGTGCTCGTTGTTGAAGACGAGGAGTCATTCAGCGACGCCCTCTCGTACATGTTGCGCAAGGAGGGGTTCGAAGTCGCCATCGCGGCGACCGGCCCCGACGCGCTGGACACTTTCGAGCGCAACGGAGCCGACCTGGTGCTGCTCGACCTGATGCTGCCCGGACTGCCCGGCACCGAGGTGTGCAGGGAGCTACGGGCACGTTCCAACGTGCCAGTGATCATGCTGACCGCCAAGGACAGTGAGGTCGACAAGGTGGTCGGGCTCGAACTGGGCGCCGACGACTATGTGACCAAGCCGTTCTCCTCGCGGGAACTGGTCGCCCGGATCAGGGCCGTGCTGCGTCGCCAGGGCGACGTCGAAGAGCTCGCGCCCGCGACGCTCGAGGCCGGCCCGGTCCGGATGGACGTGGAGCGGCACATCGTCAGCGTGAGCGGCGGATCCGTACAGCTGCCGCTGAAGGAGTTCGAGCTGCTCGAGGTGCTGCTGCGCAACGCCGGACGGGTCCTCACCCGGATGCAGCTGATCGACCGGGTGTGGGGCGCTGACTACGTCGGCGACACGAAGACGCTGGATGTGCACGTCAAGCGGCTCCGCGCCAAGATCGAACCCACTCCGTCGATGCCGCGCTACATCGTCACCGTGCGAGGTCTGGGCTACAAGTTCGAGCCGTGATCCGCGGCCCGGTCCGGCGGCGACCGCAACGCCGAAGCCGCCGGCGTCTGCGAGAACAGCTGCGAGAACGGCAAAGGCCCCCTCTGGAGATGTCCAGCCGGGGGCCTTACGCGTGCGTGGATCGGCCGTGGGCCGGTCCGGCCGGGGCCGGCCCGGTCAGCCGTGGGTGACCGGGTCCGGGGAGGAACCGCCGCCGGTGTCACCGGACGGCGTCGGCTCCGTGGGCGACCCGCCGGCAGGCACGGTGGACGAGGCCGGCTCCCCGGGAGTGCCGGGTGAGGCGGGCGCCGTCCTATTGGGGGTGGGCGCCGGGGGCGCCGCGGGGGAGTACGTGGCGTAGGCGTCGGCGTGGGGCACGACCGGAACCAGCACCTTGAGGTCGCCGCTCCGCTGGAAGCGCAGGGTCAGTTCGATCGACTCCCCGCCCAGCAGCTCCTTGCCGAGGCCGCCGAGGACGATGGCGGTCCCGGGCTGTCCTGGCGCCTGGGCGCCGAGTTGCACCAGCTGCCGGGCCGGGAGATCGATGCCGCCGCCGGTCAGCGGCGCGGGCTGCTGGAAGTCCGGGGAGCCGACGGCGACGAGCCGGTCCGGCTGCCCGTCTGTGGTGTCGTTGATCACCGCGGCGTAGACGGGGGCGGAGGCGCCGGGAGTGAGCCGCCGACCGGGTGCCGGGCCGAGGACGAACAGGTTCCGGACGTTGACCCCGGAGTCGGTCGAGACGTTGACGCCCTCGGTGAGGTTCACCGGCTGCGCGGTCTGCGGGTTGTGGCCGGCACCGCAACCGGACACCGCCGGGGCGAGGGTGAGGGCACCGGCGATGGCGAGTGCGGCCACTCGGCGGTTGTTGCGGCTCACGGCGTCGATCTCCTCGTCGGGGGTCGGGGATGGTTCGGGGGGAGTCGGGGCAAGGGGGTCGTCAGACGGAAGAGTAGCGAGTGCGTCTCGAGATCCCTCCCCGGGGTCCGCGAAATGAGGCGGGACGCCGCGCCGTTCCGGGTATCGGTGCCAGGGGCGCGGGCGTCAGTTCTGGAGGCTCTGGAGCCGCTTCTCCAGGTTCTGGCCCGGTGCGAGGCCGCGCACCACGTCTTCGACGACCCCGTCGGCGTGGACGAACACGGCGGTGAGGCCCGAGGCCCGGTAGGTCTTCGCGAGCAAGGCGTCGTCGTCGCGGGCCACGATCGCCACCGCGTGCCTCGCCGCCCCGGCGAGCTTTCGCATCTCCTTGGCCGACTGCTCGATCGATACGTCGGTATCGCGCCGGTCGGCGACCAGGTAGAGACCGATCCGATAGGTGCTGGTCTGCCGGCTCAGCTCGTCGATCGTCGTCTCGCAGCCGCACCCGGGCGGCACGATCACCAGTACGGCCGGACGCAGGTCGATCAACCTCTTGCGATGCCCGGGGACGGCGACCTCGGCATCGGGGAGCACTCCGCCTACCTGGCCCGGCAATGCCGTAGGCCGCTGCGCGACGGGATCGCTGGGTGCGCGCGGAGCCGGGTCGGGGCCGAACACGGTGATCACCGTGCCGCTGACCAGGGCGATTAGCAGCGCGCAGGCGATGATCGGTACGGCCGGCCCGTAGCGGGTGATCGGTGCGGTCAGTCGCCGCCAGCGGCGCCGACGCCTCTGCCGGCGCTCTTCACGCCGGTAGGCGAGGATCTCGGAGCCGAGTTCGCGGGCGTCGTCGGGCACCACGATGTCGACGTGCGGTAGTCCGTAGTCGTCGGGGTCGCCGCTCTGCCTCACGCCGCACCTCGCCCTTCCGCCAGCCCCGCCAGCTGGCTCGCGTGGCTCGGCCCGTTCATCTCCAGTATGAGCCGCATCCACGACAGCGCGAGTGCTCGGAAGTAACGTCCTCCGCATGAATCGCCCTCACTGGTGCGCGTTCGTGAGGCCGCGCAGGCGCATTGCGATCACGTTGCGATCGCGTCTCGACATGAAAACGACGATGGGGGCAGACCTCCCATACACCAAGCCGACACTTTGTCAAGACCCCAATTAGGGTGCTGACCTGCGCATATGTCCCTAAGGCCTGTGCGGCCACCGCGCAGCCCGTGCTACCCTTGAGGTAGCGGAAGGGGTACTTGTCATATGACTTTCATGGTCGGCGACACCGTCGTCTACCCCCATCATGGGGCTGCTCGGATCGAAGCCATCGAGACTCGCACCATCAAAGATGTGGAAAGGACCTACCTGGTCCTGAAGGTCGACAAGGGTGACCTTACAGTGCGCGTCCCTGCTGACAATGCCGAGCTCGTTGGCGTTCGTGACGTGGTGGGTCAGGAAGGCCTGGAGAAGGTATTCGAGGTGCTTCGTGCACCATACACCGAGGAACCGACTAACTGGTCTCGGCGGTACAAGGCGAATCTAGAGAAGCTCGCCTCCGGGGATGTCAACAAGGTCGCCGAGGTCGTGCGCGACTTGTGGCGTCGCGACAAGGAACGCGGCCTGTCGGCAGGCGAGAAGCGGATGCTGGCCAAGGCCAGGCAGATACTGGTCAGTGAGCTGGCGCTGGCGGAGAAGACCAACGAGGACAAGGCCGAGGCTCTCCTCGACGAAGTCCTGACCGGCTGAGGCGGGCGCAGGCCCGCGATCAGTGGGTTTCGGCGAGCACATGAACACACGAACTCCACGGGTGGGCGTCGGTATCGACGTCCACCCGTTCGCGTCCGGCCGGCGACTCAGGGTCGCCGGCCTCGACTGGCCGGGCGAGGGCGACGGTCTGGCCGGCCACTCCGATGGCGACGTGGCGGCACATGCCGCCTGTGACGCCCTGCTGTCCGCCGCCGGGCTGGGCGACCTCGGTGCCGTCTTCGGTACGGCCGACCCTCGCTGGTCCGGTGCGTCCGGCGTCGATCTGCTTCGCGAGGTCGTACGGCTGTTGAGCGAGACGGGCTACGCCGTCGGCAACGTGGCCGTACAGATCGTTGGGAACCGTCCCAAGATCGGACGACGCCGCGCCGAGGCCGAGAAGGTCATGAGCGAGGCCGTCGGTGGCGCCCCGTTCAGCGTCTCGGCAACCACGACCGACGGGCTCGGCCTGACCGGCCGTGGCGAGGGCCTGGCGGCGATGGCGACCGCGCTGGTCTGGCCGATCGCGGAGCCGGGCTCCTAGCCGGGCCGCAACCTCCGATCGGCCCGGCCCAATGGTCGGCTCGACCCGGCCGGCTTGAGCCGGCCGGGCCCTAGTCGGTCGGCGGCGTCGGAGAACTTCGGAACTTGCTCGAGGGCGGCCACTCGACGTTCCGCGCGGGCTCTGCGGAGGACTCGCGGTACTGCCGAGCGCGACCGTCGACCGATTCGGCGCTCCAGCGCTGGACGTCCTCAGCGTCCGCGGCGCTCCACCGGTCGTCGGCGTCGTCCACGGTGTCACCGGCCGGCCGACCCGCAGCACCCGTACCGTGCTCGCGCTCGTGCTCGGGGGTTCCCGGCTCGGTCGGTTCGTGCTCGCCGGCATCCGGGTCCTCGGCTCGGTCGGCGCCAGTGGCGTCGACGTCGTCCTCGGCCGGGTCGGGCGCGTCCGCGATGACGATGTCGGGCCAGGTGGTGGCGGCGGCTCCGGCCGTGGAGCGGCCGACCAGTTTGACATCGGTCGGCAGACTGGCCGGGGCCGGACGCGAAGGCTCCTCGTGAACGACGCCGAGGTGCGGCTCCGGCTCATCAGGTCCGGTCCCCTGATCCTTCTGGTCGGCCGTGGCTTTCCGGCCCGCCTCGTCGGTCTGGTGGGCCTCGTCGGCCTCTGACGGCTCCGGCTCTGACCCGTCCGAAGGGGGCGCGACCTCGTCCGCAGGCCGTGGGCGCTCAACGGGGTCGGACGGCGCGAACGACCCGGAGTGCTCCACGTGCTCGGACGAGTCGCCGAACGGCCACTCCGCTTCGCCGCTGTCGGGCCGGGCCGGTTCGCGCTCGATCGGTTCGTGCTCGATCGGGTGGCGGTCGATCGGTTCGGGGTCGATCGGTTCGGGGTCGATC
Source organism: Actinomadura alba (assembly GCF_014323705.1). Lineage (GTDB taxonomy): Bacteria > Actinomycetota > Actinomycetes > Streptosporangiales > Streptosporangiaceae > Actinomadura_C > Actinomadura_C alba. The sequence continues at coordinate 12,815 of NZ_JABVEC010000005.1, forward strand.
GGGTGGCGCTCGATCGGTTCGTGCTTGATCGGGTCGTGCTCGATCGGGTCGGGGTCGCCGGCGTCGAGCCAGGACTCGACTCCATGATCACGCTGTTCCGGCTCCCGGTGCTCTTGCGCTCGTTGGGACTCCTTCGTCACCGTCGGCGACACGTGCGGTTCCCTCATGCCGGGGACGAGGTCCATGCTCGGACGGTCGTCGTATTCGACCGCCTGATCGCTGACGGGTCCCGCCGGGTGCCGCTCTGGGACGGACCCCGCCGAGGCCACCGGAACAGCGCCCGCGGACACGGTGCCCGTCGCGGGAACGTGGTCGGCGCGCGTCTCGGGACCCCTCGTGCTCCAGTCCGTTGTGCTCCAGTCCGCGATTCCGGCATCGGACCGGGCCTCGGATCCGGCGTCGGTCTCGGCGTCGGCATCCGGAGCCGACGTCTCAGGCCGGGACCCGCCGCTCCGCCGGGCCAGCGCCGCCCGCGCCTGCCGGAACATCGTGATCCACAGCATGACCGCGATCACCAACATCACGTGCGGGGCCGCCGCGACTCCGGCCACGAGAGCGTCGTCGGGCAGCTCGTCATAACCGTTCATCGCACGCTGGACGCTCGCCGCCGCCGCGCCGCCCACGAGCACGAGCAGCAGCAGCCAGCGCGACCAGCGCGACCACCAGCGGGCATGCCTGGCGACGACGAGCGAAAGGATCGTGACCACGACGAGCGCGTCGTACATGACGGGATAGGCCGACGCGAACCGCCTGGCGGCACGGCCGGCGAGCGCGAGGGCACGCAGGTCGTCGTAGGACAGCGCGAAGAGCACGCCGGCGAGCACGGCGACGCCGGCGCCGGCGGACAGCGTGAGCAGTCGCCGCTGCAACGTCGTGTACCGCGGGACCTCGGGGGGGACGGAAGAACCAGAGGGCATCTGACTCATCTCGGGGGGAGGGCGGCCACATATGTGGGGGACGTCTTGCCGGCGGCCCTGTGGGGAGGGTAACCAAGAGGCCGTCGGTTCGGGTTCCATCTTGACTCCGCTGATCCCGTCCGGCCCGGAACAACCGGCGCGTGTCGTGTCTTCGCGATGCTCGTCGTACGGTGAACTAGACGCATAAGTCCGGATCTGGAGGGCGACGATGCCGTACTACCGGGCCGTGGGCGAGATCCCGCGGAAACGCCACGTGCAGTTCCGCCGCCCGGACGGCGGCCTTTACGCCGAGGAACTGATGGGCGAGGAGGGCTTCTCGTCCGACTCGAGCCTGCTCTACCACCGGCACGCGCCGACCGCGATCATGAAGAGCGAGGGAGTGCAGGACCCGGTGGGCGAGGCCGAGCTGCGGCCCAACCACCCGCTGCAGCCGCGGGCGTGCCGCACGCAGGACCTCCCTATCGGCGGCGATCTCGTACTGGGCCGTCAGGTGCTGTACGGAAACGACGACGTCCGGTTGTCGTTCGCGGCCGCCGGCACCGGCAGCGACCTCTACCGCAACTCCGCGGGCGACGAGGTCGTCTACATCCAGTCCGGCTCCGCCCGGTTCGAGTCGACCTATGGCGCACTGGAGGTCGCCGAGGGCGACTACGTCGTCATCCCGGCGGGCACCATCCACCGCTGGCTGCCGGCCGGCGCCGAGCCCGGGGCACAGGCCGGCCCGGACGTCGCCCCCGGCGGTGTGGTGCGCGCCCTGGTCATCGAGGCCCGGGGGCACATCCGCCCCCCGAAGCGCTACCTGTCGCAGTACGGCCAGTTCCTCGAGCACGCGCCGTACTGTGAACGGGATCTGCGGGCCCCGGCCGAGCCACTGGTCCTGGAGGGCGGCGAGGTACCGGTGCTGGTCCGGGGACGTGGCGGGTTGTCCCGGCTGACCTACGTGCGGCATCCCTTCGACGTGGTCGGCTGGGACGGCTGCCTGTACCCCTACGCCTTCAACATCCGCGACTTCGAGCCGATCGTGAAGCGCACCCACGCCCCGCCGCCGGTGCACCAGACCTTCGAGGGGCCGAACTTCGTCATCTGCTCGTTCTGCCCCCGGCCGCTGGACTTCCACGAGGACGCGGTCCCGATCCCGTACAACCATCACAACGTCGACTCCGACGAGATGATGTTCTACGTCGGCGGGGACTATTCCGCCCGGAAGGGCTCGGGCATCGGCGTCGGGTCCGTGTCGCTGCACCCGTCCGGGTTCACGCACGGGCCGCAGCCGGGTGCGGTCGAGGCCTCGATCGAGGGCCTGCGCCAGGGTCGCACCGAGACGTCCGAGATGGCGGTCATGGTGGACACGTTCCGTCCCCTGCTGATCGGTCCCGCCGCCCGCCAGTGCGAAGATCCGGAGTACGCGTGGAGCTGGGCGCGCGCCTGAGCCGTCTCGGCGGCCACGATCACGAACACTCGTGATGATCGAAATGTGATGAACGCAAGGTTCACGACCACCCCGGGGGGACCACGATGCCTCAGCGACTGCCGGACGAGGCGCGCAGGCTGTTCGACGGCACCAACTTCGTCACCATCGCGACCGTCGACCCCGACGGCGGCCCGCAGACGAGCATCGTCTGGGCCAGGCCCGACGGCGACGACATCGTGTTCTCGACGATCAAGGGCCGTCGCAAGCACGAGAACCTGGCACGGCACCCGCGCGTGAGCGCGATCGTCTTCGACCCGGCCGATCCGTACCACTACGCCGAGGTACGGGGCACGGTGACGATCGAGGACGACCCGGGCGGTTCGCTGCTCCAGGAACTGGCGCACAAGTACACCGGCGGTTCCTGGCCGGACAGCGACCCCGACCGGCGAGTGATCGTCCGGATCAGTGCGGACAAGGTGATAGCGCACTGAGAACGGGCCGCACCGCCGCTCGCCGGGAATTCCGCCGGAATGGTACGGCCGGTCTATTAGCCTTGGCCTTGTGAGTCTGCGACTTTATGACACCGGTACCCGTACGATCCGCGAGTTCCGCCCGCTGGAGGCGGGCCGGGCGGGGATGTACGTGTGCGGTGCCACCCCGCAGGCCGCCCCGCACATCGGGCACATGCGCTCCGGTGTGATCTACGACATCGTCTACCGCTGGCTGCTCCGCTCGGGCTACGACGTCACGTTCGCCCGGAACATCACCGACATCGACGACAAGATCCTCGCGGTGGCGGCGGACGGCGGCGTGCCGTGGTTCGCCGTGGCAGAGGCCAACCAGCGTGTCTTCAACCGTGGCTACGAGGAGCTCGGCTGCCTCCCGCCCACCGTCGAGCCACGGGCCACCGGGCACGTTCCCGAGATGATCACCTTGATGCGGCGGCTGACAGAGGCAGGTCATGCCTACAGCGCCGGAGGCGATGTCTACTTCGACGTGACGTCCTGGGCAGATCGCTATGGCGCGCTGTCCAACCAGAAACTCGACAACATGCTCGACAGCCACGACACTGCCGGCACCGATCTGAAGCGCGACCCGCGCGACTTCGCACTGTGGAAGGGCGCGAAGCCGGGCGAGCCGACCTGGGAGACACCGTGGGGCCCCGGCCGCCCCGGCTGGCATCTGGAGTGCTCGGCGATGGCGACGAAGTACCTCGGAGCCACGTTCGACATCCACGGCGGGGGGGTCGATCTGATCTTCCCGCACCACGAGAACGAGGTCGCCCAGTCGCAGGCCGCCGGTGACGGCTTCGCCCGCTACTGGCTGCACAACGGGCTGCTGACCGTCAACGGCGAGAAGATGAGCAAGTCGGTCGGCAACGTCGTGCTGCTGACCGATCTGCTCGAAAAGGCCCGCCCCGTGGAGGTGCGCTACTACCTCGGCACCGTGCACTACCGGTCGATCATCGACTACACCGAGCCCTCGCTGGCCGAGGCCGCCACGGCCTACCAGCGGATCGAGGGCTTCGTGACCCGCGCGGTCGAGACCATGGGTTCCGTGGCCCCGGCCGCGGAACCGCCCGAGGCGTTCACCGCGGCCCTGGACGACGATCTCGGCGTGCCCCAGGCGCTCGCGGTCGTGCACGAGACCGTACGAGCCGGCAACAACGCGCTGGCCGCCGGTGATCACGACGAGGTCGGGGAACGGGTCGCCTCCGTGCGCGCGATGCTCGACGTGCTGGGCCTCGACCCGCTGTCGGAACAGTGGGCCGACCAGAGCGGCGACGACCTGCGCTCCGTCGTCGACGCGCTGGTCGCGGTCACCCTCGAACAGCGCCAGGCGGCCCGCGCCCGCAAGGACTACGACGCCGCCGACGCCATCCGCGACGGCCTCAGCGCCGCTGGGATCCTGGTCGAGGACACACCGCACGGCCCGCGGTGGGAGCTCAAGCGCGGCTGACCCGGCCATCCGGCACGACGCGTACGCTCAGTGATCGGGGGCGTCCGGTCGGCGTGTCGCACCCGAAATCATGGAAGGCAAAGGTCCGATGACCAAGCGTCGTAAGAAGGGGTCCGGCAACACCCCGAAGGCCGAGGACCGCCACTGGTACGGCAAGCGCCAGTCGGCCCGCAACGCCAAGTCGGCGTCGCGAACCGGAAACCCCACGACCGGCCGGGGCGGCAAACGCCCGGCCGAGTCGAGGGCGTCCGGCGAGGGCGGCGCCTCCGCGGCGCGTCCGGGCGGAAGGGCCCCTGTGCCCGCGTCGCGCCGTTCACCTGACGCGCCAGAGCTGGTCACCGGCCGCAACGCGGTGGTCGAGGCGCTGCGCGCTGCGGTGCCGGGGACCGCCCTGTACGTCATGTCCGACACGGACGAGCGCGTACGGGAGTCGATCCAGCTCGCCTCCGACCGCCGGATCCCGCTGCTCGAAGTGGGCAAGCCCGAGCTGGACCGGCTCACCGACGGCGGCGTGCACCAGGGCATCGCGCTCCAGGTACGGCCGTACCGGTACGCGCATCCCGACGATCTGCTGCGCGGCACGTCGACACCGCTGATCGTCGCTGTGGACGGGATCACCGATCCGCGTAATCTCGGCGCGATCATCCGGTCGGCCGCGGCGTTCGGCGCCAACGGCGTCGTCGTGCCCGAGCGGCGCGCGGCGGGGGTCACCGCCGGCGCGTGGAAGGCGTCAGCGGGGACGCTGGCGTCCGTACCGGTCGCCCGGGCCACCAACCTCGCCCGGACGTTGAAGTCCTACCGGCAGGCCGGCTGCTTCGTCGCGGGCCTGGACGCGGGGGGCGGGGCGGCGGTCGGTGACCTGGAGGTGGCCGTGGACCCCTTCGTGCTCGTCGTCGGCTCGGAGGGCAAGGGCCTCGGCCGGCTGGTCGCCGACACCTGCGACATGCTGGTGACCATCCCGATGAGCGGCCGGGCGGAATCGCTGAACGCCGGCGTAGCCGCAGGCATCGCACTGTACGAGGTGGCCCGCCGGCGCGCGGTCAAGTGACGGTGAGTGACGGTGGGGCGGCCGCGTGGCGGTCGCCGTGCCGTCGGGTCGCGCCGGCGGATCCGGTCCGAGATCCTGCCCGAGATGGTGTCCTGGAGGATCGTGTCCGGTGTCCTGACGGATCGTGCCTCACGGGCGGTCGCGGGCATGTCCGTGGATAACGGTTTGGCTCCCGGCGGTGGCCCGCTGCTAGCCTATGAGCGCCATGCCGGTGTAGCTCAGCAGGCCAGAGCAGCCGCCTTGTAAGCGGCAGGTCGTCGGTTCGAACCCGTCCACCGGCTCCACGTGACGTCCGGCGGGCGCGCCCCATGACCGGCGCCAGAGTCGTGCCGGAATGGGCGTAGCGCCCGAGGCGCTTGACTCCGCCGTGGCACAATGATGGCCGCGTATGACGGAAGAGCTCGAGTACCGCTGGAACATGGTGTCTCGCCATGAGCCCCTCCCCGGTTCGATGACGGGGGCGGCGCCCGGCTCGACCGCCGCCGCTACTGGGGAGGAGGTTCGGTGCCGTGTCCCATGCCGGCCGATGCCGACCAGGACAGGCCCGTACATCCGCAGGGGGCGTCCGCGCCCCGCTCAGTGCCAAGATCGCGGCCTCGGCGGTGTGCCTGGTGCTCGTCACCGCCGTCGTCGTCCCCTCGCCATCCGGCCCCGGTGCCGCCGACGGTTCCTTCGGCGCGCTCGGCGCGCTGTCGGCCGGCTCGGCCGGGCCTACGCCGGCGGCGGGTCTACGGGCCGGTTCCTTCTCCGCGGACCTGATCCGCAACCGCGAGTGGTGGCTGTCCGCCGTACAGGCGCCGAGCGCGTGGAGGTGGTCCAAGGGCAAGGGCGTGACCGTCGCCGTCCTCGACACCGGCGTCGACGCGCGCCATCCAGATCTCACCGGGCAGATCATCACCGGTGAGGATTTCACCGGCGGCGCGCGGCGCCCCGGAGACAAGTACTGGGGGCACCACGGCAGTGCCATGGCCGGGATCATCGCCGGGCACGGGCACGGCGCCGGGATGAGCGCCGGCATCATGGGGGTGGCCCCACACGCCAAGGTGCTCTCGATCCGCGTCACCTGGGAGAACGACGACCCGCTTCGGTCGGGCGCCGAGGTGAACCGCAACCGCGATGCCGTCGCCAAGGGAATCCGCTACGCGGTCGACAACGGGGCCAACATCATCAACATGTCGCTGGGCGGCGGCAAGCTCTTCTACAACGGCAGCCCCACCGAGGAGAACGCGATCAGGTACGCCCTGAGCAAGGGCATCGTGCTCATCGCCTCGGCCGGCAACGATGGCGCCGGCCTCAACCGCAAGAACTTCCCCGCCGCCTATCCAGGCGTCCTCGCCGTCGGCGCCGTCGATCGAAGTCTGCGTCCATGGCGCGACTCCAACCGGCATGACTACGTCAAGGTCGCCGCGCCCGGGGTTGAGATCGTGAGCGCCGACGCGGGCGGCGGCTACGTGCTCGGGACGGGGACGAGCCCGTCGGCGGCCATCGTGGCCGGGATCGCCGCGCTCATCCGATCTCGTTATCCGGACCTCACCTCCGTACAGGTGGCGGAGGCGATGGCCGAGGGCGCCACCCGTACGGCCTCCACCGGCGCCACCCCGGCGGTCGGCGCCGGCGTCACCGACGCGGTGAAGGCCCTCTACGCCGCGAACAGGATCAGCAAGGCCGCGAACACCGGCCGCGCCGTGGCCCCGCCGCAGCCGGTTCCCCAGACCGAGGCCCAGGCCAGTGCGGGGGGACCGAACCTGATTTTCGTCGGTGTTCTCGCCGTCGGTGGCGTGCTCGTCGTCGTCGGTCTGGTGATGGGCCTCGTCCAGCGCCGTCGGCGCAGGGGCTACGACTATGACGACGACTACGAGGACCAGACGCCCTGGCCCGCCCAGCAGCAGCCGCGGTTTCCGGCCGGGACAGGCCGGCACGGGCACGAGGGACAGGACGAGTGGGCGAGCGCCGGCGACCGGCTGCCACCCGGAACGCACCGGCCGTACGAGCCCGACGCACCGTCGTCCTGGCAGGATGGGCGCGCCGCCACGTGGACGCATGGTCCCGATGGCGGGCAGGACGGCGTCTCGGCCGGCTTCGACGAGGACCGGTATCAGGCCGGTACGGCGAGAGGACTGCCGTCGATCGAGCCGCCGGTCGTCGACGAGAGCTGGCGCCCCGCCCGGCCGGTGAGACGCAAGCCGGCGGTTTTCGGCCACCCGGCCGTACCCCTGGAAGAACAGCCGACGGGATCCTTCTCGGCGGTACCGGCTCTTCCCGAGGAGCAGCCGACGGGCACCTTCAAGGCGGTGCCGGCGTCGCCCGACGAACTGCCGACGGGCGCGTTCTACGCCGTGCAGGACGGGATGGGCGACGAGACGACCAGGGTCCTCACGCCGCCCCCGGATGATCACACGACGGGGGCGCTCATGCCGGCGGATGATCACACCACGGCCGCGCTCAGCCCGCCGCCCGAGTCGCTGAGCGAAGTGCCCACGACCGCGTTCCGTATGGTGGCCCCCGCGGACCCGGCGCCCGACGCTCCGGTCGACATACCGCCCGCCGAGCCCGCTGACGAGGCTCCCAGCGCTCCGCCGGCCGACCACCTCGGCGACCCGTCGGGGGAGACGCGCGCCGATCTGTTCACCCACCCCGATCCGGCGCCGGACCGGGCCCTCGAGGACCCCCTCTTCGCTCCGCGAGGTGATCGCCTCGCTGATGCCCTCAGTGATCCTCTAGGTGGTCCGCTGGGTGAGCGGCCTGTTGCTCCGCATAGTGATCCGCTGCAGAGGGAGCCATTGGACGAGGTCGCGAACGCGCGGTTCCCCGATCCGCTGGGTGAGTCGTTCGACCACCGTGTCGGCGACCCGTCGCCGGGGCCGGTGAGCGAACAGCCCGGGCGTCGCGCCGGCGAACCTGTCGACTCCTTCAGTGCCTCTTTCGGCGACTCCCTGAGCGACCCGTTCGACGCTCCCTTCAACCAGCCCTCGAGCGATGCCCTGGGGGACCCGCCCGCCGACGACCGTGGCCGTGCCCCTCTGACCGATGACCCTCTCCACGATCCACTGGGGAGACGCGTCAATGACGTGCTCAGCGATCCGCTCGGCAAACGCGTCAGCGACGCGCTCAGCGACCCGCTCGGCGGTTCACTCGGCGGTTCGCTCGGGGATCGGCCGGCCCGTGGGGCGGCGGATCCACCCGGTGATCCGCTCGGCGGTGCGCCCGCCGGATCATTCCCCGATCCGCTCAACGGAAGCAGGCCGCCCGGCGATCCCCTCGGTGACTCCCTTGGTGATCCTCTGGACGGCCCGCTGAACGGGGCGGCCAATGATCCGCTCGGCGGCCCGGTCGGCGGTCTCGCGGGGCGCAACATGGACGGCGCTCACTACGCCCCCAGAGTCGATCCCGTGGAGGACGAGGGTCATCGCCTGCCGTGGCGCTGACGTCGTACAGCCATGAGCGTGGAGGATCCGAGTGAGGAGCGGTTGCTCACTATGTCTCGGGAACCGGCGTCCTCGCCTCGGCCTCCTTGAAGATCAGGTCGATCCCGGAGGGGTCGATCGGGCGCTTCGCGGCGGCCTCGGTGAAACGGGACAGTAGACGCGCGAACTCCTTGGACTCGCCGGCGGTCCAATCGTTCATCAACTCGGCGATGTACAGCCTGCGGTACCGATCCGCCGCTTCCACGACGCGCAGGCCCGCATCGGTGAGCTGCAGGTTGGCCCGGCGAGCGTCCGACGGCGAGGGTCGGCGCGAGACCAGGCCGGCGTCGATCGCGTGACCGACCAGCCGGCTCGCCGTGGACGGGTCGACATCGAGCCGATCGGCGACGCCGCCCACGGTGACCTCGCCACCGGTCTCGGGCGTCAGCCGGAAGACGGCGGAGACGACCGACAGGTTGGACATCTGGAGCGGCCGCTCGCAGTGGGTCTGCTCACGCAGCTTCCGCATGAGGTCGGGCTTCGCCCACACCCGTCTCAGGTGGAAGAGCGCAACACCGATCTCGGTGAGCAGTTCGTCCGTAAGGCCCTCTGGGACGCTGTTCGCCCCCATCCGATGCCTCCGTTTGATTGCATGCAACATACAGATGTACAGTTGGCGTTCTTATGTGTACCGTACATGCGTTCTTCGGGTGAGGAAATCGATGACTGAAACAAGTCCCGCCTTGACCCACCGGCAGACGCTGGTGGTGCTGTCGGGGCTCCTCCTCGGCATGCTTCTCGCGGCGCTGGACCAGATGATCGTGTCCACCGCGCTGCCCACCATCGTCGGTGACCTCAACGGTCTCGAGCACATGTCGTGGGTCATCACGGCCTACCTGCTCGCCTCGACGGTGGCCATGCCACTTTACGGAAAGCTCGGCGACATCATCGGCCGGAAGCCGGTCTTCCTCTGCGTCATCGTCATCTTCCTGGTCGGTTCCGTCCTCTGCGGGATGGCCCAGTCGATGACTCAACTGATCATCTTCCGGGCCATCCAGGGACTGGGTGGCGGCGGCTTGATGCTCAGCGCCATGGCGATCGTCGCAGACGTGGTTCCGCCCCGCGACCGAGGCCGCTACCAGGGGCTGTTCGGCGCGGTGTTCGGCCTGGCCTCCATCGCCGGCCCGCTGGTCGGAGGGTTCTTCACCGACCACCTGACGTGGCGCTGGATCTTCTACATCAACCTGCCGCTCGGCGCTGCGGCGCTGGTCGTCACCGTACTCGCGCTCCACCTGCCCCGTCCGGTCGGCAAGGTGAAGATCGACTATGTCGGCGCGATCCTGATCGCGGCGGCCGCTTCGTGTCTTGTGCTGCTGACGAGCTGGGGCGGCACGCAGTACGAGTGGGGTGACCCGATCATCATCGCGCTCGGTGTGGCCGGTGTCGTGCTGCTCGCTCTGTTCGTCCTGGTCGAGACGCGGGTCTCCGAGCCGGTCATCCCGCTCCGCCTGTTCCGCAACCGTACGTTCAGCTCCTCGAGCGCGGTCAGCTTCTTCGTCGGCTTCGCGATGTTCGGCGGCGTCTCGTTCCTGCCGCTCTTCCTGCAGATCGTGACCGGGGTGAGCGCCACCAACTCCGGTCTGCTGCTCCTGCCGTTCATGGGCGGCGTGCTGCTCACCTCGATCGTCTCCGGCACCATCATCAGCCGGATCGGCCGCTACAAGGTCTTCCCCATCGTCGGTACCGCTATCGCGACCGGTGGCCTGCTGCTGCTCGCCAGCATGAACGTGCACACCGGCCGGGTCGCCGCCATGGGCTTCATGTTCGTGCTGGGCGCAGGCCTCGGGCTGGTCATGCAGACGGTCGTCCTCGCCGTACAGAACACGGTCGAGCCACGCGACCTCGGCAGCGGTACGTCCACGGTGACCTTCGCCCGGCAGATCGGCGCGTCGTTCGGTGTCGCGGTGTTCGGCGCGATCTTCAACAACCGGATCGCCCACGAGCTCGCGGCCCATCTGCCCGCGGGGACGCGGCCGCCGCCCATCTCCTCGATCACGCGCGAGACCATCGACAAGCTCGACGCCCCCGTGCGCGACGGCATCCTGGTGTCCTTCGCCAACGCGTTGACCGACGTGTTCCTGTACGGGACGCCGTTCATCGCGGTCGCCTTCGTGGTCGCCTGGTTCCTCAAGGAGGAGCCGCTGCGCGGCGGCCCGGGTAGCGCTCCCGCTCCTGACCAGGCCGAGCCCGAGGCCAAGCCGGTCAAGGTGCTCTGACGTGTGACGCGGCGGACGCTTTGTGCGAGTTCGTGCGAGTTCGTGCGAGCCCGGCGGGATGCCCTGGACACCGCCGCCGGGCCGCCTGTCGCTCGCTCCTCGTAACGTTCACCCGTTCGCGCGGAACCCCGGAAGACGTCCGCCGGGGCGCGTACCATTACACCGGCCGAACCCGGACGACCGGGACCAGTAACCACAGAGGGGACCTCATGGGTGCGGCGAGAGCCTCCGCGGATGTCCCCGTTCAGGACGGCACCGTGAACGAACGCCCTGAAGACGACGGCTTCCCGACCGACCTCCTGTCCGAGCGTGACCGCCAGATCCTCGCCTTCGAGCGGCAGTGGTGGAAGTACGCCGGAGCCAAGGAGCAGGCCATCCGCGAGATTTTCGACATGTCGGCGACGCGGTACTACCAGCTCCTCAACCTGTTGATCGACCGACCCGAGGCGCTCGCCCACGACCCCATGCTCGTCAAGCGGCTGCGCCGAGTCCGCTCCCAGCGGCAGCGGCAGCGGGCCGCGCGCCGCCTCGGCATTCAGCCCTGACCCGGCCAGGATTGGTGACGTGCTGAACGAGTTTCGTACCCATGCCGGTGCCGAGTCCTTTGCCGCGATCCGGCGGAACCTCGGCGAGACCCTCATCGCCCTCGACTTCGACGGCGTGCTCGCCCCGATCGTCGACGACCCCGCCGCCGCCCGTGCCCATCCCGAGGCCGCGGCGGTTCTCGCCCGCCTCAGCCCGCTCGTCGGTGCGGTCGTCATCATCACCGGCCGTCCCGCCGGTCTCGCCGTGGAGCACGGCGGGTTCGCCGCCGTCGAAGGGCTGACCGTGCTCGGGCATTACGGCCGGGAGCGGTGGGAGGCGGGAGTCCTCACCACACCGGAGCCGCCTGCGGGCGTCGCCGAAGTACGGGAGAAGCTGCCGAGGGTGCTCGAGGCCGCCAAGGCGCCCGCCGGCACGCACATCGAGGACAAGGGCCATGCGCTCGCGGTGCACACCCGCCGCGCGGCCGAGCCCGAGGTCGCCCTGGAGCGGTTGCGCAGCATCCTCGGGGCGCTCGCCGAGCACGCGGGCCTCGTGGTCGAACCGGGCCGCTTCGTGCTCGAACTGCGGCCACCGGGCATGGACAAGGGCATCGCCCTACGTGGCATCGTCGCCGAGAAAAAGGCCGGAGCCGTGCTTTATGCGGGCGACGACCTCGGCGATCTGGCCGCCTACGACGCCGTCGACGCGCTTCGCGCCGAGGGAATGCCCGGCGTGAAGGTCTGCAGCGGCTCGGCCGAGGTCACCGCGCTCGCCGAACGCGCCGACCTGGTCGTCGACGGTCCGGATGGAGTCGTACGGCTCCTCGCCGACCTGGCCGCCGGCTGACCACGTCGCACCTCCCGCGAGCGCGCGAATCCCCGCCGTGATCATGCAGTTGTGTAAACCGCGGGCCGCTACCGCCTGTCGTGATCATGCAGTTGTGCACGCTGTCGCGTACCTGGCGTGGGCCCCGGGTGCGAACAAGTGCATGATCACGGCGGGGAACCGGGTGCTGCGGGGGGCGTACAAGTGCATGATCACGGCGGGGAACCGACGTTCGATGCGTGGGGGGTCGTGGACCGGGTACGAAACCCTCGAGCAGATTTGAACAGGCGGTTAATTAGCTGGAGGCTCCCATGAGCGAGTCCACGACGTGCTGCATCGCCGGAGGCGGACCGGCCGGAGCGGTTCTCGGGCTACTGCTGGCCCGGTCCGGCGTCGATGTGATGGTGCTGGAGAAGCACGGCGACTTCCTGCGCGACTTCCGCGGCGACACCATCCATCCGAGCACGCGCGAGGTGATCGATGAAATTGGGCTCGGTCCCCGCTTCGAAGAGCTTCCGCAGCGCAAAGTCGACCGGCTCAACGTGGTCACCGACGACGGGGAGCTCGGGGTCGTCCAACTGGACCTGCTGAAGAGCCGGCATCCCTACATCACCTTCATCCCGCAGTGGGACTTCCTCACGATGGTGACCGAGGAGGCGGCCAGGTATCCGAACTTCCGGCTGCTCATGCGGGCCGAGGCGTACGACCTCGTATGTGAGCGCGGCCGGATCGCCGGCCTGCGCTACCGGGACGAGAAGGGCGAGGAGCATGAGATCCGAGCCGCGTTGACCGTGGTGGCGGACGGGCGGAACTCCACGCTCCCGCGCGCGGCGGGACTGGTGAGCCGCAGCTACGGCGCTCCGATGGACGTCGCGTGGTTCCGGCTCGATCAGGCGGAGGGCGATCCCCTCGACACGTTCCTGCGGGTCGGCGCCGGGCATCTTCTCGTCAGTATCAACCGCACGAGCTACTGGCAGTTCGGATATCTGGTGCCCAAGGGCCGATTCGGTGAGGTCCGCCAGAAGGGCATAGAGGAGTTCCGGCGGCACATCGCGGAGCTGGCGCCGTTCGTCGCCGACCGCGTCGAGGGGCTCGATTTCGACGCGGTGAGCGTGTTGGAGGTACGGGTCGACCGGCTGCACCGCTGGTATCGACCAGGTCTGCTGGTCATCGGCGATGCCGCTCACGCCATGTCACCCGTCGCGGGAGTCGGCATCAACCTCGCGGTTCAGGACGCGGTGGCCGCCGCCAACCGCCTGGCCGGGCCGTTGCGCCGAGGCGTCGTACGCACTGAGGATCTGGCAGCCGTGCAACGACGCCGCAAGCCGCCCACCATCGCCGTGCAACGCCTCCAGATCGCCCTGCAGGACGCCTTCATCGGCCCGACGCTGCGCGGTGACCGGCCGTCCCGGCCGCCCAGGGGGCTTCAGCTGGTCCGGCAGGTGCGGCCCCTGCGCCGGCTGCTCGCGCGGTTGCTCGGCTATGGCCCGCTGCCCGAGCACGTACGGATCCCCGCCGTCCGGCACGAAGGGTGAGCGTGGGCACGCTCCGCGGACCGCCCGGTGCCGGCCGGTTGGTATCGGCCCGCGCCACCATGTCCGGCGCGGTTCGATGACGGTTGCTCGACCCGCTGATCGGGCACCATGACCCGGTGGCCAGAGTGATCCGGCCGGTGTGCGGGTCGGTTCGGCTGGGTCAAGTGAACACCGGCGATGGGGACACCCACGGTGCCGTAGCCAGGCTGAGGTGCAGGAGAAACCGCACCGCTTGTTCGCCGGTCGCGTCCACCGGGCCCGGTCTGGACCCGGCATGCCGCTCCATCCCGATAAACGTGTCAATCCCGATGAGCATGCGGCCGGTGGCGGCCGCTCTCCCCTGCCGCGACGACTGTGCGCCCGGCGCGTACCTGCCGCACCGCGATGAACGCGAGCAGCGCAATGGTCACCACGTCGAACAGCACGCCCGACGCGGCGTCACGCCACGAGGAGTCCGGAAGAGAGAACATGAGCGCGATGAAGGACGACTTGGTGATGATCGCGGTGACGGCCACCGGTACCCGGACCGCCGGCCGGTATGCCGCCCAGATCAGCGCCGAGCCCAGTGCCCCCTGAAGCACGCCTCTGTGCTGGAGCAGCGCCAGGACCATGGGGTCCGGCTCGTCGCCGAGGCCGTACCCGAACTCCAGCGCCCCCTGCCAGCCGACCGCGAGCGCCGGTGTCGCCGTGATGACGCCGAGCACCGCCAAGGCCGCTCGGACGGCGACCTCCGCTTTACGTGATCTCACTGATCCTCCCGATTGCGCCGTCAATGCCCGGTCCCCGGCGGCAGGTCCATCTCCCGGCCTGCCGTGAGACCGCCGTCGATGAGTACGGACGCACCCGTCATGTACGCGAACAGGCGGCTGGTGCTGTTGAGTGCTCATGGCTCTGACCCAAGCAGCGCTCATGTCCGGGCGCCTCCGCCGACGAGCCCGCCCGTGCCGGCCGTTCGGCCGGTCATGGCGGCCACTTGGAGGACCCTCCCTCCTCCCGCGGCGGGATACCGGTGGAGACGGCTCTCCCTATGATCGAGGCGTGCTCGCTGTATGGGTGGAACGGGCCGCCGTCGGCAGGTTCAGCCCGGCTCGGGTGGCGCTGCTCACCGCCTTGGCGGTCGGTGATCTGGCGCTGTTGCATCACCCGGGTACGGCCTGGGACTGGGGGCTCGTACTGACCGGGTTCCTGCTGCTCTTGAGCGCGAGCGTGTGGCCGCTGCCCGCCCTGCTCGGCCTGTCCGCCCTGCTCGGGACCGCCGGCGCCACCGAGGCGGGTGTCGTGATGCCGGTGAAGGTGATGTGCGGCATCGCGCTGTTCGAGCTGGCCGTACGCCGATCCGGCCGGCAACTGTCCGCCGGCGGATGCGCGCTCGCGATCGCCATCGCGGCCGAGTGGGTCGGGCGGGCTCCCGCGGAGGTGGCGCCTGTCCTGTTCCGCGTCGGAACCGTCATGGGTGTGCCGTTGCTGGTCGGCGCTTACATCCGTTCGATACGGGAGAGCGCCCGGAAGGCCAGAGAGAAGGCCGCGGACGAGGAGCGGCGCCGACTGTCGCAGACGCGTGCCGTACGCGCGGCCGAGCGTACGGCCATCGCCCGTGAACTGCACGACCTGGTGGCCCATCACGTGTCGTCGATGGTGCTCCGGGTCGGGGTGGCGCGGCATGTCCTGCCGGATTCCGACCCGCGCGTCGCCGAGGTGCTCAGGGATCTGCACACCTCCGGCACGGCGGCTCTGGCCGATCTACGCCGCCTGGTGGGAGTGCTGCGGGATCCCGCCTCAGTGCACGACAGCCCACCGCTGATCGATCCGGGGGCCCTGCCGGCCGCCCTGAGCGCCGTGGTGGAGAACGGCCGGAAGACGGGGCTCACGGTCGACGCTTCGATCGATCCGGCCGTCGCCCGGCTGGACACTCTTCGCGGATTCACCGTGCTGAGGCTCACCCAGGAAGGCATGGCCAACGTCGCCAAGCACGCGGGACCGTCCGCGCACGCTCGGCTGTCTGTGCGGGTGGAGAGCGGTACGGTCACGCTGCGGCTCGACAATGACGTCGACGCGGGTCACCGTGCGGGGTCGACCACGCAGGGAGGGTCGGGGCACGGCCTGACGGGCATGCTGGAACGAGTGGAGCTGCTCGGTGGCCGGCTGGCCGCGGGACCGAGCCGATCCGGGTGGTCGTTGTCCGCGGAACTGCCGGCCCTGGCGCCGGAGCCGCAGCCGTGATTCGGGTCCTTCTCGTCGACGATCAGCACCTCGTCCGCATGGGTCTGACGATGCTGTGCGAGTCCGATCCGGATATGGAGATCGCGGGTGAGGCGAGCAACGGACACGAGGCGGTACGGCTGGTCGAGCGGCTCCTGCCCGACGTGGTGCTGATGGACCTGCACATGCCGGGCATGGACGGGGTGACCGCCACTGAACGGATCATGGCGGCCCGGCCGGCCACGCGGGTGCTGGCACTGACGACCTTCGATGACGACGACCACCTCTATCCGGCACTCGCCGCCGGGGCCTGTGGCTTCGTGGTGAAGGACACGCCGCCGGGCGAACTGCTCGACGCGGTGCGCCGGGCGGCCGAGGGCGACAGCCCGTTCAGCCAGAGCGTTCTCAACCGCCTGGTGGAGCAGGCCGTACGGGCGCGTGGGGCGGTGCGTGAAGCACCGGCCGTGGTGCTCCCGGGCCTGTCCCCCCGGGAGCGTGAGGTCCTCGCGCTGGTCGCCGCAGGCCACTCCAACCAGGAGATCGCCCACCGGCTCCATCTCGGTGTCACCACGGTGAAGACGCACGTCGGCAGCCTCATGGCCAAGACCGGCACCCGAAGCCGGATCCGGTTGGCCGTCCTGGCCGTACGCGCCGGAATCGGTGAGGACTGACCGACCGGCTTCGGTCATCGAGCCGATCGGTCCAGGGCTAGGGGCCCTTGGCGACGACGCTGTCCAGGATCTGCTTGGTGAGGTCCTTGCCGTCGACCTGCTTGATCCGGATCCACAGGCCGAACTTGCCGCCCGCGTCGGTGAGGCCGATCTCGCTGATCGACGGAGTGCCGGTGGTGCATTTCGTGTAGCGCGTGATCGTGCCCTTGAGCTGACCGCGTGCGTAGTCCTCCGGCCCGCTCTTGGTGCACTGGGGGTGCTGTGAGGCGTTGGCCGGTGGCAGCTTGCCTGCGGCGACGTCGGTGGTCAGCCCGATGAAGACGCCAGGGGTCTTGCCGGCCGAGTTGCGGAACTCGGTGAAGCTCGGCGTGGCCCGCAGCACCGGTCGCTGCTGGGCGTCGGCCAGCGCCACCTCCGTGGGCAGCCAGGTCGCCTGCGGCTGCTTGGGCCAGGCCTTCGGAACCGTCACGGTCAGCTTGCCGGACCCGTCGCTCACCGTGGTGAAGTTGGGGTCGGGCTTCGCCTGCTGCTTCTCGTCGTCGCCGGAGAAGAAGACACCGAGCAGCCGCCCGGCGATCAGAGCGACCACCAGGATCCCGACCGCGATCGCGGCTGGGATCAGCCACTTCTTCTTTCCCGCGCCGTCCGCTCCGCCCGGGTCGGGAGTGCGTCGACGGCGTCCGGGCGACCGGCCGGACCTGCCGCTTCCACCACCGGGCCCACCGGGGCCACCCGGACCGTGCGGACCGGCGGGGCCGCCCGGGCCCGGCTGCATGGGGGGGCCGGGAGGGCCCTGGGGGTAGGCGCCGCCGGGGGGCGGCTGCATCGGGTGACCGCGGGGTGGTGTGCCGGAGTCCTGCCGGCCGTGGAAACCCTGTGGGCCTTGTGGGCCGTGCGGCAGTGGCTGGGGGAGGATCGCGGTGCCGTCGGTCCGTACGGTCTGTTCCCCGTCGGTGCCGTGGTCCACCATCGTCTCGTCGCCGGACGGGCTCTGGCCCGGGACCCGCACCTCCGAGGTGTGGATCTCATCCTGAGTCGCTGGGGGCCGCCCCGTGGATCCGTGGGCCGGCGTGGGCGGCCGTGAGTCGCCGTACGGCTCGCGAGGGGGCGGCGGAGGGCCCGGTGTGCCGTACGACGCCGGTGGTGGCCCCTGCGGGCCCAGCGGCCCCTGCTGAGGCGGCGGCGGAGGGCCGGGTGTGCCGTAGGAGTCCTCCTGCCCCGTCCAGGGCGGGGCGCCCGGAGGCCTGAGCGTCTTCAGCGCCTCGGCGAACGCGTCCGCGGTCGGCCACCGGTTCTCGCGTTGTACGTCGAGTGCGCGCATGACCACCTGGTCGAACTCTGGTCCCAGTTCGGGTCGCAGCCGAGTCAGTGGAATCTTCACTGGCGCCACACCGGGGGCGCGCCCCGCGAGCATGTGATAGGTCAGCGCGCCGAGGCCGTACACGTCCGCGCGCACGTCCAGGCCGCCGCCGAACCGGGCCTGTTCGGGCGACATGTAGCCCGGGGTTCCCACCGGCAGCGTGAAGGCGCCCGAGGCGTGCGCGAGCGCCTTGGCGAGTCCGAGGTCGGCGATGAGCAGCCGCTCGCCGCCGTCCGGCGTGGACTGGAACAGCACGTTGGACGGCTTCAGGTCCCGGTGGATGATGCCGAGCCGGTTGATGACCTCGACGCCATACGCGATCTCCTGGGCGAGCGCAAGGGCTTCGTTGACCGGAACCGGCCGGTGTTGCATCCGGTCGGCGAGCGTGCCCTTGTCGGCGTACGACATCACGAAGTACGGACGGCCGTCCGGCAGCTCACCGATGTCGTGAACCCGCACGAGCCGTTCGGAGTCCGCCCGGCGCAGTATCCGGGCCTCCTCGAGGAAGCGGTTGCGCACGTCGAGGTCGTCGAGAAGGCTTCCGGACAGGACCTTTATGGCTACTGGGGCGGCGAGCGCGTCGTCATGGCCCAGCCACACTGAGGCGAACGCCCCGGAGCCGAGGACGCGGTCGATTCGATAACGACCGACAGATGTAGGCATGGACACCCCCGTATCATGCCCAAAAACCGGGTCTTGCTGGGAACCGGCCGGACGGAAGGCGGCGATGACCGGACCGAGGCGTGCGTCGAGCGAAGGCGAGCGATTGCCGAGCGTGCAAAGAACACAGCGAGGGCAGCATGGCATTCGATGAGCGGACCGAGGCCCTGGCCGTAAGGGCCTCCAAGGGTGACAAGGCGGCTCTGGACGAGCTGCTCCGGGCCATCGAGCCGGACGTCATGCGGCACAGTGCGCGGTTCCTGCCGTGCCGCCAGGACGCCGAGGAGGCTTGCCAGGACGCGCTGCTGCAGGTCGCCCGCAATATCCACAGGTTCGAGGGGCGCTCGAGGTTCAGCACCTGGCTGCACGTCGTCGTGGCCAACTCGGCGCGGTCCACGTACCGGTCGCTGAAGCGGCGCTCGGTCGAGCAGGCCGGCGAGCTGCCGCAGCAGCGACCGGACCCGCACCGCACGAGTGTGATCGCCGGTTCGAGGGTCGACATCCTCGACGCGATGGAGGAGCTCGAGGCGCGCAAGCCCGACCTCATCCAGGCGCTCGTGCTCCGCGATGTCTCCCAGCTCGAGTACTCCGAGATCGCCGAGCAGCTCGGCCTGCCGCTCGGCACGGTCAAGTCGCGGATCCACGAGGCTCGCAAGCAGTTCCGCCAGGCGCTCGGCGACGACTACTGATGTCCTTCATCGTCGGCGACGGTGCTCGTCGTGATGGGCTCGGTGACGCGGTGCGCGCCGGTGACGGCGCCCCGCCGCAGGCGCCGGAAGCGGTTCCGGGGCTGCGGTACTTTCCCGGCTGGCTCACCCCCGATGCCGGAGAGACCCTGCTCTCGTCCATAGACGCCGCCGAGTGGTCGGAGGAGTTGCGGCGCAGAGTGCAGCACTACGGCCACCGGTACGACTACGGTCGCCGGAGCGTGGCCGCGGACTCACGGGCCGGCGTCGCTCCGCCGCTCCCTGCATGGGCGCGCGAACAAGCCGTACGCCTGGTGCGTGAAGGCATCCTGGACCAGGCGGCCGACCAGGCCATCATCAACGAGTACCACCCGGGCCAGGGCATCAGCCCGCACGTCGACTGCGTGCCGTGCTTCGGTCCCGTGGTGGCCGCGATATCCCTCGGCTCCGCGTGCGTGATGGACTTCACCGACCCCGGGGACGGTACGAAGGTGGCGGTACCGCTCGCCCCGGGCAGCCTGTGCGTCATGACCGGGCCCGCCCGCTACACATGGCGTCACGGCATCGCCGCCCGCAAGAGCGACCCGGGCCCGGCGGGTCGCGTCCCTCGCGGCCGACGGGTGTCGGTCACCTTCCGCACGGTGGTCGAAGCGGTGGTCGAAGCGGTGGTCGAACCCGCGCGATGACCGGTGACCGGTCATGAGTGGGTAACGTCGCGGCAAGGTTGGGCGAAGGTTCGAGGCGGTGTCCGGCGTACCGGGCCAGCATCCCTGGTATGCCTTCCGATCGACCGATCTTCGTTGTCGGGTGCCCTCGCTCGGGCACGACGATGCTGCAGCTGATGTTGCACGCTCATCAGAGGATCGCCATTCCGCCGGAGACGCGGTTCCTGCTGCCCGTCTATGAGTCCCGGTGCGACTTCGGTGATCTTCGCGAGCCGGCCAACCGCCGCGAGCTGGCCCGCTCGATCGTCGACGTGAAGGAGACGAAGTTCGCGGACCTGGGCCTCGATCCCGACCAGGTCGTCGAGGAGATCGCCGCGGGCCCGCCCACGGTGGGGTCGGCGCTCGGCATCGTGTTCCGGGCCTATGCGAGGCGCTTCGGCAGCGCTCGGTGGGGGGACAAGCGGCCGAGTTACTTCCGCCGCCTCGACGTGCTGCTGCGCATGTTCCCCGACGCGCAGATCGTCCACCTGGTGCGTGACGGCCGCGACTGCGTGGCGTCGCTCAAGGAGATGCCGTGGTTCCACATGGGCACCTCCCACGCCATCTCCACCTGGAACGAGGCGATCGACGCGGGCCGGCGGGCGGCGCGGCGGCTCGGCCCGACCGCCTACTACGAGATGGGTTACGAGCGGCTGGTCGCCGACCCGCAGACCGAGCTGATGCGGCTGTGCGACTTCCTCGGTGAGGAGTACGACCCGGTGATGGCGGAGCCGCACCACATGGCGAAGGTGGCCGTACCGGCGCACAAGAAATGGCACGCGCGCACCTACGACTCGGTGGGCACCGACCGGGTCGGCTCCTGGTCCCGGCGGCTTGAGCCGTGGGAGATCGCGCTGTGCGAGAGCGCGATGGGCTCGCGGCTGACCGACAACGGATACGAGCGCACCGGCGTGCCCCGCCCGTCCGCGGCGCACATGGCCCGCTACCTGCGGGTCGCCGCACACCGGCGGCTGGCGGCGCGCAAGTGCGACGCTTTCGACCAGGTACGGCGGCGCTGCGAGCCCAATCCCGTGGCCTCGCAGCTCACCACACCGGCGTACGCGGACGCCTGACGCGGACGCCTGACCTGGGCACCGGGCCTGGGCACCGGGCCTGGGCACCGGGCCTGGGCATCGGGCCTGGGCATCGGGCCTGGGCATCGGGCCTGGGCATCGGGCCTGGGCATCGGGCCTGGGCATCGGGCCTGGGCATCGGCCCACCCGGCGGCTCAGTCCAGCGCGGCCAGCTGCTCGGCGAACCATTCCCGCGGGGGAAGAGCCATCGCCGCGGCGGCGAGCCGCTCGCACCGTGCGGTCCGTTCGTCGCGGGGCATCAGCAGCGCGTGGTGCAGGGCCTCGGAGGTCTGCGAGACGTCGAACGGGTTGACCAGCAGCGCGTCCTCGCCGAGCTCGGCGGCGGCCCCGGCCTCCTGTGACAGTACGAGGGCACAGCCGTGCTCGGACACGACCGGGCCCTCCTTGGCGACGAGATTCATGCCGTCCCGGATCGGATTGACCAGCAGGACGTGCGCCATTCGGTAGGCGGCGAGCGATCGGGGATAGTCGTCGTAGACCTCGAGGATCAGCGGTTCCCAGCTCTCGTCGCCGAACTCGTCCGTGATCTGCTGGGCCGTTCGCCGGACCGCGTCGGTGTACTCCCGGTACTCCGGCAGGTCGTACCGCGACGGGTACGCGAACGCCACGTGCACCACCCGGCCGTGCCATTCCGGGTGGTTGACGAGCAGTTCCCGGTATGCCGCGAGGCCGCGCACGAGGTTCTTGGAGAGCTCGGTCCGGTCGATCCGTACGAGCACTCTCCGGTCGCCGACGCGCTCACGCAGCGTGGCGGCGCGATCGGCGACATCCGGTTCGGCGGCCCGCTGCCGGAGAGCGGGCCCGTCGACCCCGAGGCCGTGCACGCCGATCCTGGTGGCGCGGCCCTTGTAGGTGACCGTTGGGGTGATGCGGTCGACCTTCGCGCCGAGGATCACCTCGCAGCAGTCCATGAAGGCCTTCGCCCAGCGCTCGGTGAGGAATCCGGCGTGGTCGGCACCGAGGATGCCTTCGAGGACCTGCACGCCGATGTCGTCGGGCAGCAGCCGGTAGTAGTCCGGCGGCGCCCACGGGGTGTGGGAGAAATGGGCGATCCGCAGATCGGGACGGCGTTCACGCAGCATGTGCGGTGCCAGCGTCAGGTGGTAGTCCTGAATGGCCGCCTTCGCGCCGCGGGCCGCGTCACGCGCCAGCGCGTCCGCGAAGGCGGCGTTGTAGGCGTTGTAGGCCTGCCAGTCCCGGTGGAAGCCCGCGTCGAAATGCGGTTTGTTCGGGGTGTCGTACAGCAGGTGATGTACGAACCACAGGGTGGCGTTCGCCACCGAGTTGTAGGCCCGGTGGAACGTGGCGGGCGGGATGTCGAGCATGCGCACGGCGCCGCCGCCGGTGTCATGACCCGCCAGGTCGAGGCGGCCGTCCGGGGCCTGCCGTGCGGCCGCGCGATCGGAGTCGGAGAGCGCCGCGCAGACCCACAGCGCATCCGCTTCGGCCGCACCCACCCCCGCGCCGTCCTCCGCACGGCTCTCCGCGCCCTCCTCGGCGCCGCTCTGGGCACCGTTCCGGGATTCGGCGCGCCCGGCCACGGACGCCAGGGCGGACACGAGTCCCCCGCCGCCTCGGCGCAAGGTGAGAGTTCCATCCTCGGACAGTGAGAAAGACACCGGACCGCGGTTGGATGCGACAAGGACCTGCGCATGACTCATATGCGGCAGCGTAACCCGCCAGCGGATCTAGGTTCGATGTCGGTGCGCCCCAGCGCTCGGTGAGTTTCGCACCAGGTCCGAGGGCAGAGGTCTGGTCCATGGGTCGAGCAGGTAAAGGCGGTGATGCCGGCGGCTGGTCGCGGACCGGATCGACCAGGCGCCTGCGGGAATCCGTCTCGATCGTCCGGCACATGTCCGTGGACCCGACCCGGCGGGAGCGCGAACCCGTCTGGGACGGGTGGCGTCCCGACCGGTGAGACACGCTTGCCCGGTCTCCGGACGGTTCAGGTACAGTTTCGCGTACAACTTCATATTGCTCATCCAGAGGGGTGGAGGGATCGGCCCTGCGAAGCCCCGGCAACCCTCCCGTCGCACTCGTTAATCAGCAGCGAGGCCGCGCGGGACAGGTGCCAAATCCGACCTGTGACCAAGGTGGCACAGGGCAGATGAGGGAAGGCCTCGCTTCCATGGCACAAACCCCTGCGACACCCGCTCTCGGACCCGCCAAGGCACTCGTCTGCCGTGAGTGCGGCGCGTCCGCCGCGCTCGGCCCCCACTACGCCTGTGAAGAGTGTTTCGGCCCACTCGAGATCTCGTACGACTTCGGCGACGTCACCCGCGCCGGCATCGAGGCCGGCCCGGCGAACATCTGGCGCTACCGCGGTCTGCTGCCGGTGCCGCCCAATGTGATCGATACGCCCAACACCGAGCCGGGCTGGACCCGGCTCGTTCGTGCCGATCACCTCGCCGAGTCCCTGGGGATCCGGACGCTGTGGGTCAAGGACGACAGCGGAAACCCCACCCATTCGTTCAAGGACCGGGTGGTCGGCGTCGCGCTGGCCGCCGCCCGTGAGCTCGGCTTCAAGGTGCTCGCCTGTCCTTCCACCGGCAACCTGGCCAACGCCGTCGCCGCGGCGGCGGCCCGGGCCGGGATCCGCTCCGCCGTCTTCGTACCCTCGAACCTCGAGGAGCAGAAGATCATCACGACGGCGGTCTACGGCGGCACTTTCGTGACCGTCGACGGCAACTACGACGACGTGAACCGGCTCGCCTCCGAGATAGCGGGCGAGCAGGACGACTGGGCCTTCGTCAACGTCAACGTGCGCCCGTACTACGCCGAGGGCTCCAAGACCCTGGGCTATGAGATCGCCGAGCAGCTCGGCTGGCGGCTGCCCGACCAGATCGTGATCCCGGTCGCGTCCGGGTCCCAGCTCACCAAGATCGACAAGGCCTTCCAGGAGTTCATCAAGCTCGGCCTGGTCGAGGACAAGCCCTACCGTGTCTTCGGCGCGCAGGCGCTCGGGTGCAGCCCGATCGCGGCGGCGTTCAAGGCCGGCCACGATGTCGTACGGCCGGTCAAGCCGGACACCATCGCCAAGTCGCTGGCGATCGGCAACCCGGCCGACGGACCCTACGTGCTCGACGTCGCGCGCCGTACCGGTGGTGCGGTCGAGGATGTGACGGATGCCGAGGTGGTCGAGGGCATCCAGCTGCTCGCGCGTACCGAGGGCATCTTCGGCGAGACGGCGGGGGGAGTCACCGTCGCCACCCTCCGCAAGCTGGTCCAGACGGGGCTGCTCGACCCGGACGCCGAAACCGTGATCATCAACTCGGGCGACGGGCTGAAGACGCTCAACGCGGTCGCGCCGGTGGCCCGGCCGTCCGCCGACATCGCGCCCACCCTTGAGGCCTTCCGCGCCTCGGGGCTGGCCTGAACCCACGTCCGCCGCGAATCCCGCAACCCGCTCAGAGCCTGAGAGTGATGTGATCCGACAATGAGCACGGTCTCCGTCCGAATCCCGACGATCCTCCGGACCTATACCGGGGGGGAATCAGAGGTCAAGGCCGCCGGTGCCACGCTGCGTGACGTCATCGCCGACCTTGACGCCAACCACCCGGGCATCGCGGCCCGGATCCTCGACGACGCCGGCAAGGTCCGCCGCTTCGTGAACGTCTATGTGGGCGACGAGGACGTGCGGTTCGCCGACGGATTGGACACGGCGACCCCAGAGGGCGTTCAGGTCTCGGTGATCCCGGCCGTCGCCGGCGGCTGAGCCGAGAACCCGCGAGCCCGCCTGCCGGACATGTCCATCTTGATGGGGATCAGACGGCTGCCGGTTGACCATTATCGGCCGTTCGGCGCTGTGCCACCGGAGGTCGTGGGTATGGTCTTGCCCGATCGCCGCGGGGGCAGGCGTACCCGAGGTCTGATCAACGGGTCTCACGGTAGCCGGGGTGCGGCCCGCGGAACCGCCGTGGCCGGCGCGGTCGCGGTTCGTCGGCAGGATTGGTATGGCGCAGGGCACTGTCAAGTGGTTCAACGCGGACAAGGGCTATGGCTTCATCGCCGTCGACGGCGGCGATGACGTCTTCGTTCATTATTCGGCCATCCAGTCGGATGGCTACCGCAGCCTCGAACAGGGGCAGCGGGTCGAGTTCGAGATCACACAGAGTGATCGCGGACCCCAGGCGGACGTCGTCCGCGGGGCCTGACCGAAGAGCGATGGGCCCGGTGACGGCCGGGCCCATCGCCTTTCCCCGTGCCGCTCGGCTCGTCCGAAGCGTGCCCGCGGTGACAGGTCCGTGACGAGGTGGCGGCTGACACGCGGCAGTCACGCAACGGTACGGCCACGCTCCGACCTGCACACGGGCGCCCCACCTCGCACGAACGGAGCCGTCCGTTCCGCAATTGTTCCGTGCGATCGATTGACGGATGCTGCGGCGCGTGTGATTCTACGTTCAATGCTGTAGCTGGCGTCTGTTTTGTGTAGTGCTCCTGCCTCGGTGCACAACGCATTGCAGGTGTTGCAGTCGCACACACAATGGGTGTTCCTGCAACATGAATCGGGTCAGCGACAGGAACCGGTCTCGAAGGGCGGTCTGTCGTGTCTGTTGTCCTTGTTGTCTTGCTCTGCGCGGGTTGGTTCGTGCTCGGCCTCGTAGCGCTGCTTAGAGCGCGTCCTGAGGACGTGCCCGCCGTCACCCGGACGCTCCTCAAGTGGGGGCGCAGATAGCACATACGTCCCACCAGACTTCCACCTTCACCGTGATCGTCTCTCCAGAGATGGCTGAGGCTGGCTGCGTGCGTTGTCGCGGGATTAGATCAGTCTGCCGGTGAATCCGGCCTCTCCAAGCCGTCTGAAGGCCGCCTCTACCTCGCTCGGCATGTGCTGCGGTATTGCGAATCCTCGCTTTGGATACTCGACGATGCGTTGCGTATCACCGACCAGCATGTTGATAACGCGGTTTACGTCACCGATGCCGGCGACATATTCATCCAAGGGCAAGGGTTGGGACGCGCAGATTCCCTTAAGTTCGGGCCAGAGTTTCTTGGCGGTGGAGTAGACGCGGCGCTGCTGGTATGGGCGAGAGATGAGGATGGCAGAGTTAACGTTTATTCCGTGCTCCGCGAGAAGCTTCCGGGTAAGTTCGGCGTTCTGGCCTGTGTTGGTCGCCTGCGTTTCGATCAGAATCGCTTCGGTAGGAACGCCCAGCTCAATGGCGTGTTCGCGGTAGTGAACGGCTTCACCTCGGGGAAAGCGTTCGACGGTCGTTGGGGCGTTGGCGCCACTGAAAACGATGCGAGGGAACATTCCTTGTTGGAAAAGCTCGGCGGTGAAGGTGGCGACGCCCAAGTCATGACTGCCTAGTCCGATCCCGACATCTGTCGGTCGGATCGTGTGGTGCATGTCGTGGTAGTCCCAGAGGGTCTCGACGTCGGTCCGGAAGGCGGCGGGGATCTCCGTTGTTGGGGACATGGAGGTGCTTCCTTGTCGATTATTCGATCTCGTCCCAGTGTGCGTGGGGATGTCGCCGTCCTTGACCAGGCGGTCCAGTTCAGGCCCCGTCGGCGCGGCATCCCGGAGCCTGAGGCCCCCGCCGGAGGCTTGCTGTACCGCGTGTCAGTCGAGGGCTTCGTACTCAGGCGATGGGTTCACCAGCTCTGGGTGCTCCACCCAGTAGCTACCTCCGTGGATCGCCAACATCGCCCAGTGCCACGAGAGGTCATGGAAGATGAGCCCGCGGAACGGCGCATCGCTCGCCTCGTAGGGATAGTGCTTCAGCGCTGCCGCCTCCGCCTCAGCCGGCGTGAAGCTTCCGTACCGCTGCATCACCCACGCGAAGCTCCGACGCTCGCCGTGCAAATATTCGACGTACTCGTCTTCGGTCCAGTCGTCGGCCACGCTTCACTGTAGAACGGCTGGTGCGGCTGCGGCATGGCGACATTTTGCACACCCGGCGGGCCGCCCGACCGGCACGGCCGGAGGGACCGGCGCCCACGCGGCACGCCCGTAGGTGTCGGCGGCGTGTCGCCAGGTGAACCAAAGCGTGACCAGGCTGAGGACATCGGGCCTGGTGGGGCGGGGTCCCGCTTGCGCTCGACCAAGGAGAGTGAGAAAGACGAATGACTTAAAGTCGCTCACCTGCGCACGGACGGCCCTGGCCTGTGTTGTCGGGGCCGTTCGTTCCGTGCCTGTTCCGTGTAGCTGGGGAGTGCTTCGGCTGCCCGTGATCGGGCGATCGTCTGAAGCCACCGGCTTGAAAGGGAGAGATTGATCTTGGTCGCTGACCTGGCGATCCGCTGAACTGCTGGTTCGTCAGCCGTCTGCCCGTGAGTGACCGTGGCTCCCCTTGATCACCATCCCGACGGGCACGCAACGGGCACGGCGCTGCTGCTACCGATCCTGACCGGGGGACCTCATCCTTATCAGCTCGTTCCCCTCCAAGGTGCTCAAGCTATGGCCACCGCGTGATCTTCCCCGGCGGTGTGGTCGGGTGGGGCGGGGTCCGGCCGCGTTGCCGTCATTGCCGTCAGAGCGCACGGTCCTCGGTGGGCTCTGTGGCGTAGCCGTGCTCTGGTGCTCGCCTGACAGGCGCGTGCATGTGCGGGTCTCCATCGCAGACTTGGTCGCGATCTCTTCGTGTTTCATGGGGGTGGTGCGTCGCAGTGGTCGAGGGCCGCCTTCCATGGTCTCCACTGCCGCCAGTGTCAGGGCGAGATCCAGGTGTCCCTTGGTCGTCGAGAAGGTGAGGTCAAAGGCTCTCTTCCCGATTGCGCGCACCTCGTCATCGGTGAGATCCCTGACCTTTTCGGCAAGCTCCTCTTCACCGTATGTGAGCAGGTCGTACCGGAGTCTCACCCGTGACGTGTTGATCAAAACGGACCTCGCAACCAGGCTTCTGCGCCGCTGGAGGGCAGCAGTCGCAATAGCCGGACTGTACCAGTGGCGGCGGAAGCCACCTCCGTGTCGGCGTGGCGCATGCGGCTCCGGAGGGCGCTTCCCCGATCATCGTGGACAGTACGGATGACCTGCGAACGAACGCCGCATCGAGGACCGCAGAGTATCTCCCGTTCCGCATATGTTCCGGATCTTGGTTACAGGGGGTGCAGTTCCAGACAGGTGGAGCATCGGTCGAACGGAGACTCGTCTCGCCATGAGGTCGAGTAGCGAGCCAACCTGTGGAGCTTGGTTCCGCACTGGGGTGCGGACTCACCTGGGGTGACCGCGTGGGTGAGGGCGGGGCCGTTCTCGATCCACTTCCAATTGGTGTACCGACCGTCAACCTTGATGGGTCTCGAAGGGTCCTTCGGGACGAAGCGGGAGTTGCTCCCGTACCACATCTCGTAGTCCACTGGCCGAGCTTAAGCCGCAGGCCCCGAGCCTGTCGCCGCCGTTCGGTTGCGTGCCGCCTCAATCAATCCGCTTGGCCTTGCCGCTTTCGTTGTTCGTCTATGTACGGCCCGGTCTCGGCGAACTGGCGGATCTGCTCTTGCTCGGCGGCCTCGTCGGCGGCGTCGAAGTGCCGCACCTGATACCACCAACGACCATGGTCGTAGCCGTCGCAGTGGTTGAAGTCGCTGGCCGTGCTGCGCAGCCGCTGCCATTCCCGCACGATCATTGCCCGCTGCCACGTATCGGGCCGCTCCACTCTGAGTAGCGTGTCTAGAAGCCCGGCCGAGTCGGAGACCAGACGGAGCAGGGCCCTCATCGCGAAGGAGATCTCACCGGTTTCGCCGACCTCTTCGTACACCTGTCCCAACTGGACGTTGAGGAACGTTTCCAGCCCGCGGATGTCCTCAGGCGTGAGATCTTCGGCGTAGGTGATGGTGCGCTCGAATGGCGAGTTGATCACGCGGGTGGGTCCTCCCTATCGTGCAGTGCCTGGCTGACAGCGAAACTCGCAGATCACATGTTAGGCATGGCGCCTCGTGCGCACGCTTCCCGCCTGGTCATCCTGTCTGCCTTCGCCCACCCTCCGGGGAGCGGGGCAGGGCCCAGGGGTGAAGGTGGAGCGCCCCACTGGACGAACGACCTTCGCCCCTGGGCCCTGGTCTGCTCGGCTTGTCCTAGGCGAAGGCAGGCGGGATGACCAGGCTTCTACCTCAACCCCGACAGACCTTGCGACGGCGAGCCTGGTCGACCATCCCGGAGCCCGAGCCCCCGCCGGAGGCATGTTCGAACTGAACCAGGCGCATCGGAAGCGGGGCTGCCGTCCAATGCTGTAGGCATCCCGTAGGGGCGAGCGATGCGAGTTGGCCGGCGGGCCTGCGGCGGTGAACCGGTGGCGGCGGCGCGGACCCGGTGACAGCGGTCAGAGCGGGCGCGGTCGGCGCGGTTGCGCGGTGGGCGGCCGCCTGGTCCGGCGCGTAGGGACCGGCGCCCACGCCGCACGCCCGGAGCGGCGGTGCCGGGCGGCCGGGGCGGCGACGCGACGCGCCGCCGCTCTTGATCTAAAACGGCTGAATTCGGCACTACCCGGAGTTTATCGGATCTCCTGGGGCTAGACAGCCGCTACGGACGGGCGGACCACCCTGCTAAAGGAGGTCATCATCGTCGCCCGTACTGAATGATTTGTATAGTGATGCTATGTCTATTTCCTCGAACTCAGGCGAACCTGCCTTTTCTGAGACCGAATTCTCTGGACCGCCTAGGAGGCCTAGTGATTCAACTCTATCTTTAGCAGCTTGAAAGTGCGGAAAGATCTGCCCAGGATTCGGGAATCTCTCCAAATACTCAAACAGATCGTCTATAGCTACGTCCCAATCAGGCTCTCTGGTGATCTCTGCGAGCCCTTCGAGCCACTCTTGTGCCGTTTCTTGAAGAGTCTCTTCAATGCGACTTAGCGTTTCGTTGGTTGCGGTGAATCCATTCCTATAGATGATGCGATCAGCTTCCCAGGCCCCGAACCACTCATCTGATGTATTAAAGAGCCAAGAATCCAATTTGCCAGCAACGAGCCCTTCTGACCTAATCATCTTATCTACGGCTATGCCATCACTAACGCACATGTGTGCCATGTTCACATAATCGGCCAAGGTTTCTATCAGTCTAGGATCCAAAACTTCGATGTCAAAATCGATGCTTAGAATTTTGTCCCCCGTATATTCTGCAAGCTCGGACAGTTGATAGTCTAGAGAAATCTCCAATGTCGTTATAGCGCGAACGATAATTGCCTCCTCGTCGGTCCAGTCATCCATAAGCCCTCGCCAGAACGTGGGGGCCGACGTAAAGGTCCGGATAGAAGCGGCAGATAGTTCTTCCCGATAGGGAGTCAAGTAGTCAGGTTCAGGCTCAATCGATCGAGGTTCGCCTATTCGATAAAGAGCCGCTATCTGCTCGAAGTGTATTGCAGATATGAGTAGAGCGTAGATTGACCTGTCATCTGACCTAACGTGGGCCTCCATATAATCCCGAATCGATGGATTATGGTACATAACTAGGTCTGTATCGCCAGGCCATGGGGGCTTGAGCATCGTTCCTTGTGTTATCTTCAGTGCTCTTTTAAAGGCTCGATCGTCGAGTGTTTCACCAAGTGCTATAAGGAATTTGGTCAGTGCATTGTAGAGATCGTATATCCTAACCGGCTGGCTGAGCGTCAGGAGAACCATGAGCAGATAGGAGCACGTTGGTTCGACCTGGTGCTGAATAATGTGATCCCATATGCCTGCAGGGTGATCTAGTGCTGCTAGCACTCGCTTGCGGACGAACTTCCCGTCCTCTCCAAGGCTTTCCGACACGGCTAGACTCTGCTGTATCAGCCTAGGACTAAAGTTCGGGTGATCAATTATCTCGGCATATGCGTCCTCGTTCGCAAAGGCTCGTCGCACCTCGGGTGATAGGTTCGTAAAGAAGAGATGGTTGTAGAGGATTTTTGCTCGGATCGGCCTCGTATAACTCTCTATTGAGACAATGCAATTCCAAGGGCTAAAGTCTTGCCTCGCCAGAGGTTCGTAATTAATCCGTGCTTGCTCGAGTAGATACTCTCGCGTAGTAAGAATCAACCTCTTATTTGGACTCTTGCTAATCAGTGCAAAGAGCTTTATTAGCCTAGCGTCCTCGTTCTTCGAAAACTTCTCCTGTAGGGAGGTCTGGCCCAGGAAGTCGTCAAAGTAAAATACCTGATGCTGACTGTCATTCCACAGTGCGTATATCTCGTCCACACTTTTTGCAACGTCAAATATCGCCCATTCCTTAGAGGCATAGACGGCAAGAAGGATATTGGCGAGTGTAGTCTTCCCGATGCCAGGGATGCCTACTATCAGACAGACTCTCCGTCGCTCTAGTAGGTCGCGCGCTCTTTCCAAAGTCTCATTGGGAACATAGGTTATCGCTGACTCGTGTGCGTCGGTCAGGAGATAAGCGGAACGAGTCAGCGCTTCCCTGTTTATCACTCCCTGGAGTACCGAAGTACTGCTGAGCCACAGTCTGAAATGCCGTTTAACTATCTCTGGCCTTGAGCGCAGTTCGCTTACGATCTCATCTATGCCGTAGATATCGCCTGGTCCAATTACATACGGCGCAAGGATTTCACAAAGAGTGTCTTTTGCTGAGCGGGATAGAGAGGCCGTCGTTGCGAGGATGTATCTATTAGGCTTAAGGGTAGCGACCTTTGGCTTTTCTTTGGTTTTGATGTGACGAATAAGCGCTCTTGCCCCTGAGTGCATCCAATGCTTGCACTGGATGACTATATCGGCACTTCCTGGCATTGACGCGTAGCGAATATCAATGCCAGCATCTGGGCCCCGCGTAAATATTTCCAGCCTGACGTCGAGCTTTGCTTCAAAAAGGTCCTTGCATAGAAGTTCAAAGTCGACATCCGTCAGGCGCCCGACATCGATTGAATCCAATTTGACCTTCTCTGATCACAGGGACTCGAATAGGTGAATTATGTGAGTGCTTTTTCGACTTCTTTTAGTGCGTGGTGCCAAGGGAAGGTTGCAACATGCTGATCCCCGGTTCCCGGAGCATGTGGCTGGAAATCTGGCTGATTTGAACTAAGCCAAACCCCTTCACCCTGAAGCTGGCTAATAGATTGCTTGAAAGCAAGGCGTGAAGCTAGTGCGGAGTTCACAAATGGAAGGACGGCCACGGGTACCCCTAGGCCGACAACTTCGGCGAGGATGCCTAGGGCGTAGGTGTCGCTGATTCCGTTGGCCCATTTGTTGATGGTGTTGTAGGTGGCGGGGGCGACGATGATGGCGTCGGCTTTGGGTGAGCGGGGTTCGTCTGGCTTGCGGTATCGGCTGCGGACAGGGCGGCCGGTCTGGGTTTCAAGGAGGGGAACGTCGACGAAGTCCAGGGCCGATGGGGTGGCGATGATCTGGACGTCCCAGTCGCGCTGTTGGGCGAGGGTGACGAGCTTTCCGACGTCGCTGGCGGGGCCTGCTGCGCACACGATGACGTAGAGCATCCGGCGGCGGTTGGCCTCGGTCACAGACGAACCCCGATCTCTGTGGTGAACTCCCTGAGCTGTCTTTTGATGCTAGGTGGGGACGTGGCCATGAGGTCACGCAATGTCCGGTGGACGGCTGGGCGTGCGGAGATCTCTTCGGGGGCTAGCTGGTGGGCGACGCGGATGATGTCGTGTGCCTTCTCGTGCTTGCCCCACTGGGTGAGGGCTCGTGAGGTGTCGATGAGAAGGGTGGCCTTGCGCTCGGTCAGGGGGATGCGGTCCAGGTCGATCCTGCGAGCTTCCTGGATGGCGGCTCCAGCATCGCCCAGTTGGAGGGCGATGTTGACGCGGTGGAGCTGAACGTTGGTGGGGCCGAACGCGGTCCATCGGTAGTTGAAGTCCCCACCGAGTCGGTTACCGGCATCTTGGGCTTCATCAAGGAGGGTGGCGGCGGTGTGCCGGTCGCTACGTTGGCCGGCGGCGACGGCTCCGCGTAGGAGGAGTGAGCCGTAGACCGACAGGAAGTCGGGTGTGTGCTCGTTGGTGTCGTGGTCGATCTGCTGCGCGTAGGTGCTGGCGGTCTTGGTCGCTGCACCGTGGTGGCCGTCGTTCATCAGGGCGTGGGTGATGATGCGGGCGCTTGATCCGATGATCGTGAGGTCCTGGCTGTTGCGTGCTGCCTGCATGCTGCGGTCGGCGGCGATCCATGCCAGGCCGTCATGGTCGAGTTTGAGCAGGATGCTCGCCGCGACGTGGTGGGCTTCGGCCGAGAGTCCTTCGGCTTGGAGGCGCGTGTCGCCCTCGTAGGTGGCGCATGCGTTCCGGAGGTCGGCGAGGAGCTGTGGTAGGGAGTTGATGACCGTGGAGTACCGGCAGTCCTGGTAGTTGCGCTTGGCGGTGGCGACGGCGGTGTCCAGTCGGTCCATGCTGAGCGTGGTGGAGCCTGGTTTGCTGCTGATGCCGGGGTATCCGGCGAGAGCGGCAGCGAATGCCTCGACACCTTGCAGGGGTGCGCCGTCTCCGGGTAGGTCGGCGAGGATCGCGCTGAACATGCTCGCCCCGGCGAGCTTGGTGAAGCTCCTCCTGCGCAAGGGGTCCCCTTCCTCCCTGACGTCGGGATCTACGTCTAGGGAACCCACAAACACGGGGGGAGCCAAGTCCGCGGGATCATCCCGGGGTGTGATGACCGTCGCGTTCACAGAGGGCGGCAGGGTGAACATGCGCGGTGCCAGGCCCAGAGTCATGCGGGCGGCGTCCGGCATCTCCAGGCCGTCCGCGATGCGCTCGAAGACCTCCAGAGTGAGGACCTGGCGCCCGCCCTTCATGGTCTCGCTGACCTTGCCCTGCGTCATTCCACAGAGAATCGCTATCTGCGTTTGGCTGGCTCCGGCGTATTGCCGCAAAAGGTGAAACAAGCGGCCAATGTCGCGCTCGCGTAGAGCTTCGAGGGTCTGTGGACGCTGCCAGAGGGAATCCGGGATCACGATCGGGTCTGTAGCCCGTCCCGGCATCGCAACTCCTTCTTGACCGGTCGTAACCGTACGTTGCGAGCGTATATCCCGTCGCGGGATATCGCCCGGGAATGGGTTCGTGGGCCTGAATGGTCGATGTTGGGCTGTATGGCGAGCGATCGAGCAGACGAGAACACTCCGTGCCGGTCCTGTGGTGGGCGTGGGTGGAAGTTCCGTCATCCGCGTCGGGCCGTGCTGGTGGGGCTACCGGGCTCGACTCCGGGTCCGGAGGTGCGGCGGGTGCCGTGTTCGTGGTGTCGGCCTGGTCGAGGGGATCAGGTGGCGTGATGTGCGGTGAGACGAGCAAGGATCGGGAGTTGCGGCTCCTGGGTGATCTGTGCGTGGCGCTGGCCAAGCTGGGATACCCGGGGATTCAGTTCCGGGATGCGCTGCCGGGGTTGATCGTGAGCGCGAACCGCGACGGCTCGGGCGGCGCAGCGGCGTACGTGGTGATTCATCACGGGGCGCGGTTCTCGTGGTGGTCGGTGCAGCATCATCACCCGGTCGATGATGTCGATGGAGCGGCCCAGGCGATCGTGGAGTTCCTTCGCCGGAAGCCTTCCGGTGCTGGCGGGGAGCCGGGGTCATGATGCCTCGATCACGCTCGGCCGTCGTGGCCGCTCAGGTACAGATGACTCGGCCGGGGTGGGTGGTCATCTGGTCGCCCTGGCGGCGGATGCTGACCGCGTTCGCTTGTTTCGCGCCTGATCCGGTAGTGATCGATGAGCCGACGCCTGAGCGGTTAGTGGACCAGATGCGGCTGACGGAGCTGGCTTATGCCCGTGCGGCCGGACACGGCGTGTTCGCCTCATCGAACGTTGGCGTTGAGCGGGGAGGCCGCTGGTTCGGTTCTGTGGATGGTGCCCACGCCGGAGGGCGGTAGGCATGGGGGTGGTCTGGTTTCTGGACGTGTACGCGCCAGTGAGTGGTGCGGGCGGCGTGCGCTTTTGTCGTCTGGGGCAGGGGAAGGCCCAGGCGATGTCGTAGGGCCCGGTGACCGCCGGAGCAACGGGACCGGGCCGTACGACTCCACAGCGCGGCGGTGCGGATGCATCGGTCTCACACCCCCGGAGACCGATTCCCGCACCGCCGCGCGCCCCTCCGCCCAGCGATGGCGGCACCTTCGCGCGTTCGTCGATCTGTGGCGCCTGCACAGTGATGCTCATCCTCACGGGATGTGGTGACCCCCGACCTGCGGTCCTGCTCACTCCAGCAGGTAGAGGCGCGGGACAGCGGAACAGGGCGGCACACGCCTGACGGAGGTGTCGGCGGCGTGTCGCCAGGTCAGCCAGAGAGTGACCAGGCTGAGGACATCGGGCCTGGTGGGGCGGGGTCCCGCTTGCACTCGACCAAGGAGAGTGCTAAACAGTCGTTGGCACTCTAATGTGGAGAGTGATAATTCCACAGTCTGGGTCGAGGTGATGAGGCCTGTGCTCTGCGGCGGCATGGATGTCGTTGGGTCGGGTCGTCCGTCGCGGGCGTCGGCTCGATCCATTATGGCCACCCTGTTCCGGGAGGACTGGAGCCTATGGCTGCAAAGATGATCGCGTTCGACGAGGAGGCCCGCCGCGGCCTCGAGCGCGGTATGAACCAGCTTGCCGATGCCGTCAAGGTGACGCTTGGGCCCAAGGGCCGCAACGTTGTGTTGGAGAAGAAGTGGGGCGCTCCCACGATCACCAACGACGGTGTGTCGATCGCCAAGGAGATCGAGCTCGAGGACCCGTGGGAAAAGATCGGGGCCGAGCTCGTCAAGGAGGTCGCCAAGAAGACCGACGACGTCGCGGGTGACGGTACGACCACCGCCACCGTTCTGGCCCAGGCGCTGGTGCGCGAGGGCCTGCGCAACGTCGCGGCCGGCGCCAACCCCATGTCGCTCAAGCGGGGCATCGAGTCCGCCGTCGAGCGTGTGAGCGAGGAGCTGTCCAAGCTCGCCAAGGACGTTGAGACCAAGGAGCAGATCGCCTCCACGGCCTCGATCTCCGCGGGCGACCCGCAGATCGGCGAGATGATCGCCGAAGCGATGGACAAGGTCGGCAAGGAAGGCGTCATCACCGTCGAGGAGAGCAACACCTTCGGGCTCGAGCTCGAGCTCACCGAGGGCATGCGCTTCGACAAGGGCTACATCTCGCCCTACTTCGTCACCGACCCGGAGCGCATGGAAGCGGTCCTCGAGGACCCCTACATCCTGATCGTCGCTTCCAAGATCTCGGCGAACAAGGACCTGCTGCCGGTTCTGGAGCAGGTCATGCAGGCGGGCAAGCCGCTGCTGATCATCGCCGAGGACGTCGAGGGCGAGGCCCTGGCGACGCTGGTGGTCAACAAGATCCGTGGGATCTTCAAGTCGGTCGCCGTCAAGGCGCCCGGTTTCGGTGACCGCCGCAAGGCGATGCTCGCCGACATCGCGGTGCTGACCGGTGGGCAGGTCGTCAGCGAGGACGTGGGTCTCAAGCTCGAGTCCACCTCGCTCGACATGCTGGGCCGGGCCCGCAAGATCGTGGTGTCCAAGGACGAGACCACGATCGTCGACGGCGCCGGAGACGCGTCGGAGATCGCCGGTCGGGTCAACCAGATCCGTACCGAGATCGACAACACCGACTCCGACTACGACCGCGAGAAGCTCCAGGAGCGGCTCGCCAAGCTGGCCGGCGGTGTCGCGGTCATCAAGGCGGGCGCGGCCACCGAGGTCGAGCTCAAGGAGCGCAAGCACCGCATCGAGGACGCCGTCCGCAACGCCAAGGCGGCCGTCGAAGAGGGCATCGTGCCCGGTGGTGGCGTCGCGCTGCTGCAGGCGGGCCGTAACGCCTTCGACAAGATCGAGCTTGACGGTGACGAGGCCACGGGTGCGACCATCGTGCGCCGTGCGCTCGAGGAGCCGCTCAAGCAGATCGCCGTCAACGCTGGCCTCGAAGGCGGCGTTGTGGTGGAGAAGGTGCGCAACCTCGAGCCCGGCCAGGGCCTGAACGCGGCCACCGGCGAGTACGTCAACATGTTCGAGACGGGCATTCTCGACCCCGCCAAGGTCACGCGCTCCGCGCTGCAGAACGCCGCGTCCATCGCGGCGCTGTTCCTGACGACCGAAGCGGTCATCGCCGAGAAGCCGGAGAAGAACGCCGCGCCCGCCATGCCCGGCGGCGACGGCGGCATGGACTTCTGAGTCCATTCCTTCTGCTCCGTAAAAGGGGGGCGGTCCCGTTCAGGGGCCGCCCCCTTACGCGTACGTCGAGGCGGCTGGGAGATGAGCCGCGCTCCGCGGACGTCACCGTTCACCGCCACTGGTGAGCCCCGCCCGGTGGTCGAACCGGCCGCGATCCATACGCGTTCCGATCGATGCGGCGCTTCGGGTTTAGCCGGATGGTCCTGCGCGGTACGTTCCGTGCGTGCAGGGACCGTCCAGGTACACCAACGGCTGGTGGGTATCCCCGGCGATACCCACCACGGCGAACTGCACGCTGGCGCTGCTCTGGGGCTTCTCCGGCTTCGGCGGATGGGGCGAGTCGGCCTTCTGCGCCGGCGACGCCATCCGTGATCCGCATTGCGTCGCCCGGTTCGGCGACGCGGTCGCCGTCTCGCTGGTGCCCGCGGCGGTCGCCGCCGCCATCGCGCTCGCCGCGTGGATGCTGCCGCGGATCCGCCGCGATGATGCCCGGCTTGATCGGGCGCTCACGATCTCGGCGCTCGTGTGGTTCGCCGCCGTGACCGTGCTGTTCGTCGGCGGGCTGCTCGCCAAGGCCTGACCGGGCCGGGCAGGCGGTGGATCAGAGCGTCGTGGCAGGGAAGGGCAGGCGGTGGGTCAGAGCGTCGTGGCCGGGCCGCCGAGCAGATGGTGCCGCTCGGCGAGGTCGAGGGCGAGCCGCCCGGCCGGGGCCAGCAGCTCACGCTCGTCCGGGCCGACCAGGACGACCTCGTCCACCTCTCCGCTCGGCGCGAGAAGGCCGGTGTGGACTCCGGCGAAGCAGGCCATGCGCACCCGGACGCCGTCCGGCTGGTCGTGCGCCGGCGCCTCGACGACGCCCAGTGGGCGGACGGAGGCGGGCGTCAGCTCGACGCCGAGCTCCTCGCGAACCTCCCGGGACACGGCGGTGAGGTCGTCCTCGCCCGGCTCGCGCTTCCCGCCGGGCAGATAGAGCAGGTCACGGCCGCGGGCCCGTACCGCGAGCATCCGGCCGTCGACGGCGTGCACCCACGCCACCACGTCGAGCATCATCGGCTCAGATCTCGTCGCCGGCCAGCACCGCGTCGGCGTCGACGATGCGGTAGGCGTAGCCCTGCTCGGCGAGGAAGCGCTGCCGGTGGGCGGCGTAGTCCTGGTCGAGGGTGTCACGGGAGACCACCGCGTAGAAGCGGGCGCCACCGCCGGATGCCTTGGGCCGCAGCACCCGGCCGAGCCGCTGTGCCTCCTCCTGTCGGGAGCCGAACGCGCCGGAGATCTGGATCGCCACTGAGGCCTCGGGAAGGTCGATGGAGAAGTTGGCCACCTTGGAGACGACCAGACAGGAGATCTCACCGGATCGGAATGCATCGAACAGCCGTTCTCGTTCCCGGATCCGGGTCTCGCCCTTGATGACCGGGGCGTCGAGACGTTCGGCCAGCTCGTCGAGCTGGTCGATGTACTGGCCGATGACCAGGGTCTGCTCTCCGGCATGCCGGGTCACCAGGGTCTCGACCACCTGGGACTTGGTCTCGGTCGTGGCGCAGAACCGGTAGCGCTCCTCCGGCTCGGCGGTCGCGTAGGCCAGCCGCTCGGAGTCGGTGAGCGTGACGCGCACCTCGACGCAGTCGGCCGGCGCGATCCAGCCCTGCGTCTCCATCTCCTTCCACGGGGCGTCATACCGCTTGGGGCCGATCAGCGAGAAGACGTCGCCCTCGCGGCCGTCCTCTCGTACCAGCGTCGCCGTGAGCCCGAGCCGGCGGCGGGCCTGCAGGTCGGCGGTCATCCGGAAGATCGGCGCGGGCAGCAGGTGCACCTCGTCGTAGACCACCAGTCCCCAGTCGCGCGCGTCGAACAGCTCCAGGTGCCGGTAGGTGCCCTGCCGCCGGGTGGTCATGATCTGGTACGTGGCTATCGTGACCGGGCGGACCTCCTTCTTGGTGCCCGTGTACTCGCCGATCTCGTCCTCGGTGAGGGAGGTGCGCTTCAGCAGTTCCTGCTTCCACTGGTGCGCGGAGACGGTGTTGGTCACCAGGATCAGGGTCGTCGCCCCGGCGTGCGCCATCGCGGCCGCCCCGACGATGGTCTTGCCGGCGCCGCAGGGGAGGACCACCACACCGGAGCCGCCGTGCCAGAAGGCGTCGGCGGCGTGCTTCTGGTACGACCGCAGCGCCCAGCCGTCCTCGGCCAGCGAGATCGGGTGCTTCTCGCCGTCGACGTA
This sequence comes from Actinomadura alba, assembly GCF_014323705.1. Taxonomy (GTDB): domain Bacteria; phylum Actinomycetota; class Actinomycetes; order Streptosporangiales; family Streptosporangiaceae; genus Actinomadura_C; species Actinomadura_C alba. The sequence goes on from NZ_JABVEC010000005.1 coordinate 52,305, forward strand.
CCCGGCGAGGTCCTCGGCGGGCCAGCCCAGTTTCAGCAGTGCCTGCTTGAGCGTTCCCCGCTCGGACGGGTGCACGGCCACGGCGTCCGGGCCGAGGCGGGCGCCCAGCAGGCCCTTGATCTTCTTGGCGCGGACGACCTCCTCGAGCACCGCGTGGTCGGTCGACAGCAGCACGAGCCCGTGCATCGGGTGCTTCTCCAGCCGCAACCGCCCGTACCGCGCCATCGTGTCGGCCACGTCGACGAGCAGCGCGTGCGGCACGGGATAGCGGGAGAACTTCAGCAGCGCGTCGACGACCTGCTCGGCGTCGTGCCCGGCCGCGCGGGCATTCCACAGCGCGAGCGGGGTCACCCGGTAGGTGTGAACGTGCTCGGGTGCCCGCTCGAGCTCGGCGAACGGGGCGATCTCCCTGCGGCACTGGTCGGCGAGGTCATGATCGACCTCGAGCAGCAGGGTCTTGTCGGACTGGACGATGAGCGGGCCGTCGGTCACTGGCTGCCTTTCAGACTGAGGACAACAAGTGTGCAACAGCCGGAGACCCCCTGTGTCTTCCCCGGTGACTTCCCGCCCGTGTTTCTCCCGCGTGCGGCCGCTCTCAGAAGTCGCTGCTGGAGGAGCCGCTGTCGAACCCGCCGATCAGGATGAGCACCACGATCGCAGTGATGACGATCACGACGTTGGCGGCGAAGATCACCCAGCTCCACGCGGTCAGAGAGCGCGCAGACTCGGGATCGGTGGCGAACCGGTTGACGGCGATCGCTGAGGTGACGATGCCCGGGATGGCCAAGAGGTTGCAGCACAGCACCGTGAACAGGATGTTGCAGATCATCGCGCCGATCGCCGAACCGCTGCCGGACGAGCCGTGGGGGACGCCCGGAGGGCCGTAACCCTGGCCGTACGGGTCCTGCCAGCCCGGAGGTTGACCTCCATATCCGCTCACAGCAGTCCTTCCCCCTACCGGCCAAGATCTGAAGATTACTCGCTCGATGGTGTCAATGGTTGGACTGAATCCGCTATCTCCTGGTTCCCTCCGGCAGCCAAAGAGGGCGCACGGATGGGATTAGTGACGGATCGGGCCCGAGGCGAACGTTGCGCGGTCAGGGCGCGGAGGAGTCGGGGGCGTCGACTTCGGCCATTCCGGTGATGCGGTGCAGGGCGAAGCGCTGCACCGAGGCGCGGGTGGCGTCGTAGGCGGTCAAGAACCCGCCCTCGACCCGGACCGGCTCGACGATGCGGCTGGACGCCTGGCCCTGCTGGTCCAGATAGCCGATCCATACGCGTGAGCCTCGTTCGACCGCGCCGCGCAGCTCCTCGATCGTCGCCATCGAGGGCGTACGCGGTGGTTCGCCGGCGGGGGCCGTGAGCCGGGCGGCCTCTTCTCCGGCGCGCAGCGCCCGCACGGCGGCCGTGATGACCGACGGGTCGAGCGACAGCCGAAGGCCGTCCGCCGCGGTCTCGGGGTACAACCGGGCCGTCGGCTCGGCGCGGTGGGTGTCGAGCCGGGTTATCACCACGCCGCCCTCCGATGACTCCGCGACGGGGGCGAGGCCGAGGCCGCGCAGCGCCTCCAGGAGTTCGTGCCGCTGCAGCCGCGAGGCGATCACGGTCGGCGCCAGCCGGTGCAGCCGCAGCGCACCGGCCCGCCGGTCGGCCATGAGCTCGTCGAGCGTCGCGGGGTCGTCGGTCCGGATGTAGCACGAGGCGATGCCGACCCGCAGGTGCCCGTGCCGCCGGGCCACGTCCTCGATGAGATAGGTCAGCGGCTGGGGGATCGGCGTCGCCGAATGCCGCGTGAGCAGGTCGGCCAACTCGGCCGCCGTGCGTCCCGCGTCCAGAGCGCGCCGTACCGACTCGGCGGTGAACCGGAAGACGGTCGCTCCGCCCGTCGACTCCACATCGGCCATCAGCGCGAGCTCGCGGGCCAGTTCGGTGACGAGCGGGCCGGGGGCGATCGCCGTGAGATCGGCCTGGACCAGCACGTGATCGACCGGCTCCGGCAGGACCTTGACGAGCTCGTTGGTCGCGTCCCGGCCGGACGATGCCCGGTCGGAGAGCAACGCCCGCGCGTGCGACGACAGCGCACCGAGCCCGGTCAGGCCCAGCATCTCCGCCTCGCGCAGCGTCCATCCGACCAGCTGATCCCGGAGCCGCCGCCCGCGCCGTGGCTCGCGCCACGCGAGATGCTCGCGTACGGCGTCGGCGTCCGGTGCCGCCCCGGCCGAGGCCAACGCGAGCAGTACCGCTCTGCGGGTGTGCGCCGCGATGCCCCGCACCGATTCGTCGGCGAGCGCGTTGATGGCCTTGTCCCGGCTGTCCCGTTCGCCGACCAGTCCGGGAACCCGGTCGCCGTTCAGCCATCCGGTGACCAGTTCGGCCCACCGAGTCGCGGTGTCGCGCATGCGCCACACGTCATACGCCTTGGTGGGCAGCCACTCGCCGTCGGTGTCGCCGGTACGGGCGAGCAGCCCGCTCGTGTAGGCCGCCTCGATCAGCAGCGCGGCTCTCCACTGCTCGACGTCGAGCAGTGCGGCCGTCGCGCGCAGATCTCGTACACCGAGACCACCGGTGCGCAGCACCGCCGGCGGATCGACGCCCCAGCGCTCCAGCAGGTCCTCGACCAGCCGTACGACGGTGAAAGCCGCCCCGCCCGCCGTCCGGTCGATCAGTGCTCGGTCGCGTACGGCACCCTCGAGCGGCGGCGGTTCGGTCGTGAGATCGCGGAAGAGCCGGCCCTTCCGCAGGAAGAGGGCCACCTCACGCGGGAGCGTGACCGTCCGGTCGTCGGTGGCCACCAGGAGGCCGCGTGCCAGCAACCGCTCGATCGGGCTGTTCGCGGAGTCGACCCGCACCGCCCGGCGGGCGTTGTCGACCCGGCCGATCGGGGGCCCCCACGCCAGCTCGTTCAGGGCGCCGGCCGCAGCCGGGCCCGCGGCATGGATCAGATCATCGGGAGCGGTGAGACGGTCGGCGAGCACGGTGGTCAGCTCAGCGGGGTCGGCGAAGGCGTTGACCGACGGCAGCCCCAGGGCGTCGAAGAGCATCCGGAGCCGGTCGGCGGAGTAGCTCGCGAAGGCCTCGCGCGCGGGCGGGCCGAGCCCGGCAGGGTGCGGGAGCGCCTGCCGCAGGCCCGGAGCGGTGCGCAGAGCGTCGTCGTCGCCCCAGACCACGCCGTGCGCGCGGAGGCGGTCGACGGCGGCTCGCACGTCTGCGCCGGAGACGCCTGTGCCGGAGACGCCCGTGCCAGAGGCGCCCGTGCCAGAGAGGTCCGTGCCAGAGCGGTCCGTGCCCGCGTTGCCCGCGGGATCGCCGGCCAGGGTGCCGGCGAGCATCTCGTGGGTCACGGGTTGCGTCAGGACCAGCAGGGCCTCGAGCACGTTCAGGGTGAACCGGTCGAGCCGGTCAAGCGCGCGGGAGAGCGAGGCCGGGGCGGCCGCCCGCGCGGCGAGGGCGCCGAGGTCCGCGGGCACGGGGGTGATCAACTCCGGCCGCAGGGCGAGCAAGGTGCGCAGGTCGTCGTCACCGCGCGCTCGCAACCAGTCCGCGTAGGAGTCCATCCGTACAAAGTAACCGGGCGCCGAAGCGCTTCGGTGAAGCACGGTCAACGTACGGCACAGGTGAGGTGCGGGGCGCTCAGGCGGGGGTACGGTCGCCGCTGACCAGCCCGAGGGCGAGGCGGGCCCATGCGGCGACGAACCGCTTCTCGTCGATCCGCTTGGGGGGCTCGTAGAGCGACTCGTTGGCCAGCCAGTAGTTCACGACCGCCCCGCCCAGGATCGAGGCGACCGCGGGCCAGTCCTCGTCGGCGCCGGCGAATTCGGGCTGGGCCGACAGCCAGGTCGCGATGCCGTCGTACAGCGGGTTGACGATGCCTTCGCGCATCTCGGCCACCAGGTCGGGGAACTGATCGAGGTCGCGGAACAGCACTCTGATCAGGTCCTGCTCCTCGCGCATCTTCGCCAGCCCGACCTGGCAGGCGAGGCTGAGCCGGGATGCCAGCGGCTCGTCGTGGAGTGCGCTCGCCTGCTGCAGGTAGGTGCTCAGCTGCTCCCTGGTCCGGGTGATGTGCTCGCGGATGGCCGCGGCGAGCACCTCTTCCTTGGAGCGGAAATGCCGGTAGAGGCCGCCCGCGCCGGGCGACAGCCCCGAGGCCGCCTCGATCTCCGCCACCGAGGTGGCGGCATAACCCCGATCGGCGAACAGCCGCAGCGCCTCGGCCACGATCCGCTCGCGCGTGGATCTCGTCATCGTCGTGTTCCTCCGGCAAGACACTACTGCCGTCTCGTAAGACTTATGCCCGCGATACGCCCCCCGGTCGATGATCTTCTATGCGGGGCCCAGGCCGCTGACCTGATGGGCCGACCGGATGTATGGCCGGACGAATGGTGGGATGGACGGACACGTGCGTGAAACACGGCTCTCCCGCACGGCCGGCACTTGCCCGGCGTTCGAAGCATGTTGCCGTGGTGATCTCCCGCGTCCGCCCGTAGGGCCACTAGAGTTCGGTGACCGCTCGTCGATGGAAGGGGTCTGAGGTGACCTTCCTGCCCGAAGACTTCGTTGTGCCCACCCTGGTGGCCGGACTGCGGTTCCGGATTCGGCCCATCACGGTGCACGACGTGGTGAAGGTGTACGACGCGGTCATGAGCAGCCGTGAGCACCTCTGGGCGGAATTCGGCGATGTCTGGGGCTGGCCGCGGGCCGGCCTGACCCTGGAAGAGACCCTGATCGACGTGGCGTGGCGTCAGCGGGAGGGCGAGCTGCGCCGATCGTTCAGCTTCGCGGTCCTGACCACGGACGAGTCGCGGTTGCTCGGCGCGGTCCGGATCGATCCACCGGGCAAGCTCGGCGTGGACGCCGAGGCCGGCTTCTGGGTGCGCAGTGACCAGGACGGATCGAGTGTGGCGGCGGAGCTCGAGGACTTCGTCCGGGAGTGGGTGACCACCACCTGGCCGTTCAAGACCGTTCGCTACCCGGGGCGGGACATCTCCTGGGACGAATGGCACGCGCTGCCGTCGGTCGAGCACCCCTGATCTGGCCGCCGGCCCGATCGTCGTGCGGATGTTCCGCCATGACGTCCTCTTCTCCGTCGCGTCGTCCGGCGCGACCGCCCGAGGTTCAGCGCGGTTCGCTGGGCAGGTACCGGGGTATATCCCGGATCACGAAACTGTTGTTTCGGACGGGCGGATTCGCCAGATCCGGTCGATAGAAATCAGAGTTGCATTTCACGCCAGACTCCCGCGCCCTCCTACTCGGATCCCGTCGCATCGCCACTACCAGGGGGGCGCGGGTGCGTGTGCACCGCCGCACCGCACCAGGGCAGTGGCAAATCCACCAAATGCACCTCATACCCTGTCGATCGTGTACGACCGTGATTTCACCGTGGGTTTCGATCTGGATATGACGCTCGCCGACACCAGGGCCGGCATCGGCGCCGTTCTCGACGCGCTGAGTGCCGAGAGCGGCGTCTTCATCGACAGCACCCTGAGCGTCACCCGCCTGGGCCCCCCGTTGGCGATCGAACTGGCCCACTGGTTCACACCCGACGAGGTGCCGGTGATGGTCGCCCGGTTCAGAGAGCTCTATGCCGGAATCGCCATTCCCGCGACGACGCCCATGGCCGGTGCCGCGGCCGCTCTCACCGCCGTGCGTGCCGCGGGTGGGCGGGTCGTCGTCGTCACCGCGAAGAACCAGCGCGACGCCGAGAGCACCGTCCGCTTCCTGGACCTGCCGGTCGATCGCGTCGTCGGGTCGCTGTGGGCGGCCGAAAAGGGAGTCGCCCTGACGGAGCACGGCGCCACGGCCTATGTCGGTGATCACACCGGGGACATCGACGCGGCGCGCGCCGCGTCCGCTTGCAGCGTCGCGGTGGCCACGGGGCCGTTCGATGTTGCGGCGCTACGGGCCTACGGCGCCGACCTGGTGCTTCCGGATCTGCTCACCTTTCCGGACCGGCTCTCCGAGCTCGGCGTGCTCCCCTGACCCCCGATACCGTGTTCACCGTTTTGCGGTCGAGGCACTAACCTTGAAGCAATTCACACGAGAGCAGGACGAGGTCACCTGTGCCCACTGGCAAGGTCAAGTGGTACGACACCGACAAGGGTTTCGGATTCCTAACCCGCGATGACGGCGGAGAGGTCTTCGTGCACTCCACCGCGCTGCCGAGCGGCGTCACATCGCTGAAGTCGGGGCAGCGGGTCGAGTTCGGCGTGGTCGAAGGGCGGCGGGGGCAACAGGCGCTCTCCGTGCGGACCCTCGAGGCGCCACCCTCCGTCGAGAAGTCGGTGGCCAAGGCCCGGCGCAAGAAGCCCGACGAGATGGTGATGATCATTGAAGATCTCATCAAACTGCTCGACGGGATCTCCAACACCTACCGGCGTGGCAAGCACCCGTCACCCGGCGACGCGAAGAAGATCGCCACAGTCCTGAATGCCGTCGCCGACGACCTGTCCGCGTAGCGGGCGCTCGCGGCGTTTCAACGGGTCGTGTGCCTCGACGTGTCGTGTGTTTCCGGGGGATTCCGTGATTCCTCGGGCCCGCGCGAGTTCACGGTGACTTCGCGGTGGCCTCCGCCGCCTCGCCGCTGACGGGACGACGAGCCCGCCGGGACGTGGCGCGCCGCCGCCGCCGTACCCGCTGTGACAGCAGAAGCGCCAGCGACAGGCCCAGCGCCGCCGCGACGCTCGACAGCGCCACCCGTCCGTCGAAGCCGGTGGACATTCCGAGCCCGATCAGCCCGCCGAGCACCCACACCAGTTGGTGCAGAGTCTCCGAGACCGCGAAGGTCGAGGAGCGCACCTCCTCGCCGATCTCCCGCTGGACGACGGCGTCCAGTGAGAGCTTGCCCAGCGACTGGCCGAACGCGCCCACGAACGCCACCGCCAGGGCCGCCCACAGCCCGAAGAACACGGCGCCCACGGCGGCCATGGTCGTCGCGAAGGCGAGCGTGCCGAACACGATCAGCTGTGGCGCGCGGGCCTTCGCCCGGGCACCGAGCACCGTGCCCACCATGCCGCCCGCCCCCGCGCAGGCGGCGAGCAGCCCGAGGGCCAGATTCGGCGAGACCGGGTCGAAGCGCTGCTCCCGGAGCAGGAAGGCGAGATAGAGGATCAGGAAACCGGAGAACGCGCGGAGCGCCGCATTGGCGAGCATCGCGTCGCCGACCACCGGGCCCACGCGCAGCAGGGTCCGCCATCGGGCCCGACCGCCCGCCTGTGCCGGCTCGGTGTCGGTCTCGGGCGTGTCGACGTGCTTGGGCAGCCGGATGCTGAAGACGGCGCCCAGGATGAACACCAGCATGGCGATGCGCAGCAGCCAGTCGTGACCGATCAGCACCCCCAGGCCCGCTCCGACCGGGGCGGTGATGGAGGCCGCGATCAACCCGGCGAACGACGCTCGGGCGTTCGCCGTCACGAGTGTGATCTGATCGGGCAGCACGCGCGGTGTGACCGCGCTGCGCAGGACGCCGAAGGCCTTCGACAGCACCAGCACGCCGAACGCCGCCGGAAGGAAGGTCACCGCGTCGCCGTGCGACACCGCGCCGGCCATCCCCCAGCACAGCAGGCCGCGGGCCAGCATCGTGCCGGCCATCGCGGCCCGGCGGGCCGAGCGCATCCGGTCCAGAGCCGGGCCGATCAGTGGAGCGATCAAGACGAAGGGCGCCATCGTCACGACGAGGTAGAGCGCGACCTGGCCGCGAGCCTGGTTCACGTCGAGCCCGAAGAAGATCGTCCCGGCCAGCGCCACGGCCACGAGGGCGTCACCGGCGCTGTTGACGGCATGGGCCTCGATCAGGCCGCCCAGGCCACTGCGCCCGGCCCCCTGGGCATGCGTCGCACGCCTCGTGGTGCGGGCGATCCGGCGGGTGGCGCCGCGAATCGATCGCCCGGCGCGGCGTACCGATCGCCCAGCGCTGTTCATGTGCGCCCTCACTCCCATCTCAACAGTCTCTCCGACACTGGCCCTTCCACGGAATCCGTGTCCTAACCGTGGCCCATGGTGCGCTGTCATGCCCATCCATGGGGGACAATCGTGTATGTGAGCCCACTGCCGCGATCGAGTGCCGCGCCCACGCGCCGGACCCGTACCCCCGTCGTCGATGCCGCATGCGCGGATGCGGTCGACCTCGCCCATGCAACCGCCGAGGAGACGGCGTGGCCTGGGAAGGTCGGTGAACACCAAGGTCTGCAGGCCGACGGAGACCGGGTGGTCACCCACTTTTTCGCCTGCCTTGACCCGGCTTATAACGGCTGGCGCTGGGCCGTCACCGTGGCCCGCGCCTCACGCGCGAAGGCCGTGACGGTCAGCGAGTGCGTGCTGATGCCGGGCGAGGCGGCCGTGATGCCTCCGCAATGGGTGCCGTGGATCGATCGGCTGCGCCCGGGCGACCTCGGCCCGGGTGATCTGCTGCCCACCGCGGTGGACGACGCACGGCTGGCCCCCGGTTTCACGCAGGTGGACGACTCGACCGATCGGCAGATGCTGTGGGAACTCGGCCTCGGCCGGGCCCGGGTGCTGTCCGCCGAGGGCCGCGACGAGGTCGCCACGCGCTGGTACGAGGGGACCGCCGGGCCGCGGACCCCCATCGCCGCGTCGGCCCCCGCGCCCTGCTCCACCTGCGGATTCTTCGTGCCGCTCGCCGGCTCGCTGCGGCAGTTGTTCGGGGTCTGCTCCAACGAGTACGCCCCCGACGACGGCAAGGTCGTCGCGGTCGATCACGGTTGCGGCGCGCATTCCGAGGCGGTCGTCGCGCCCTCCGCGGTCGACTACGCCCCGCCGATCGTCGACGAGCTCGGCTACGACGTCGTGGCGGCCGGTGCGATGGCCGACGAAGAGGCCCTGGGGCACAGCTGAACCGCCACCGCGGGGCGAGGTGGGTGCCCGCGAGGGGCCTCCGCGGTCCTGGCCGAGGGACGCGTACAGCCTCTGGACAGGGCCGACGGACGCTGTGGCGAGCGGTGGAGGCGGCGCACGTGTGGCGGCGACCGTGGCCCGAGCCACAGCCGGGTCGGCCACCTCAGGAGCGCGTGGGCATCGCCGGGCACCACGGGACGCGGGCGGGAGCGGCCGCCGGGCATGTACGGCGGCTGGCGGTGACGTGGTGATGGACGATCCCTTCGGAACCGGCGACCTGCGTGAGCGGGTGCTCCGGGCATGGGCGGCGGCGCCGGCGCGATTCCGCGAGGACGCCAATGCCGAAGAGGACTACGCGCTCGGGGGCTATCGCGATCGGGTCGTGATCGAACTGGCGCAGAACGCCGCCGACGCGGCCCTCCGCGCGGGTGTGCCCGGACGGCTGCGGCTCAGCCTGCGCGGCGGCGTGCTCACCGCGGCCAACACCGGCACGCCGCTCGACGCCACCGGGGTGGAGGCGCTGTCGACGCTGCGCGCCTCGGCCAAACGCGATGAGATCGGCACCGCCGGCCGCTTCGGCGTGGGTTTCGCCGCGGTGGTCGCGGTCAGCGACGAACCATCGATGATCTCCGCCGAGCCTGGCGGCGCGTATCCGTACCTTTCCGGCCAGGTCGCCGGTGTCCAGTGGTCCGCGGCGCGCACCCGAGAGCTCGTGGAGGGGATTCCCGCTCTCGCCGACGAACTGTCGCGACGGGCCGGCCGTGTTCCCGTTCTGCGCCTGCCCTTCCCCGCCGATCCGGCCCGGCTCGAGGAATTCGCGACGGCCGGTCACGGCGCGGCCCATGAGGCCGAGGCGAAGCCGGGGGACGAGCGGCGGGGGGACGAGCGGTACGACACGGTCGTGCGGCTGCCGCTGCGGGACGCCGAGGCCGAGCGGTCCGTACGCCGTGCGCTCGATCAGTTGGGCCCGGCTCTGATGCTCGGGCTGCCCGCGCTCGCCGAGGTCGAGATCGAGGTCGACGGGACCACCCGCACGCTCACGGCGACGCACGGCGACGGCATGGCGACGATCAACGGCACCGAATGGCGCACGGTTGAGGCGCACGGCGAGATCCCGCCGCAGCTGCTGGCGGACCGGCCGGCCGAGGAGCGGACCCGGCCGTACTGGCGGCTGCGCTGGGCCGCGCTCGCGGACGGGGCGGCCCTGCCCGCCGACGTACCGGCCGTGATCCACGCCCCGACTCCGAGCGACGAGCGGCTCGGCCTGCCGGCCCTGCTGATCGCTTCGTTCCCACTCGCCCCCGACCGGCGGCACGCCGCTCCGGGGCCGCTCACCGACTTCCTCGTCGAGCGGGCGGCGCGGGGCTATGTCGATCTGCTGCGCGCGATGCCGGTGACCCCACGCCTGCTCGATCTGGTCCCCGGCCGGGTCGGTTCCGGCGAGCTGGACGCCAGGCTCCGTGGCGAGATTCTGGCCGAGCTTCCCGGCACCCCGCTGATGCCCGTGGCCTCGGGCCCCGAGCCCGCGGACGCCGATCTCCAGCCTTCTCCAGGGCCTGCTCCTCGGTCCGCTCTTCAGCGCGGTCGCGATGCCGTGGCCGTCGACGGTTCGCCCGCGCTGCTGGGCCTGCTCGCGCCCGTGCTACCCGGCCTGCTGCCCGCGGGCTGGCCGGTCCGGCACCCGGCGCTCGCCGCGCTCGGCGTTCGGCGGATCGAACTGGCCGACGTGATCGACGCGCTCGCCGGACTGGAACGTGAGGCCTCCTGGTGGCACCGCCTCTACGACGCGCTGTCGGGGGCCGACGCCGATGCGCTCGGCGCGCTGCCGGTGCCGCTGGCCGAACCACCCGGAGACGACGAGGCCGAGACGTCCGAGGGGGCCGGGTTCTCCCCGCGTCCACGCTCGCCGGCCGGCCGGGTGCGGATGAGGCGCGGGCCGCGGGGGCTGCTGATCGCCGGACCCGGTGTGGACCCGGCGGAACTCGCCGCCCTCGATCTGCGCTTCGTTCACCCCGAAGCGGCCCATCCGCTGCTGCACCGGCTCGGCGCCGTCGAGGCCGGTCCGCGAGCGATCCTCGCCGATCCGGCCGTACGCGCCGCCGTCGCGGGGTCCTACGACTCGGATGACCCCGAGCCGGTGGCGCGGGCGGTGCTCGGCCTCGTCGCGGCGGCCCGCCCGTCGCCCGGGGAGGAGCCCTGGCTGGCCGACCTCACGCTGCCCGGTGCCGACGGGGAGTTCTACGCGGCGGGGGAACTGCTGCTCCCCGGCGGTCCGCTGCACGACGTCGTCGCGGCCGATGCCCCGTTCGGGGTGGCCGACCCCGCGCTCGTGGAGCGGTACGGTGCCGAGGCCCTCGAGGCGGTCGGCGTCCTCGGGACCTTCGCACTGGTGCGTGAACACGACGTGCCCCTGACCGACCTGGCCTTCGACCTCGACGGTGAGGAGGCGTGGGCCCGCGAGGTACTGGCCCGGCTGCCCGAGCAGGACGTGCCGCCGCTGCTGCCGGAGCTGGTCGCGGTGCGCGACCTGGAGCTCGTACAGAAATGGGACGCCGCGCTACGCATGCTCGCCGAGCCTCCGCTGCGCTCGGCCGTCGCCGATCCGGCGTACGTCGTGCTCGACGACGGCCGGCGGGTCGCCGTGCCCTCGTACACGGCGTGGTGGCTGCGCAGGCACCCGGTGCTGGGCGGACGCCGGCCCGCCGATCTGGCCGCGCCGGGTTCGGATCCGCTGCTCGCCGGGCTGTACGACCTCGCACCCGCCGGGTCCGACCCGGGCCTGCTCCGGGTGCTCGGCGTACGCACATCGCTGGCCGAGCTGCTGGCCGAGCCGGGCGGTGCCGACGAGCTGCTCAACCTCCTGGCCGATCCCGAACGTACGGTCTCGCGGGCGCAACTGCGGGCGCTGTGGACGGAGCTGTCCCATCTCGACCCGGCGGACGTCGATCCGCCGGCCCGGGTGCGGGCGGTGACCGGCCATGAGCCCGAGGTCGTCCCGGCTGAGGACGCCTTGATCCTCGACAGCCCCGATCTGCTGCCGCTGCTCGGTGGACAACCGCTGATCCTCGCCGGGTACGACGGCGCGGGGAGACTCGCGGAACTGCTGGACATCTCGCAGGCGAGCGAGGAGATCCCGGGCACCGTGGAGTCGCGCGGCACCGTCCGGCCGGTGCCGGACGTCGTACGCGAAATCCTGCCGGGCGCGCCCGACCGTTACGTCGAACATCACCCGCTGGTCGTGGACGGGCTCGACGTGCAGTGGCGATACGACGGGGTCACACTGCACGCGAGCGGCCCGGCCGGGCTGGCCCGCGGTCTGGCCTGGGCGGCCGGCCGCTGGGCGGATCGGCTGCTCGTCGAAGCCGTGTTGCGGGATCCGCGTGACCTGCCCGTACTGCTCGCCGAGGCCGACCTGGACGAGCACCAACCCCCGTCGTGATCATGCACGTGTCGTCGCCGCGCGGCGGCCGGCCCGGATCGCCAGAGGTTCGATCAGGCGGTGCCTTGGTCGCCGCGATCTGCCTGATCGGTCTCGCGCCGGGCGGGCTGCTCGCTGCCGGGCCTGCCTTGATCGGGGTCGTCGGTCTGAGCCGTGGTCCTCTGGTGGCTGGCGATCAGGGCGGTGCGGCTGCGTTGCAGCCGGGGGATGTACACGATGCCGAACAGCCCGATGGCCATGCCGGTCACGCAGACCCACAGCCACCAGCGCTCGTCCTCGGGCAATCCGATCAGGAGCAGTACGACGAGCGCGACGGCCCAGGCCGCCGCGCCGGCCGCGGAGAGGCGGACGTCGTTGGTCTCGAGTGGAGGCGGAGGCGGGCGCCGTGGTCGGGCCATGCGATCAGGTTAGACGACCGCCGGTGGGCGGTCGCCGCCGCTGAGGCCAGGGCGGCGACACGCGGTGGTGCACGAGTACCACGGCGGTGGTCACGCCGCGCATGACCGACGCCGCTCACAGTTTTGTTGTGCATTTGGTGCCGTTGACCGCTTTCCCGGTCTACCGGGCATCTGGCACTCTGCAGTGCCGTGATCGAGAAAGCGGCGGAGAAGCAGCGGCCCGCGAGCGGGCTCGACAGATACTTCAAGATTTCCGAGCGCGGCTCCACGATGGGCCGGGAACTGCGCGGCGGGCTGGCCACCTTCTTCACGATGGCCTACATCGTCGTCCTCAACCCGCTGATCATCGGCACGGTCGCCGACGGTGACGGGCAGTTCCTCGGTGATCTGACCGAGCCGGGGGCGAGCATCCCGCTGGTGGCGGCCGCCACCGCGCTCGTCGCCGGGGTGCTCACCATCGGCATGGGCCTGATCGGCCGCTACCCGTTCGCGATGGCCACGGGGCTCGGTCTCAACGCCGTCGTCGCGTTCGGCATCGCCGGCGGCATGTCCTGGGAGGACGCGATGGGCATCGTGGTCCTCGAAGGGCTGGTGATCACGGTCCTGGTGCTCACCGGGTTCCGGGTGGCCGTCTTCCGTGCGATCCCGGCCGAGCTCAAAACCGCCATCGCGGTGGGGATCGGCCTGTTCATCGCCCTGATCGGCTTCATCGACGCGGGCTTCGTCCGGCGTATCCCGGGCGCGGAGGGCGACGCCTCGGTCCCCCTGCAACTGGGCGGAAGCGGCAGCTTGTCCGGCTGGCCGACGCTGGTCTTCGTCCTCGGCCTGCTGGTCACCGTCCTGCTGGTGGCGAAGCGGGTCAAGGGCGCCATCCTCATCGGCATCGTGGCCACCACGGTCCTCGCCATCGTCGTCGAGTGGCTCGCCGAGATCGGCCCGTACAAGGGGATCGGCCCCGACGGCAAGCCCTTCGTCAACCCCGACGGCTGGCAGCTCGGCGTGCCCAGCCTGCCCGACGACGTCACGGGAACTCCCGACCTCAGCCTGCTCGGCGACTTCAGCCTGCTGGGCGGTTTCGAGCGGGTCGGCGTCGTGGCGGCGCTGCTCTTCGTCTTCACCGTCATGCTGGCGGACTTCTTCGACACGATGGGCACCGTCGTCGGGGTGGGCGCCGAGGCCGAGCTGGTCGACGAGGACGGTGATCTGCCGGGCGTCAAGAGCGTGCTGCTGGTCGACTCCGTGGGCGCCGCGGCCGGCGGGGCGGCGTCGGTGTCGTCCAACACGACCTACATCGAGTCGGCGGCGGGCGTCGCCGAGGGGGCGCGCACCGGCCTGGCCAGCGTGGTCACCGGTGGGCTGTTCCTCGTCGCGATGTTCTTCGCCCCGCTCGTGAGCGTCGTGCCCTTCGAGGCCGCGACGCCGGCGCTCGTGGTCGTCGGTTTCCTGATGATGACCCAGATCCGCCACATCGACTTCGGCGACTACGACGTCGCGATCCCGGCCTTCCTGACGATCGTCCTGATGCCCTTCTCGTACTCGATCACGGTGGGCATCGGCGCGGGCTTCATCAGCTACGTCATGATCAAGGCGGCCAGGCGGCGGTTCGCGGAGATCCACCCGCTGATGTGGCTGATCGCGGCGCTGTTCGTCCTTTACTTCGCGCTCGACCCGGTGAAGACACTGCTCGGGGTGTGACGACGCCGCCGCGGTTCGCCGTGCGACGATGCTGCTCCCAGTTGAGCGAGCGGAGGATGCCGAAATCGTACGCTTTGCTAAGGATTTGGCGGAATAGCCCAACACGCCGTATCGTTAGCAAGAGTAATGACTTCAGCGAATGAACATGGCAATGTCGCAGACCAGAAGCCGCGCAGGCCTGGCCCAGGACCTGCGCATCTCGATCGCACGCCTGTCGCGCCGGCTGCGCGCGCAAAGCACAAGCGGTCTATCGATCACGCAGCAGGCCGCGTTGGCGGCCGTCGAGCGGCACCAGTCGATGAGTCCCCGGCAGCTCGCCGAGCACGAGAAGGTGCAGCCCCCGTCCATGACCCGCGTGATCGCCGCGCTGGAGGAGCAGAACCTGCTCGTCCGGACCCCTCACCCGACGGACGGCCGCCAGGTCGTGCTGAACGTGACGGATCAGGGACGGGAACTGCTGAAGGAGCAGCGGCGGCGCAAGCAGGCCTGGCTGTCGCAGCGGCTGGAGGAGTTGACACCGGAGGAAAGGGCGGTCCTGCGCCAGGCGGCGCCGATCCTGGAGAAGCTGAGCCGCTCGTAGCGCGCGGCGGGATGTTCCGCTCGCTCGGCAATCGCAACTACCGGCTGTTCGCCAGTGGTCAGGTGGTGTCGAACACCGGGACCTGGATGCAGCGGGTGGCACAGGACTGGCTGGTCCTGGACCTCACCCACGGCAGTGGCACGGCGCTCGGCATCACGACCGGGCTGCAGTTCCTGCCGCTGCTCCTGTTCGGCCTGTGGGGCGGAGTCATCGCCGACCGCTACTCGAAGCGGCGCGTCCTGATGATCACTCAGGTGGCGATGGGCGCGCTCGCCCTCATCCTGGGCGTCCTCTCCATCGGCGGCGTGGCGCAGGTGTGGCACGTCTATCTGCTGGCGTTCGGCCTGGGCCTCGCGACGGTGGTGGACAACCCGACCCGGCAGAGCTTCGTGATCGAGATGGTCGGCAAGGGCGACCTGCCCAACGCGATCGCCCTGAACAGCGCGACCTTCAACGGCGCGCGGGTCGTCGGCCCCGCCATCGCGGGCCTCGCGGTCGCGCTCGTCGGCACCGGGCCGGTCTTCCTGATCAACGCCGCCTCGTTCGGCGCGGTCCTGCTCGGGCTGAAGGCCATGCGTGAGAGCGATCTGCACCACGTGGCGGAACGCGTACCGCGCGCCAAGGGGCAACTGCGCGAGGGACTGCGCTACGTGAAGGGCAGGCGAGATCTCGTCCTGGTCCTGGTCCTGGTCGGCTTCATCGCCACGTTCGGCATGAACTTCCAGTTGACGACCGCCCTGATGGCCAGGGAGGTGTTCCACAGCGGAGCCTCGTCGTTCGGGCTCGCCTCGACGATGCTGGCGGTGGGTGCGCTGGCGGGTGCGCTGCTGTCCGCCCGCCGGGTCAGCCCGAGCCGGCGGATGATGCTGATGGCGGCGGTGCTGTTCGGCGTCTTCGAGGTCCTGGCCGGCCTGATGCCGACCTACTGGTCGTTCCTGGTGCTGCTGGTCCCCACCGGCATCGCGCTGATGACCTTCACCACCACCGCGAACGCGACCCTGCAGCTCAGCGTCGCACCCGAGATGCGCGGCCGGGTCATGGGCCTCTACATGTTCGTCTTCCTCGGCACCAACCCGTTCGGCGCGCCCATCGTGGGCTGGCTGGCCGAGCAGTTCGGGCCGCGCCTGAGCATCGTGGCCGGCGGTCTCATCGCGACGGCCGCCGCGACCGCGGTCATCGTGGTGATGGTGCCGTTCGCCTCAATCGTAAGGATATTGCGTTCATTGCCGGATGCCCTAAGTTTCCAACGTGCCTGACAATGGACCATGGCGGCTGGAAAGCTTGCCATATGGGGCGTGCCGGGCCATGCCGTAGCGGCGGAACCGTACCCGGACGGTTAACGAGGAGGCGGCGATGACGGTCTCGATGGTCAAGGGTCAGCGGATCTCGCTGGAGAAGCCCGGCGGAACCCTGACACTCGTCCGGATGGGGCTCGGCTGGGACGCGGTGAAAAAGCGCGGGTTCTTCGGCTCGCGCGAGCGTGAGATCGACCTGGACGCGTCCTGCGTGCTGTTCGCGGACGGCCGCATCACCGACGCCGTCTTCTTCGGCAAGCTGGTCAGCGACGACGGTTCGGTCCGCCACACCGGCGACAACCTGACCGGGCACGGTGACGGCGACGACGAATCGGTGATCGTCGACCTCAACCGGCTACCGGTGCACATCAACTCGCTGATCTTCACGGTCAGCTCGTTCAACGGCCAGAACTTCAACGAGGTCGAGAACGCGTTCTGCCGGCTCGTGGACGAGACCAGCGGCGCCGAACTGGCCCGTTACACCCTCACCGGCGGTGGCGGTCACACGTCCATGGTCATGGCCCGGCTCTACCGGCACGGCAGCGCCTGGAAGATGGCCGCGATCGGCGAGCCCGGTCAAGGCCGTACGTTCCAGGACATGCTGCCGCAACTCGCCGCGTACGTCTGAGCCCGGCCGTGCCCGACCTGATAAGCGGTGCCAACGCGCCGCTCGATGCCCCGCGCGTCGCCGCGGCGGTCCTGTGCGCCCTCCCTGCCGACGTCAGCGCCCTGCTCGTCGGCGCGGACATGCGCGTACGGTCCGACGCCGACCTGGTGTTCTACAACGCGCCCGAGAGCGGGGGCGTGCGGTGGTCGGACGGCGGCGGCGGTCAGCGCATCGATCTCGATCTGGCCGCGGTCGCGGCCGACGTGCACGCGATCCTGCTGGTGGTGAGCCTCGCCGGAGCGGCCTCGTTCGGCGCGATCCCGCCGCCGCGCCTGCAGCTCACGGCCGAGGGCGGCCGCACCGTCGCGGTGTTCACCCCCGACGGGCTGAGTTCGGAACGGGCCATCATCGGGCTCGAGGTCTACCGCCGCGGCACCGGGTGGAAGGTCCGCGCGGTCGGCCAGGGGTACGACGGCGGGCTCGTCGATCTCGTCACCGCACACGGCGTCGAGGTCGACGATCCGGGGGAGCAGGCGGGTTCCGACGCGGCCGCTCCGCCCGCCGGGATGGCCGTCGGGGCCGCCGTACCAGGGGCCGGCACACCGGGGCCCGACGGTGCGCCGCGGCCGAACGTCCCGTACCGGCGGGACGACCCCGCCCGCTCCGCGGCATCGCCCCGGCCGTCCCAGCAGGACCTGCCGCCCGCGTCCCCCGACGGCGAGGTCGGGTACGTCGAACGCGCCTGGCTGGTGTGGGAGGACGCCAGCCGTTCACTTGCCGCCTATCGCTCGACCGGCGAGCACGCGCTGACCATCCGCAACGACGAGCTGACCGGGCGGGTGCCGAAGGGCCGCTACCAGGAGCTCCTCGACGCGGCCGCCGAGCGGCTGAACGCCGACGTCGGCCAGCTCCGCGACGAACTGGTCGCCGCCGAGCACCAGGCGAGCGCCGAGATCGCCCCGTTCGGCGGGGTCTCCTGGCTCACCTGGCAGCCGCGTGCGGATCTGGCCGAGGGCATCCTGCTGGGTCATCTCGGCGCCCCGGAGCTGCCCGGGCTGCGGGTGCCACTGATCCTCCGTATGCCGCTGCGGCGGGCGACCTGGATCTCCAGGGGCGTGGTGCCCGGCGAGTCGCTGGTCTTCGCGTGGTCGCTGGTCAGCCGGCTGCTCGCCGCGTTCCCGCCGGGAACGGTGGGGATCGACGTGATCGACGCGTCCGGGCTGTCCGGGGCCGGCTGGCTACACGGCTTTCCCCCGGCGACGGTGCACCACCTGCTCGGCGGGGGCGTGGCCACGGGGCCGGCCGCGACCGAGCGGGTACGGCGCCTGCTCGACATGGTCGATCTGCGCATGATCGGTGGTGCCGAGACCGAGACGCCCGCCGCCCCCGTCAGCGGGCCCCCGGTGCGGCTCGTCGTCGTGCTCGACGCCGGCGCGGCCCTCGCCGACGGGGACGAGTCCCACCAGCTGGTCCGGCTGGTCGAGGACGGCCCGCTCGCCGGGGTCCCGGTGCTGCTGGTCGAGACCGACACCCCCGTCCCCGAGTCCGTCCGTACGGTGCGGGTGCGCCAGACCTGCCACAACCTGCCGTGCGGTGAAGGAATCGTGGCGGACCCGTGGGTCGGCGGCGACTGGACGCTGACCCCCGACCTACTGCCCGACGCCGGCGACGGCACCCGCGCTCCCGCGTTGTTCTCGCACCTCCTCGGCGAGCACACCCGGGGTCTGGTCACCTGACCTCACCCGGGAGTGACAGGCGGCACCTCGGCTGACAGGCTTTGTCCGTGGCATATCCGGCGTCGTCGTCATGAGGCTGTTCGTCGCGCTGCCGTTGCCATCGCGGGTTCTCGGCGAACTCGAGGAGGTCGTCGCCCCGCTCAGGATCAGCTGGCCCGATCTTCGATGGCTTCGCCGTGATCTCATGCACGTCACGCTGGCCTTCCTGGGCGAGATCGACGACCGGACGTTCGACCGGCTCACCCCCCGCCTGGAACGCGCCGCGCGCCGCTACGACCCGCTGACGCTGTCGCTCGCTGGAGCCGGCGCCTTTCCCGGGGGCGGCGCGCACGCCCGCGTGCTGTGGACGGGCATGTACGGTGATCGGCGCACCCTCGCCAGGCTGGCCGCCTCGGTCACCGCGGCGGGCAGCAGGGCGGGGTCCCCCTTCGGTGAGCACAGGTCCTTCCGGCCCCATCTCACCCTGGCCCGCTGCCGCCGGCCCACGGACGTACGGCCGCTTCTGGACGAGCTGTCCTCGTTCGCCGGGTCGCCGTGGATCGCCGATTCGATCTGCCTGGTACGCAGCCACCTCGGTGCACAGGTCCGGCACGAGACGTTGCGGACCTGGCCGCTCGGCCGGCCCGAGACGTCCGCCGACCCGACGTGATGGGAGATCAGGTGAACGGGCTCCCGGCAACAAGGCACGCGGTCCCGCCGCATAGGCTGCCATCCGTGAACCGCCCACCGCGATGGCTGCTGCCGACCGTGCTGACCGCGCTGATCCTCGCCGTGATCATCGGCAGCCTGCTGAGCTGATCTGTGAGCGGGGTGGTGTGTCGACGCCGCGACGATGGGGGAAGATCGACACATGCGAGTGCTCGTGGCCTTGATCGGTGCGTTCTCGCTGCTGGGGGCGGGCGCGGCGTACGCGAGGGTGGTGCCCGATCCCGGCATCGCGTTCACCATCTCCGACAGCCGGGTCACCGAGTCCAGCGGGCTCGCGTTGAGCACCCGGCATCCCGGCGTCGTCTACACCCACAACGATTCCGGCGGATCGGCCGCGATCTACGCCATCGGCCCGGACGGCCGCACGAGGGCCACGCTGACCGTGTCGCGGGCGTACAACCGCGACTGGGAGGGGATCGCCGTCGGCCGGGATCAGGCGGGTCCTGCGATCTTCGTGGGCGACATCGGCGACAACGCGGGCGGCGCCCAGCCGTACGTCACCGTCTACCGGGTGCCCGAACCGGCCCGGCTGGCCGACCAGACGCTGGCGGCGACCGCGTTCCGGCTGAAATACGAGGACGGGCCGCGCAACGCCGAGTCGTTGCTCGTGAACCCGCGCACGAACCGGCTCTACATCGCCAGCAAGCAGTTCGGCGGCGGGCTCTACGAGGCACCGGCCAACCTGCGCGCTGACCGCGTCAACGTGCTGCGCAGGGTGGGCGCGGCACCCCTGCTCGCCACCGACGGGGCCTACGCGCCCGACGGACGCCACTTCGTCATCCGGACCTACTACGCGGCGCACATCTACTCGGCGCCGGGCCGGCTGCTGCGGATCGTCTCGTTGCCGAACCAGGAGCAGGGCGAGTCGATCACCTACTCCGCGGACGGGCACTCGCTGCTCGCCGGCTCGGAGGGGCCGCGGTCGCCGGTGTACCGGGTGCCTCTGCCGGGCGACGCCTCGTCCGAGCCGGGGAGCGCGGCGTCGTCGCCGCCGGCCGCGGCGGGCGATCCCGCCGCCCGCAGCGACGGGTCGGGCGTACGGAGCGCCGTGCTGCTGGGGGTCGTCGCCATCGGCGGCTTCTTCGCGTACCGCCGGCTGCGCGGTCGTTCCTGAGCCGGGTGAGATCGCCCGAAACGGCCTGCGCCGGACCGCTGTCACGTGGCCACCCGACCTGGTGCGACGATCACAAGGAAACGTTCCCGGGACAAGTTGGCAGTCCCCCCACCGCGCGACATGTCAGGATCTGTGGCTGTGGACCATGAGCTCATCGGCCCGCGGATGCCGGACGGCCGCCGGAGCACCTCAGCGGCGAGCGGGCCGTTCGCCCTGCTGTCGTTCGCCATCGCCCTGCTGCCGGTCCGGCCCGCGTGGCTGTGGGCGGCGCTCATCGTCGCCGGCAACGCGCTGCCCTGGCTGCTCCTGCGGACCCGGCACCGGCGCCCGGCGTCGTTCTGGCGGCTGTCGCACGCCGGCCTGGAGCACGTCGGCCCGTCGGGTGAGATCGTGGCGGGCTACGAGCGTGATCGCATCAAGGAACTCGCCCTCACG
Organism: Actinomadura alba; assembly: GCF_014323705.1. Taxonomy (GTDB): domain Bacteria; phylum Actinomycetota; class Actinomycetes; order Streptosporangiales; family Streptosporangiaceae; genus Actinomadura_C; species Actinomadura_C alba. Next base: position 73,162 of record NZ_JABVEC010000005.1, read on the forward strand.
GCCGAGGACGGCGTCCTGACCGTCTTCCACAAGTTCGGCGCGACCGAGGTCGGCGCGCTCACCGGGATGGGCTTCGAGCCCCTGACGTTCTTCCTGACGGCACGGCGTCTCGGCATCCCGATCCATGTGCTCGACGGCGACAGTTCGGCGCTCAAGGACGACGAGGCACCGCCTCCAGGGCAGGCGGCCGAGCGGCGGTTGCTCGACCAGGAGGCCGAACTGCTCGCCGCCGTCCACGAGCCCACCGAGCCGCGCGGAGCTCCGGTGCGGCTGGAGTCGCCCCGGCCGGTCCCCGGAAGGGCCCGTACGACCGCTCTGGGCGTTCTGGCGGCCGTGCTCAGCCTGCTGATGATCGTACGGATCGCCCTGGAGGGCCACGTCCACTTCAGCGACCGGCTCACCGCGGGATGCTGGGCGCTCATCGGCACCGCGGCGCTCCTCGTGGCCCGGCGCCGCCTGGAGCGGACCACCCCGGTCCGCTGGACGATCACCGCCGAGTCCCTGTGGGCGAGCGGCCAGGAGGTGGCCGCAGGGGACATCGCGGCGCTCGTCATCGGACCGGGGGTGACGCTGCGCCCGGGCACGGGCGAGCCGGTGGCGGACTCGCTGTGCGTCCTCGCCTTCGACCACCGGCTGCGGCTGCTGGCCCGTCTTCCCGCCCGCGGGCTCGACAAGTTCCAGCTCGCCCACGCGCTGGACGAGCACGGTTACCGGGTCATCACCCCGGACGCCCAGCTGCTGCGACCCTCGGAGTACGGCCTCGACGGGCTTCCGGAGATCTTCGCCCAGGTGCCCGGCGGCCGCCTGGTCGTGGCCGAGGAAGGACTCGGCTGGGCCGACGCGGCGGGTGAGGTCGTGCTGAGGATGCCGCACGACCGGATCGGCGGCATCGAACTGCTGACCATCGGCGGGCACGCATGGCTGAGGGTGTACGACTCCGACGGCGACGAGTTCTTCGCCGCGCCGCTGACCGCGCTGCGCATCGCCCGTACCGATCTGCGGGAGTCGGCCCGCCGGGCCGGGCTGCCGGTGAACGACGCGGAGTACGACGCCTACCTCAGCGCCGCGTTCCATGGCACCGTGTCCGGGCTTTCGGTGGCCCCGGCTGACCCCGCGCCGGCGCAGCCGGCCGGGCCGGCGGCCGAGGCGGGCGCGGAGTCGGGCACGGAGCCGGGCGTGGAGTCCGGCGTGCTGCTGGACGTGCCGCGCCGCTCCCGGATCTGGTCGTACGGCGTCACGGCGGGAGTGTGCGAGATCGTCGCCGTCGTCGGCTCACTCTGGCTGGGGGACGACCTCGGCGGCTTCCCGCTGACGGTGGCATGGGCCGCGCCCGCCGGGCTGCTGCTCGGCCTGGTCGGGGCCTGGCTGTACGACCGGAACCGATCCCAGCTGCGCGTCTCGACCACCGGCATCATGGCGGTCACCGCTCTCGGCCGGATCGACTGGAATCTGCGTCGCGACGCGGTCGGCGGCGTGGGGCTCGACGAGTCCGAGGACGGGATGCCGAAGCTCGTCGTGTGGAGCCCGGCCGGCCGGGTGCTGCGCCGGGTGGCGTTCCCGCCGGACCTGGGCAAGTTGCGGCGGGCCTGCGAGCGTTACGGACTGCCGTGGGGGCCGCCCGACGCCGGCCGCCCGGCCCCTCCGCCCCCCGAACTCTGAGCGTCCCGGGGAGCAGCCGTCAGAGGCGTTCGACGACGTGGTCGACGCAGGCGGTGAGGGCCTCGACGTCGTCGGGGTCGATGGCGGGGAACATGCCGATCCGCAGCTGGTTGCGGCCGAGCTTGCGGTAGGGCTCGGTGTCGACGATGCCGTTCGCCCGCAGGACCTTGGCGACCGCCGCCGCGTCGACCTCGTCGGAGAAGTCGATCGTGCCGACGACCTGGGAGCGCTGTGCCGGGTCGGCGACGAACGGCGACGCGTACGGCGACTTCTCGGCCCAGGCGTAGAGCCGCTGCGACGAGTCGGCGGTGCGCGCCGTCGTCCAGGCCAGCCCGCCCTGTTCCAGCATCCACTCGAGCTGCTCGGCGAACAGCAGCAGCGTCGCCACCGCCGGGGTGTTGTAGGTCTGGTCCTTGCCGGAGTTGTCGACGATCGTCGGCAGGCTGAAGAACTCCGGCACGTACCGGCCGGTCGCCGCGATCTCGTCGATCCGGGCCAGCGCCGCGGGCGAGAACAGACCCGCCCACAGGCCACCGTCGGCGGCGAAGCACTTCTGCGGGGCGAAGTAGTAGACGTCGCACTCGCTGACGTCGACCGGCAGGCCACCGGCGCCGCTCGTCGCATCGACGAGCACCAGGTCGCCGGCCTGACCGACCCGCTTGATCGGCATGGCGACGCCGGTCGAGGTCTCGTTGTGGGTCAGGGCGTAGACGTCGATCCCGTCCTCGTCGCGCGGCACCGGGTGCGTGCCCGGATCGGAGGAGATCACCGAGGGGTCGGCGAGCCAGGGCGCGCCCTTGGTGACCTTGGCGAACTTGCTCGAGAACTCGCCGAACGTCACGTGCTGCGACCTGTCGCGCACCAGGCCGAACGCGGCGGTGTCCCAGAACGCGGTCGTGCCCCCGTTGCTCAGCAGGACCTCGTACCCCTCCGGCAGCGAGAACAGCTGCGCGAGGCCCTCGCGGACCCGGCCGACCAGGGACTTGACCGGCTTCTGGCGGTGGGAGGTCCCCATGTACGTCGCGCCGGACTCGTGCAGGGCGGCGAGCTGCTCGGGGCGGACCTTCGACGGACCACAGCCGAAACGTCCGTCGGCGGGCTTCATGTCCTCGGGAATAACGATGTCGGTCACTCGACCCAGCGTAGTTGACCTGCGGGATCGGGTATCGCCGGGTCCGCATGTTGAGATGTGCGTCCCATCGGCCCGCCACCGCCCGGCGGCACGACGCGCGACCCCGGCCAACGCGCTGGGGCCTCACGCGAACAACTGCATGATCACGGCGAAGAACTCGGCCTTGGCCGTTCCCGGCCAGTCCGCGCCGCTTACTCAACGGCGGCGGCGGTGGGCGAAGGTTCGGAGGCCGGCGGCGATCAGGACGGCGGCGCAGCCGGCGGAGAGCGCCAGGGGATAGCCGAAGGACCTGCCGTCACGGTGCGCGGCCAGGGCCGCAATCGCGGAGTCGTACCCGAGGAGCGCCAGTGCGGCAGCCATGATCACGAGGACCAGGCGACCCGAGATCCGGTTGCGGTGCCGGATCCGCGCCCGCCGTTCCTCCTCGTAGCGCCGTTCCTCGGCGCCGATGCCCTCGCCCACTCGGCCATGATGGCAAAAGGTGGGCCAAGACACGGTATAGATCTACTTCACGGTGGATTGGCGGCAGAGGGTGCGGGAGGTGCCGCGTGGGCTCTGGCGGTGGTGAGGCTCAGATCGATCCTCGGTGGGAGGGGTTGCTCAGCGTCTTCGAGCGGATGCGGGAACGACCCCGGCGTAAGGCGGGGGACCGGATGCGCCCGCTGCTGCTGATGATCGGATCCCGCGCCGAGACCCGCCAGCTCGCCCATCTGTTCGTCGAACGCTGCAAGGAAGGGCGCGACCCGCACGCCCACCTCGCCGCCCCCTCCGCGTCGGCCGACGTGTCGCTGCTGCTGCGCTTCGCCAGCCGCGAGATCTCCAAGCACCACCCGCGGCGCGAGCCACCCATCAGGTTCGCGCTGCTCAGCATGGCCCTGTGGCTCCAGGAGTTGCGTCAGATCCGGCTCAGGGGAGCCCGGGACGAGCAGCGATCGGCGCGTTCTAGCCGTGATGATCAGGAGAACCGCGAGCTCGTCGATGAACTGGTCGGGGTGGACGAGGACCACCGCAGGCGCGATGTGCTCGGGAAGGGCGTGCGGCGGCGCGGCCGGGTCGTGGTGCCCGCCGACCGGGCCGGTGAGAAGGGCAAGGTCGCCACGCTCTTCACCTACCTGGAGCAGGTGGCGCCGCTCGGCATCGCCGGGGTGGCGCTGCTCAGCGCGACGGCGGCGAGCACGCTCGACCTGGCGGCGGCGATGCTGGCGGGTGGGTTCGGGTTGTCGCTGCTCGCCGGGCAGATCCTGGCCCGAACCCGGGACTGGGCCGGCCGGCGCCGGTACCGCTGGTTCACGCGGCAGCCGTACTTCGGCGGTTCGAGGTCGTTCCTCCGCTTCGCCCTGGGGGTGTTCGACCTCCCGGCCCTTGAGGACATCGAGGATCCCGAGGAGCGGGAGCGGGTCGCGCAGCAGCTCGACCTGCTCCTCGTCGCCGCGTTCCTCGAGGACCTGCGGCAGGCCTACCGGCGCGGCATCCTGCGGGCGCACTGGGCCCGGGTTCGCTACCCCGCCCTGATCATCGATCGGGTCCCCGCCGGCCATGTCGGTCTCCGGCTGGTCGAGCTGATCGAGAAGGTTCGCGCCACCACGGACGTCTTCGATCCACTGGTGATCGCCGCCGGCTTCGACGCCGCCGAGGATCCCGCGCTCGCCGACGAGCTGTCCGAGGCCGTCCGGGTCGAGACCCCGGCCGGGCCGGTGGACCTGTCCGGCGTGCGGGCCGCGTGGACGGCGCACCTCGAGTCGCAGGGCCGGGTCGCCGTCCTCGGCACCCGGCGGGAGATACGGGTGCGCACCGACTCGGGCGACGGCTCCGACACCGTGCCCGTTCACCGGCCTCGCCGCAGACCCCGGTCGGCGCACCCGTTCCTGCCCTGGCTCGTGATGGGCGCCATCCTCGCCGCGTCGCTCAGCATGATCGTCTTCGAGACCGTACGTTATTGCGACCCGCACGTGGTGTGGCACGCGCGGAACGGGGAGTGCGTCGGCATCTCCGACGGGTCGTACGTCTTCAGCGAGCGGCTGGCCGGTGTGGAACGGCGGATCGAGAAGCTGAACGACGACGTGCTGAGGTCCGGCAAGCCGTACGTCACGGTCGTCTATCTCGGCCCCATGACCGTCGACCCGGCCACGAGGAACCCGCAGGCCGACCTGCTCGCGGGCATTCACGGCGAGCTCGTCGGGCTGTCCATCGCGCAGCAGGCGCACAACGACGCGGGGGCGCAGCCGCGGCTGCGCGTGCTGCTCGCCAACACCGGATCGAGATTCCGCTACGCCCACGAGGTCGCCGAGCGGGTCAGGGAGAGGGCGGCGCTGGATCGCACCATCGTCGCCGCCGTCGGGTTCGGCCAGAGCAGGAAGCCGACGCAGGACGCCATCAACGTGCTGTCCGAGGCGGCGCTGCCGATGATCGGGACGACGAACACCTTCGACGACACCGCCAAGCGGGCGGGCAACTACTCCCCGTACTACTACCGGCTGGCACCGCCGAACCGCCGCCTCGCGGCCCACGCCGCGCACTGGGCGAAGAGCGGCCTGCTCGGTGTGCGGGCGCGAACCGCGGCGGTCTTCTACGACGCCGGCGCCGACGACCTCTACAGCACCAACCTCGCGAAGGACTTCGAGGCGGCGTTCGGCGAGGGTGTGATGATGCTGCCCTACACCGACCCGACGCAGATCCCCGGCAAAGTGCTGGAGGCGTGCGCGAGGCCCGCCCAGGTCTTCTACTACGCGGGCCGGTCGGACGAGTTCCGGTCGTTCGTCACCAGGCTGTCGACCACGTCGTGCGGCGGACGTCGCATCGTGCTCGGCGCCGACGAGGTGACCAAGTACGTCAGCGACAACGCCGCCCAGCTCGGCCAGACCGACACTGTACGGCTCTTCTTCACCCCGCTGGCGGCCCGCGAGGCCTGGCAGGAGGAGTGGGTGGGGCAGGAGCCGGTCCCGATCTTCTACCGCGACTTCGAGCCCGTCGTCCAAGAGCTGATCGGCAAGGACGTCGCGCCGAACGCTCGCCCGTCACGGACCCACGCGGCCATCGCCTATGACGCGGCCCTCCTGGTCAGCAGTGTGGCAGAGCAGATCTACGGCGAGCAGGGCCTGGCACTGCCGACGGCGGGAGCGGTCCTGGCGGCGCTGACCGAGCCGGACGACTCCGCGCCCTCCCCGCAGGGCGCGAGCGGTCTGCTCCGCTTCGGCCCCCGGTCGGCCGGCCACGAGGTCATGGACAAGCCCGTCCTGCTCGTGCAGGTCCGACCGGACGGAACCCAGCGGGTACGGGCGGTGTGCGGGCGGCTCGTGAAGGGCGACCGGCACACCGCCGACTGCCCATCACCCGGCTGATTCCACTTATCACCAGGTCACCCGCGCTGAGGTCGGGTTCCGGACCGGGCGAATTACCGTCGCGCACGCATAGGCCTGCCCGATTTCGCGAGAACGCCGTACCCGGTGCGCCCGCAGTGGATTCGCAATGCGCCCATCGACGTTCGGCCGATCACATGATTTGATCTGTACGGCTATCGCGTGACCGTGTTGCGGGAGGATTGCGACCTAGGTCTGGGAGGGTCCGGCGTTGAAGGTTCTGCTGCGAAACCGTGGCTTCCTGCTGCTGTTCTTCGGGCAGGCCCTCTCGACGCTCGGGGACAGAGCGCTCATCATCGCCTTCGGCATCTGGGTCAAGGAGTTGACCGGCAGCAATGCCGCCGCGGGTGGAGCGTTCTTTTTTGTGGCATTCCCCTATCTGTTCGCCCCGTTCGCCGGTGTCATCATCGACCGCTTCCCCAGGCGTCTGGTCTTCATCGTCGCCAACGTGACGATGGCATTCACCCTGCTCCTGACCCTATTGGTGCACAACTCCGACCAGGTCTGGCTGTTGTACGCCGTAACGTTCTGCTATGGCGTCTCCGGCATAATCATCACGCCGACCCAGGCGGCCCTCATCACGTCGATCGTCGACGACTCCGAACTGCCGGATGCGAACGGTCTCCTGCAGACCGTAAGCGACGGTGTGAAGCTCTTGGCGCCGCTGATCGGCGCGGCGCTTTTCACGCTCGTCGGCGGACACACCATCGCCATGCTCGACGCCGTGACGTTCCTCGCGGCGGCATTGTGCGTGTGGCGTATCCGAACTCCGGACGAAGAACGACGTGTTGAGAAATCGGTGTCCCTGCGCGACGAGATGCTTGCCGGTCTGCGCCACGTGTTCGGTACGCCCGCCCTCCGCAATGTCGTCATCGCACTGGGCACCGCCCTGCTGGTCACCGGATTCACCCAGACGCTCATCTTCTCGATCGTCGATGACGGGCTGCACCGTGCGGCCGCCTTCATCGGTGTGCTGAGCAGCTTGCAGGGAGCGGGGGCGATCGCCGCCGGGCTGGCGGCCGGCCGGCTCAGCCGGCGGGTGGGCGACGTGAGAGAGGTGATGATCGGGATCGCGTTCATCGCCGTGTCCGCCGTCCTCTACCTCGCTCCGAACGTCTTCGTGGTGGCGGCGGGCGCGGTGGTGTTCGGCGCCGGTATCTGCTGGACGACGGTGGGCATGATCACGGTGGTGCAGCGCCGATCGCCCGCCGAGATTCAGGGCCGGGCCCTGACGGCGGCGATGGGTCTCGTGAGCACTCCACAAACGATCTCCATCGCGCTCGGTGCCGGGCTGTCGCTCGTCGTGGATTATCGGGTCATGCTGGTCCTGATCGCCGTGGTCACCGGCGGCTGCGCGATATGGCTTGCCCGGTATTCGACCGAAGCCCAGCCGGAAATACCGGCGGCGGCCCCGGAGCCGAAGGGCGCCGGCGAGCCGAACACGTAACGCATGACATGGGAGGCCGTCCACAACTGGTCCCACTTCTCGTACCGCTGCTGTTGACACCCGCGCAATTAGCGACGCACTTCTGGAGTTTCGAAAGACAGGTGACGACCGATGGTGAGCCCGTCGCAGATAGCCCCACTGGGCACCGATCCCTACGTCTTCCAGCCCGGTTACTACGATCTCTTCCGCGCCGTACGTGGTGAAGGCGCCCTGCCGAACCCGCGCTTTTTCGCCGACCGCGCACCGCAGGGCGGGAGCGCGCTGGAGATCGGACCGGGTACCGGCCGGGTCACCCTGGCCGTCGCCGAGCGCGTCGCGAGCGTGGTGTGCCTGGAACGCTCGGCGACCATGCGCGCCGTGCTGCTGGCCAAGCTCGCCGAACGTCCGCACCTGCTGGACCGCGTCACAGTGCTGGAGAGCGCGGCACCGACGTTCCGGCTGGGCCGCCGGTTCGACTTCGTATACCTGGCCGGCGTGCTGGAACATGTCCCTCCGCGGGACCGGGGCACACTCTTCGCGACGCTGGTCGAGCACCTGGCCGACGACGGCGAGGTCGCCATGGACATGGTGCTGGCCGAGGCGGTGCCGGACTGGCCCGAGCGCGTCGTGGATCGTGCGGCAGTCGGCGAATGCCGGTACGAGATGTCCTCGACGGCCCGGCGGGTGGACGAGGAACAGGCCCACCTGCGATTTGTCTACCGTACTTACCACGGCGACGCGTTGGTGGCCACCGAGGTCGTCGAGCGCGCCCATTATCTGCACCGCCCGGACGCCGTTCTGTCCGACCTGGCGAAGGCCGGGTTGAATGCGATAGCGGGCACCGCCCTCGCTCCCGCACCGGACCGCGACGACGATCCCGGCACGCTCGTCGCCCGTCGCTGAAACTCGCCGAAATGCACGATTTATCCGATATTAGGCTCCATATTCGATTCTTCTCCTTAGTCGTTTGAGCGCAGTTTGTGTAGTATTCTTCTCGCGTGCAGATCATCGGAGTTGGTCTACTACGCACTGGCACTACTACACTTGCGCTGGCCCTGGATAAGCTCGGATACGGTCCGTGCTACAACATGCGGGCCCTCACTTCCGAGCCGCGACGGGCGGCCGACTGGGCCGCCGCGGCCAAAGACGCTGAATCGGTCGACTGGGACCGGGTATTCGCCGGTTATGAGTCCAGCGTCGGCTCACCGGGCACCGCGTTCTGGCGAGAGATCGTTGACGCGTTTCCGGCCGCGAAGGTCGTCCTCACGGTCCGAGACCCCGAGAAGTGGTACGACAGCGCGGCCCGTACGGTCTCCGCGTCGATCGCGCCACAGCCGCTCCTGGTCCGCCTGCTGAGCTGGCGCGGGCCACGCGGTCACAGCGCCGAGGACGAGGTCCTCGAGGAAGTACAGCGGCTGACGTGGGAGAAGGAGGTCGGCGGGCGGTTCGCGGACCGGGATCACTCGCTCGCGTCCTTCGAGGAGCACATCGCGAACGTACGGGCGCACGTACCGGCCGACCGGCTGCTGGTGTTCGACGTGCGTGAGGGGTGGGCGCCGCTCTGCGCGTTCCTGGGCGTACCCGAGCCGGCGGATCCGTTCCCCCGGGAGAACGACACCGCGACGTTCCAACGCCGCCAGCGGGACGCGCTGACCCGTGCGCTCGTCCCCCGCGCGATCGCCGTGACCGCCATCGGCACCGTCGTCGCGCTCACGGCCTGGGTGGTGCGGCGGCGCCGGCCCCCGTCGTAGCGGTCAGTACCGCCCCAGGGCGGCAGGACCGGCGAACCTGTCCTGCCGCCCTACCGGACCGGTCCGCTACGCCGGCCGCGCCGGGCGGATCGATTCGTCCAGCCGCCGCCCCTCGCGAACCCGGAACCGCACGGTCGAAGCGGGGTCGACGACGATCGTGCGTTCCCCGGTCCACCCGACGAGGCGGAACTCGCCGAGCCCCAGGTGTACGAGACCGAAGGCGGGCTCACCACCGATCGTGAGCACCAGGCGGCCGTCGAGAACCTCGATCGCACCTTCGACGTCGGGTTCGGCGGTCGTCTCGTCCTCGGACCACTGAGGGAACTCGCCGGGCACGGCGAAGCGACAGCGGAACCCGGCGACCTCGGCCGCCGTGAGCGGGACCGGGTCGCTCGCGAACACCACCTCGCTTCGGGGCAGCCGCTCACGGAAGTCCGGGGGGAACAGTTCGATGAGCTCTGGCGTGATGAGACAGTCGATCACCATGTGGACGCGGGCCCGGTCCCCGGTGTTGGCGACGTAGTGAAGCCGGCCGAAATCGCCGAACCAGAGTCGGCCCGCGTCCCAGTGACGAGGTCGGCCGTCGATGACCACGATGGATTCCGGGTTGGTGTCGATCGGCACGTGCAGGCGCAGCGTCCCGTACGAGAACCCGTACTTCGAATCGCGGTGCTCGTGCACGGTGGTGCCCACGCCGAGGGCCATCAGCCGTACGCCCCGCACGGGTGCCGGAATGGCGGCGAGCGTCTCGCCGAGGTACGGGGACTTGGCGAGCCATGGCGTGTCGGCGTAATCCGCCAAACCGGCCCCGCCGGCGTCGGTGCGCGCCGGATCGCCGCCGATGCTGCGCAACGGCAGGATCTGCCAGTCGATCTCCGCTTGACGGTGCAGGCCGTCCTGTCCGAACGGCCGCTGGGCACCCCAGCGCTCATGCCGCAGCACGTCGAGATCGGCGTTCAGCCGGGCGACGTCGAAGAAGGACGCCAGCGGCGCCGCCTCCGGATAAGTGATCATTAGGCGACCTCCCGGGACTCATGTGCGATGCGGTGTCCGCGCCCGGTCGAGGACCTGGACGTCCGGCGGTGCGCCGGTGCCATGCGGGCCGGCTTCGCCGCTGCCCGCCTCCACGTCGGAGACGTCGGTGGCGAAGCGCCCCACGGCCCAGGCGATGATGGGCACGTTCTCATTGAGCGCCTGGCGGTTGAGGCTGCTGAGCGTGTCGCAGGTTTGGTGGTAGCAGCGGTCGTACAGCTGACCGGCCTGACCGCCGAAGTTCGCCGCCTCGGCAGGTGTCTTGACCCCCAACGCGCCGCCGTTCATTCCGCCGACCGGAATGCCGGCGGCCATGAAGGGCTCATGGTCGGACCCGACGGCCGCGATGTTGTGCGCAGCGAACGGGAGGCCGACCCTACTGCTGTACTGCTTGAAGACCTCCTCGACGGCCCCCGAGCCAGGCGGTCCCGGTGGGCTGCCGGGCGGCTGGTCGCTGGCATCGCTGTCCATGATGAAGCGCACGAAGTTGGGTGCGGCGATCATCTCGAAGTTGATGTAGAGGGAGATGTCGGCCCGCTCGCGAGACGACAGGTTCGCCACGTAGTACTTGGAGCCGACGTCGATGAGCTCCTCGGCTCCCCACAGGGCGAACCGCACCTTGTTGCGCACCCGGTGCTGGTGCGGCGCCAGCCGCAACGCGGTGGCCAGCAGGGCCGAGACGCTGGAGGCGTTGTCGTTGATGCCGGGTCCTTCGGACACGCTGTCGAGATGCGCGCCGGCCATCACGGTGTGCTCGGAGCGGCCGCCGCGCGTCTCGGCCAGCAGGTTGGTGGTCGTTCCGGTCACCTCGTGGCCGCGCAGTTCGAGGTGCAGCCGTACCTCCTGCTGGGCGGCGTCGGCCGCGAGCGCCTCGGCCTGTGCCTGCGAGACGGTGCCCACCGGGATCGTGAAGTCCGGGCGGTTGAAGGCGTACAGCCGGTAGATGTTCTCCGGGCTCGGCGTGGCGAGATAGATCAATATCGCCCGAGCGCCCAGGGCGGCCGCGACCTTCTGCTGGTTGGCATAGCCGCAGGAGCCCCGTCTGACGAGGACGATCGACCCTTGCACCGGCAGGCCGTCGTAGTCCGCCGCCGAGCAGCCGTCAACGTTCCCCGATGTCGTCGGGGCCACCACGAGCGGAGCGGTGAAACCGCCGGGCGGGGTGACCGGGGTCCACCTCATCGCGAGCGTGCGCACCTGCCGCGCCGCCGGCGAGATCTGCCGGGCGTTCTCGGCGTCGAAGTGGAAGTCGGCATACGGAACGGCCTGCTGCCGCACCCGGTATCCCGCGGCCTTGAGCACCGCGGCGGCGTAGTCGGCGGATGCGGCGAAGCCCGGCGTACCCGTGGCCCGCACGCCGTCGTTCCCGTCGGCGATCCGGTCGAAGGCCCGCAGATGCCCCCAGGCGTCCGCTCCGGTGGTGGTCTGCGCGAGCCGGTGCGCCAGCCACTGCCCGTCAGCGGGACCCGTGGCACCTGCCGCCGGAGCCGTGGCCACGAGGGTGGCGGTCGCGGCGATGACGGCCGTCGCGGTACGCGAAGCGATCCTCATGGCGTCTCCCGGCGATCAGAACGCAGTGCGCGGGATCGGCCGACGGCGGAGCCGGTACGAGAAGGGCGGGGATGATCGAGCGCGCTGAAAATCGCTATCTCCTCTGGTCGGAGCACGGAGCACGGAGCACGGAGCACGGAGCACGGAGCACGAGGCACGGAAGGAATGGTGAGCGAACCGTGGTGCCCGGCTGTACTGCGCAATGTCGTCTCCATGCGCTGGTACAGCCGGGCATCCGCTACGGTTTTCAGTGGATGTAACGCATTGCGGTCACCTCCTTCATATTGGTTGATACTGATATCTAGTTGATACTGATATGGAGTTCGGCGAGCCCACGCAGCGTGAGGTTACGCCGGTGGACGGGTTCGCTCACGGTCCGAATTCCCGGGTACTCGGCCGCCAGAATGCCGAAGACGACACGCGCCTGCAGAATGGCCAGGGATTGTCCGAGGCATGAGTGGGCGCCGCGGCCGAAGCCCAGGTGTTGATTGGGATGACGTGCGAAGTCCAGCATGTCCGGATCGGGGAACCGGGAGGGGTCGCGGTTGGCGGCGCCCAGGAGCATCGTCACGGGGTCGCCGGCCGCTATGACCTGCTCACCGATACGCGTTTCCACGACACATGCCCGGCCGTCCGCCTGCACTGGTGCGTCGAAGCGAACGAGCTCGTCGACCGCACGGGAAAGGTCGCTTTGAGCCAGCCACGTCAGCGCGTCCCGCTCGGCCAGGAGCGCGAGGAGGCCGTTGCCGAGCAGTCTGCCCGCCGATTCGAATCCAGCGTGCAGTACAGCCCGAAGGGTGTTCAGCAGAACCGGGCGGGGGATACCGGAGTCCGCCGCGTGGGCCGCGACATAGCCCACCAGGCCTTCCTTCGGTGGGTCGGCGAGCCAGCCGGCGGCGAGTTCGGCGAGTTCCGCTCGGGCCGCCACCGCGGGAGCGCCGGTCTCGGGCCAGACTCCGGCGTCCATTCCGTCGACGATCGCCTGGGAGATGGGCAGGAACCATGCGGGCTCGAGCGGCGGCACACCCAGAACGGCGGTGATCGTCTCGAGCGCCAGAGGCTCCGCGAACTCGGCGACGTAGTCGGAACCGGACCGGCCGCGCAGCCGGTCGGCTCGGGCGCGGACCTGATCTGCGATCGTCCGCTCCAGGGCGCGCTGGTCCAACGCGCGGACGGCGTCCACCATGAGATGCCGGATGTGAGTATGCGCCGGTGGATCCAGCGATTGGATGCTGAGCATCGGCTCGGGTATGCGCTCGCCTATCCGCCGCCAGTCGGACGCGAAAGACGCGGGGTCGCGCAGCACCGACACACAGTCGTCATAACGGGTGAGAACCCAGGACTCGATGCGATCGCTCCAATACACGGGATCGGACTCACGCAGCCGTGCATAGACAGGGTAAGGATCGAGGAGGCCCGGCGTTTCCGCCAGTGCCGATATCGGGTCGGCTGCCAACGCCCCGGTCACGTTGTCCTCCCTTCTCCCGGACCGAGGCTTGCGCGACCCGAGGCTCGATTCATGCCCGCGTCATCGCCGTGCGAATGGCGCAGTAGCGATATCAGGGCATGCGTCAGCGACTCCACGATGCCGGCATGGATCGGCCGACCTGCCGCCTGCCGATGTGTGAGTCGCCCTCCACGTATCTACACGCGGCGGACGCCCGATCCATTGCACCTTGGGTCAAGATTCTTTTGCCTATATTGTCATTACATGTCGGACAGCGGGTTCACCGATTTCGTCAAGGCGATCCGGCCGGACATGCGTCGTCAGGCCTATCTGTTGTGCGGGGACTGGTACGAGGCGGATGACCTGGTCCAACAGACACTGATCAAGGTGCTGCTCCGGTGGCAGGGTCTTGATCGACGAGACGAACTGGCGGGCTACACCCGAACAGTGCTGGTCCGCACCTTCATCAGTGACCACAGAGCACCCCGGTGGTCACGCGAGTTCCCCTACGACCGGCTACCCGAGCCCGACCCCGAACACGGTGCTCAAGAAGGCGTCGCGGATCGGCTCCTGCTGCTCGATGCCCTCGCCCGGCTGACGCTCCGGCAGAGAGCGGCGATCGTCCTGCTTTACTGGGAACATCTCAGCGCGAATGAGGCCGCGGATATTTTAGACTGTTCGGTGTCGACAGTCCGTAGCCAGGCCTTTCGTGCTCTGGCTCGGCTGCGATCGATCCTCCGGGCAGAGACCCTTCCCGCGGGGTCGCGGCTCACCGGGTCCGATGGAAGCGACATGACCGATGAGTGAGACCCATCCCGACCACTCCCAAGCCGTGCCCTACGGCGACGGTGCGGTCGACGAGGTGACGCGGCTCTTCGACGCCTTCCGTATGAGCACCGATCCGCAGCCACTGCTCAGCGACGACGAACTCGTCGCCGAGGTCCGTGAGAAGGCGGAGCGGCTGTCGTGGTCCTGCCCCGGCTTGAAGGACTCCTGATCTCAGCACAAGGGCCCTGATCTCAGCAGCCGGTGGCACCGCGAACACGACCGATCCGACCATGCCCCGGAACGCCCGCCGTCCTGGACGCACCCGACCCCCCGAACAGCCGGGAACGCTCAGGCCGGCGGTGCGCTGGTCTCGGGGTCGCCCGCTCATGATGACCGGGCGGCGGGGGATCGGGTGGCGGGGGGCGCGGGTGGAGATCAGGACTGGGAAAGGGCCTCGGCGCCGGGGACGTCGGAGACCGGGCGGAGCGCCGGGCCGATGTAACGGGCGCTCGGCCGGACCAGCCTGCCGGTGCGCTTCTGTTCGAGGATGTGCGCCGCCCATCCGGCCGTACGTGCACAGGTGAACATCGCGGGCATCATCGACGGCGGAACCTCGGCGAAGTCGAGGATGACGGCGGCCCAGAACTCGACGTTGGTCTCGATCGGGCGGTCGGGGCGGCGCTCGCGCAGCTCGGCGAGGGCGGCGTCCTCAAGAGCCTGGGCGGCCTCGTACCGGGGCGCGTCGAGTTCCCTGGCGGTCCGGCGCAGCACCCGGGCGCGCGGGTCCTCGGCGCGATAGACCCGGTGGCCGAAGCCCATCAGCCGCTCGTGGTTGTCGAGGATGTCCGTGACGACCTTGCGGGCGTCGCCGAGCTGTTCGACCTTTTCGATCATCGGTAGCACGCGCGCCGGAGCGCCGCCGTGCAGCGGGCCGGACATGGCGCCGATGGCGCCGGACATCGAGGCCGCGACGTCGGCGCCGGTGGAGGCGATCACCCGGGCGGTGAACGTGGAGGCGTTCATGCCGTGCTCGGCGGCGGAGGTCCAGTAGGCGTCGATGGCCTTGACGTGCCGGGGGTCGGGCTCACCGAGCCACCGCACCATGAACCGCTCGGTGATCGTCCCCGCCTCGTCGATCCGGCTCTGCGGCACCATCGGCAGGCCGAGGGGGCGGGCCGACTGCGCGACGAACGAGAGCGCCGTCACGGAGGTGCGGGCGAGGTCCTCACGGGCCTGCTCGTCGGAGATGTCGAGGAGCGGGCGCATGCCGTACGCCGGTGCGATGGTCGGCAGGGCGCTCTGCACGTCCACGCGCACGTCACCCGAGTGCAAGGGGAGAAGGTACGGCTCGGCCGGAGCGAGCCCGGGGCTGAAGCTGTCGTCCACGAGCAGGCCCCACGTGTCCCCGAAAGAGACGCGGCCGACGAGATCCTCGATGTCGACCCCGCGATAGCGGAGGGACCCGCCTTCTTTGTCGGGCTCGGCGATCTCAGTCTCGAAGGCGACCACTCCCTCGAGCCCGGGTTTGAAGTCGGACATGTTACGTCCTGCCTTTCGTCCCCACTTGTGGTGAAAACACGTTAACGAGCTATTCAACCCTGTCTGGGTTACCGCTCAGTACCCCCAGGCCGTGTGAGATTGGCAATCCCCTGGTGAGAGGCTTACCGATTGTGCAGCCCACGTCACGCGACCCGGCTCAGCTCAGGAGAGCTTACGAGGGTCATGGTCTGATCGAGTCCGAGCTCGCGGCCGATCCGTTCGAGCAGTTCGAGCGATGGTTCGCCGACGCGATCGCCGCCGGCCTGCCCGAGCCGAACGCCATGGTGCTGTCGACCGCCTCGGCCGACGGAGAGCCGAGCGCGCGGACGGTGCTCCTGAAAGGGCATGGCCCGGCCGGTTTCCGGTTCTTCACCAACCACCTGTCCCGCAAGGCGCGTGATCTCGCGGAGAACCCACGGGCCACACTGCTGTTCCCGTGGCACCCGATGCGCCGGCAGGTGATCGTCGCGGGGGCCGTGGAGGGCCTGCCGCGAGAGGAGTCGGCCGCCTACTTCCACTCCCGCCCGTACGGCTCGCAGATCGGGGCGTGGGCCAGCGAGCGGCAGTCGTCGGTGATCCCGTCGCGCGAGGAACTCGAGGCGGGATACGCGCGCGCGGCGCGGGCGTGGCCGGAACCCGGCCCGGTGCCGCTTCCGGATTTCTGGGGCGGCTATCTGGTCGTCCCCTCGGCGCTCGAGTTCTGGCAAGGTGGGGTGGACCGTCTGCACGACCGGCTTCGCTATCGCCGCGCCGGCGCGGAGTGGGCGGTGGAGCGACTCTCTCCCTAGGTCCGATCTCCGGGTGCGTCCCAAGGTCCGGACCTCGGGTTCGATCGTGTTCAGCGGATGTGCCGGGAGCCCGCGCGAGGCGGCGGGAGGAAGTAGACTCTGAGGGCGAGACTGGAGGGAAATGACCTCACACGGCCTGATCGATACAACGGAGATGTATCTCCGTACGGTCTTCGAGCTTGAGGAGGAGGGGATCATCCCCCTCCGCGCGCGCATCGCCGAGCGCCTGTCGCAGAGCGGCCCGACGGTGAGCCAGACGGTCGCGCGAATGGAGCGCGACGGACTGCTCCGAGTCGAGGGCGATCGCCACCTGGAGCTGACCGAGTCCGGACGCGGTCTGGCCACCCGGGTGATGCGCAAGCACCGCCTGGCCGAGTGCCTTCTGGTCAACGTCATCGGTCTGCCCTGGGAGGACGTGCACATCGAGGCGTGCCGCTGGGAGCACGTGATGTCCGAGGAGGTCGAGCGGCGGCTGGTCGCGCTGCTGGACAACCCCACCCGGTGCCCGCACGGCAACCCCATCCCCGCGCTCGACGAGCTCGGCGGTCAGTCCGAGGACGCCTCGCAGGAGGCCCTGATCGCCATGACCCGGGTCGCCACGACGAGTGGCACGCCGGCCGTCGTGCGCCGGATCAGCGAACAGGTCCAAAGCGACAGCGACCTGATGCTTAGACTCAAACTGGTCGGGATACAACCTGGACGCGAGGTGGTTCTCGCGATCGGCGACGATGGTGTGCGAGTGACGCGTGACGATGAGCCCGACCTTCCTGCGACCGAGCTGTCCCGCCATATCGCCGAGCACGTCTTCGTCACGAAGCGTTGAGAATCTCCCTCCGGTGCCCGCGGTCTGTACCGAAAATCTCCTTACCGAGACGCTGTTCCCACGTATCCGGACCGCCTGCGCGTCGTTCAATACAGGGGAGGTCCGTGCAGTATCCGCGATGTCGCGCCCGGTGATCGACGGCAAGGTGGCAGCCATATGAAGCGTTGGGGGGAGTCGCCCTTCGAGTCCCTGCTGCCGCCAGAGACCGTCCTCGGCCAGATGGAGATGGCGGTCATCGTCTGTGACCGCTTCAGCAACGTCATCTACGGCAACGCGTTCGCCGCGGATCTGTTCGGCTACGGCGAGGAGTACGTCGGCCACTCCGTGCTGTCCCTGAGCATCGCCGAAGAGGACCACGACCAGGCGACCGAGCTCGCCCGGCACGTGCTCAAGGGCGGCGTCTGGGAAGGCACCTTCTCAAACGTGCGCGGCGATGGCAGCACCGTCTACACGCGTGCGCACGCCGTACCCCTGCGGCACCCCTCCGGTGCCATCGACGGCATCGTGATCTTCGCCCGTGAGGCGCTTCGCAGCAACCAACGCGACCAGGACCGGTACGGGCTGCTGGACCGGATCGGCGAGCGCCTCTCGGCGTCACTCGAGCTGGAGCAGACGCTGCGCCGCGTGGCCGACACCCTCGTCCCGCAGTTCGCCGACCACGTCTTCATCGACCTCTTCGCCGGTGACCGGCTCTTCCGCAGGGTCTCCCGGCACGCCGCCGGCTGGGCCCCGCCGCCCGGCACGTGGGCCGAGGTCGACGAACCGATCTTCTATCCGGCCGAGCACTTCTGCGCCAAGGCGATGAACCGGCGCGACGCCGTGCTCGTCGAGGACATCGTGCAGCACCGGTTCTCCGCGCCGACCGAGTCCAGCCAGCGGCTCGGTGACGACATGGGCATCACCTCGGTGATCGCCGCCCCGCTGCTGGCCCGCGGTGAGCTCCTCGGGGTCATGAGCCTCGCGCTGTCCAATCTCAGCAAGCGGCCCGACCCGCACTACGACGGCTTCGACCGCGACCTGGTCGGCGCCATCGCCAGCCGGGTCGCGCTGGCCATCGACAACGCGATGCTCTTCGAAGAGGAGCGCGAGACCGCCCTGGCCTTCCAGAAGAACCTGCTGCCCGGTGACCTGCCGCCCAAGCTCGACGGGCTCAAGATCGCATGGCGCTACGAGCCCGCGAAACCGCTCGAGTCGCACGGTCACGGGGTCCAGACCCAGGTGGGGGGCGACTGGTACGACGTCATCCCGCTGTCGGCCGGCCGCGTCGGCATCGTCATCGGCGACGTCGAGGGCCGCGGCGCCCGGGCCGCCGCCATCATGGGACAGCTGCGCGCGGCCCTGCGCGCCTTCGCCCAGGACGACAAGTCGCCCGCCGACATCCTGCGTAAGCTCGACGAGTGGGTGCGCACGATGGAGCGTCCGGACCGTCCCCGTTACGGCGACGAGACCGTACGTCCACCACTCGTCTCATGCACCTACTTCGTCTACGACGCCTGGTCGCGAACGCTGTCGTTCGCGAACGCCGGCCATGATCCACCGCTGCTCATCGTCGACGGTGAGGTCTCCGACCTCGAGCTGAACAGCAAGGGCGCGATGCTCGGCGTGCGCGGCCCCGGCGTCGGGGGCGACATCCTGTTCAACGAGGAGACCTGCGAGCTCAAGCCGGGGGCCACGTTCATCCTCTACACCGACGGGCTGATCGAGCGGCGGCCCAAGGAGGACGGCGACTACTACACCCGGGAGCAGTCCCGGCAGATGCTGCGCGACGCCGTCGCGGCGGTGGCCCGGCGCGACGTCGAGAGCATCGCCGACGCCGCCTACCAGGCCGTCCCCGGTGACATCGACGACGACGCCGCCATCGTTGTGGTCCGCACGTCCGCCGAGGAGCTCGCGGTCGAGCAACGCGCCTTCTCCGCCGAGCCGATCATGGTGTCCGAAGCGCGGCGGATGGCCGCTGAGACGTTCGCCGCCTGGGGCATGGTCGACGACAAGGCCGAACTCGCCTGCCTGCTGGTGTCCGAGGTCGTCACCAACGTCGTCCTGCACGCCGCCTCGCCGGCACCCACGCGGGAACTCGTCCTCGAGGGCGCCCAGGTCTTCGCGTTCGACGAGACGCCATGGGACCTTGGCGACCTGCACCGCCGTGAACCGGTGTCCAAGGAGTTCCGGCTGCGACTGCGCCGCGGCGCCGAATCGATCTGGGTCGAGGTGTTCGACTCCGACATGCGGCTTCCGCGCATTCGCAGCGCCGGCGAGACCGACGAGGGCGGGCGAGGGCTCTACCTCGTCGACCAGCTCGCGACCCGGTGGGGATCACGGCCGACCAAGGACGGCAAGGCGGTGTGGTTCGAACTGCCGCTGCGTTAACGGCATTCCTCACGACGCCCTCGCCTAACGGCTCGGGCTGCTCGGCCTGCGAGCTCGCTCCGCATCCCGCTTTGGTGCGCCTTCGGCGCGATCGCGCGGGATCTGCCTGGAGCGCCTTCGGCGCGATGAGCAGGGGTCGCTCGCGTGGTGGTGGCTCGCCGTTGCCGCGCTTGCTGTCCTGGTTTCTTTCGTGCGAGCTCTACGGTGGGCATATGCGGGCTTGGGTGGTCGAGCGGCCGGGGGCCATGGCCGGCGGGCCGCTTCGGCTGATCGATCGGGACGTGCCGGAGCCGGGGCCGGGGGAGCTGCTGGTGCGGGTGAGCGCGTGCGGGGTGTGCCGTACGGACCTGCACGTCGCCGAGGGTGACCTGCCGCCGCACCTGCCGGGCGTGACCCCGGGACACGAGATCGTCGGCGAGGTCGTCGGCACGGGCGATGGTGCGCGGCGGTTCGCCGTCGGAGACCGCGTCGGAGTGGCGTGGCTGCGGGGTACCTGTGGTTCGTGCGCGTACTGCCGCAGGGGCGCGGAGAACCTGTGCCCGTCATCGACGTACACCGGGTGGGACGCGCACGGCGGCTACGCCGAGTACACCGTCGCGCCCGAGGCGTACGTCTACGCGCTGCCGCCGGCCTGGAACGACGTCGACGTCGCGCCGTTGCTGTGCGCGGGGATCATCGGCTACAGGGCGTTGCGCCGGGCCGCGCTGCCTCCGGGCGGGCGGCTCGGCATCTGGGGATTCGGCGGATCAGCCCATCTCGCTGCGCAGGTCGCGCTGGCCGAGGGCGCCACGGTGCACGTCTTCACCCGGTCGGCCGAAGCGCGGTCGCTGGCGCTGGCCCTCGGGGCGTCCTCCGCCGGCGACTCCTTCGACGCGGCGCCCGAGCCGCTCGACTCGGCGATCATGTTCGCGCCGGCCGGCGGGCTCGTACCGGCCGCGCTGGAACGGCTCGACCGGGGCGGCACGCTCGCGATCGCCGGAATCCACCTCTCCGATGTGCCGGTACTCGACTACCAGCGGCATCTGTTCCAGGAGCGGCAGATCCGGTCGGTCACGGCCAACACCCGCGCCGACGGCGAGGAGTTCCTTCGTCTCGCCGACACATTCGCGCGGGCCGAGCCCCCGCGGCTCTCGGTGGCGACCACGCCGTACGATCTGGCCGACGCCGACCGGGCGCTCACGGATCTGGCCGCGGACCGGGTGAACGGCGCCGCGGTCCTGGTCGTTCGGTAGCCCGCCGTCCAGTGGCCGGTCGTTCGGTCGTCGTCGTTCAGTGGCCGCTGGTGAGGTGTGGGGGGCCCGGCTCGTCGGCTCGATCCGGCCGTCCCACCGGTGCGGCGGCGACATGGGCCAGTGACTGCGTGAACCACAGCTCTCCGCCGATCACTCGTGGCCGGGCACCCGTCTTGGGTCCCCCGTCGACCTCGGCGGTGAGCGCTTGGCGGACCTGGACGGCGGCTCTCTCGTCGAAGGCGCCGGCCAGCCACGGCTCGGCGGGCCGCTCGATGGTGAAGATGTCGAGACGGCGGACCTCGGCGCCCACGTCGGCGAGCAGTTCGGTGAGCCCGTCCATGGAGGGAGTGGACGGGTGGCCGGGGTCGCGGAGCCGTTCGAGCCGATCCCGGTCGCCGGTCGAGGGTCTGCGGACCATGTCCGCGATGATCAGGCGGCCGCCGGGCCGGCACACGCGGAGCATCTCGCGCAGCGCCTGGCGCGGGTCGGCCAGGCGGTACAGGCACCACCGCACGGTGACCAGCGAGAACGAGTCGTCGCGGTAGGGGAGGGCGCCGGCGTCGGCCCGTACCGTCAGGGCCGGCGGGCCCGCCGGCCGCGTCGGCTGGGGGGCCGCGTCGACGACGGTGACGGCGCGGGTGCGCGGGGCCATCGCCTCGGCGAGCCGCCGGCAGTTGAGGGAGATGTCGAGGCACACATCGTCGAGAGCCGGTTCGGCGAAGTCCACCAGACGGCTGAGGTCGGCGCTCAGCGCATCGTCAGTGACCGTCGCCTCCGTCCCGAGGGTCCTGTGGGGCACGTCTGGTCTCCCGTCGCCCGGCGTAAAGCCCTTATGGGTAAGACTCCGCGAATTGTGCGGAAGTTCAGACCATTTTGGGCTAATCGAGGCTTCGACCGTACAGAGCCGCGACCACCAGCACGAACACGAAGATGACGGTCATGTACGCGGGCACCGGGAACCGCAACCTCACGCTGACCCACCGGATGCAGAAGGCACAGAGGATCGCCACCACGAGGAGTGCGATCAGGTCGGTGGTCACGAGCACACCTCGCGGGGCGGCTCGCCTGGTTCGCTCATGATCGCGTCGCCTCCTCTGGGGGCCGTTCGCCACCCTGTGCCGTCAATGCCGGCCTCCATTATCGACAGATCACCGCATCCGGACCCGCTCATCGCCGGTTCGTGTGGTCAGGGTGCCGGGGAACCGGGTAGGTCTTCGTTGCCGTACGTAACCGGGGGATCGCGGGGGATGCAAGTCCAGCCTGAGCACACTCCCTTGAGCGCACAGGGCCGAACGGTCTCGGTCGGTGTGCTCATGGTCGCCATGCTGCTCGCCGCGTTGGATCAGACGATCCCGTGCACGGCGCTGCCGGTGATGAACGGTGAGTTCAAGGGCCTGCGGCCGGAGTGCTGGGTGATCACCGCGTACCTGCTGGCCATGATCGCCTCTGCGGTGACATGGGGCCGGCTCGGTGATCAACTCGGCCGCAAGCCGCTGCTCATGGTGGCGATCGGGCTCTTCTTCGCCGGGTCGGCTCTCTGCGGCCAGGCATGGAGCATGGACTCGTTGATCGGCTTCCGGGTCCTGCAGGGGCTGGGGGCCGGTGGTGTCATCGTGCTGACCCTCGCCATGGTCCGCGAACTGTTCCCGCCTCGTGAGCGCAGCCGCTATCTGGGTATCCTCGGCGCGATCTACGGGGTGTGCAGTGTCACCGGGCCGGTGTTCGGAGGGTTCTTCACCGACCAGTTGTCGTGGCGGTGGATCTTCCTTGTCAACCTGCCGATCTGCGTGGTGATCCTCACCACGCTCGCGATCGTGCTACCGGAGCGGCCCGAGCGCGAGCGACGTTCCGTCAACTACATGGGCATGGCGTTGCTGGCCGTCGCGATGTGCCTCATCCTGCTGACGGTCCTCGGCCTGGTGCGCTACCACTGGTCCGACTACCGGGTGCTCCTGACCGGCTCGGCCGGCGTGGTGATGACGCTGGCCTGGTGGTTCACCGAGCGCCGCATGCGGGAGCCCGCTCTGCCTCCGCGGCTGTTCCGCAACCCGGTCTTCGTCGTCGGCGGTGCGATCGACTTCGTCGTGGGCTTCGTGTTGTTCGGCAGCATCACGTACCTGCCGGCCCTGCTGCAGGCCGTGAGCGGAGCATCCGCCACGATCTCCGGGGTCCATCTGCTTCCGCTGGTATTGCCCCTGCTCGCGTTCTCGGTCCTGACCGGCTACCTGATCGGTGCGAGCGGCCGGTACCGCGTCTACCTGGTCGCCGGAATGCTGATCACGACGATGGCGCTGATCCTGCTCTCCGGGGTGAGCACGACGACGTCGACGTTCGAGATGGCCCTTTCCCTCTGCATGCTGGGGATCGGGCTCGGTCTGGCCGTCCAGGTGCCGGTGATGGCGGTACAGAACGCGGTCGACTATCGCGACCTGGGGGTGGCGACCTCCGGCGTGACGTTGCTGCGGTCCATCGGCGCGCTGATGGGCATCACGATCTTCAACGCGATCTTCAGCCACCGGCTGAACCTCCGGGTGGCCGAGGCGCTGAGCGGCGCCACGCTGCCGGTGGGCTTCAACCCGGAGTCGATCCAGCACGACCCGACGGCGCTCCGCCGGTTGCCGCCGGCCCAGCGAGGGGAGTTCATCGACGCCTATGCCCGGTCGTTCCACACGATGTTCGAGGTCGCCATTCCCGTCGTGCTGGCCGGGGTGCTCCTCGCGCTCATCCTGCGCGAAGTGTCGGCGCGTGTCACGATGCAGGGTTCCGATCTCGGTCACTGCCTCGGTGGCGCACCGACCGGTTGCTCATCGCGGAGCGAGATCGAACGCATGATCTTCCGGCTGCTCCGCAATGACCCGGAGGCCCGGCAGGCGGTGCGGGAGGTGTATCGCGACCTCGGCGCGCAGATCGGCGTCGACTGCCCTCCGTCCAGCCTGTGGATGCTGTGCCGCATCGAACGGCTCGGGGCCGTCTCACCCACCGCACTCGCCGAGTGGGCCGGCGAGACGGTGGACGAGGGGCGCCCGTACGTCAATCGGCTCATCGCCGAAGGCCTGGTCAGCCATGGCGACGCCGATCTTCTGATCACCGATGCGGGGAAGGTGGTCACGGAACGATTGCACGAGTCGATGCGGGAGGTGCTGGTCCGGCTACTGGCGGACTGGTCGCCCGAGGACTGTCCCGAACTGCTGGAGTTGCTCGTCCGGCTGTCCCGGGAGTCCCTGTGGGACGACGCCGACCTGCTCCCGACCGGCAGGGCATCACTGGCCACGTGAGCGGGCCGCCGGATCCTCGCGCGTGCCCGGCGATGCCGGAGAGAGGAGGGTCATACGGATTTCCGGCCGGATCGGGGTAACCTCGTACTGACCGAATCCCGCTCGGTTTCTCGCACGGAAAACCTACCTCGACTTGGAGGCGCTGTGGCCGAGGCATACATCGTCGGTGCGGTCCGTACCCCCGTGGGCACCAAGAAGGGCGCCCTCAAAGACGTTCACTCCGCCGACCTCGGCGCTCATGTGCTCAAGGAGCTCGTGAACCGTACGGGGGTCGACCCGGCGGCCGTGGAAGACGTGATCATGGGCTGCGTCATGCAGGTGGGTGCGCAGACCCTCGACATCGCCCGCACCGCGTGGCTGTCCGCGGGCCTGCCCGAGAACGTGCCCGGTGTCACCATCGACCGGCAGTGCGGCTCGTCCCAGCAGTCCATCCACTTCGCCGCTCAGGCGGTGCTGTCCGGTACGCAGGACCTCGTCGTGGCCGCCGGCGTCGAGAACATGGCCATGGTCCCGATGGGCGCCTCCGTCGCGCCGAACACCGGTCTCCCGTGGGGTGAAGGGTGGGCCGAGCGGTACGGCAAGCAGGAGGTCTCCCAGTTCCGCGGGGCGCAGCTCATGTGCGAGAAGTGGGGGTTCAAGCGCGGTGACCTGGAGGCCTTCGCGCTGGAGAGCCACCGGCGCGCGGTCAAGGCCATCGAGGCCGGATACTTCGATCGCGAGATCGCACCCCTGGCCGGGCTGGTCAAGGACGAGGGCGCACGCGCCGACACCTCGCTGGAGAAGATGGCCGGTCTCCAGGCACTGCGCGACGGCTGGGAGATCACCGCGGCGGTGGCCTCGCAGATCTCGGTCGGCGCCTCGGCACTGCTCATCGCCTCCGAGGAGGCCGTCAAGCAGCACAACCTCACCCCACGGGCGCGCATCCACACGCTCTCGGTGTGCGGCTCGGACCCGGTCTACATGCTGACCGGCCCGATCCCGGCGACTGAGAAGGCGCTGAAGCGCTCCGGGCTGTCCATCGACGACATCGATGTCTTCGAGGTCAACGAGGCCTTCGCCCCGGTGCCGCTTGCGTGGTCACGCGAGACCGGCGCCTCGCTGGAGAAGACCAACCCGAACGGCGGCGCGATTGCGCTCGGCCACCCGCTCGGCGCCACCGGTGGGGTGCTCATGACCAAGCTGGTGCACGAGCTGGAGCGCACCGGCGGCCGGTACGGCCTGCAGACGATGTGCGAGGGCGGCGGCCAGGCCAACGCCACCATCATCGAACGCGTCTGACCCCTCGCCGGGCGGGAAGGGCGAGTTCTTCGAGGACCCTGGCGGGCTGCTCCTCGGCGAGGAAGTGCCCGCAGTCCTCGATCACCGTCCCGGTCACGTCCTCGGCGTAGTCGCGCCAGATCGCCACCGGGTCGAGGGTCTGCAGGAAGCTGTGCTCTCCCCAGAGGACCCGCACCGGCATCGTCAGCCGGCGCCCCGCGTCGTCTTCGTCGTGTTCGGCGTCGCCCGCGAACGCCGCGCGGTAGTCGGCGAAGCCGGCCCGTGCCGCGCCCACCGCCGAGAACGCCCGTACGTACTCCTCGACGTCCTCGTCCGGCAGTGGGATGTGCGCCCACTGCCGGATCATGTGACGCACGTAGGCGCCGATATCGATGAGCTCCGGCAGGTCCGGTTGCAGATGGAACAGCCAGTGCCAGGTGCGCTGGGCCAGGTCCGCGTCCATCCGGCGCCACATCTCCCGGGTCGGGATGATGTCCATGACGACGAGCCGCTCCACGTCGCCGGGGTGGTCGAGGGCCCAGCGGTGCGCGACCCGGGCGCCCCGGTCATGGCCGATCACGGTCGCTGAGCCGAACCCGAGAGAGCCCACCAGCCGGTGCACGTCGTCGGCCATCGTGCGCTTGTCGTACCCGCCGGCGGGTTTGTCGGTACGGCCGTACCCGCGCAAATCGGGTGCCACCACGGTGTGGTTCTCGCTCAGCGGTCCCATCAGGTGCCGCCAGCAGTGACCGGTCTGCGGCCAGCCGTGCAGAAGCACGATCAGTGGTCCTTCACCTGCCACGTGGTAGTACATCCGGATTCCGTTCACACGCGCGATCGCCATCTCTAACCCCTTCAGACGGTTAGGTACCTAAACCCTATGATCTGGTTAGTGAAGGGAGCGCGCAAGATGTCCGAAGGCTGGATCTGGGACGGCGGCCGGCCGGCCGTCGATCTGCTGAACACGTTGCGCGATCGGATGTCCGGTGGTCGCGAGACGCTGCGGACCTCTGCGGATCTGTCGGCCTGGCTGGCGGCGGCCGGCCTGTCGGGGGCCGGACCGGCGAAGGCCGGGCCGATGGCGGCCGGACAGGTGTCGGCACCGGTCCGGGCCACCGAGCGTGATCTTCTCTCGGCCCGCGAACTGCGCGCCGCCGTCGACACGGCCGCGTTCGCGGTCATCGAGGAGCGGCCCGTGCCGGCGGGCGCGGTGGCGACGATCAACGCGATGGCGTCCGGGGCCTCCCTGGCGCCGTCACTCGGCCTGGACGCGCACGGACGGCCGGTGCTCACGCGCAACGCGGCGGCGGCCGTGCCCACGGCGCTGGCCGGTATCGCGGTGGACGCGATCGGCCTGCTCACCGATGGCGAGCTCGCCCGGCTGCGGGTGTGCGCGGCCGACGACTGCGGTGTCCGGTTCGTCGACCGCTCACCCGCCCGCAATCGCCAGTGGTGCTCGATGCGCCGCTGCGGCAACCGAACGAAGGCACGCCGCCACTACGCCCGCGGACGCGACTGACCCGGGCCGGGCGGGCCGCTCGCCGGGGCGTACGTGCCCGGGCCGCCGGTGGTCGCTCAGCGGCCGGTGAACTCGGGTGACCGCTTCTCGAGGAAGGCGGTGATGCCCTCTTTGGCGTCCTCGGTCGCACCGACCACGACGAGCTGGCCGAGCAGGTGGGCGATCTGGTCGTCGAAGGGCAGCCCGTCGATGGCGAAGAACGCGTCCCGGCCGTGCCGCAACCCCACCGGGCTCTTCGCCGCGATGGTCCGCGCGAGTTCGTCCACTCGCGCGTCGAGCCGGTCGCGGGGTACCGCCTCGGTGACCAGCCCGACCTGGACGCCCTCCCGCGCACTGATCGTCTGACCGGTGTAGTACAGCTTGAACGCCTGCTTGGGTGCGACGTTGCGGTTGATGATCGCCATGATCATCATCGGCCAGAGGCCGACGTTGACCTCGGGAGTGCCGAGCTTGACGTCCTCGGCGGCGATCACGAGGTCGCAGGACGCGGCGAGGCCGAGCCCGCCGGCGATGGCGTGCCCGGCCAGCCGCGCGATGATCGGCTTGCCGAGGCGCGGGAAGGCGGTGAACAGCCGGTACGGCGCGCTGGCGCGAATGGCACCGGTGGCGGGGGCGGGCCCGTCCGCGCCGTCACCCGTGGGGGCGCCCGTGTCCTGCGCGTCCACTCCCGCGATCGAGCGGCCGGTGCCGTCCACCCCCGCGATCGAGCGGCCCGCGCGCCGTGCCCGGTCGGCGCCGCCGAGGTCGGCCCCGGCGCAGAAGGCCCGATCGCCGACGCCGGTGAGGACGATCACCCGTACCTCGTCGTCGGCCTTGGCCCGGCCGAACGCGTCGAGCAGCTCTTCGATCATGACGTCGTTCAGCGCGTTGCGGGCCTCCGGCCGGTTCAGCGTGATGTGCGCGATCCGGTCCCCGACCTCGTAGACGATGGTCTCGTACATGCTCACCCTTCAGCCGATGGTGCGGTGCACGTCCTTTCGCTCCGCCGGTCCCGGCTCCACGTCGGCGATCCAGGGCCCGGGGATCGACGGGTCGAGCACACCCTCCTCCGCCCACGCATAATTGCCGTTCAGCAGCCGCTCGGCCAACCGGACGTCGATCGCGTCGGTGTTGCGCCAGAGCCCGTCGAAGAGCTCCTCGGCCCGGGTCCGAGCCTGCCGGCAGAACACGTCGGCCAGTTCGTACACCGAGCGCGCTCGCGTCGGGTCCTCGGCGGCGTCCTTGGCGGCGCGTACGCACACGGCGCTGATCGCGAAGAGCTCGGCGCCGATGTCGACCATCCGGCCGAGGAAGCCCTGTTTGCGCTCCAGCCGTCCCTGCCACCGGCTCGCCGCGTAGAAGATCGATCGGGCCAGCTTGCGAGAGGCGCGCTCGGCGTAGCGAAGGTGACCGGCGAGCGGGCCGAAGTCCGCGTAGGCCCCGGGTCGCTGGCCGGCGCCGACCACCAGGGTCGGGAGCCACTTGGCGTAGAACCCGCCGGCCTTGGCGACGGCGTGCGTCTTCTGCTGCCTGGTGGCCTCGGGATCGATGAGGTCGCCCGCAACGGACAGATGGGTGTCGACCGCCTCACGGGCGATGAGCAGCCGCATGATCTCCGAAGACCCCTCGAAGATCCGGTTGATGCGCAGATCGCGCAGGAGCTGCTCGGCGGGTACGCCGCGCTCGCCCCGGGCCGCCAGTGACTCCGCGGTCTCGTAGCCGCGCCCGCCGCGCACCTGCACCATCTCGTCGGCGATCCGGCAGGCCATCTCGGAGGCGTACAGCTTGGCCAGTGCCGCCTCGATGCGGATGTCGTTGCGCTCGTCGTCGGCGAGCTGGCTGGACAGGTCGACCATCGCCTCCAGGGCGTAGGAGGTCGCGGCGATGAACGAGAGCTTCTTGGCGATCGCCTCGTGCTTCCCGATCGGATGGCCCCACTGCACCCGCGCCTTGGACCACTCGCGCGCGATCTTGGTCGACCACTTGGCCGCCGCCGCGCAGAAGGCGGGCAGTGCCAGCCGCCCGGTGTTCAGCGTGGTGAGGGCGATCTTGAGACCGGCGCCCTCCCTGCCGATGAGGTTGGCGGCGGGCACCCGTACGTCGTGGAACCGGGTGACGCCGTTCTCGATGCCCCGGAGCCCCATGAAGGCGTTGCGGTTCTCGACGGTGATGCCGGGCGCGTCGGCCTCGACGACGAACGCCGAGATCCCGCCCCGGTGGCCCTCCGAAGCGGGCACCCGGGCCATGACGACGAGCAGGTCGGCCACCACGCCGTTGGTCGTCCACAGCTTGACGCCGTTCAGCACGTACTCGCCGCCGTCGGGAGAAGGCACCGCCGTCGCGTGCAGCCGCGCCGGGTCGGATCCGACGTCCGGCTCGGTGAGCAGGAACGCGCTGATCTCCTTCGTGCAGCGGGGCAGGAAGGCGCGTTTCTGCTCCGGGGTACCGAACAGGTTGATCGGTTGCGGCACGCCGATCGACTGGTGGGCGGACAGCATCGCGCCCAGCGCCGCGCTGACCGAGCCGGCGAGCATGAGGGCGCGGTTGTAGTAGAAGTGCGTGAGGCCGAGCCCGCCGTACTCCTCGGGGATCTTCATGCCGAAGGCGCCGAGTTCCTTGAGGCCGCCGACGACGTCGTCGGGGATGCGCGCGTCGCGCTCGATGGCGATCGGGTCGATCTTGGTCGCGCAGAACTCCCGCAGCCGGGTGAGGAACTCCTCGCCCCTGCGGCGCGCCTCGTCGTCCGATCCGGGGTGCGGGTGGATCAGATCCAGCCGGAAGTCGCCCAGGAAGAGCTGCTTGCCGAAGCTGGGCCGCCGCCACTCGGTCTCGCGTGCCTCCTCGGCGACCTTGCGGGCGGTGCGTTCGTCGACGTGGGCGCTCTCTTGATTCATGTCGACTCCTCCTGCGGGGTGTCGCATGCTCCAGTAAGTTTCGCGTGAGTTATACCCGTGGGTAGCGTACGAATTCGGCGTCGCGCGCCACGGTTCGTGATGTCCTCGTGACCATTATCCGCAAAGGGCTTGACCGGGCCCGGCCGCAGGGCTTCCCTGTGCGTGATGGAAGAGGGTCGCAAACCCACGTTGATCGCCTCGGTGCGACGAGCGCTGCATCTGATGGAGGCCGTGGCCTCGCACCCCGGTGGCGCGCCCGCCAAACAACTCGCCCGTGAGGCGAGGCTGCCGCTCGCGACCACCTATCACCTGCTCCGCACCCTCGCGTACGAGGGCTATGCCAACCGGCTGGAGGACGGTCTGTGGGTGCTGGGGGACCGGCTCGAGGCACTGCACGGCCAGAGTCGCCCACAGGTGCTGCTGACCCGCATCCGGCCGACCCTGACCGCTCTGCGTGACGAACTGGGGATGGCGTCGTACTTCGGGCTGCACGAGGACGGCGAGATCCGCGTCATCGACATCGCCGACGGTCCACGGACCCCTCGCGTCGATCTGTGGGTCGGCTTCGACGAGGCGGCGCACGCGACCGCGATCG
Source organism: Actinomadura alba (assembly GCF_014323705.1). GTDB lineage: Bacteria > Actinomycetota > Actinomycetes > Streptosporangiales > Streptosporangiaceae > Actinomadura_C > Actinomadura_C alba. Next base: position 103,552 of record NZ_JABVEC010000005.1, read on the forward strand.
GCAAGTGCGTGCTGGCCCACCTCGACGACCAGGCTCGCCAGGACTATCTCGCCAGGCACCCCCTGGTCGAGCTGACGCCCAACACGATCACCGATCCGCGCGAACTGGTCCGGCGGCTGCGGTTGTCCCCGGGGCACTCTCTCGACCGCGAGGAGTACGCGATCGGTACGGGCTGCGCGGCGGTTCCGGTCATCGACGCCTCGGGAACCGTGGTGGGAACGCTCGCGGTCTCGTGCCGTACGAGCAGGTTGCCGAAGATAGAGGCGTCGTTGCACAGGATGCGCGCGTCGGCGGCCCGCATTCAGCGGACACTGTCTCTCACGATATGAAATCCTTACCTTCGAGGGACTAGGAACTCCCGGCCGCGGCGACTCGCCTGTCACCTGGGCGAAACCCGGGATGGGGTGTGATGGAAGCGGCGCCGATCGACCGGCGTTGCTTCAGCGGTCCCGGCTCCCGATAGTCTTGCCCGATGCCTGGCCGCGTCGGCAGACGGCCACACCCTCTCAGCAGTCCGAAGAGCGCACTCCAGCGAGCGGAACGTATGCAGTCACCACCGAAGAAGAACCTTGTCGCCCGTAGCCTCGTCAAGCTTCTGGGCAGCCGCCCGCCGACCACCCCCACCGCGAGCGAGGGCGAGAGCATCCAGCCGGCCGCCGGGGACGTCGTGCAGCCGGCGGCCGGCGAAGGGGCGCTGGAGAACCATCTCGGTGGTGATGAGGCCCGCAACTACCGGCAGTACGAGTACGACATGGTGGCCCCGCACGTCGGCCGGTCCCTGCTCGAGGTCGGCTCGGGCCTCGGGCACTTCTCGGAGCAGTTCGCCGGGCGGCTCGACTACCTCGTGGTCAGCGACAACGACCCGTACTGTGTCGGTGAGCTGCGCAAGCGCTACGGAACCGACGACGAGGTCGAGGTGCTCGACCTCGCGCTGCCCGCGGAAATCAAGATCAAGCGCAAGGTCGACACCGTCGTCATGATGAACGTCCTTGAGCACATCAAGGACGACGTCCAGGCGCTCAAGGACCTGGCGTCCATCGTGGAGCCCGGCGGGCGCATCGTGATCTGGGTGCCCGGCTATATGCAGCTTTACGGCGACTTCGACCGCAAGGTCGGTCACGTCACCCGCTACACCCCGAAGACCCTCGAGGCGTCGGTCCGGGCCGCCGGGCTCGAACCCGGCGTGCTCAAGCCGATCAACTTCCTCGGCGGCATCGCGTGGTGGCTGGCCGTCCGGCGCGGCGGCGCCGGATACCCCGACCCCAGGCTGGTCAAGATCTACGACCGTACGGTGATCCCGACCACGCGGGCGATCGAGCGGGTGATCAAGCCCCCGTTCGGCCAGACGGTCTTCTGCGTCGCTCGCGTACCCGGCTGAGCGCTGAGCACGGCGGCCGGCCACGCCACCAGCGGAAAGATAGGTAGCCGCATCGGGCATCGTCCCGATGCCGGCGGCATGTCCGCGGGCCGAGACTTCGGAGTGGCCACACGGGTCACCGGCCGGTGCCGGCGACCAGAGGCGGCATACGTGCCGCGTCGATCGCCCCGCCGGACGCAGGCCCCCAGCACCCGTGCGGCCGACCGGTTCGGTGGCGGGAGCGTGGGAGGGGAGGCTCCTGCCACCGAATCCCCGTCCCGGGCTCCCCGTGGCCGACGTCCGTCCACCGGCGTCCGGTCACCGACGTCCGGTCACCGGCGTCCAGGTCACCACGTGGGGGTGGCCCTCAGTCGAAGAGCTGAAGCCGGTGCGCCACGGCGGCGGCCTCGCCGCGGCCCGCCACGCCCAGCTTGCCGAGGATGTTCGAGACGTGGACGCTCGCCGTCTTGGCCGAGATGAAAAGCTCGTCGGCGATCTGCCGGTTGCTCCGGCCCTCGGCCACCAGCCGCAGCACCTCGCGTTCCCGGGGCGTCAGTCCGGCCGACGAGTCCGGTGCCGGTGACCGGTCCGTCAGCGAGATCCTCGCGCGCCGCGCCAGGTGGTCGATCTGCCCGCGCAGCGGTACGGCTCCCAGCCGGTCGGCCACCTCGGCCGCGCGGCGCAGCCGTCCGGCCGCGCCCTCGCGGTCGCCGTCGCCCGCGGCGGCCTCGGCGGCCCGGACCAGCGCACACGCGAACGGGTACGGATCGCCGAGGTCCTCCCAGGCGCCCGCGGCCGCGTCCCAGGCCGTACGGTCGAGCATGCCGGCGGCGCGGGCGGACTCGGCGGCGAACGTCGTGGCGTAGGCCGCCATCGCCCGCCCGCTCGCCGAGAGGCGGTCGGCGAGCCCGCGCAACTCCGTGCGCAGCACGGTCGCGCGTACGAGCAGGGCGTCGTCACGGACCGTGTCGGCGTCGGTCGCCACCTCGGCACAGGCCCTCATGGCCGAGACTAGGACCGGCCATGAGAACCGCGGACGCACGGTGAGGTCCAGGGTCGAGACGGCATGATGCACCCGGTCCAGTGCCGCCGCGATGTCACCCTCGGCGAGCCGCCAGTCGATGAGCAGCCGAATGTACGGCAGCCCGTCCTGCGGGATGGCGTGGTCGGAGGTGAACGACGCGGGCATCGCCCGCATCGCGTCCGCCACGGCCGCCATCTCACCGCGGGCGAGAGCGAGGGTGCCGACCGCCAACAGCAGGTAGCCGGACAGGGAGACCGCGGGATCGAGCTCCAGGCCCTTCTGGAGGACCTGGTCGGCCTCGGTCCAGCGCCCCGCCGAGATCAGCGACTCCGCGAGGTTGCCGGCCAGGAAGGGTCCCTGTATGCGGGCCCGGCCGACCCGCTGAGTCAGCTCGAATCCCTCGCGGGCGGCCTCGATCGCGAGGTCATGGCGGCCCGCGCTCTCGAGCATGTGGGAGATGTTGATGAGGCTTCGCAGCACGAGAAAGTCGGAGCCGAGCTCCTTGGCCTCGGCATGGGCCTCGTACAGATCCCGCAGGTTCTCCTCGATGTCGCCGCCGCCCTCGCCGGCGGCGATCGTGGCGAGCGTCACGATGGCGTCGACCGCGATCGTCCGGTCGCCGAGCCGTCGTGCCAGCGACAGGGACTCCGCGCTGAACGCCTGGCACTCCTCGTCGAGACCGCGCAGCAGAAGCTGGCAGATGAGCCGGGCCAGCACCGTGGCCCGGGCCAGGGTCGGCCCCGCGGCGAGCCGCTCGGCCTTCCGCAGGTCCTGTAGCTGCTCCGGGAGCATCCCCTTGTAGCCGCGCAGACGCGCGCGGCAGGTCAGCAGCAGGGCCACCCGCTCAGGGTCGCGCTCCTCATCGAGTTCGGCGAGCGCCGCCCGGACCATGGCCAGGCCGCGCTCGACCTCGCCGCACGCGGTGGCCGCCTCGGCCGTGAGCAAGAGCACGTCCACCTGGTCGCTGCCGACGAGTTCGGCCGTGTTCGGGACGCGGTCCCACAGTTCGAGGACCCGTCCGAGCATCTCGACCTGCTCCGCGTACGCCAGCGAGGCCGCCAGAGCGGCGGCGGCCCGCCAGGCCGCGAGCAGGGCGCGTTCGTTGTCGTGCGCGGCGTACCAGTGCTGGGCGAGGGTGACGGCGGCGTCACGGGTCGCGGCCATGCCCGGCTCCGTCTCGATGACCTCGGCGAATCTGCGGTGCGTGCGGCTGTGTTCGCCGGGCAGCAGGTCCTCGTGGACGGCCTCGCGGATCAAGGCGTGCCGGAACGTGTAGCCGTCGGTGCCGGCGACCAGCACGTTGCCGTCGACGGCCGGGCGCAGGGCGGCGGTCAGCGCCCGGTCGTCCAGGCCCGACACCGCGGCGAGCAGCTCGTGCCCGACGCGCTCTCCGCCCGCGCTGGCCGTACGCAGCAGCTCCTGAGTCTCCTCCGGCAACCGCTGCACTCCGGCGAGGAGCAGATCGCGCAGGGACTCGGGCACCCCGCCGCCCGGATCGCCCGCGCACCCGGCGGTCGCCTCGACGAACAGCGGAATCCCCTCGCTACGACCGTAGACCGCTTCGACCAGGCCGGGCTCGGCCGGGCGGCCGAGGATTCCGCCGAGCTGCGCGGCCACCTCGCCCCGGGCGAGGCGAGGGAGGTCGAGCCCCACGACGCCGCCGACCCGGCCCAGCTCGGCCAGCATCGGCCGCAGCGGGTGCGCGCGGTGCAGATCGTCCGACCGGTAGGTGACCAGGAGCATTACGGGGCCGTGCCGCAGATTGCGGATCAAGAACGTGAGGAGGTCGCGCGTGGACCGGTCGGCCCAGTGCGCGTCCTCGATCACGAGAACGAGCGGTGCCCGCTCGGCGAGCCGCTCCAGCAGGGTGAGCATCTGCTCGAACAACCGCACCCGCCCGGTCTCGGCGTCGGGCTCGGCGGCGATCTCGCCGAATCCGGGCAGAAGCCTGGCCAGATCACGGGTGGTGCCACCCGGCATGAGGGCGGCGATCTCATCGAGGCCGATATCGCGTACGAGCTGGCGGAGCATGGCCGTGAAAGGTGCGTAGGGCAGGCCCGCCGAGCTCAGCCAGAGACAGCCGCCGACGATGACGCGGGCGGTCGCGTGCGCACCGTCATCCGAGCCGTCAGAGCCGTCGGCGGAGCCGACCAGGTCGACGAACTCGTTCACCAGCCGGGTCTTGCCGACCCCGGCCTCGCCTCCGAGCAGCACCGCCGCCGGTGCTCCTTGGCGGACCGCCGTGTAGAGGTCGGTCAGCATGGCGAGTTCGGCGGTTCGCCCCACGAACACGGGGCTCACCACGCTGGGGTTCATGTCGTCCAGTACCTCGGTCATCTCGGGCACCCGATCCTCGGCGGCAACCTCACACCAGGGTCGCCCTAAGGCCACCGGTGCCGCTTCGGGCAGATGCCCTATCTAGGTCTTGTGCGGGGTCTTAGTCGTGCCTCGCCCGGTGGCCGGGGCCTGCTTCGTGGCCGGGGTCTTCCCGCTGGCCACCCGTCTTCGCCGATCTTGTGCGGTGTCCGGCTCGAAGAGCCGCAGGCGGTGCGCGGTCGCCGCCGCCTCGCCGCGTGCGCCGACGTTGAGCTTGCTCAGGATGTTGGAGACGTGCACGCTCGCCGTCTTGACCGAGATGAAGAGCGTCTCGGCGATGTCGCGGTTGCTGCGCCCGTCGGCCACGAGGCGGAGCACTTCGAGCTCACGTGGCGTCAGGCCGAGCGGGGCGGCGTCGGCGGGACCCGCGGTGACGTTGAGGCGCGTGCGCCGCGACACCTCGTCGATCCGCTTCAGCAGGGGGTGGGCGGCGAGCCCGTCGGCCAGCTCGGCGGCCCGGCGCAGCCGGGGCGCCAGACCGTCCCGGTGCCCTTCCGCCGCGGCGGCCTCGGCGGCCCGGGTCAGGGCCCACGCGAGCCGATAGGGGTGGCCGAGGGCCTCCCACGCGTCCGCGGCGGCGTCCCAGGCGGAGCGCGACGGGGTACGGCGGAACTCGGCGGCCTCCGCCGCGAAGGCCAGCCGGTGGGCCCGCTGGACCGGGCCGCGCGCGGCCAGCCCCGCGGCACGCGCCTCGATGGCCGCGAAGGCATCCGCGTCGCGGGCCTCCGTGCACGCGCGCGCGCCGGCGACGAGGGCCGGCCATGCGTACCGGCCGTCGTCCACCAGACCGGGATTCGCGATCACTGGCTGGACGGCCGAGATCGCCTCGTGCGGATTCCCGCGCGCGAGGTGGAGCTCCGCCTCGAGCCGGGCGGTGTAGAAGTGATTCTCCGCACGGGGGCCGGCGCCGCGCGCGGCCGGGTTCGACACCGCCGCGAGTGCCGCGTCGGCCCTGTCGAGATCGCCTCGGGCGAGCGCGATCTCTGCGGCCAGTTGCCGCAGGTAGTCTCGGGGGTTCGGCGCCGGGCCCTGCTCGAGGGTGTGCTCGATCACGGCCAGGGCCTCGTCCCAGCGGCCGACCGACACCAGCGGGTCGGCGAGGTTGATCGCCAGCCCGGTGCCCGCGACCCGGGCCAGCCCATGGTGACGCGCCTTCTCGACACCGAGCCGGGCCACCTCGATGGCCTCTTGGTGCCGGCCCATCCCCTCGAGGAGATGAGACCGGTTGACGGCCACCCGCAGCACCGGGCGGTAGGACCGCGCCCGTTCGGCCAGTAGGGCGACATCGTCCAGGCGGGCGAGCATTTTCTCGTCGTCCGCCTCTTCGTCCAGGTAGATCAGGGTGAGCAGGGCGCTCACCTCCGCGGCGGCGTCACCGGCCTCGCGGGCCGCCAGGGCGGCCTCTTCGGCGATGCGGCCCGCCTCATCCGAGACGGCGAACTTGTAGGTCTTCTCGGCCAGGCTGGCCAGCGCCCGCGCGCGGACCACGCTGGGCGGCCGGGCGGGGATCAGCCGGATCGCCTCGCGCAGGTCCTCGAGCCCCTCGGCCCGGTTGAGGCTCAGCGACATACGGCCGCGCTGTTCGAGCAGCCCGGCCGCCCGGACCGGGTCGCCGATCTCCTTGAGCGCCGCGGTGGCGAGTTTGATCCCGCGCTCGCCGTCCCCCGCGAGGTCCGCCGCCGAGACGCTGTCCTCCAGCACTTCGCCCAGTTCGCGGCCGATGTGCTCGGCCGCTCCGGGCACCCGGTCCCACAGCTCCAGCACGCGTGAGAACATCTCCAGGGCCTCGGCGTAGGCGGCCGCCTTCCGGGCCTCGCCCGCCGCCCGCCAGGCGCTGATGAGGGCCCAGGTGGCGTCGTGCGAGCGATACCAGTGATGGGCCAGCTCGACCGCGAGCCTCCTGGCCGGCAGCAGCGTCGGATTGCCCTCCAGCGCCTCCGCGTAGCGGGCGTGCAGCCGGCTGTGCTCGCCGGGCAGCAGATCGTCCTGCACGGCCTCGCGGATCAGGGCGTGCCGGAACGCGTACCGATCCCCCTCGACGACGAGAACGTTCGCCGCGACGGCCGGCCGCAGCGTCCGGTCCAGTGCGGCGGCGTCGAGCCCGGACACGGCCGCGAGCAGGGCGTGCTCGATGTGGTCGCCCCCGCCGCTCGCCACGCGGAGCAGTTCCTGCGCGTCCTCCGGCAGCCGCCGCACGCCGGCCAGCAGCAGATCGCGCAGCGACTCGGGCAGTTCACCGGCCGGGCCGCCGTCCTCGGAGTTCAGCAGCACCTCCACGAACAGCGGGTTGCCCTCGCTGCGCGTGTAGACCTGCTCGACGAGCTGCGCCGAAGGTTCGTGATCGAGTATTCCGTGCACCAGATCGGCGACCTCGCGCCGGCTGAGCCGCGAGAGCTCGACCCGGTCGACCCGGTCGACGCGTTCCAACCCGGCCAGCAGGGGGCGCAGCGGATGAGAGCGGTGCAGTTCGTCGGAACGGTAGGTGACGACCAGGAGCAGAGCGGCGGCGCCGTCGAGGTTGCGGATCAGGAAGGTGAGCAGATCGCGGGTGGACCGGTCGGCCCAGTGGGCGTCCTCGATGACGAGAACGGTCGGCGTGTCCTCGGCCAGCCCCTCCAGCAGGGTCAGGACCACCTCGAACAGCCGGGCTCGTGCCTCTCCGCTGGTCGCGTCGGGCTCCGGTTCGCCGAAGTCGGGCAGCAGCCTGGCCAGCCCGCTCGCCGCCGAGTCGGGCAGCAGCGCGGTGACGCCGTCGGCCCCCATCTCGCGTACGAGTCCCCGCAGCACCGTGGTGAACGGCGCGAACGGCAGACCGTCGGCGCCCAGTTCGAGACATGCGCCGAGCAGCACCCGCGCCCCGGCGGACTGGGCGCGGTCACCGAACTCCCGGATCAGCCGGGTCTTCCCGACACCGGCCTCACCGCCGACCAGCACCGCGCTCGGCGCGCGGGCGAGCGCCTCGCCGAGGCGTTGGAGTTCAGGGGATCGGCCGATGAGCATGGGGCTGACGACGCGCACACTCACGTGCCCAAGGATGCCAGCATATGGTGGAAAAAGATAAGGATTAACTGGCCAGTCCGGGGACCCGATGCGGGCGTGGGGCTCAGGGCGGCACCCGGGGGTTACGTGGTGCCGAATCTGTGCCTCACGTGGAAAGACGCAGAAGACCACGGTGTGTAGATAGTCCCCAACTGTGGAATAGATGTCCCCGTAACTGATCGTCACGGGGGGGAGATCAGTGGCTACCAAAACAGGTATGTCGGCGACCGCCGGTCGAACGACGGCAGCGAGTCGCACGAAGAGCACGGCCGCGAGGAGAACTTCGGCCAGCGCCGGAGCAGCCGGCAAGGCGGCTGCCAAGAAGGCCACGACGAGGCAATCCACGGCTAAAAAGGCTCCGAGCCGAAGAACCTCGGCAGCGAGGTCGACCGGGCGCACCGCCACGACGGCGCGCACGGGGGGCACCACGGCCCGCAAGAAGAGCACCACGGCGCGCACGAGGAGCACCACGGCACGGGCGAGGAGCACCACCGCACGGGCGAGGACCGCCACGGCGACCCGGGCGAGGACCGCGGCCAGGAAGGCCGAGGCCATGCCACCGGTCGAGGCGGTCAGAGAGGTGCCGAAGAAGGCCACGTCCGTGGCCTCGAAGGCCATGTCGGCCATGGGCAACGTGGCGTCGTCCGAGCGGACGATGAACGTCGCCATGACCGTGATGACGACGGCGACCAAGGCCATGACCGCCACGGCCAGGGCCTTGAACTCGCTGGCGTCGGCGATGCGAGCGGCCAAGCCCGAGATCTCGGTCGAGAGGGCCCCACGGGCCAGATCGACGACGGCGCGGAAACCGGCCGCACGCAGGAGAACGCGGACGACGGCGGCGGCCACCCGTCGCAAGCCGACCGCCACAACCCAGATCACTTCAAGGGCGAAGGCGGCCGCGCGACCGAAGGCGACCGGGCGAGCGAAGACCGCCGCGGCCACTAGGCCGTCGGGAACGCGAACGACGGCCACCGCCGCACGGAAGGTGACCGGTGCCGCGAAGACGGCGGCCAAGCGCACGTCGGCGACCGCGCCGAAGCGGGCGACGGCCACCGCCGCGCGGAAGACGACCGGTGCGGCCAAGACGACCGCCAAGCGCACGTCGGCGGCCGCCGGGCGGTCGAGGACGACAGCGACGGCGAAGACCGCGCCGAAGCGGGCGACGGCCACCACGGGTCGGAAGACGACCGGTGCGGCCAAGACGACCGCCAAGCGCACGACCGCCACCGCCGGACGCTCCAAGGCCACCGCGCCGGCGAAACCGGCCGCCAAGACCAGGACGCCGGCGAGGCCGTCGCCGAAGGCCAAGGCGGCCGAGCGCGGAACCGAGAGCACCACCGCCAGGCCGATGCCGGCCGAGTCCAGGGGCGCCATGGAACGTCCCGGCGGCTCGATGGCACCCGGCTCTTCGACGGACCGGCCCGCGAATGTGCGCGCGAGTCAGTCGGCCGGCGAGAACGGCGGCTTTCTCTCGGGCCTCGTCGAGCATGACCGACCATGAGTGAGCCCGGGGACCGGGCTCGGAACCGGATCAGGAAGGGGAGGCCAGGACCGGCGCCGAACGACACCGCGATGAGCGCGGCTACATACGATCCGGTGCGGTGACGCCGAGGAGATCGAGGCCCTTGACCAGGGTCCTCAGCGTCAGCGCGCACAGGGCGAGGCGTGATGCGCGCACGGCGGGCTCGACGTCGTCCTTCAGCACGGGGCAGTTCTCGTAGAACGTGGTGAAGGCGGACGCCAGCTCGAAGACGTAGGCGCACAGGCGGTGCGGCTCGGCCGTCTCGCCGGCGAGCGCGACGGCTCCGCCGAAGCCGAGCAGCCGGAGCGCCAGCGCGCGCTCGGCCGCGGTGCCGAGGGCGATGGGGCCCGGTGTGTCCTGCGGGTCCACGCCGCCCTTGCGGAAGATCGACCTGATCCGCGCGGTGGCGTACTGCAGATACGGACCCGTGTTGCCCTTGAACGAGATCATCCGGTCGAAGTCGAAGACGTACTCGCTGTCCAGGGCGACCGAGAGGTCGGCGTACTTCACCGCCCCGACACCGACCGCCTCGACGATCGCCTGCCTGGTGCGCTCGTCGAACGGCTCGTCATGCTCGATCTTGTCGAACTCCTGGCCGGCGCGTTCGACGGCCTCGTCGATCAGCTCGCTGAGCTTGATCGTGCCGCCGGCGCGGGTCCGCAGGATCTTGCCGTCGGTGCCGAGCACGTTGCCGATCTGGGCGTGCTCCAGCCGCATGTCCTCGGGGACCCACCCGGCCATCCGGGCGACCGCGAACACCATCTGGAAATGGAGGCCCTGCGACGCGCCGACCACGTAGATCGCCCGGTCGATCTTGAGGTCGTCGGCCCGGTACCGGATCGTGGCGAGGTCGGTGGTCGAGTAGTTGTAGCCGCCGTCCCGCTTGCGGATGATCACGGGCAGCGGTTCGCCCTCCCGGCCGGTGAATCCGGGCGGGAACGCGCACAGCGCGCCATCGCTGATCACTGCGATGCCCTTGTCCTGGAGTTCCGCCGCCGTGGCGGCGAGCAGGTGGTTGTAGAAGCTCTCACCGCGGATGTCCTCGTCGGTGAGGCTGACGCCGAGCCGCCCGTAGATCCGGTGGAGGTACTCCTTGGACAGATCGACCAGTTCCTGCCAGTGCCGCAGGGTGTCGGCGTCGCCGGCCTGGAGCCGTACGACCCGTTCCCTGGCGCGTTCGGCGAACGCGGGCTCGGTGTCGAACTTCACGCGGGCCGCCTGGTAGAACGAGTTCGGATCCGTCTCCAGCAGCCTGGCCTCGGCCGAGTGCTCGCCGACGTCGAGCAGATGCTCGATCAGCATGCCGAACGGGGTGCCCCAGTCGCCGAGGTGGTTGTCACGCACCACCGGGTGGCCCAGGAACTCCAGGATCCGCGCGATCGCGTCCCCGACGATCGTGGTGCGCAGATGCCCTACATGCATCTCCTTGGCCACGTTGGGCGAGGAGTACTCGACGACGACCTTGTGGGGGTCGTCGGTCACCGGGACGGCCAGCCGCTCGTCGCCGTGCATGATCTGGGCCTGCGCCGCGATCCACTCCTCGCTGAGGGTCAGGTTGACGAAGCCGGGCCCGCTGACCTCGATCGCCGTGCACAGGTCCGCGACGTCGAGCCTGGCCACGATCTCGCCGGCCACGTCGCGCGGCTTTCGGCCCAGGCGCTTGGCCAGGGGCAGGGCCACATTGGCCTGGAAGTCGGCGAACTGCGAGGGCCGGATGACCGGGTCGGTGTCCGCGTACTCCGGTCCGAAGGCGGCGGCGAGCGCGGCCTGGACACGGGCGGCGAGAACGAGTTGCGGATCGGACATGGTCCAAGGTTATCGGCGGTACGGGCCGGCCGCCCAAACATATGAGCCCCCGGCACGGCCCCATGCCTTCGGGATCAGTCGGCGGACGGCGGCTCGTCGCGCTCCGGGGCCGGGTGATCACGGTCGCCGTGCCTGCGGCCGAACCGCGGCGGGCGGGCGGCGGCGACCTGCTCGCGGATGCGCTCGACGATGTTCCCCCGTACGAGGTCGTGCGCGAGGACGCACGCCGAGGTGATGGCCTTGGCGTTCGAGGCCCCGTGCGCGATCACCACGGTGCCGTTCAGGCCCAGCAGCACGCCGCCGCCGTACGTACCGGAGTCGAGCCGGTCCCGCAGTTCACGCAGCGGGCGGCGCTGCATCGCGGCGCCCATCCTGGCCCGCCGGCTCGAACCGATCGCCGCCTCGACCTCGGCGAGCGCCAGACGCACGGAGCCCTCGATGGTCTTGAGCGCGACGTTCCCGGTGAAGCCGTCGGTGACGACCACGTCGACCTTGCCCCCCAGCAGATCGTCGCCCTCGATGTTGCCGACGAACTCGATGCCGGGGGGCGCCGCGGTCAGCAGCTCATGGGCGCGACGGATCAGCTTGTTGCCCTTCCCCGGCTCGGCGCCGATGGTGAGCAGGCCGACACGTGGCCGGTCCACACCGTGCCGCACTTGTGCGTAGGCCGTGCCGAGGGCGGCGAACTGCACCAGGGTCTCGGGCTTGACGTCGGCGGTGGCCCCGGCGTCCAGCAGCACCGTCGGGCGCGGGCGGGTCGGCAGGACGACGGCGATCGCCGGGCGCGTCACGCCGTGCTGGCCGCGCAGCCGCAACCGCGAGGTGGCGACGACCCCCGCCGTGGTTCCCGCCGACACCAGCGCGGATGCCCGGTTCTGCCGGATCAGCCGGCAGGCGATGGCGACCGACGAGCGCGGCTTGCGCCGGCTGGCGAGCGCTCCTTCGTCCATCGCCAGTGCCTCGTCGGCGTGTGCGATCGGGATCTGCCCGGCGACGCCGAGCCGGTCCAGCTGCTGCTTGATCCGTGGTGCCTGCCCGACGAGAATCAGGCGTACGTCATGTTCCCGGACCGCGGTGACGGCCCCCGCGATGATCTCATCGGGGGCGTGATCACCACCCATCGTGTCGACGGCCACCGGCCCGGGAGAAACGGCGCTGCCGGGCATGCGTGCTCCTGGATCAGGGGTGGGAAGGGTGTCGGCGCCGTCTACGCGCCGTGAATCATGGTAGGGCCACCGGCCTTTCCGCTGATCACTAAACGTCCGCGCGAACGGTCAACCCTTCTTCGCGCGGCAGTCGGCGCCGAGGCATCTCGCGTTCTGCACGAGAGGGCGGCCATTGAGGAGGATCGTGAAGTACTCCTCCTTGGCCTTGTCCTCGGCCGTGCCGATCACCTGAACCCGCTTGCTGTCCGTGGTGGCCCCATGGCAACTGACCCGCATGTGGCTCTTGGTGTGACCCGGCATGCTCTGGCAGGTCAGCGGGCTGCTCAGATAGTGGCCGCGGGAGCGGAGCTCGTCGCCGGCGATCGCGGGAGTCGCGGCGAGCAGGGCGGTCTGCGACTTGTGCCGGAGCTCCTTGGCCTCGAAGATCATCAGAAGGGCGGCCAGGACGGCGCAGATCATGCAGGTGCCGATCAAGGCCACGATGGCGGCGACGACTTTTCTCACACTGCTTAGAGTCGCCACCGGCGGCACCGCTCACCCGTGGTCCCGGGCGAGTTTTCCGCCGAATTGACCTCACCTCGCCGTGATCTTGTCGCAGCCCCGGCCGAGGCAGGATCTCCGGAGCACGCCACGGCCGGCGACCTTGATGACGTACTCCTGCCGGGGGTGTGCGGAATCGGCGTTCCAGGCGATCCCGGTCACCGAGACGGGCCGCCCGTCGATGGTCCGCCCGGTGCAGCTCACCCGTACGACCGCCATGCCGCCGCCCGGCGGCAGCGTGCAGTCCAGGGTGCCCCGCACGTGGTAGCCGAGCCCGCGCAGTTCGGCCTCCGCGCCCGTCGCCACGGCGTTGCGGAAGGACTGTGTCGAGATCTCCCGGGCCACGCCGCAGCCGCACAGGGAGACGGTGAGGGCGGTGGCGAGGGCGACGACGAGGACGGGGCGGGGGCCGGGGGTGTGCGACGCCGCCGGTCTCATGAGGTTCCGGAAGGCCCTTCTCATGAGGCGCCGGAAGCCCTTCCGCCCGTCACCACGGCCACCGCCTCGGCGACCGCGTCGGGCCGGTCGAGCTGGACCATGTGCGGGCATCCGGGCAGCTCAACCTGGCGTCCCAGGGGACTCATGCCGGCCAGTTCCGCGTGACACCCGGCCCAGCGGCGCGCCTTCGAGCCGTTCAGGTCACCGAGCGCCGTGAGCACCACGAGCGGTATCGCGGGAAAGCGGTGCCGCGTCCGCAATGTGGCGAGATCGGCGGCCATCTCCCGGTAGGCGATGTTCTCTGCCAGCACCGTGAAGATCACTTCTCCCCGCCCGTAGACCGACCGCACGACGGACGAGGGGGCCGCGGGATCTCTGTCGCTGATGCGGCGAAGAACCCGGTGGTATGCCCACGGGCCGATCACCGTGGCCAGTCCGGTGGCGTCCGTGAGCCTCCCCGCGAGCCTCGCCACGGGGGTCACGGCCGCGGACATCCGCGGGCCCGGCCTGGCCCCCCGTTCGCAGCTCGGATCCACCAGCACCAGGCCGGCGAGGAGATCCGGCCGGATACGGGCCAGCGCCTCGGCGTGGAAGGCCGCCACCGAGTGGGCGAGCAGGACCACAGGGCCACCGCCGATCCACTCGACCAGCGCGCCGAGCCGGTCCACCTCGGCGCGAAGACTCGGCGCCGCCCGGCCGGCGGGACTGCGGCCGAGGCCGGGACGGTCGAAGCGGACGATGCGGTAGGTGTCCCGCAACCGCTCCACCGTCGGCTCCCAGTCGAACCAGGCTCCGCCCATCCCGGTGCTCATCAGCAGGACCGGGCCGTCCGGTCGTCCGCTCTCGACGATGTGCAGGTCGCCCGAGCCGGATCGCCGCTCGCCGAGGTTCATCGGATGGTCCCGGTCGGCGGCCGAGGGTCCGGCGAGGCGGTACGCCGGTTCCCGCCCTCGGCGGCAGTCCGGACGTGGCGGTCGGCGTGCAGGGCCCAGGCGATGAGCAGGAGGTTCAGGCAGAGAATGGTGATCTGTACGCGTTGCGCGAGGCCGAGCCACCTGCCCACCGTCATGAGCGCCACCACGGCGACGGCCGCCAGCACGTTGGCGAGGGCCAGCGGCCGGCCCCAGCGGGCGAGGGACGGCCACCAGCCGTGGCGGCGGGCGGCGATCGACAGGGCGAACAGCCCGACCGTGGCGCAGGTGATGGCCGAAACGCTCGTCACCGAATGGAACTGGTGTGCGAAGGACACCTTGCCGGCCCGTTCCAGGAGGGCGCACGTGGTGTTCCGGCTCGGCGCGCAGTCCAGCGGGAACGCGGCGTCGCCGATGATGGCGACGCCGAACATCAGCAGGAAGAGCCAGCCGGTCACGGCCCATGGCCTGCGACGCAGTGTCACGAGGGCGGTCGCCGCGGTGACGATGACCAGAGCGCCGGTGATGAAGTCGGTGATGTTGTAGACGAGGTGGGCGGGCTGATCCGCGGCCGAGAGTTCGCTGACGTAACCGTTGACGATGTCGGAGTCGGGGCTGAGCACGGACTCCAGGACGAACGACGCGTACGTGACGGCGGCCATACCGGCCGACGCGACGACGAACGCCGGCACGACGCCGGCCTCAGCCGGTCTCATGCGCATGCCACCCCGATGCCACGGTTCCTTCCCGGCGGTGGACCCGCCTCCGACCTGCCCGGTGACCTGCCCGGACTCCGGACCATTATCCGGCGGGCGCCGCTCCCGGTTCGCCGCGGGCCGATTCCGGTGGGATGCCCGCGTCGCATGACATCATGGCCGCCCTCCCGCGGCGGGAGGTACGGATGTGACGCCGGTTCTCCGATTCGTGGGGTGAGACCGCCACTTTGCGCTGAGAGCGATCGTTATGTCGGTAGAGCCTTCAGTGACCGTGCCGCCGTGTCCACCGACGCGAGGGAAACGGTATCAATGGGGGTGGGGAGCGTGCGGATCGCTTCGGTCGGCCATGTCGCCCGAAGCCGTGTGGTGAGGAGGTAACGACCCGCGACGCCTCGGCCGCCGGCCGAGGTGATCACTGTGCGTCACATCGCCCGGCTCGGGCGCCGATGACACTCTGTACCGAGCCACGGCCGCCGACGCACGCATCGGCACGCGTTCCAACGAACAAGGAGTTATGCCAACGTGACTTTGGTCAACGACGCGGCACCGCCCGCTGTGCAATCCACCGGTCGTAAGTTCCGCGCCTTCACGGCTAAGCACCTGGACGAACTCACCTCGCGGGCCGGGTTGTCGTCCGACCAGCGCTTGGCGATCCAAGCAGTGGCGACGGTCCTGCCGTTCCGGACCAACAGCTATGTCGTGGACGAACTGATCGACTGGTCGGCCGCTCCAGACGATCCCATCTACCGGCTCGTCTTCCCCCAGGAGGACATGCTCCCCGCCGCGGACGTCTCACGCATCGTGGACCTGTTGCGCAAGGACGCCCCGAAGGCGGAGATCGACGCGGTCGCGCACGCCGTCCGCGTCAAGCTCAACCCCCACCCGGCCGGCCAGATGGAGCTCAACATCCCGAGCTTCGGTGACGGGGTACTGCCCGGCGTGCAGCACAAGTACCGCGAGACGGTGCTCTTCTTTCCCAAGCAGGGACAGACGTGTCACGCGTACTGCACGTACTGCTTCCGCTGGGCGCAGTTCGTCGGCGAGCCCAGCCTGAAGATGGCGGGCGACGACGTCGCCCGCCTGTGCGACTACCTGGTGGCCCACCCCGACGTCACCAGCGTCCTGTTCACCGGCGGCGACCCGATGATCATGGGCGAGCCGGTGTTCCGGCGCTACGTCGAGCCGCTCCTCGAGCTCGACCAGCTCGAGTCGATCCGGATCGGTACCAAGTCCCTGGCCTACTGGCCACAGAAGTTCGTCACCGATCCCGACGCCTACGACATGCTGCGGCTGTTCGAGCGGGTCGTCGCGGCCGGCAAGAACCTGGCGTTCATGGCGCACTTCTCGCACCCGCGTGAGATGGAGTCACCGGTGGTCCGCGAGGCCGTGCGGCGGATCCGGGACACCGGCGCGATCATCCGCACCCAGGCGCCGCTCATCCGGTCGATCAACGACGATCCCGCGGTGTGGGAGAGCATGTGGCGCACCCAGCTCCGCATGGGGATGGTCCCCTATTACATGTTCGTGGAGCGTGACACAGGCCCGCAGGACTACTTCGCGGTGCCGCTGGGCCGGGCCTACGAGATCTTCCGCGACGCGTACAAGAACGTCTCCGGACTCGCGCGCACAGTCCGCGGGCCGTCCATGTCCGCGACGCCGGGCAAGGTGTGCATCGATGGCGTCGTGGAGGTGGCCGGCGAGAAGGTCTTCGTGCTGCGCCTCCTCCAGTGCCGTGACGCCGACCTGGTGAACCGGCCGTTCTTCGCGAAGTACGACCCGGAGGCGGTGTGGCTCGACGACCTCCGGCCGGCCTTCGCTGATCGGTTCCCGTTCCAGGCGGCGCCGACGGGTGAGCGGTAGCGGATTCGAAGCGAGTTCATAGCGCCACCGCTTGGACGTCACTGATCCCCGTGGGTGCGCAAGCGGGGCTTACCGGGGCCGCGTCGAGGGCGCGGCCCCGGACTCCCCGGGCGCAGGTGGCGGTGCAGCGCCAGCGCCGCCACCACGGACATCGCGCCGCACAGGGCCATTACCGCCGCGGGCGCTAGCACCTCGGCCATGCCGCCGGCCAGTGCGATGCCGAGACCTTGGAGGGTCATGATGCCGGTGCCGGCCAGCCCGAGCGCCTGGCCGCGCCGGCTCTCCGGTGTGGCGGCGAGGAACCGGCGCTGGAGGCCCAGCTCGTAGCCGAACCCGGCCGCCGACGCGGCCGCGAGGATCGAGGCGGTCACCAGCCCGGGCGAGAACAGGAAGAACAGCAGGGACGCACCCGGCAGCAGGGCCAGCGGCAGGGTGAGGCGCTCACGCCGGTCCGGCGCGGCGAACCGCCCCATCGCGAGGTTCCCCGCCCACATGCCGCCCGCCACCGCGGCGAGCATGAGGCCCGCACCCTCTGGATGACCCAGACCGGCGGCGTACGGGATCATCACGCCCTCGGCCCCCACCGCGAACGAGATGGGCAGCCACTGGGCGAACAGCAGGCCGCGGACCGACGGATCGGCCAGCAGGCTCCGGTTGACCTCCCACGTGGCCCGCACCGTGGACGCGCCGGCCGGATCCGTGCGGGCGGGGCGGTCGCGCAGCCCGACCCGGGCCGCCGCCGCGGCGACCAGGCAGCTCGCCGCCGCTAGCCAGAGCGCGCCGTACGGCCCGATCGCCAGCAGCAGCAACCCGCCGGCCGCCTGTCCCGCGATCTGCGCCCCGGCCGTGGTCATGGTGAACAGGGACCGGGCGAGAACGTAACCATTGCCGTCCAGCACATCCGTCAGGCGCTGTGGCAGGCCGTGGTGGAGCCGGACTGGCCGCTGCTCCGCTCGATACTCGAGCGGGATCTGGTGCACCGTGCCGGACGGCTGGCGGCGTACGGCTGGGCGGCGGCCCTGGCCGACCTGTCGCCCGGAGTCCGCTGGCGGCCGGACGGCGGCATGATCGAGGCGGAGGGGGCGGTCGAGGGACACCGGCGGCTCGGTGGCGCCGGACTGCTGTTCGTGCCCACCGTGTTCGCGTCGCCCGAGTCCCTCGGCTTCCAGCTGGAACGGCCGTGGCCGGACGCCCTGATCTACACCGCCAGGGGCACGGCCGCCCTCTGGGAGACCGGAGGCGACGGCGGGCCGGAGCCGCTCGGCCGGCTGGTCGGCGGATCGAGGGCCAGGCTGCTGCGAGCGCTCACCGAACCCGCGACGACCACGCAGCTCAGCGCACGGCTACGGATGAGCCTCGGTGCCGTGGGCGATCATCTCGCCATCCTGCTGTCGGCGGGGGTCGTCGCCCGCGCGCGGAGCGGGCGAGCCGTGCTCTACCGCCGTACCCCTCTCGGCGACGCCCTCACGGGCGCCGCCGTCCCTCCGCCGTGACGGGGATCAGTGGCCGTAGACCGGGACGATCAGGGCGCGCGCGAGCGTGTGCGCGGTGACGTTGAAGCCGACCACGGCCGGGCTCGCGTCGGAGTCGACGCCGAGCCGCTCGATGTCGAGCGCGTGCACGGCGAACGCGTAGCGGTGCGGCGTGCCCGGGGGCGGCGCGGCACCCCCGAAGGCCTTGACCCCGTAGTCGTTGCGGGCCTGCGTGCCGACCTTGGCGTCGGCGCTGCCGGCACCGGTGGGCAGTTCCGTCACCTCGGGAGGGAGGTCGAACAGCACCCAGTGCCAGAACCCGCTGCCCGTGGGCGCGTCCGGGTCGAAGCACGTGACGGCGAAGCTCTTGGTCTCGGCCGGGAAGCCCTCCCAGCGCAGGTGCGGCGAGCGGTTGCCACCGCTGAAGCCCCAGTCGTCGAACACGTGGGCGGCGGCCATCTGGTCACCGTCGGTCACGTCGTCGCTGACGACGGTGAACGAGGGGACCTCGGGCAGGAAGTCGTACGGAAGCGGCGGCTGGCCGGGCATGGCATCCTCATTCCCCGCACTGCGTTCCTCGCACTGCGGCACTCGGGACTCGGAACCTCATACACATATCAGCCGGGCCGATCACGCCTCCGTGCGCCCGCGCGGCGGGGTCTCGGCCGGCGTGGCGGGCCTCAGCTCGGCGGGCAGAAGACCCGGAGCGCGGCGGCGTGCTTGGCGAACACCACCGAGGGCTGTACCGAGCAGGTCTCGCCGTCCCGGGCGATGCGCAGCTCGCCCTCGGGCGCGGACAGCCGCATGGCGCCCGCGTGCCAGGCGGAGTAGCCGGGCGTCAGGCGAAGGTGGCCGACCAGAACCGCCGCGAGCGCCCGCAACCGGCCGGACGAACCCTTCGTGGTGATGAGCCGGATGTCGAGCCGCCCGTCCGACAACCGCCGGCGCCAGGTCGGCGTGGTGCCCCGCGTGCCGTACTCGCAGTTGCCGACGAAGGCCAGCCAGACGTGCCGGAGCCGGTCGTCGATCACCACTTCCTGGGGTTCCCAGTTCCGCAGCACCCGGGTCGCCGCGACCGCCAGCGCGGGCCACTTGCCGAGCCGGTCCTCCAGCCGCTCGCGCCGGTCGACCATGTCGGTGTAGGCACCGAAGCTCGCCGTGTTGAGGAAGATCAGGTCCTCGCTCGCGGACTGCTCCACCCGCCCGACGTCGACACGCGTAAGGCAGGCGCCGCGGTAGGCCGCGATCGCGTCGGCCGCCGTCTCGATTCCCAGGGTGCGGGCGAAGCGGTTGAGCGTGCCGCCGGGGATCGGCAGCAGCGGCACGTCGTGCTTCAGCGCCGCCTGGGCACCGGCGTTCATCGTGCCGTCGCCGCCCGCGACGGCGAGCACCTCGGCGCGACCGGCCGCCTTGTCCAGGATCGTGCCCACGTCGTCCTCGGGGCCGAGTTCCACGATCTCGGCGGCCGGCAGTTGCCTGCTGACGGCGTCCGCGATCGAGGGTCCCGGGCCGGCGTCCGGGTTGACGACCGCGATGACGCCCTGCCCGTCCTCGGTCACGGTGGGGGAGTCGCACTCGACACCGCCCGTCCGTACGACATGGGAGATCGACGGCCGGGCCGGCCAGACCAGCCGCGTGGCGATGCCGGAGAGGGCACCGATCCCCATGCCCGCGAGCACGTCGCCGGGATAGTGGGCCCCGGTGTAGACGCGGGAGAGCGCGACCGCGGCGGCCACCCCGGCGATCGGCAACGCCACCCTTGGGCGCGTCTCCATGGCCACCGCCGTGGCGAACGCCGTCGCTGCGGCCGAGTGCCCGGACGGAAAGGCGTGCGAGGTCGGGACCGCCCAGCGCCGCCGTCCCTGCGGCACCAGGTCGAGGATGGGGCGCTTGCGGCGGAAGGCGTGCTTGCCCGCGAGGTTGGCGACCGGGCTGGCCACGGAGATGCCGATGACCCCGCGCAGGGCGGCGCGGCGCAGGTGCGGCCGGCGGGTCAGCCCGAACGCGGCGGCGGTGCCGAACCACAGCAGGGAGTTGTCGGCCGCCCGCGACAGCCTGGGCAGGACGTATTCGAATCCGGGCAGATGCGCCTGAGCGACGGCCTCGAAGGCCCATCGGTCCAGTTTGTTCAGCCTTCGTGTGAGAGACATGAGCCCTGTTATCCCCGGTGAACCGGACACGATGCCTCGAAGATCACAGATCAGGCTCTACATGTGGAGGAACGTACTTGAGCTACCTTCAACTGCAATAGGCTTCGCGACATGAGTCACCCGGAACGGCTCAGCCCCCCGGGTGGCGAGCCGGTCGACGCGATCGCGAAGCCCCCTTCCCCGAACGGGAAAAGCAGCGAATCCCTGACCGAGTTCGCCGCGCGGTACGGACTGACGCAGAGCGCGGCCCGCCCCCCCATGAGCCGGTACATCCGCGATGTCTGGCAGCGGCGATCGTTCATCTGGAACTTCGCCTCGGCCAAGAGCATGTCGATGTACACCTCGTCGCGGCTCGGGCAGTTGTGGCAGGTCCTGACACCCCTGCTCAACGCGGGTGTCTATTACGTGATCTTCGGCCTCCTGCTCCAGTCCAACAGAGGGGTCACCAATTTCCCGGCGTTCTTGATCACCGGGGTGTTCGTCTTCTCGTTCACCCAGCGGTCCCTGACCGCCGGCGCCAGATCGATAGGCAACAACCTGTCGCTGATCCGGGCACTGCACTTCCCGCGGGCCACGCTGCCGTTCGCCTTCGTGATCGTCGAGCTGCAGCACCTGATGGTCGCGATGGGCGTGCTCATGGTCATCGTCGTGGCGACCGGTGAGATGCCCACCTTCGCCTGGTTGCTACTGATCCCGGCGCTCATGCTGCAACTGCTCTTCAACATCGGGATCAGTCTGATCATCGCCCGGATCGGCGCCTTCTCCCGTGACATCCAGCAACTCCTGCCGTTCGTCACCCGGTCCTGGCTGTACTTCTCCGGTATCTTCTTCATGACGGCGGGCCTGGCCAACCGGGACTCGCTCAAGGATCATCCCTGGGTGGGCAAGATCCTGGAGGCCAACCCGGGGTCGGTGTACATCGAGCTGATCCGCACCTCGCTGCTGGAGTCCTATCCGAAGGACCTCGCCAAGTTCGGCTGGGGCCACCACCACCTGTGGCTCTACGGCCTGGGCTGGGCACTGGTCGCCTTCGTGGGCGGGTTCTGGTACTTCTACCGCGCCGAAGAGAGGTACGGCCGTGGCTGACGTCAAGGAAAAGACCAAGAAGCCGGTGGGTAGGACGGACAAGTCGCGACAGGACATCGAGCAGCCCGAGGTCGTCATCGACCGGACCCGGGACCCGATCGTCGTGGTCGACGGCCTGCACATCATCTACCGGGTCTACGGTGCGGGCGGCGACAAGGGGTCGGCCGCCACCGCCATGATGCGGATGGTCCGCCGGCAGAACCGGCCGCAGATGAAGGAGATCCACGCGGTGCGCGGGGTCTCGTTCATCGCCTACCGGGGCGACGCGATCGGCATCATCGGGACCAACGGGTCGGGCAAGTCCACGCTGCTCAAGGCGATCGCCGGCCTGCTCCCGCCGCACCGGGGCGGGGTCCTCACCGATGGCCAGCCGTCCATGCTGGGCGTCAGCGCGGCCCTGATGAGAGACCTCTCCGGTGAGCGCAACATCATCCTCGGCTGCCTGGCGATGGGACTGTCCCCGCAGGAGACCAAGGAGAGGTACGACGAGATCGTCGAGTTCGCCGATCTCAAGCCGGGCTTCATCCAGTACCCGATGAGCACGTACTCCTCGGGCATGGGCGCCCGCCTCCGCTTCGCCATCGCCGCCGCGCGCACGCACGACGTGCTGCTCATCGACGAGGCCCTCGCCACCGGCGACGCCAAGTTCAAGCGCCGCAGCAAGGCCAAGATCGAGGAACTGCGCAAGGACGCCGGCGCGGTCTTCCTGGTCGCCCACAACCTCGACGTCATCGAAGAGACCTGCAACCGGGTCATCTGGCTCGACGACGGTCAGATCCGGATGGACGGCGACCCCCAGACGGTCATCGAGGCCTATACCGACGCCACGGGCAAGTAGGCCCGCGGGTCGGGCGGGTGCCGGAGCGAGCGGTCGACCCGGAACGACTGCGCGCGGGCGCTCGCGACCGGTGAACCGCCGCCCGGCCGGTGCGCCCCTCCGTCGGTCGCCATGACCGGCCGGCCGGTGTGCAGGCGGCCTGGCCGGACGTAACGTCGGCGGTATGACAGCGAGCGAGCGCACGTACAAGATGGGGCCCGAGTCGGGCCGGCTGCTGCTCAGGACCGGCCGGACCGGCATGGGCCGCAGCGCCGGGCACGATCTGACGATCGAGGCGGCGCGGTGGGAGGCGACGGCCGAGATCCTCCCGGCGGACCCCGCCGCGTCCTCCGTGGCGGTCACCGTCGACGCCGGATCGCTGGAGGTACGCGAGGGGACGGGCGGCCTCAAGCCGCTGACCGCCGGTGACCGTGCCGAGATCGAGCGCACCATCCGCGGAAAGATCCTCCGAACGGATCGTCATCCGCAGATCACCTTCAGGTCGTCCCGCGTCACGGGCACGCCGGCGGAGTTCACGATCGAGGGCGACTTGACGATCATGGATGCCGCCCGTCCGGTCACCGTGCGAGCGGCCGTGACCGGCGACACGCTGCGCGGCGGCGTCACCATCGCCCAGAGCGCATGGGGGATCAAGCCGTACTCCGCCTTCTTCGGCGCGCTCAGGCTCGCGGACGAGGTGGAGATCGACTTCGAGCTGACCGGTCTCGATCCGGCTGCTTTCAACCCGACTCCATAGCGGGAGTGGCGACCGCAGGGGCGCCGACCGAGTAATCTCTCGTGGGTGAGTCGGGAAGGCGTTACACCACAGAGCGAGGACTTCTCCGCCTGGTACAACGAGCTCGTCGTGCGGGCTCAGCTCGTCGATCGCGGGCCGGTGCGGGGCACGATGGTCATCCGGCCGTACGGCTACCGGATCTGGGAGCTGATCCAGGCCGACCTGGACGGGCGGATCAAGGAAGCCGGGCACGAGAACGCCTGCTTCCCCATGTTCATCCCGGAGTCCTACCTTAAGCGCGAGGCCGAACACGTCGAGGGGTTCGCGCCCGAACTCGCCGTCGTGACCGTGGCGGGCGGCAAGGAACTCGAGGAGCCGCTGATCGTGCGGCCGACCTCCGAGACGGTCATCGGCGAGTACATGGCCAAGTGGATCGAGTCGCACCGCGATCTGCCGCTGCTGCTCAACCAGTGGGCCAACGTGGTCCGCTGGGAGATGCGCCCGCGGATGTTCCTGCGCACGACCGAGTTCCTCTGGCAGGAGGGCCATACCGCCCACGTCGACGAGGACGACGCCATGCGCGAGACGATGTGGGCGCTCGACGCCTACGCCGGCGTGGCGCGCGAGCTGGCCGCGATCCCGGTCGTCGAGGGCGAGAAGACCCCCGGTGAGCGGTTCGCGGGCGCGGTGCGGACCTACACGATCGAGGGCATGATGCGGGACGGCCGGGCGCTGCAGTCCGGTACGTCGCACTACCTCGGCACGAACTTCGCCAAGGCCTTCGAGATCCAGTACCAGGACGAGGAGGGCCGGCTCACGCTCGCCCACACGACGTCCTGGGGCATGAGCACCCGCATGATCGGCGGCGTCATCATGACGCACGGCGACGACAAGGGTCTCGTACTGCCGCCCCGGCTGGCGCCGTACCAGGTGGTGATCGTCCCGATCGGCCGTGATGAGCTGGCGGAGCGTACGGGGGCCGCGGCGCGCGAGCTGGGCGCCGAGCTCAAGCGGGCGGGCATCCGGGTGCACGTCGACGACAAGCGCCCACAGCTGAGGCCCGGCTTCAAGTTCAACGACTGGGAGATGCGCGGGGTGCCGATCCGGCTGGAGCTGGGTCCTCGCGACCTCGAGGCCGGGGTCGCCACGCTGGCCAGGCGGCTGCCGACGGTCGAAGGGCAGGGCAAGGAGACCATCCGGCTCGACCAGGCGGCGGCGCGGCTGCCGGGCATCCTGGAGGAGTTCCAGGAGTTCCTGCTGCGGCGGGCCGAGGCGTTCCGCGACGAGCACACCCGCACCGTGGACTCCTGGGAGGCGTTCGCCGAGCAGGTGAGTGGCGGCTGGGCCCTGGCGTTCCACTGCGGCCGCACCGAGTGCGAGGACGAGATCAAGGCCGACACCGCCGCGACGCCGCGCTGCGTGCCGCTCGAGGCCCCGGAGGAGTCCGGCGGGTGTATCAGGTGCGACCGTCCCAGTGCCTACGGCAAGCGGGTGCTCTTCGGCCGGGCCTACTGAGCGCGCCGCCCCTCACGGCTTGAACGACCGGCCCCGAACCACGGGCCCTGAACAAGGGCCTGGACGACGGGGCTGCACGGGAAGCGCCGTCGCACCCGCCACAGGATCCTCCGGGATGGCGGGTGCGACAGCGGGCCGCGGTGGTCAGCCCTGCACTTTGGCGACCGGGTCGTGCAGCCGCCGGCGCTCGATCACCTTCTGGTAGACCTTCGCCGTCTCGCCGGCCACGCGCGGCCAGGAGTAGCGGGAGCGCGCGCGGTCGGCCGCCGCGATGCCGAGGGCGTTGAGCTGGGTGGGGTCGGAGAGCAGTGACCGGACCAGCTTGGCCACCTCGCCCGGCCGGCGCGCCGGGACGTGAAGACCGGTCACGTTCTCGATGATGGTGTCGGAGTTGCCGCCCACATCGGTCGCCACGACCGGCACACCGCAGGCCATCGCCTCGAGCGGCGCCATGCCGAAGGTCTTGCCCCACGACAGGGTGAGCAGCAGGTCGGCCGAGCGAAGAAGTCGCGGCACATTCTTGTGCTCAACCTGGCCGAGGAAGGTGACCCGGTCCGCGACCCCGGCCTCCTTGGCGATCACCTTGAGCCGGTGCACCGCCTCGTCGGTCTCGAATTCCTCACGGGGCGGGCCGCCGGCGATCACGAGTTCGGCGTCCGGGATGCGGGAGAGGGCCTGGATGGCGGTACGGACGTCCTCGCGCTCGCCGAGGTCGGACAGCACGAGCAGCCGCCGCTTCTCACCACGCGGGTACGCGGGGCCCTGCGGGGTGAACTGTTCGATGTCGACACCGGTCGGCACGACCTCGATACGGGGCCGCGGCACCGACATGCGCAGGAGCTGGTCCGCCTCGTCGCCGCACGTCGGGATCACCGCGTCCGCGGTGAGGCCGATCGCCTTCTCCAGCCGGATGCGCTGCACGTGGCCGGCGTGGTCGGCGGCCGACGGCCGCGGCTGCTCCAGCCCGAGCGTGTGGTAAGTCTGCACCACCGGGATGTCCAGGTCCTTCGCCCCGGCGAGGGCGGCGAGGCCGCTGGTCCAGAAGAACGCGTGGGCGACGTCGGGCGGCGTGTCCTCCCACCGTCGGGCCAGATGCCGCCCGAATTCGGAGACGTTGGCTAGGACCTCGTCGGCGCGCAGCGGCCGCGTCGGGCCGGCGATGATGTGCTCGACCGTCACACCCGGACCGAGCCGGACCTTGTCCCTGGCCCCGGAGTCCTCGCGGCGGATGTAGATCGTGACGTGGTGACCCTCACGGCCCAGCTCGCGTGCGAGCTCGGCGACATGGACGCTGTGCCCGGACCCGCCGGCGGCGAGCGGGTTGGCGAACAAGGAGATCATGGCAATCTTCATTGGGGGTAACCTCGCGAAGAGTCAATGGACTGTGGCGCCCGACGGCAGTGCCTGGGGTATGCGACAGCGGCCGACCTCAGCAGCCGAAGCTGTGAGACCGGCGATTTTGAGCGGCTGTTTTGAGGCGCGACCCGCGCGCAGTGATCAGCGGCCACCCGGCCGCTAGAGATCGCGTCGATGCCTCGCATGCACAACTCCCAGGATCTTCACCGGACACACACGTGTCCCATGGGGTTGTGCCTGCTTCTTAGGCACCTATGCCAGTCATTTTGCCGGAAGTGGCGCCCGCCAAACCTCAATCCGCAAAATAGGTTGCCTGCCTGCGATTCTCACTGAGGCGTCTGCGGGAGCAGGCGGAACGCGAGCACCGAGAGGTCGTCGTGCAGATCGCCGTCGCAGAAGTCCATGAGGGCCCTCTCCACGGCCAGCAGCATGTCGCTCGCCGGTTTGACGCTGTTGGTGGCGAGCACCTCGATCAGCCGCTCCTGGCCGAACCGCTCACCGTGCACGTCGACCGTGTCGAGCACTCCGTCGGAGTGGAGCAGGAGCGTGTCGCCCTCGGACAGTTCGATCGACTCGTGGCCGGGGCTGAAGTCGTCGAAGACGCCGAGCGGCACACCCCCGCAGCTCGCGATGCGCACGACGCCGTCAGGGCGGACCAAGATGGGCGGGGGATGGCCCGCCGTGCTGATGGTCGCCTTCCGGCCCCCGTCGGTGCTCAGGCCGACGAGCACGGCGGTGACGAACCGCTCCTCGTTGAGCAGGGCCTCGTTGACCATGGTCAGCACTTCGACCGGGTCCTGATGGAATCGGGAGAGCAGCCGGATGCCGTTCCGAGCGGTCGCGGTGACGGCCGCCGCGTCTTCGCCCTTGCCGCACACGTCCCCGAGCACGAAGCTCCAGCCGCCGGGGGTCTCGAAGACGTCATAGAAGTCCCCGCCGACCTCTTCGCCGTTGGTGGCGCCGAGATAGCGGGCGGCCAGGTCGATCCCCGGGACCGTGGGCATGCGGCGGGGGAGCAGGCCGGCCTGAAGTGTGTCGGCGACGGCGGCGCGGCGGCGGTAAAGGCGCGCGGCACGGATCACCAGTGCGAGATGGCGGGCGAGTCGCTGCACCACGCCCAGGTCGAGCAGGTCGAACGGGCCGTTCTCGCCGCCGCAGGTCAGCGTGATGGCCCCGATGCTCTTCTCGCCGTCGTCGATGGGCACGCTCAGGACCGAGGTCGCGCCCATCATCGCGCACACGGAGGTGCCGTCCGCCGCCGTGCCGAGCATGTCCAAGTCCTCGACGTGCGCGTGCACCGCCGTCTGACGGGTGCTGTGCACCGTGTACGGCAAGGTGCCGGGCTGCGGATCGACCGCCTCGAGCGACTGGATGATCTCGTCGCAGCGGTCGTCGTCCGGGCCGAAGACCAGCTGGCGGCGGAGCGCGGTGTCGCCCGCCAGATCCACGATCACCCAGTCGGCGAGCTCGGCGATGAGCAGCCGGGCACAGCGGCGGATCGCCACCGCCTCGTTGAAGACCGGCTCGGTCAGCAGCAGCTCGCTAGCGCTGGCCAGCACGTCCATGCGGTGAACGACGGCGGCGGCGGCCTCGTCGCCGGCCGTGAGCTCCTCGGAGGGCTTCGGATCCGGCAGCCGGCCGCTGACCGGCGTGACGGCGGCCACGACGAGCGGTTCGGGCTCGCCCCGGATCCAGGCCCGGGCGAGCGTCACGACGGCCTTCACCGGCCTCTGCTTGCTCAGGAAGCCCACGGTGGTCTGGCGGCGCTCTCCGGTGCGGACGACGGCGGCGAGCTGTGAGCGGAGGGCGGCCCGGGTGGCCAGGTCGCAGAAGACGGTGAACGGCTTGCCGGCGACGTAACCGGCCGATGTGTCCAGGAGCACGGCGGCCTGGTGGTTCACCCGGCGTACACCGCCGTCGCGGTCCATGAGGAACAGCGGCACCGGTGCGTCCTGGAACACGGTGCGCAGGACCCGCCGCTCGGACTCCGCCGCCGTGGCCCTGCTGCCGGTCGAGGCGTGACCCGCGCCGAACGTACGCAGAGCGGACATGGCCAGATCGAGCTCGACGAGCGCGGCGTCGAGCGTGGTGCGCAGATCGGGCTCGGGCATGGCGGCGGCCTGCCGGAGCTCGCCCAGGCGATCCTCGAGGCCGCTGATCTCGCGCAGGAGCACTTCAGGCTCGAGTTGATCTGACATTCGGGAGTCCTCTTACCAGGAACGTCGGGTCAGGCGGCCCGAGCTGCATGGTAGCCGCGCCAAGGTCATGGAACGTCAGGAAGCCCGTTGCGGGCAACGATGCGCTGCGCGATCGCGGTGAGCTTCATGTGGCGGGTCTGCGAGATGCGCCGGAGCTCCGCGAACGCCGTCTCGGCGTCGCAGCCCAGCGCGTGCATGAGGATTCCCTTGGCCTGATCGACCACCGCTCTGGCGGCCACGGCCTGCCGCAGCTGCACGGCGGTGCGGTGCGCGTCGTCGTACTCCCGGGTGTTGGAGACCGCCGCACCACCCTGGGCGACGAGCAGCGCGGCCATCGCCTGCTGGCCCGGATCGAGGGCCGAGGGCATGACGCCGTAGAGCGTGAGCGTCACCAGCATGTCCGCGGTCTCGTACACGGTCGTGGTGAAGCACCGGACCCCGCGCCGCAGCATCGCGGCGGTATGGACGGGCCAGCGGGTCTCGGAGAGGGTGTCCTCGCAGCTCAACGGTGCCCGCACGGACACGGCGTCGAAAATCGGGCCCTCGCCCAGGGCCAGCTGCACGTCTATCAGCTCGGCGAGGTCCGGATGGCTCGCCGCGCTCAGCCGGGGTTTCACCGCCGTCGTGGCCGCTCCGGGCGAGGGAAGGGTCCACCGCACGGTGGTCGCGCCGGCGCAGCCGACGACCGCTCGCTCCGCCAGATCGGTGACCCGCCGCAGGGTGCCCACCTCGGAGGAGTCGCGGACGACCCCAAGCCGGGCGATCTCTACGGCGAGTTCGTTGGTGATGACGGACGGAGCCTCTGCGTGGGGCACGTCTCGAACGTTATCCCGCGCGGAGCGCGGCATTCGCTCCGGTAGGCCTTTCAACCGGTGCGGTACGCCTCGTTGCTCCACCGTGCGCCCTCTTCGCTCGTGTGGCGGTGTCCGGCGATGCCCGGACGCCCCCCTCCGATGTCCGGGGAGCCTGGCGGCCCGAACCGGGCGAGATCACCGCCGATCTCATTACGGGTCATGCGCGGCCTACCCGGAATGGACGGTGGTATTCGACGTGCGACCGGGACCTCTGGTGCATGGCGGTCCGGCCACCCTGGCGGGGCGGCCGAACCCGCCGCTCATCCGCATCGGTCGGCTGGTGAACAGTGATCCACGGAGCACGGAGAGCGGCCGAAGCACGGATAGGATCGAGCGACACCCCGGGCTTGGCGCCCGCACGCTCGATCACCGAGAGGGGAACGGGTGTCCGACCAGCAATGGCAGCACGCCGTGCTCCGTGACCTCGGTGTTTCCGGAGCGGGACTCGTCACCCCCGGTGGTCCTCGGCACGGTGCCGGCCAGAACCAGGGCACCGGCGTCGAGGGCCGGACCACGGCCGCCGCCGACGTGGTGCCGATCCGGCCCACCATCGCGCTGCCACGTCTCTCGGAACCCAAGCCCGCGGCCCTGCCCGCGGAAGCCGCACGGCCCGCCGAAGCCGTACAGCCCGCAGAGACCGCCGAAGGCGTAAAGCCCGCAGAGACCGTACAGCCCGCAGAGACCGTACAGCCCGCATCGCCCGCGGAAGCCGCACCGGCCGCACGGCCGGTCGTGGCCGCCGGTCCGGAGCGGGGACCGGCATCAGGCCCCGGCCCCGCAGCGGTTCCGGCACCTCCGGCACCTCTGCCGCCGACATCTCCGTCACCGCCGTCGCCCCCGTCGCCCCCGTCGTCGCCGGTGGAGGCTTCTCTCGCTTCGGCTCCGACCTCGGCCCCGCCCGCGGCGGCGCTGCACGACGCACCGCCGCCACCGCAACGGGCGCCGACCGGCCGTCAGATCACGATGACGTTCCCGTTGCCCCGGCCCCGCGAGGAGACAGGGGACGGGCAGAGCCCGGCGGGCGGCGGCGCGGATCAGGCACCGCCGCCACGGCCTGATTTCGGCGGCACGCCTGGCGGGTCCGGTCCATCACCGGCGTCGATGCCGGCCCCGGCCGCGCACCGGCCGGAGGAGCCCGCGCCGCGGGTTCCCGGCGTTCCACCGGCACCGCCGGGCACGCACGCCCACGCGGCGCAGCCGCACCACTATCAAGCACCGCCACCACCGCAGAGCCTCCCCGGCCCGCAGTCCCTGGAGCCGCACGTCGATCTGGTGCGGCGCACCAAGCACGGTGATCCGCTCATACGCCGGATGGGTCAGGGCGTGCGGAAGGTCCTCGGCGGCTCCACCGCCGGTGATGCGAGCGAACTGGACGCGGCGACCGCGGTGCTCCGCCGACCGGTGGCCGGCTGCCGCCAGATCGCGGTCTTGAGCGTACGCGGCGGCTCCGGCAAGACCACCGTCGCCGCGCTCACCGCGACGGTCATCGCCCAGCACCGCGAGGACCGGGTGATCGCTGTCGACGCCGACGCGGGGCTGGGGTCGCTGCCTCTGCGGCTCGGCGTACGCACGGACCGGTCGGTGCACGATCTGGCGGCGACGCCGCCGAGAACCTGGGAAGAGGCCGCCGGTCATCTCACCCGGACCGCTGACGGGGCGTGGGTGCTGCCAGGGGCCGCCGGCGGCAGGATGGGCGTGGAACTCGATCTGGACACCTTTCGTGCCGCCACAGGCCTGCTCAGCCGCTATTTCGCCGCAGCGGTGATCGACTGTGGTGCCGGCATCGTCGCCGCGCTGCAGCAGGGGATCCTCGCCAACGCGCACGGCCAGATCCTGGTGGCCCCAGGGACCGTCGACGGGGCGCTCAGCGCCCGAGGGGCCTTGGACTGGTACGCGGCGAACGGGTTCGAGGCGGTGCTGCCTCGTACCGTCGTCGCCCTGGTGACCCACTCGCCGCACGCCGACGCCGACTTCGTGCGTGCGGAGCAGATGCTGGGCGCGGGTGGCATGACGGTGATCAACGTGCCGTACGACAGGCATCTGGCGGCCGGCACGGCGATCGACGGTACCCGGCTGGCCGGCACTACACGGGCGGCGGTGACGCGGGTCGCCGCGGAGGTATTCGCACGATCCATTGCGGTTTGATCGGAATGACTTTCAGCCGGAGGCCGGACACAACTAGACTGCCGCCGGTTCGATCAGGGGAGGTGGGGACGGTGACCTGCGACATCGTTGCGCTGGTACGCAACCAGCCAGACGTCCGCACTGTGATCGACGGGATGCTCGCCTTCGGCGAGGACGTGCGGATGAACGAGCTCGACGGCGGGGTGACCCAGCTGTACGACACGGACGGCCGGCTGATCGTCTCGATCGAGGTGCCTGTGCTGGTCCACGTGCCGGGCGAGGTGGAGCGCCTGCTGGGCCACGAGCTGGCCGGCCGGGTCGGCTCGCCCGTCTGGTGGGTCGACGTACGGGCCGCCGCCGACCTCCCGGACGCCGACCGGATCGCACGGCGGTTCGCCGACGACCTGGTCCACTGGCGGGGCGGCACGGTCTGGGCCGGCGAGGCGCAGTCATGACCATGGCGAAGGGGGCCGCGTTCGCCGCACGGACGAGCGCGGTGAGAGCGGTGAGGGGAGCCGGGGTTCTGCGAAGCTCTGAGCCGGTGGGCGCGGTGACGGTGGCCGACGGTGCCGGGAAGGCGCTGCGAGCCGCTGAGCCGGAGGCGAGGCCATGAACGCGCCGCATCCCGCGGTCGACGTGCTCACTCCCAAGGCGATGGTGGTGCTGCGGGACCGGCCGGTGGTGGCGTTCAACCAGTGGCTGGCCGACGCGCTCCGGGTCTGCGGCGAGTCCGGCCGCGGACTGCAGATCGTCACGCCGGTGACGTCCCGGCTGTCGCTGCCGCTGAAGCTCGTGCTGACCGGGCCGGGCTCGCTCTGGGTGATCAGTGACGGTGGTGGGTACTACGACGGGCTGACCGGCCGCCCGTTGCGCTGGGACGGTGCGGCGTTCAGCCCGGTGCCCGAGGCGCGCGACTACGCGCCCGGCTACACCACGCGATCGAGCGAGCCGATCGGCGCCCAGTTGACGCTGACCTTCCGGGTGCGGCATGGCGCCGGTGAGCTGCTCGGCGGTGCCGTCGGGCATCTTTGCCATTCGTTCACCGGGCATCCGCCGCTCGGCTGGGGGACGGCCGAGCCCGCCGCGAACCTGTGGAACCTGGACGAGATGAACGGGCTCTTCCGGCAGCGCTCGCCCCGTGCCACCTGGCTGGCGGTCATCGGGCCGGCGGCCGAGGCGGGGCCGGGAGCCGGCATGGGCGACAACGGGGCACCCCCGGTCGGTCAGCGCCGCACGATGGTCGGGACTCTGCTGCTGTCGTCGTCGCAGGGCGGCGTGGAAGAGGCGGGGACGCTGGTCTTCGGATTCTCCGCGGCCGATCCGCCACCGGTCTCCACACTGTCCACGCTGGTCGGCTCGGTGGCCGCCGAGCACCGGCTGGCGTCGCTGTTCGCGCAGCTGAGCCCGGGGCGCGCGGACCTCACGACCGAGCCGCGCTGGATGGGCGCCCCGGCGCCGATCGGCATGGCGGTGGGTGCGGAGACGGGGGTGGGTTCCGTCCCCTCGGACGTACCCGGGCGTCCGATCGGAGATCCCAGGTCACCCGCGATGTGGTTCGATCTCGGGGACGGCCGTTCGGCCGAGGGGTGGCGGCGCTACGAGCAGCTCATGCGCCATCTTCGCGCCCCGGCATAGCCGTGCCCGCGGCGGCGGGGCCTGGAGCAGTCGCCGTCAGGCGGCGAGGGCGTGCTCGTGGTGGACGAGCAGCAGCTCGCGGAGCTGCTTGCGGCCCCGGTGCAGGCGGGACATCACCGTGCCGATGGGGGTGCCCATCATCTGGGCGATCTCCTTGTAGGGATAGCCCTCGATGTCGGCGAGTACGACGGCCTGCCGGAACTCGTCCGGCATTGATCGCAGCGCCATCATGATCCCGGAGTCGGGCATCCGGTCGAGTGCCTCGGCCTCGGCGGAGCGCAGCCCGGCACTCCGGGACTCGGTGTGGGACAGCTGCCACTGCTCGAGCTCTTCCGACCCGGCCCGCTGCGGCTCACGCTGCTTCTTGCGGTAGGTGTTGATGAAGTTGTTCGTCAGGATCCGGTGCAGCCAGGCCTTGAGGTTCGTGCCCTCCTTGAACTGGTGGAAGTTCACGTAGGCCTTGGCGAGGGTCTCCTGGACGAGATCTTCGGCATCGGCGCTGTTGCGGGTCATCCGCACGGCGCTGGCGTACAGCGGACTGGCCAGCGGCAGGACGTCGCGTTCATAGCGCTCGACGTCCTCCCGGCGCGTAGGCAAGGCGACGGTCATCGTCATCGCTCCGTAACTCTCTTGCGGGGCGGTGTTCGCCCTCGTACGGGGATGCCCTCGCCGATCACATGAGGCTCGGGGTCCGATCATGAGGCGGTGCGCAGGTCGAGGGGAAGCGAACCGGCCGCCTCAACATACCAAAATCGGACAAATCAGACACAATCTCTGACTCAAGGGCAGGGAGGCGAGGCATCTTTGCATCGGCTCTGGTGCCGTTCTCGCGCGTCCCTACTGGGAAGACGCAAGGAGGGGGTCAAGAGTTGTCAAAGCGTGTTGTGACCCTGGTCACATGCCGCTCGGGCCCCGGTGAGTCTGGCCGGGGAAGTCAGCCGCCAACCGCCCGGACGGCGCCCTCGCCCGAGCGGACCGGGGGGCAGAAGAGCGCCCAGACGACCTTGCCGCCACTGAGCCGGGCCCATCCCCACATGTTGCTGAACGACTCGACGATGTGGAGGCCGCGGCCGGTCTCGCCGATGAAGTCCGGCTCCCGCCGGCACGGCAGGTCGTGGCCGGTGTCCTGGATTCCGCACAGCAGGTACGGGGACTGCCAGATCAACCGCAGGTGGATCGCACCCGCGGGCTCGGCGAGCCGGGGCGGCAGGCTGTGCCTGAGCGCGTTGGTGACCAGCTCGGTGACGACGAGACCGACGTCGTCGACCAGATGGCCCATGTTCCAGCGCTCGAGGGTGGTCCGGGTGAAGTGACGGGCGAAGGTGACGGATTCTGGTTCGGGTGCGACGGTGAACGAGAGAGCCGGGCCGCGATCGTGGGTGAGTGCTTCCACGGCGGTGCTCAGACCAGGTGGCAGGTCGACCCGATCGCGGTTCGAAGACGAGGTGAAGGCACAGTCCAGCATCTCGTCGCGTGCGTGGCGTGATGTCATCCCAACCCCGCATGTCGTCTCATCTTGCGGCCGTGTGCCCGAGGGTCCCGTGCGTTATCCTGCGCATCGTAGCGTGCCAATGCAAGACCCAATGCACGTGCATTTGGCTCGTCTCGCAAATTCCGCCCGTCGTGAACGGGGCTCGGCAGCGGTTTCGGAGGTCCCGCGAACACAGAAGAGGGGAATGGCACACTTGTGCGGTCCGCTCAGGACTCTCGGAGGTTGGACGTGACTCCTGAATCGCCGGGTACCGGCTCGACGGTGCGTCGAATCCTGCTCGGCTCACAGCTGCGCCGTCTGCGTGAGAGGCGCGGTCTGAGCCGTCAGGAGGCCGGCTACGTCATCCGTGCGTCGGAGTCGAAGATCAGCCGATTGGAATTGGGCCGGGTCAGCTTCAAAGAACGAGACGTGGCGGATCTCCTCACCTTCTACGGCGTCACCGACGAGGCCGAGCGCGAGTCGCTGTTGCGGCTGGCGAGGGAGGCCAACGCCCCGGGCTGGTGGCACCGCTACGGTGACGTGCTGCCGCACTGGTTCCAGACCTATGTGGGCCTCGAAGAGGCGGCCTCGCTGATCCGGACCTACGAGCTGCAGTTCGTCCCCGGGCTGCTGCAGTCGGAGCCGTACGCCCGGGAGGTCTTCCGGCTGGGCAACGCCGACGCGCCGGCTCACGAGATCGATCAGCGGGTCGAGCTTCGCATGCAGCGCCAGCAGCGGCTGACCGGGCCGAACGCCCCCAGGCTGTGGGCGGTGCTCGACGAAGCGGTACTGCGACGTCCGATCGGTGGCCACGAGGTGATGAGGGGACAGGTGGAACACCTGATCGCGGTGTCCAAGCTGCCCAACATCACCGTGCAGGTCATGCCCTTCACGTTCGGCGGTCACGCGGCCGAAGGCGGGGCCTTCTCCATCCTGCGGTTTCCCGAGCCGGACCTGCCGGATGTGGTCTACGTCGAGACCCTCACGGGTGCCCTCTACCTGGACAAGCGCGACGACGTCGACGTCTACATGCAGGCGATCGAACGCCTGGCGGTCGACAGCGCCACCCCGGACGGCACAGTCGAGCTCCTCGGCGCGATTCTCAGAGAGACATGAATGCACCAGACCTACAACGGGATGCCCGCCACCAAACTCAACGGAGCCAGGTGGCAGAAGGCACACCGCAGCAACTCGCAGGGCAACTGCGTCGAGATCGCCGAGCTGCCGGGTGAGCGGATCGCGGTCCGGAACTCCAGGCACCCCGAGGGGCCGGCGCTCATCTACACCCGGCCCGAGATCGAGGCGCTCATCCTCGGTGCCAAGGACGGGGATTTCGACAATCTGATCGGATGAAACCGGTCGGCGTGGTCACGCCCTCGGCGGCGACGGCGCGACCACTTCGCCGGCCCGGCTATCCGCAGTTCCCCCACGGGGCGCCGGCGCTACCGCTCCCGCCACCGCCGGTGTACTTCACGCACTGGCCCTTGGCGTGGAGGAAGACGGGGCCCGCGTAATAGGCGAAGGACCCCCTGTCGGAGGCCTTGGTGCCGTCCTCGCGGGTGAGCTCCGCCCACACGCTCGTCTTCGTGCCGACGTCGGCGGTCTTGAGGGTGACCACGCAGTTGTAGCCGGAGCTGTTGTAGAGCTGGTAGACCCTCCCGCCGGTGAACGCCGACGACCGCTGCACGTAGTAGCCCGAGCCGTGGCCGCCGGAGTTGCACACCTGCTGGGCGGTGTACGGATTGGGCCGGCTCGGCGTGTCCCCGCCCCCGCCCCCGCCTCCGGTGGGCCTTGGCGTGGAGCGGCTCGGCTGGGTGGAGCCGCCCGGCCGCGGCGCCCGGGTGTTCCGGTCGTCCCCCGGCTTTGGAGATGTCGTCGCCGCCTTGGCCGGGTCCGTGCGGCGCGTGCCCTGCGCTCCTTCTCCGGACGCCTCAGTGGGTCCTGCTCCGGCGTCGTGTGTCTGCCCGGCGGGGCCCGCGGCGTCGTTGCCCTGGGCCGATTCCGGACCGCCGGTTCCGCCCCGGGTGGCCGCCCAGGCCGTACCGGCGGCCAGCACGGCGGCCACGGAGAGTCCGGCGGCCAGCAGGGCCGCCCGGCGGCGCGGTCGGGCCGGGGGCCGGCCGCCGGGGCCCGGTCGGGTCGTCTGCGCGGGCGCGTACGCCGGCGGGTGCTGGACCGGTGTGTGATGGGCGACCGGCGGTGTGAACCCGTCTGATGCGGATCCGTGGGGTGCGGATCCGACTGGTGTGGGTCCGGCCGGTGTCGACTCCGGCGGTATGGATCCCTGCGGCAACGCCTGCCGCGGCGGCTGAGCGCCCGCGGGGTGCTCTCTCGGAGGGGAGTCGGACACCACGCCGGGGCCGGGGGGTGGCGATGCGGCAGCGGCCGCCTCGTGGACCGGCGCGGGCCCGCCGGCATGCGCGGCCGGCATATGCGGTGTGCCGGTGAACGCGTCCGCCGGGATGCTCCACGCGCCGGGCGCGGCCAGGTCGCCGACTCCGCTCGCCGCTACGCCTGGATCGGTTGTGCCCATCAGCAGCCGCTGGGCGTCCTGTGCGGTTGGGCGCGCTTCGGGGTCCTTGGCGAGGCACGCGGCGACCACATCGCGCAACGCGCCGGTCAGCTCGCCGAGGTGCGGTTCGGCCGTCACGATGCGGTGCATCACCGCGGCGGAGTCGTCGTTGCCGAAGGCGGGACGCGCGGTCGAGGCGAACACCATGGTGCTGGCCCACGCGAACATGTCGGCGGGTGGGCCGAAGCCCCGGCCGGCGAACTGCTCGGGGGCCATGTAGGCGGGCGTTCCGATCGTCTGTGTGTCGCTCGCCGACCCGAGTGCCCGCGCAATGCCGAAGTCGATCACGCGGGGGCCGTCCGGGCCGAGCACGATGTTGTGCGGCTTGAAGTCCCGGTGCGTGATCCCGGCCTGATGGATCGCGGTCAGCGCCGTGAGCGTTCCGATCGCCAGCCGCTCGAGCGCGCCGCCGGTGCGCGGACCCTGCTCGTGGACCGACGCGTACAGAGACGGGCCCTCCACGTACTCGCTCACGATGTAGGGCCGGTCGCCGATCAGGTCGGCGTCGAGCACCTGAGCCGTGCAGAAGCGGGCCACCCGCATGGCGACGTGCACTTCCCGCACGAAGCGGGCGCGGGCCGGCGAGTCCGCGGCCAGCCCGTCATGGAGCAGCTTGATGGCGAGGTACTCGTCGGCGGGGCCTCCGTGGGCCCGGCGGCCGAGGTAGACGGCGCCCTGACCGCCCTCACCCAGCAGACCGAGGATCTCGTACTCCCCGACTCTCACCGGGTCCTTGGGGCGCAGCGGCGCCGCGTCCGGCATGGTGGTCCTTCCGTCACACTGTTCTCATTGGCCACAGCCATGGGTAGGGCAGCAGGCTATTTGTCCTATGACCGCATGTCATATCGGTTCGTGACATCGTCACTACGGCATGCCCGCGACGTTGCACCATTGTGATCTTCGAGTGGCGGCCGGCGGAACGTCCCGGCGCGCGGTCGGCCGGGACCGGTGGCCCGGTCCGGATCCGGTTCCGATAGGAACGAACCCGCGGAACCCGAACCGCGGGGACCCGCACAGGGAGGAACAGACGTGACCCCTTGGCCGCCGGCGCCGCACGACACCCCTTTTCCGGTGGAGAACCTTCCGTACGGCGTCTTCTCCGCCGCCGACGGCCGCCCCAGGATCGGCGTCGCCATCGGTGACCATGTACTGGAAGTGGGCCCGGTCGCGCGGTCGCGCGGGCTCTCCTTCGCCGACCTGCTGTTCGGCTCGACGCTGAATCCGCTGATGGCGGCGGGCCCGGGAACATGGCGGGCCGCACGGGCCGAGATCACCTCATGGCTCACGGATCCAGCGCACCGGGCCGCGGTCGAGCCGCATCTGCTGCGGCGCGACGCGGTCACCTCGCACCTGCCGTTCGAGGTGGCCGACTACGTCGACTTCTACTCCTCCGAGCACCACGCGACCAACGTCGGCCGCATCTTCCGCCCGGGCTCCGAGCCGCTGACGCCGAACTGGCGGCACCTGCCGATCGGCTATCACGGCCGCGCGGGCACGGTGATCGTCTCTGGTACGCCCGTCGCCAGGCCCGCCGGGCAGCGCAAGGGCCCCTCGGACCCGGCGCCGGCGTTCGGGCCGTCGACGCGGCTCGACATCGAGGCCGAGGTCGGCTTCGTGGTCGGGGTCCCCTCGGACCTCGGCCGGCCGGTGCCGGTGAGCGGGTTCCGCGACCACGTCTTCGGCGTGTGCCTGGTCAACGACTGGTCGGCCCGGGACATCCAGGCGTGGGAGACCGTGCCGCTGGGCCCGTTCCTCGGGAAGTCCTTCGCCACCTCGGTGTCGCCGTGGGTGGTGCCGCTGGAGGCGCTGGAGCCGGCCCGGGTGCCGCCGCCGGTGCGCGATCCCGCCGTCCTGCCTTACCTCGACGACGCCGGCGAGTCCTGGGCCCTCGACCTGGCACTGGAGATCCGGATCAACGGCCATGTCGTCTCCCGGCCGCCGTTCGCGCCGATGTACTGGACCGGTGCCCAGCAACTGGCGCACCTCACCGTCAACGGGGCGTCCCTGCGCACCGGCGACCTCTATGCCTCCGGTACCGTCAGCGGCCCGGAACGGGACCAGCGGGGCTGCCTGCTCGAGCTCACGTGGAGCGGCACCGAGCCCCTGGAGTTCCCGGACGGGACCCGCCGTACCTTCCTCGAGGACGGCGACGAGGTGACGATCACCGCCACCGCGCCGGGGCCCGGGGGGGTACGGCTCGGCCTGGGCGAGGTGACCGGCCGCGTCATGCCCTCGCCAGCAGGGCCGCCAGAGCGTCGTTGAACGCCGCCGGCCGTTCCAGGTTGGGCATGTGCCCGGCACCTTCGACGACGACCAGGGTCGAGTCCGGCAGGCGCTCGTGCATCAGCCGCGCGTCCGAGATGGGGGTGAACTCGTCCCGGTCGCCGACCACCACGAGGGCGGGCACCGCCACCCGCGACAGCGTCGCCACGTAGTCGGGGCGTTCGGCGCGGCCGCGAAGGGCGGCGGCGGCGCCGTCGGGCGAGGTGGCCCGCATCATGTCCAGCACATGGCGGGCGACGGCGGGCATGGCGCGGACGTTCTCCGGGGCGACCATCTGCGGTAGTACCTCGTCGGCGTAGGGACCCATGCCCTCGCGGACCAGCCGCTCGGCCATGCGCGCGCGCCACCGTACGCCGTCCGCGGTCTCGGCCTGAGCGGAGGTGTCGGCGAGCAGCAGGCCGCTGATCCGGTGCGGGAACAGCCGGTGGAACTCCATGACGATCTGGCCGCCCATCGAGAGACCGCCGAGGACGATCCGGTCGATCCCCAGGTGGTCGAGCAGAGCGGCGATGTCACGGGCGAAGGTCTCGAGCGGCGTCTTGCCGGGCACGACGGTGCTCTCGCCGTAGCCGCGCAGGTCCGGGGTGATCACCCGTACGCCGGTCGCGCCGAAGTGCTCGACCTGGGGTCGCCACATCGTGCGGTCGAAGGGATGGCCGTGCACGAGCACCAGCGGGTCGCGGTCACCGTCACCGCCGCCCGTGTCGTCGTATCCGACGGTGATCCCGTTGACGGAGGCCGTGCTCATCGGGTGGATCTCCTCGTGTTCCCCGGCGCGGCCGGCCGGTGGTCGCCGGATCGCCATCGCCGTGCTGCTTGACGGCTCGATGCTATGAGGTGCAATATCTCGGTGCAATAGTAAAAAATGTACTCGGTGCAATGTTGTTCCCGGGTCGGGGATCGAGGGCGCGACGTGGACGACTACCGGCTGATCGCGGATGCGCTCGCGGCCGACATCGCCGCGGGCCGGCTGCGCCCCGGCGACCGCCTGCCGCCACAGCGGCGGTTCGCCCGCGAGTGGGGCATCGCCGCGTCCACCGCCGCGCGTGTGTACGGCGAGCTGGTCCGCCGCGGCCTGGCCGTCGGCGAGGTGGGCCGGGGCACGTTCGTGCGGGCGGGCAAGCCCCCGCCCGAGCCCGCACTGGCCGAGCCGGGCGGCGCGCGCGTCGATCTGGAACTGAACTTCTCGATCCCGGCCGAGCAGCCGGCCCTGCTCGCCCGGAGCCTGGAGGGCCTGATGCGGCCCGGGGCCCTCGCCGCCGCGCTTCCGCCCGTCGGCGTGTCCGGGACGCCCGGGGTGCGCGCCGCCACCGCCGAGCTGCTCTCGCGGCCCGGCTGGACGCCGGGTTCAGAGCACCTGC
This sequence comes from Actinomadura alba, assembly GCF_014323705.1. Lineage (GTDB taxonomy): Bacteria > Actinomycetota > Actinomycetes > Streptosporangiales > Streptosporangiaceae > Actinomadura_C > Actinomadura_C alba. The sequence goes on from NZ_JABVEC010000005.1 coordinate 143,940, forward strand.
TCTTCGCCGGCAACGGCCGGCAGGCGATCGCGGCCACGATCGCCGCGTTGGTCCCGGTGGGGGAGCGGCTCGGGGTCGAGGAGCTCACCTATCCAGTGGTCAAGGCCATCGCCACCCGCCTCGGCGTCACGCTGGTCCCGCTGGCGGTCGACGACGCCGGGCTGGTGCCGGAGGCACTGGAGTCCGCGCATCGCGCCGCGCCGCTCAGGGCCGTCTACCTGCAGCCGGCGCTGCACAACCCGCTCGGCGTCACCATGACCGCGTCGCGCCGCGCCGAGCTGGCCGAGACCCTTCACCGGCTCGGGCTGTACGCGATCGAGGACGCCATCTACGCGTTCCTGAGCGACGAACCGGTGCCGTTCGCCGCACTCGCGCCGGAGCGCGTGGTGCTGGTCGACGGCCTGTCCAAGCGCATCGCCCCCGGCTTGTCGCTGGGCTTCGCGGTGCCGCCGGCGGGACTCGCCGACCGGGTGGCGGCGGCGCTCAGGTCGGGGACCTGGACCGCCCCGCGCTTCGCGCTCGAGGCGGCGACCTGCTGGCTGACCGACGGCACGGCGGCGACCCTCGCGCAGATCAAGCGCCGGGACGCCGCGGCGCGCCAGGAGATCATGCGCGACCGTCTCGGCGGGTTCGCCGTCACAGGCGACCCGAGGGCCTATCACTGCTGGTGGGAGCTACCGGAGCCGTGGCGGGCCGAGACCTTCGTCGCCGCCGCGTCGCGCCGGGGCATCGCGGTCACTCCCGCTGCGGCGTTCGCCATCACGCCGGGCCGCGCGCCCAGCGCCGTACGGCTCGCGCTAGCCGAGCCGTCCATGGACACGCTGGCCGCGGCGCTGGACGTGCTCGCCTCGATCGCCCGAGGCACGCCCGAGGACACCGGCGTCGAGTGAGGACCCGGGACGGGCTCAGCCGGCCGCTCCCTCGCCCTCGGCCGCCGCGGCGTCGTTTCCTGCGTCGGCCGCGCGGGTCATGGCGAGCTCTTCGCGGAGTTCGGTGAGCAGGTGCCTCGGCCCGTTCGACCTCTCGTAGATCTGCCGTGCCCGCTCGAAGCACTCGACGGCCTCGTCCAGCCGGCCGAGACGCCGTCGCGCCATGCCGAGCACCGTGAGGGCGCCCGCGTTGTAGGGGTGGTCGGTGGTGCCATGACCCTCGACGTAGAGCCGCACCGCCCGTTCGGCGGTGGCCAGCGCGTCGTCCGTACGGCCGGCGATCAGCAAAGTACGGGCCAGGTCGGTCAGCGTTCCGGCGAGCACCACGGGGACGGGGTAGAACTCCTCGATGAACCGCGCCGCGCGCCGCTGCAACCGCTCGGCCTCGGCCGGTTCGCCCATCCGCGCGAGGACGATGCCCCGGACCTCCTCGGCCCGCACCGTCTCCACATGGTCGCGGCCGTAGAGGTGGTGGGCCATCGCGGTCGCCTTCTCCAGAACGTCCCGGGCCGCGATCAGCTCACCGAGGTCGCACAGCACCGCTCCCATCCACCGGTACGCGACGGTGCGCTCGCGGCCCGGCGCGGTGCCGGCCGTGGCCCACACCTCGTGCGCGGCCGCGTAGCCGGCACGCGCGAGATCCAGGTCACCCCCGCGCCAATGGGCGTAGGCGAGCCGGGCGATCGCCTCGGCCGTCCGCGCGTCGCCCCGGCCGAAGGCTCGTACGCAGATGCCGACCGCCTGTTCCAGGGCGACGACCGCCTCGGCCGGCCGCCCGGCCTCGGTCAGCGCGCGGCCGAGCAGGCGAAGCGTCGGTACGAGCGACGGTGAACCGGGTCCGGCGAGCCTTTCCCGGATGGTGAGGGCGGATCGAGCCAGGTCGACCGCCTGCCGATGGTGCCCCAGGTAACACGTCACCTCGCCACGTGACGTGATCGTCTCGGCGTACTCGTCGGAGTCCCTGCCGAAGGCGTGCTCTCTGAGGGGGAGCGCGTGATCGAGCAGGTCGAGGGCCTGCCGGTGCTGGGCGCGCACCTCGAGGTAGGCCGCGGCGCGCTGGCACAGGTCCGAGGTCTCGACGGGTGCGATGAGGCCGCGGCGCGCGTGGGCGGCCACCTGGGCGACATGGGGCAGCAGCCTGCCGCATGCCCGCCAGGAGTCGGGAAGCCGGGGCGTCGCGGGGAAGCGCCCGGCCAGAAGAAGTGCCGCCGCGCCGGCCCAGACGCCCTGCTCCTCCGGCAGGAGGGATTGCCGGACCATCGTCTGGACGAGCCGGTGGACGCTGACCGTCTCGGGCGTCGCGTCGACGAGCGCGTACTCGGCGAGAGCACCGATCGCCTGGTCGTAGGCGACCCGGTCCGTCGCCAGCTCGGCCAGTGGCGACGGCAGGTCGCGGGGGTCGGCGCCGACGAGGTCCCGCGGGATGTGGTCGGGGTCGAAGAAGCCGTACAGCTTGAGCAGGTGTGCGGCACCCGAATGCTGCTCCCTCACCCTGCTCATCGAGAGCGACCACGTCGTCGCGGCCGTACCGGAGTAGTCGTCCGGCCCGTTCACGTGCATCATCCGCGCCGGCGATCGGCGGAGCAGGTCGTGGTAGTGCGTCCAGCTCGTTCGGTTGCGGGCGACATAGGCCGCCGCCTGCTCGAGGGCGAGCGGGAGATGGCCCAGCTCATCGGCTATCTTCCCGGCGTCCGCCATGTCGTCCTGTCCGGAGTCCCGGCTCAGCAGCGCGATGGACTCGGCCCGGGTGAAGGGCGGCGCCGGTACCGGGTGCGCGATCGACCAGGACGAGGTCCGGGAGGTGACGAGCACCCCGCCCACACCCGCGGTCGGCCACCAGGGCTGGAGGTCGCGCTGGTCCTCGGCATTGTCGTAGATGACGAGCCATCGGCCTCGGGACGCGAGCTCCCGCCACAGCGCGTTCGCTCGCCGCCGCGCGCCATCGCCCGGTATGCCCAGATGGTCGGCCAATTCGGTGAGACCTTGGGCGACGGAGAACGGCTGTCCGGCGTCCACCCACCACACGCCGTCGTAGTGCGGGCCATGGCGATGGGCGTACTCCCGTGCGATCTGGGTCTTGCCGACTCCACCCATTCCGTGCACCACGCAGGCGGGCGTCGCCCCGCGGTCATCGGGAGCGAGCAGGATCCGCGAGAGCCGGGCCAGTATCCCCTCCCGTCCGACGAACGAACGGTTGCGACTCGGGACGTTCCAGGTCGCCGGGTGGCCGACGGTGCTCCCGGCCGTTCGCCCATGCGGCACGACCGGGGACGCGTCGGGCTCCTCCGCCGGTGGGTAGGGATGGTCGGGCAGGCACACCCGTCCAGTGGTCACGGTCTCCTTGACCGACACCCGCATCCGCCGGTAGGTGCCGGGCCGGCTGCGCCGGTCGTGCCGGATGACCTCGTCGAAGAACCATTCCGACGCCATGAGGGCCAGGACGCCCGGCGAGTCCGTGAGGGCGGCCTTCAACGCGGGCGACTCCAAGAGCCGGAAGGTCAGGTTGATGGCGGTGCCCGCCACACCGTGGTCGTCAAAGTGCACCTCGCCGGCGTGCAGAGCGATCCGGAGGCGGATCCGGCCGCCCCTCCCACAGGTCGCGTTGTGCGCGGCGAGAGAGTCGGCGAGCTCCCGGGGAAAGGGATCGGCGAGGCGGATCTTCGGCACGTCGGGCGGTACCAGGATGAGGACCCCGTCGCCGCGGTCCTCGTGATGGCACGCCGCCCACGGCACGCCCGAGGCCTCGAACGCCCGCCTTATCGAGCGGTAGAGGCCGCTGCGGACCTCGACCTGATCCGGATTGGTCCGGCCGGCATCTCCGAAGTTCTCCACGTCGACCGCGAGGATCGCCCGATGCACGGCGGGCGGAGGTTCGGGCATACCGGCGCACCTCCAGTGGACGACTGCCCATCCCCAGAGAGTGCCCGCCGCGGGCCGTCTCGACAATGACCGCCGGCCCGTCACGGCCGACGGAGGCGGCACGGCTCGGAGGGGTGGCGGCCCCTCCGAGCCGTACGGCTCCGGGCTACGAGGCGTAAACCTCGAACTCGGACGCCTGACCGGCCGGCCAGCCGGTGTTGCCGGTGAAGTTCAGCCGCAGGTACCGCGCACCGGTCCCGGGCAGGGTGATGGTCGCGGTGTTGCCCGTGGCCGGGTCGAAGGTACGGCCGGCGGCGCCCGCCAGCGTGCTGAAGTCGGTGCCGTTCGCCGAGCCCAGCACCGCGATGGTCTGCGTGCGGGTGGCCCACGCCGCCGAGGGCGGCAGCTTGAGCACGACCCGCCGGGCGTTGACCGTGCCGCAGAGGTCCACGGTCAGCGTCTGCGGGAAGGCGTTGTTGGGGCTCTCCCAGTAGCTGCTGCTGTCACCGTCGTTGGCGTTCGCGGCGACGTACGACTGGGTGTGGCCGCTCGCACTGATCGGCTTGCGCGCGGCGACGTTGCCCGTGCCGACCTGGCAGCCCGGGGGCGTCGGGGTCGGGTCGCCGCCTCCGCCGCCGTACACCGGCGCGGGCCAGGGCCCGCAGTAGGGGGTGGAGGTGTACCACCCCGAGTTGCCCGAGCCCTGGTTGATGGTGAACCCGTTGCCCAGGCAGCTGTAGATGGGGCCCGAGTACCCGATCCGCTGCGCCCGGACGTTGGTGAAGCTCGCCGAGCCCGGCGCCTGGAGCTGCAGGGCGAAGGTACCGGTGCCGTCGATGTTGACGTTGTTGAAGTTGACGCCGGTCACGCTCCCCTCGATGGTGTGGATCGCGGCGTACGAGCTGTCGAGGACGTCGGTGTCGGTGACGTTGATGGCGGCGCCCGAGATCGGCTGGTTGAGCCCGTTGAACCAGATGGCGCCGACGCCGAAGTTCCAGTTGTAGTCGGAGTTCCCGGCCCGGATGAGGGTGTTGCGGGCCAGCGTGAACGTGCCGGACACGGCGGTGGGGCCGTTCACCCCGGGGTAGCGGTTGCCGACGTGCAGCCCGCCGCCGTTGGTGACGGTGTCGGTCAGCACGTTGTCGCTCACGGTGATGTCGCGGCCGCCGTAGATCGCGATGTTGTTGGCGAGGACCGGTACCACGACCGTGTTGAACGTGAACCTGTTGCCGACGTTGTTGTCGGTCTCGGCCCACATCGCCAGGCCGTCGTCACCCATGTTCCGCACGAACGTGTTCGTGACCGTCGAGTTCGTGACGCCGCGGTGGAAGTTCACACCGTCGGCGGTCTGGTCCAGGATGCGGCTGCCGGTGATGGTGAAGTTGTTCATCGGGCCGTCCATCCAGGCGCCGACCTTGTTGTGCTGCATCCAGACGTTCGAGACCACCGAGTCGCTCATCGCGCCCCCGATGGCGTTGACCTGGTCGCCGTCATTGCGCTCCGTGACCTCGCCCATGATCGCGAAGTCCCTGAGCTGGACGTTGCGGCTCGGGCCGCCGTCGGCGACGTATTTGCCGTACACGCCCACGCGGTTGCCGCCCAGCACGCTGTACCAGGGACCGGCGCCGCGCAGCGTCACGTTGTCGACGATGATGTGGTTCGTCACCTTGAAGGTGCCCTGGGGAATCCAGACCACCCGGCCCTGGGTCCGGCCCGCGTCGACGGCGGCCTGCACGGCCGCCGTGGAGTCGGCGGCGCCGGTGCGGTCAGCGCCGTAGTCCTCGACCGACAGTGAGCCGGACGGGCGGGCGATGGGGTCGGGGACCAGTTCGAAGTCGGCCAGGTCGACGACGAACCACGGCGAGATCGACGTCGAGGCGACCTGCACGCGCACCTTGGTCCCGGCCGCCAGCGTCGAGCCGAACATGGTGCGGGTCTCGTCGTAGAAGTGGTGCGGGCTGCCGGCGCCGGGGTTGTTGCCGAAGGGGTAGCCGCCGTAGTACCAGCCGTACCTGGACGTGAACGACAGGTCCTTGAGCTTGGTGCCGTTGATCCGCAGGTCGACGGGCGCGGTCAGCCCGGTGCCCGCGGCGTTGTCGGGCACGCTGTAGCGGACCGACATCGCGTTGGCCGGCTTGGTGAGGGTGAACTCGACGTACTGGCCGGCGGCGCTCAGCCGGACCGCCCTGCGGCCGGAGGCCTCGGACGGCAGGCGGGTGTACACGCGGTCCGGCCCGATGAGCTCGCCGTTCGTGGCGGCGTCCTCCGCCTCGATCTCGGTGAAGGGGACGGTCGCGCCGCGGCCCGGGACGTCGAACGGCGATTCGGCCACCGCCTCGGCGGCGGCGGGCCGCATCAGTGACGGCAGCGCGGTGACGAGCGAGAACACGAGGGCGATCAACATCATGATCGCGACGATGACGGCGGGACGTCCGGTGGCGTGGGTGGTGATCCTGTAATCCGGGGGGTGGCCAGGTCTCTTCATCGCGTGACCCTTCCGCGTCGGCGCCGGGACGCGAAGGCGGTCACGGAAGCGGGGACCGCCTGTGCCCGGCGGGGTGGCGCCGACTCTGCTGTGTGACGGCTACCGGGAGTGCGCCACACGATAAGTCGCTTGACAGGGTCTTGCAATGACTTGACAGAAGCTTACAAATTCCTAGTAGGGCTACGGAAATAGCGGTGTACAGGTCAACCGGTGTTGGAACGATCCCACCCGTCGCCCGCGATCGGTCGGCGCCGCCCTCGCGTGCGGGCCGGAGGTCCCGTCATTCCTGGGCAGGAGCCCGCAACCGCTTGCGCTCCCTGTCGTAGGCTTGCCGTCATGACACGACGACTTGCCGACGTGGCCAAGAAGGTCGGGGTGAGCGAGGCGACCGTGAGCCGGGTGCTCAACGGCCGGCCCGGCGTCTCGGAAGCGACGCGCGAGTCGGTGCTCACCGCCCTCGACGTGCTGGGCTACGAGCGGCCGACGCAGTTGCGCGGCGACCGCGCGCGCCTGGTCGGCCTGGTGCTGCCGGAGCTGCAGAACCCCATCTTCCCGGCCTTCGCCGAGGTCGTCGGCGGCGCGCTCGCCCAGCAGGGGCTCACCCCGGTCCTGTGCACGCGCACCGTGGGCGGGGTGTCCGAGGCCGAGTACGTGGAGTTGCTGCTCCAGCAACAGGTGTCGGGCGTGATGTTCGCGGGCGGGCTCTACGCGCAGGCGGACGCCTCGCACGACCACTACGAGCGGCTGGTCGAGCGGGGCCTGCCCACCGTGCTGGTCAACGCGGCAGTCGACCACCTCGGCTTCCCGCGGGTCTCGTGCGACGACGCCGTGGCGACGGAGCAGGCGGTGGGGCACCTGGCCGCCCTCGGGCACGAGCGCATCGGCATGGTCCTGTGCCCGCCCGACCACATGCCCTCGCGGCGCAAGCTGGAGGCCTATCTCGGCCTGTCCCGGCCCGGCCTGCCCACCGGGCCCGAGCTCGTCGAGCACACGACCTTCTCCCTCGAGGGCGGCCACGCGGCGACCGGCCGGCTCCTGGACAAGGGCGTGACCGGCATCGTGTGCGCGAGCGACGTGCTCGCCATGGGCGCGATCCGGGCGGCCCGCCGCCGTGGCCTGTCGGTGCCGGCCGACATCTCGGTGATCGGCTATGACGACTCGGCCCTGATGACCTGCATGGATCCGCCGCTCACGACGGTCCGCCAGCCGATCGAGGCGATGGGCCGGGCCGCGGTGGACATGCTGGTGGCCCAGATCGACAAGGCCAGGGTGCCCAACGACGAGCTGCTGTTCGAACCCGAGCTGGTGGTCCGGGCGTCGACGGCACCGGCCTCCTCGGCGAGCCGGGTCACCTCCCTCGGCGCCGTCGGCGGTTAGCCGCTCACCGACCCCCCATGAGCGGGGGCGGAATCTCCTGTTCCCGCCTGAAGGGTGCCGGCTTCGGTCCGGCCCCTCGTGCCGTCGACTCCTCGGACGCTCTTGTCGTGCCGCTGTTGCCGTTGTCGTGCCTGTGTGCGCGCCGGGGCGCAGACTGTTGAACTCTTGCGAACTTCTGCTGAACTATTGCAATAGCTTGTCCGTCCTCATATGTTTCGGGCACCGGTACGCGAAATAAGCCCGTAACAGCAAGGTGACCTTGCCGGGCGGGCCTGGGATGTCGGGGGCCGAGACCTCAGCCGCAGCGGTGTGCCACACCAGGAGGAAGTTCGTTGATGAAATCCCGTAAGCTCACGATCCTGCTGGTCACGGGGATCGCACTGACCGCCGCCGGTTGCGGCGGAGATGACGGTGACGGCGACTCGGGCGCCGGCGCCACCCCCGGCCAGGTATCGGTCACGGTCGCCTGCCAGCCGCCGAAGACCGCCAAGGAGGAGCGCAGGCTCTGGGACGAGGACGTCGTCGCGTTCGAGAAGCTGCACCCGAACATCAAGGTCGTCAGCAAGGACGCGTTCCCCTGCTACGAACCGAAGACGTTCGAGGCCAAGCTCGCCGGTGGGCAGCTCGAGGACGTCTTCTACGTCAACTTCCCCAACGTCGCGCGCATCATCCAGCAGGGCCAGGCCACCGACATCTCCTCCTACGTCGGTGCCCTCAAGAACGGGAAGGACCTGCGGCCCGACGTCACGAACATCTTCAAGAGCGGCGGCAAGACCTACGGAGTGCCCCGGGACGGGTACGGGATGGGCCTGGTCTACAACCGCAAGCTCTTCACCAAGGCCGGCCTCGACCCGAACAACCCGCCCAAGACGTGGGCGGAGGTACGTGAGGCCGCGAAGAAGATCGCCGGGCTCGGCGCCGGCTACGTCGGCTTCGGCGAGTACAGCGGGGGCAACACCGGCGGCTGGCACTTCACCGCGTCGCTGTACGGCCGGGGCGGGGACGCGGTCACGCCCGACGGCACCAAGGCGGCCTTCAACACCGACCAGGGCAAGGCGGTCCTGCAGACGCTGAAGGACATGCGCTGGACCGACAACAGCATGGGCACCCGCCGTTCGATCAAGTGGGAAGACCTGATGCAGCAGATGGCCGGAGGCCGGATGGGCATGATGCTCGGCGCTCCGGACGTGACCCGGGACCTGCAGGACAAGTTCCGCGGGAAGATCGAGGACTTCGGGGTGACCGCGCAGCCCGAGGCCACTGCCGCGCTGAACGGCGGCTCCGGGTACATGTTCAACCGCAAGGCCTCCCCTGAGAAGATCAAGGCGGGCCTGCTCTGGCTCGAGTACCAGTACCTGACACCCGGCAAGGGCCAGTTCGACTACCCGCGCCTCAAGGCCGTCGGAAGGCCGGTCGGCCTGCCCATCCCGGACCTGTACGGCACGACGCCGCCCGGCCAGCAGATCGCCGCCGACCGTAAGGCGAACGCCACGGTGCCCGTGGAGAACTTCGCGCCGTACGCGGCCGGCACCGCCAACGTCGCCGCCAAGCCCGAGCCACCGCTCGCCCAGGAGATCTACGCGGTCCTGGACACCCCGATGTCGGCCGTACTGACCAGGCAGGACGCCGACGTCAGCAAGCTGCTGTCCGATGCCGAGGCGAAGGTCAACGCGCTGCTGGCCAAGAGCTAGCCGACCCGAGACCAGGGGTGCCGGTCCATGCCCACTACTGGGCCGGCACCTCGCACAACGAGTACGGATCGGATGCGCGTTGGAGGAACACCGATGGCCGTAGCGAGCCCCACCCGGCCCGGCGGGAAGCGGAAACCCACCAGGTTCAAGCGGAACCTGCGCCGCAACCTGTCGGCGTACGGCTTTCTGAGCGGGGCGCTGATCTGCTTCGCGTTCTTCTCCTGGTATCCGATCATCCGTGAGTTCATCCTGAGCTTTCAGGAGAACAACTTCGTCGACCCACCCGTGTGGGTGGGCTTTGACAACTTCAAGACCGTGTTCGAGGACTCTGCGTTCAAGCCCGCCTGGGTGAACACCGTGGTGTTCACCCTGCTGGCGCTGGTCTTCGGATATGCGATCCCGTTCCTCATCGCGATCGTCCTCAATGAGTTGCGGCACGCGCGGGCTTATCTGCGGTTCGTCGTCTACCTTCCGGTCATGCTGCCGCCGGCCGTCGCGGTGCTGCTGTTCAAGTGGTTTTACGACCCGGGACCTGGCCTGTTCAACCAGATGCTCGGGCTGGCGAACCTGCCGGGGCTCAGCTGGCTCGACTCGACCAGCACGGCGTTGCTCTCCCTGGTCATCGTGTCGACCTGGATGAACCTCGGCAGCGGCACGCTGATCTACCTCGCCGCACTGCAGACGATCCCCAGCGAGCTTTACGAGGCGGCCGAGCTGGACGGCGCCGGCATCATCCGGCGGATCTGGCACGTCACGATCCCGCAGACCAAGCTGATCCTGGCGGTGATGCTGCTCCTGCAGATCATCGCCACGATGCAGGTCTTCATCGAGCCGTACCTGCTCACCGGAGGCGGGCCGGAGAACGCCACCGTCAGCGTCGTCTACCTGATGTACCAGTACGCGTTCAACTTCACCAACTTCGGCGCGGGCAGCGCGCTGGGCCTGATGCTCATGCTCGTTTTGATGGTTTTCTCCGTCGCGTACTTGCGCATATCGCGCGAGAAGAATGGCTAGGGACCCGCATGTCCAATCTCACCGCTCTCCGGGAGCCGACCGTCGAGGAGCCGGCCGGCCCGCGGCGCCAGGGCGCGGCCCGGCACCGGGCCAGGCGGCGCCGCAAGCCGACCACCGAGGTCCGTACGATCGTCTCGGCACAACAGCGGAACTCCCGCTGGGGCCGGCGGATCTACTGGGCCACCCTGATCGGCGTGCTGGTGAGCTTCACCGCCATCTTCGTCTTCCCGCTGTTCTGGATGGTCACCGGGGCGATGAAGTCCCCGGACGAGCTCGCTCAGATGCCCTCGCCGTTCCTGCCGTCCAAGGTGGACTTCACGGCCTACCGCGAGGCATGGGATCTGATGGATCTCGGCCTGCTGCTCAAGAACACCGTGGTGTACGCGGCGGGCGCCTGGATGTTCACCCTGGTCTTCGACGTGTCGGCGGCCTATGCGCTCTCCAAGCTGCGCCCGATCCTCGGCAACCTGATCCTGGGGGCGATGCTCGCCACGCTGATGATCCCCACGATGGTCGTGCTGCTGCCCGCGTACCTCACGGTGCACGACCTGCCGATCTTCCACTGGGATCTGCTCAACACGCCCTGGGCGATCTGGCTCCCGGCGGTGGCCAACGGCTTCAACATCTTCCTGCTGAAGCGCTTCTTCGACTCCATTCCGCGGGAGCTGCTCGAGGCTGCGGAGATCGACGGCGCCTCGCCGTCCCGGATCCTGTGGAAGGTGGTGCTGCCCGTCTCCCGGCCGATCATCGGTGTGGTGTCCATCTTCACCGTGGTCAACGTCTGGCGGGACTTCGTCTGGCCGCTGCTCGTGCTGCAGGACGCCGAGAAGATGTCGATCAGCGTCGGCATCGCCTCGCTGTCGGCCCAGATGCCGCAGAACACGCTGATCGCGGCCCTGGTGATCGCGAGCGTTCCGACCATCGTGGTCTTCTTCATCTTCCAGCGCCACATCATGGCCGGGCTCACCGCCGGCAGCCTCAAGGGCTGAGCTCGCCTTCAGCCTGCCGACGGCACATTCTCGCGGGCCTCACCGGTGGCAGCCCCAAGGGCTGATCATTTAAGGAGAAAGTAAGAACATGTCTGAAACGTGGTGGCGGGGAGCCGCGATCTACCAGGTCTACCTGCGCAGCTTCGCCGATGGCAACGGCGACGGCACCGGTGACCTGGCCGGCCTGCGCGGCCGCCTGCCCTATCTCGCCGAGCTCGGGGTCGATGCCATCTGGCTCAACCCGTGGTATCCGTCCCCGATGGCCGACGGCGGCTACGACGTCGCGGACTTCCGCAACACCGATCCGCTCTTCGGCACGCTGGCCGAGGCCGAGAAGCTGATCGAGGAGGCGCATGAGGTCGGCATCAAAACGATCATCGACATCGTGCCGAACCACTGCTCGGACCAGCACCAGTGGTTCGTCGAGGCGGTCGCGGCGGGCCCCGGCTCGCCCGCGCGCGAGCGGTTCTGGTTCCGTCCGGGCCGGGGCGACCTGCCGCCCAACGACTGGAAGTCCATCTTCGGCGGTCCCGCGTGGACCCGGGTCCCGGACGGCGAGTGGTATCTCCACCTGTTCGCCCCCGAGCAGCCGGACTTCAATTGGAACAGCCCCGAGGTGCGCGAGGAGTTCCTCGACATCCTGCGGTTCTGGCTGGACCGGGGAGTCGACGGCATCCGGATCGACTCCGCCGCGGTGGTGGTCAAGGACCTGGACAGCATCGAGGAGTCCTACACCGACCACGACGGCGTGCACGAGATCTACCAGGACTGGCGCCGGCTGACCGACCAGTACGACGACCGCATCCTGATCGGCGAACTGTGGCTGCCGGACCAGCCCGACCGGTTCGCGCTCTACCTGCGGCCGGAGGAGATGCACACCGCTTTCAACTTCGACTTCCTGTCCTGCGAATGGGACCCCGCCGCGCTGCGCCGGGTCATCGACCTGACGCTGGCGACCCACATTCCGCTGGGCGCGCCGGCGACCTGGGTGCTGTCCAACCACGACGTCACCCGGCCGGTGACCCGGTACGGCCGCGCGGACACGTCCTTCTCGCACAACGACCGCGGGCACGGGGCACCCACCGACCTGGAGCTGGGCCTGCGCCGGGCCAGGGCGGCCGCGCTGCTGGCCATGGCGCTGCCCGGGAGCATCTACATCTACCAAGGCGAGGAACTCGGTCTCTGGGAGGTCGAGGATCTTCCCGACGAGGTGCGGGAGGACCCGATCTGGGAACGTTCCGGGCACACCGACGTCGGCCGGGACGGCTGCCGCGTGCCGATCCCCTGGTCCGGCGACGCACCCCCGTTCGGGTTCGGTGACGGGGCGGGCCAGCCGTGGCTCCCACAGCCCGCCGGGTGGCGGGACGTGACGGTCGAGGCGCAGACCGGGGACCCCGCCTCGATGCTGAACCTCTACCGGGCCGGCCTGCGGATCCGCCGCGAGTTCCTCGGTGACGGGACGATGACCTGGCTGCCGCTCGGCGAGGGCGTGCTCGCCTTCAGCCGGGACTCCGGCCTCACCTGCGTCGTCAACCTGTCGGCGGAGGACGTACCGCTGCCGCCGCACGAGTCGGTGCTGCTCGCCAGCGGCCCGCTCGCGGGTGACCGGCTGCCCACCGACACGGCCGTCTGGCTGCGCTGACCCTTCGTCGACTCGCGGCGTGTCGGTGCCCGGAGCGCCTCCACACCACCGACACGCCGCGACTCAACGAGGAGAGCGAGGGGCGGGCTTTCTCAAGGTTCTGCCAAGAAGGTCGTCTAGCGTCGTCCTCCCATCAACCGATCGGGAGGACGACGCATGGCGAAGAGCATGTCGCGCAGGTCGTGGAGAAGCATCATGGGTGCGGGCGTGGTCGGGGCACTGGTGTTCGCGGGCGGCCCCGCCGCGCAGGCGGATACCCCGACGCCGTCTCCGACGGCCTCGTCCAAGTCCGCCGCGCCCGACAAGTCCGCACAGGACAGGCTGGCCAAGCGGGCCAAGCGGATGTGCGCCCGCGCCGACCGCGTGGAGAAGCGGGTCGACCGGCTGGTCAAGCGGCTGTCGGCCGGTCCGGCGGCGCGGGGTTCGATACAGCGCCTGCAGAAGCGGGCCGCCGCCGTCCGGAGCAAGGACGCGGCGCTCGCCGACATCCTCGACGGGCGGGTCCGCATCCGGCAGTCCCGGCTCAGCACCCTGAAGCTCCGGCAGCAGCAGTTGCCGAAGGTCGAGAAGTGGTGCGAGTCGCATGGGTTCCGTACCGGGACCGGCGGGTGAGCGGCGCCGACAGCCGCGAACAACTGCATGATCACGCCAGGAACCCAGCCGTGATCATGCAGTTGTTCGCGGGGCGATGGCGGGTCGCGGTGCCCGCCGGGCTGCTCTGCCTGGCGCTGACCGTCGCGGGTTGCGGGGGTTCGGAGCAGCCTCCGGCCGGTGACTCCGGTACGTCGCAGGGCGGCCGAGGCGGTTCGGCCGAGACGGCGCGGGACTCCGCGCCGTCTCAGAGCGACATCTCCCAGGAGGAGATCTCCGAGCTGGAGAAGGCCGTGTCCGAAGCCGAGGGCGCGGCCGACCAGGCCGAGCGCGAGGTCGCCGAGCCCTGACCGCACCTTCCCGGGTTCCGGCCGGGCGGTGCCGCCCGGGCAGGGGCCTCGGATCGGGCCGGGTACGCGGCCGCGGGCGCGCTGCGGCCGCGTACCCTGACCTCCGACAAAGGGCAGGAGCCTCGATGACCGGACCCCGGATTCTCGCCGTCGACGACGACCCCGCCATCCTGCGTTCGCTGCGGCGCGGACTGCGGCTGGAGGGCTTCGGGGTGGAGGTCGCCGACTCCGGTCGGCGGGCGCTCGAACTGGCCGGCAGCGCCGATCCCGACGCGATCGTGCTCGACGTCTCCATGCCCGGCCTGTCCGGGATCGAGGTGTGCGCCGAGTTGCGGGCGCGCGGCGCCGAGGTGCCGGTGCTCATGCTGTCGGCCCTCGACGAGGTGGCCGACCGGGTGGCCGGTCTCGCGGCAGGTGCCGACGACTACGTGGTGAAGCCGTTCGACCTGGCTGAGCTGGTGCTGCGGCTGCGCGCCCTGCTGCGCAGGGCGGGCCGCGAGCCCGGCGGCGTGGTACGGGTCGGCCCGCTCACGGTCGACCCCACGGCCCGCCGAGTCACGCTGAACGGCCGCGAGGTCGAGCTGACCCGGCGCGAGTTCGACCTGCTGGAGGTGTTCGCGGGCAACGCGGGCCTGGTGCTGTCCCGCCCGGTACTCCTGGACCGGGTCTGGGGCTATGACTTCGAGGTCACCGGCAACGCCGTGGACACCTTCGTCGGCTACCTGCGGCGCAAGCTCGAGGCCGCCGGTGAGCCGCGCATGCTGCACACCGTGCGCGGTGTCGGGTTCGTGCTGCGGGACGAGCGGTCATGAGACTGTCGACCCGGTTCGCCGTCTGCGTCGCCCTGCTCGTACCGCTCCTCGTCCTGCTGGCCGGGATCGCCATGCTGCGCCTGGCCTCCCACGACCTGCGCGCCGAACGGGACAGGCACCTCACCACGCGGTTGCGGGCGCTCGTCCCGATGGCGACGGTGTACGCGCGGCGGGCCCGGCCGGTTTCCAAGATCTCGCCGGACGCCGCCGCACAGCGGCTGGCCGGGGCGGCCCTCGGCGCGGAGGCGCCGGGCGGCGTCTATCTGTACGTTCCCGGCGCCGAGCCCTTCACCATCGGCACCGTGCCCTCCGTCATGCCGCCCGCCGGGACCGGCGGCCCGGCCACTTTCACCGCCGACGGCGCCGCCTGGCGGTACGTCGCCGCCGACCTGGCACTGCGCCGCAGGAACGGCGACCGGGCGCGGGTCTGGATACTGGAGCCGGAGCAGCGGCTCGCCGGGCAGCTGGACCTGCTGCGCCGGCGCCTTGCACTCGTGACGCTGGCAGCGGTCGGCATGGGGGCGGCGGTCGGCTTCGCCCTCGGCCGCTTCGCGGTGCGTCCCCTCGCCGTGCTGACGAGACAGGCCCAGTCGCTCGACCTGCCGTCCGGCAGCGCCGCCCGGCTCGGGACCGACTCCGGCGTGAGCGAGATCGACGAGCTGGCCGCCCTGGTCAACGAACTCCTGGGACGCCGTGACGTGGCGGTCGCGCGCACGGCCGAGGCGCTGGAGGCGGCGCGCGCCTTCGCCGCCACCGCGGCGCATGAGCTGCGGACGCCGCTGACCAGCGTCAGCACCAACCTCACGCTGCTGGACCATCCCGACCTCGAGCCCGCCGAACGGGCGGAGATCATCGCCGATCTGGTCGCCGAGCACGTCCGGATGCAGCGGCTGATCACCATGCTGCGGGAACTGGCCCGCGGCGAACTTGCCGACGCCGCCACGTTCGCCGCCGACGTCGAGCTCACCGAGGTCGTGGCCACCGCCGTCGAGGACGCCCGCCGCCGGCAACCGCATGCGACCATCACCTGCCCGGTCGACGGTGAGGTACGGGTCCGCGGCTGGGAAGAGGGGCTCCGCGTCATCGTGCACAACCTGGTCGACAACGCCGCCGTTCACGGAACCGACGGACGGGGTCATGCCGATATCACCGTGACGCTGACCCCGCAGGGCCCGGCCGCGCTGCTCGCCGTACAGGACGCCGGACCGGGCATCCCCGCGGCCGAGCGCGTTGCGGTCTTCGGCAGGTTCCACCGCCGCGCCGGAAGCCCCGGCTCCGGTCTCGGGCTCACTCTCGTACGCCAGCAGGCCGAGCGGCACGGCGGGAGCGTCACCGTGTCGCAGCCGGCCACCGGCATCGGCACCCGGATCGAGGTCCGGCTGCCGATGGCGGGTCCACCCGGCGGAGAGCCACCGGAGGTCCGCTCGTGGCTGACGGCGCAGCGCCATTAGCCACACCGCCACTGCTCTCGGCCGAGGCGGCAGGTGACGTCGGCGGTTCGCTCAGCCTGGGTCGGCCCGGTCCGCGTCCGGCGGCCGGGACGGCGCGTTGCACCTGTCGCCGGGGGCGCCGTGGCCGACGATGTCCTCGTACACCCTGATCTTGTAGCTGATCAGGTCGAGGCTCTTGCTCAGCCGGCCCATCTGAGCGGTCACGCGCTCATGGTGGTGGCGTAGCACGGTGAGCCGCTGCTCCTCGTTACCGGCTCCCTGCCTGACCAGCTCGGTGTACTGGCGGATGGCGGGCAGCGGCATGCCCGAGGCGCGCAGGACGGTGCAGAGGGTCAGCCATTCCACGTCGTCCTCGCTGTAGACACGACGCCCGCCGAGGTCACGGTGCACGGGGTTGGCCAGGATGCCCTCGTGCTCGTAGAAGCGCAGCGTGTGAATGCTCAGTCCGGTGCGGTCGGCGACCTGTCCGATGCTCATGCTCGGTGTGGTCTCCGCCATGCCACCCAGGATAGGGCTTGACCTAGAGCCGACTCTAGGGCCTAGTGTGCGGCGCGACTTCGACAGCAAGGGAGCACGCTCATGCGTTACCGCACCCTCGGCGGCACGGGCATCGAGGTGAGCGTCCACTGCCTGGGAGCCATGATGCTCGGCGCCGTCGGCAACGGCGACCACGACGACTGTGTCCGCATCATTCACGCCGCGCTCGACCAGGGGATCAACTTCGTCGACACCGCGGACATGTACTCCGCGGGAGAGTCGGAGGAGATCGTGGGAAAGGCGCTCCGGGGCCGCCGTGACGACGTCGTACTCGCCACCAAGGTGCATTTCCAGATGGGGGAGGGCCGCAACCGGCGCGGCAACTCGCGGCGCTGGATCGTCAGGGAGGTCGAGGACAGCCTCAGGCGCCTCGGAACCGACTGGATCGACCTCTACCAGGTCCACCGGCCTGACCACACGACCGAAATCGAGGAGACCCTCTCCGCGCTCAGCGATCTCGTGCACCAGGGGAAGATCCGGGCGTTCGGCTGCTCGACCTTCCCGGCCGAGGACATCGCCGAGGCCTACCACGTTGCCGAGCGCCGCGGCCTCCAGCGGTTCAGGACCGAGCAGCCGCCCTACTCGCTGGTCGCCCGCGGCATCGAGGCGTCGGTGCTCCCGGTCTGCCAGCGGTACGGGATGGGCGTGCTGACCTGGAGCCCGCTCGCCTCGGGGTACCTCTCGGGCAAGATCCGGAAGGACCGGCCGATCGACCTGTCCACGGGCCGTGCCGCGCTGACACCCAAGCGCTTCGACCCGTCGATACCCGAGAACGTCGTCAAGCTCGACGCGGTGGAGAGGTTCGCCGAGCTCGCCCAGGACCTCGGCTGCTCTCTGCCCGAGCTTGCCGTCGCCTTCGCCGCCGCCCACCCCGCGGTCACCTCCGTCATCATCGGGCCGCGCACGATGGAGCAGTTGGAGTCGCTGGTGAAGGGCGCCTCGCTGACCCTGGACGACGCGGCGCTGGACCGGATCGATGAGATCGTGCCGCCTGGCACCGACCTGTACCACCCGGACGGGGCCTGGACCCCGCCGGTACTGGCCGATGCCGCGCTACGCCGCCGCCCACTGACCGACCGCGCCGCCGGCTGATCGCCGCGCGGACGTCGGCGAATGCGACGGCGACGCGGATGGGTCCGGCCATGATCATCGTCACGGCCAGGAGGACTCCTGGGACGGGCAGATGACGAGCTCGCGCAGTTCACATCCGGCCGGCTGGACCAGCGCGAACAGGACCGCCGCGGCCACGTCCTCGGGCCGGTTGAGCTTCGCGTCGGGAGGGGGCCGGTACTGCTCGTCGCGGCTGTCGAAGAAGGCGGTGTCCATGCCGCCCGGCACGAGGAGCGTCACCCCGATCCGCCCGGCGGTCTCGACCGCGAGCGCCCTGGTGAAGCCCACCACGCCGAACTTCGCGGCGCAGTAGGCGGTGGCGTCGCTGACCGCGCGCAGTCCGAGGGTGGACGCGCACGTGACCACCCGGCCGTTGCCGGCCGCGGTGAGGTAGGGCAGCGCTGCGCGGACGACGGCGACGGTCCCGAGCAGGTTGACCCGTACCACCCGTTCCCAGTCGTCGGCGGGCACGGTGCCGAGCATGCCGCAGGCGTCTATGCCGGCGGCCGTGACGACGGCGTCCAGGCCGTCGGCGTGACGGGCGAGGGAGTGCACGGCGCGCTCGGCCGCCCGCCGGTCGCACAGGTCGGCCTGGATGTGCTCGACGGTTACCTGTGGCAGATGGCGGTCGAGGACAAGGGGCCGTCCACCGTGCTCAAGGACCTTGCGGGCGACGGCCGCGCCGAGTCCTGAGGCGCCGCCGGTGATGAGGACTCTCATGGTTGGCTTCCCTTCGGCCGAGCACGCCCGCCGCCGCTGTCGCTTATATGGCATTTGTCGCCCTTGGGGCCTGTGCTAAACCAACGATTGCACAAATTTGAGACGCTTCGCCGCTGACCCTTTAGTAAGCCCGAAATAGGCAAAACCACAGGTCAATGGGCATATGTCCCATCGCCTCGGGTATGCGTAAGAAGGCACTCGGGTATCGAATTCGCACGCGAGAGTGCACCGTTTTTCCGCATCCGAAAGGAGCAGTAATGGGGAACAACCGGCCTTCATTCATTGAAGTCCAGAAGCACCTCTCCGGAATGGACTATCCGGCGACGCGCGACCAGCTCGTCGAGCACGCGAAGAAGAGTGGAGCCTCTGAGGGCATCATCGAATCGCTGCGCAGGCTTCCCGAGCGTGAGTTCGACGGGCCGAACGCCGTCAGCAAGGAGATGACCAAAGTCTCTTAGCGGAGGTGCCGTGGGTCGGGCCGGGCACGCTTGGGGGCGGACAACTGCGAGATCGCAGCGGAAAGGCGGTGATCTCGCAGTTGTTCGCGTTAGCGGCGAATAGACTGCCTTGCGACTACGCGAGGACGCCGCGTGAGTGTTAAGTAAGTGATTGCACTAAAAATCACGAGTGTCGCAAACGCCGCTCTACCACTATGGTGTCTTTGATGTCCTCCTCGCCCCTGGAACCGCGCACTGCGCATCCTCCGGTGGGTGCGTCCGCGGGGTCGGCCCGGCTGCTGTGGCTCGACGTACTGCGCGGGGTCGCGGCGTTGACCGTGGCCCTGCATCACGCGACGTATTACTACACGCCCCAGATGCGGGCCGCCGAGGTATTCGCGTGGTTCAACCCGGGCACGTACGGCGTTCTGGTGTTCTTCCTGATCAGCGGCTACATCGTCCCAGCGTCCCTGGAGCGGCACGGCCGGGTGCGCGACTTCTGGATCGGGCGGTTCTTCCGGATCTATCCGTTGCTGACCGTGGTGTGCTTCGTGGGCATCGTGCCGTACCTCCTGGGGGTCCGGGGGCTGCGGCTCGACCTCGAAGAGCACGACCCGGTGATCGCCATCCTGGCCCACGTCACGATGCTGCAGGATGTCCTGGCCGTGCCCAACACGATCAACGTGCTGTGGACCCTCTCGTACGAGATGGCGTTCTACCTGCTGATCGTCGGGTTCTTCGTCGTGGGCGTCCACCGGCGGTCGGTCTTGATCACGGCGTCGCTGGCCGTCGCCGCACTCGTCCTCGGCGCCGAGATCCCCTGGGGGTCGGTGTCGCGGGCCGCCGGCGTCGGGCCGACGGTCGTGTACACGGCCGTCCTGCTGACACTGGCGATCATGGCCTCCATGTCCCGCAAGGCCCCGCTCATGGTCGCGGGCGGAGTCTTCGGCGGCGTCCTCGCGATCGTGCTCGTCGCCGTGAACAGCCGGGTCGGCTCGTGGGAAGGGCTGATGATCCTCGCGGTGATGTTCACCGGCACCCTCGTCTACCGCGTGGAGCACGGCCAGGCCGGCAAGGGCCCGGCGGCGCTGAGCGTAGTGACCGTGCTGGCCGGCGCGGTGATCTTCGGCCCCGTGAACGTCCTGCTGGCCGCACTGACCTTCGCCGTCGCCATGATGCTGAGGCACCGCCGGATGCCGCGCCCGCTGATCGGCCTCGGTGTCATCAGCTACTCGGTTTACCTGCTGCACATGGTGCTGATGATGATCTACGACCAGCTCGCCGGTCCGCCCGAGCGTGACGACTATCTGAAGCTGGTGATCTTCACGGGCGTGCTGCTCCTCGTGAGCTGGATCACGCACCGTTGCATCGAGGCGCCGATGCAGCGCCTCGGCCGGCGCCTGGCCCGCCGTCTGCGCTCCGATGCGGCGCGTCCGGTCACCCGGGCGGGCGGCGATGGGCCGGCCCTGGCTCCGGCCGGCGCGGCCGGCACGCCCACGGTTTGACGGTACGGGCGGGATCCGCCGCCGCGGCCGATCGACGCGTTCCGACCCCCATTTTCGCCGAGCCGTGACACGGCGGATCTCGCCTTCCGGGGTATGTCACTAGACAGCGGAGGTGAGGAGGCACCCACGATGTCCGTGCAGCTCAACCACACGATCGTCGCCGCCCGTGACAAGAAGGCGGCGGCGGCCTTCCTGGCCGATGTACTGGGGCTCCAGGTCGGCGCCCCCTTCGGCCCTTTCGTTCCCGTTCACACCGGGAACGGCGTCACCCTCTACTTTCTGGACTCCGACGCGGAGGAGATCGCCTCGGAGCACTATGCGTTCCTGGTGTCAGAGGAGGAGTTCGACGGCATCTTCGAACGGATCCGCCAGGCCGGGATCTCCTACTACGCCGACCCCGCCCACCAGGAGCCGGGACGGATCAACCGTAACGACGGCGGACGCGGCGTCTACTTCGACGACCCGAACGGGCACAACCTGGAGGTCATCACCCGGCCGTACGGCAGCGGCGGGTGAGTGCGACGGCAGGTCGGCGGCTGCGCTCGGGAACCGGCCGCCGCGCCGTCAGTGTCGCATGTCGAGGTCGTGGAGCGGCCCGGTCGGCAGGCTCAGCGCCTCGAGCGCGGCTCGTAACTGGTCGCGTTCCTCCGCCGTGACGGGCTGGTTGTGGGCGTGCAGCGAACCGATCAGGTCGTCGAGGACCTGCTGCCACTGCCCGCCGCTGGCGGCGATGCTGATCCGCTGCAGGGCACGGTCGGGCAGCCGGTCGGTGAATCGCTCTGGCAGGCACCGGATCGCCCGGGCCAACTCGCGGTGCTCCACTCTCATGGTCTCGCAGGTCGACCCGCGGCGCCCTGGACGCCAAGCCCTGATCGATAGTGAACGCCGGAGCGTTTGCACCAGCTCATGCCTAGGCATCCCGCACCTCCCGGTCTATCGCTGCCCACCCGTCGTTATCACGATAAGTGTATGCTCCATTGCGCTATGTAGTGAGACCGGGGGGTGCCCTATGTCGTGCCGCGGCGCGCGGCGATCGCGACGAACGAGAGATTTCCGCCGAGAAGTTTCCGCGGCGACCCGGATCCTGATCGCCGTTCCCAACGTCGGAGGACTGTGAGCACGGGCGTCCTCGAGTATCCGGGCGGGCATGCCGGGAGCGCGACCGGACGGCATGCGCGCCCGAGTCCGGGGCGGGGACGCCCGGATGACGTCGTACGGCCTGGTACCCGCCGGAGCAAGGGCAGCCGGGCCGTACGACCCATCACCGCTCCGGCGGCTCAGGCGACCTCGCGCGACGCGCGGCCCGAGTGCTCGTCGCTCCGGTCGGCACGGGCGTCCGCCGGGCCGTCGCCGGCCGCTCGGACGTGGGCCGGCCGGGCCGCGTCGGCTCCGGGCTCTGGCCATCGCGCACCGGATGAGCGGGCGAACCGGCGGCCGAGTCGTTGCATCGGCTTCTCGACGTAGCGGAAGGCCACGGCGCTCAAGGTGATCACGATGGTCACGATCATGCCCGCCCAGCCCACCCGCTCGACGGCCGACAGTGCCGCCGGATCGCCGATCAGCCGGCGGGCGACCTGCAGCGGCAACTGGTGCAGCAGATAGACGGAGTAACTGATGACCCCGAGCCAGGTCAGTGCCCGGGGCATCCTCCGACGGTGCGACACGAGCGCCACGGCGAAGGTCAGCCACGCCGCGGCGATGGCGGCCGGCCACCCCCACGGCAGGGTCTCGCGGCCGTCCGGCACGCCCCAGCCGGCCGCGAGACGGATCCCGGCCGCGATCGTGAGCACTGGCACCAGGAGGACGACGAGCAGATCCGCCGGCCGGCGACGCGGCCCTCTGTGCCGGATGCGGTGAATCGCCGTGCCCGCGAACATGGTCGCCATGATCGAGAAGCTTTCGACGGCGCCGACGCGGCTGTTCAGGGCGAGCAGCGCGAGGGCCGTCCCGGCGATCAGCGCGACGCCCCAGGGGCGCAGGCCCGGCCGGCCGCTCAGCACGGCCGAGAGCCCGGCGAGCAGCAGCACGCTCACCGCCGCGATGGCACCGGTGCCCCAGCGGATCGAGAGCGCGTACGCGGGAAGCGCGAGGCCCAGCGTCAGCGACGCCATCGCGAAGCCGAGGGCCGCGGTCGAACTCGCCCGATGCACTCCCGCGGCGAACATGGCGGTCACGAGCAGGTAGAAGACCATCTCGTACGACAGCGTCCAGAACACGTTCAGGACGTTCGGGACTCCGAGCAGGTCCTGGAGCATCGTCGTGTGGGCCAGTGCCGACATCCAGGGGTGCTCGGACAGCCGGTCCGGCAGCGTCCAATAGACCTCTGCCAGCGCGAAGACCAGGCCGATCGCCGCCGCGACCGCCCAGAGTGGATAGAGGCGGAACACGCGGCCGATCCAGAACTCCCGCACGCTGCCACGCCGTTCGAGGGACGCCGGTATGACGTAACCGCTCACGATGAAGAACACGAAGACGCCGTAGCGGCCGAAGTCGAACCAGGGACTCGCCGTCCGGCGCACCTCGGGCAGCAGCGCGTCCAGCAGGTGTTCGAAGAGCACCGCGAGTACCGCCACGCCACGTAGGGCGTCGAGCCACACCAGTCTCTCGCGAGGCGGGGTTCCGGTCGGAGGAGTCGGGGAAGTCGGAGGAGTTCTGTTCTGCGTGACGGCGGGCGAGGCGATCAGTTCCTCCAAGCACGGGGATCACGAAGCGCGTCCCACCGTAACGGTGGTCCGTGACTCTCCCGGGAGCCACTTCCGCTCCTGCCCAGTGCTCTGTGGATCTCACCTCTCGGACGTGAGAGGCATGTCACACCTGCGACGTACCCCGTCGGCCGTTCCGCCGTCAGGCGTCCTGGGGCCGGTCGTCGGAGTCGGGCATGGTGTCCAGGTGCCGTTCGAGCGCGTCGAGGCGTCCCGCCCACATCTCCCGGTAGCGCCGCAGCCACGCGTCGACCTCCATGAGAGGCTCGAGCCGCAGCTCATAGACGCGCCGCTGCGCATCGGGACGGATCCGGACCAACCCGGCCTCACGCAGGACCTTGAGGTGCTTGGAGGTCCCCGGCTGGGTGAGCCCCAGCTGTTCGACCAGCTCACCGACCGGTCTCGGCCGTTCGAGCAGCAGGTCGAGGATGCGGCGGCGGTTCGGTTCGGCCAGTACGGCGAATGCGGTGCTCACCAAACGATCATAACCGATGGCGAATATAGCCGACAAGACATATAGCGTGCCCATGGACCGCGTCGGCTCTTCTAGGATGGAACGCGAGTTCTACGCCGGGTGATCTGTTCACTACCGTGTGCTGACGAAGGAGTGCTCGATGACCGCCGGTCGGCCGCCCTATCCGCCGTTCGACGAGGCCACCGCCGCGCAGAAGGTCCAGGCGGCGGAGGACGCGTGGAACACCTGCGACCCCGTACGGGTGTCGCTCGCCTACACCGAGGACTCGGTGTGGCGGAACCGGGATCGCTTCGTCACCGGGCGCGAGGCCATCGTGGCGTTCCTCACCGAGAAGTGGGAGCGCGAGCTCGACTACGCGCTTCGCAAGGAGTTGTGGTCGTTCGGCGGCGACCGGATCGCCGTGCGGTTCCAGTACGAGTGCCACGACGCCACCGGCCAGTGGTGGCGCAGCTACGGCAACGAACTCTGGGAGTTCGGCGACGACGGCCTGATGCGGCGCCGCGAGGCGAGCATCAACGACGTGGCCATCAGTGCGGACGAGCGGCGCATCTTCGGCCCGCGCCCCGACTCCGAGCGTGGAGCCTCGATCCCGCTCCGGTGAGTCGCCGCCGCCCCGGTCAGGGCATCAGCGACGCGGGCAGCACGACCACCTCGAGGGGAGCGTGGCCGTTGTACTCCAGCCCGTGCTGTATGGCAATGGCGTCCGAGGCGGCCGCAGCGCGACCGCCGTGGGCGAGGCCGGGCCCCCCGACCTCAGAACGACCACCACCCGAAGGCGAGATGGCCCGTGAGCCACACCCCGCCGATCAGCAACAGGCCCCTGCCGATCCAGGTCGCCACCGTCGGCCGGCGGTCACGCACCCTGAACACCCGCCACACGAACTCCGACAGTGTGTCGCCGGGCCGCTTGTCACGGAGTGCGAGGCCCTCGAGTGTGGCGAACGCCGCGATCCAGACGATCCACAGCACGGTCCAGACGCTCATGGCTTCCCCGATTCAACTGATCTCGCGGTGCTCGCCGCGCCTCCCAGTGAACGGCACCGCGACGGGGCGTGGGTGCCGCGAGCGTGGCCGGTTCACGCCATCGGGCTCTTCACGCCATCGGGCTCTTCACGCCATCGGGCTCTTCACGCTCGGCGAGCCGCGGCGCCGGGCGCGTTTTTTCATGGCGCCAGGGAGGTGAGGTACGCCTCCTTGTCGAGCTGCACGATCTGCAGGAGATTGCCGTCCGGGTCGGTCAGGGTGCCCAGCAGCGCATGCTCGCGTTCGTGGACCTCGGCGAGCCATGACACCCCCATGGCGTCGAGGTGCTCGGCGAGGGCGCGGGCGTCCTCGACGAGGAAGTTGAGAATCGTGCGGCCGGGTTCGGGGTTGCCGTCCGCGACGTCAGTGCGGTGCTCGATCCGCAGCCAGACCCCGCCGAAGTCGATGTGCTCGTCGCCGGTGTCCTCGGGTGCCAGCGCGGAGCGGTACCACGCGTACAGCCGTTCGGGGTCGGGGCTGCCGAGGACGATGCTGAAGAGCGCGGGTGCCGCCATGGTCTCCTTCTTCCTGATGTGCTGGGCCGGCAGACGTTGTGACGACCGCCGGGCCGCCGAGGAATCGGCCGGGATCCGGCCGGCCGCCGTTCGCCGTCGGACGGCTCCACCTCGCGCTCACCGGGACGGCGCGGATCAGGCGTCTCGCCGGGGCCACGGCCTCATCGGGATGCGCGAGCGCGCCATGATGTACGGAGGGGTCTTCTCCGCGGGGCCCGGGCCGCGAGGCGGCTTCCGGGTGTCCGCCCTCCTTCCGTACGAAGCCGCCTGACCGATGGGACAAGGGCATTGAGCGAGCCGACCCGCGTGCTCGTCGCGGACGACCAGGCGCTGCTGCGCGGCAGCTTCCGCGTGCTCATCGACACCACTCACCCTCATCGCCCGCGGCCTGTCCAACACCGAACTGGCCGAGCACCTGCACCTGAGTCTCGCCACCGTGAAGACCCACGTGGGCCGCCTGCTCGCGAAGCTCCAGGCGCGTGACCGCGCACAACTCGTCATCATCGCCTACGAGACGGGACTGGTCCGCCCGGCGTGAGCCACGTCGCGGGGCGCAGACCACCGAATCGCGGTCGGCGGGGGACAGTGACCAGGCTGAACGCCTCTGGGAAGAGGACTCGGCGGCCTAGTCGAGAACCACCGGGAAAGCCGATGGCGGCCATGCCTGGGGCATGGCCGACATCGGGGTTCCCGGGATCAGGAGTGCGGGCAGGTGTCGCGGTAGTCGGAGATGTCGCCGGTGACGGGGGGCGGCGGGCACAGGAACTGGTCGTATCGGGTGTCGTCGTCGATGAACCGCTTCATCCAGCTGATCATGTACTTCGCCATGGTCGTGTTGGCGGACTGCGGGAAGAAATGGCTGGCGTTGTTCAGTTCCAGGTAGGCCTTGTCTGGGGTGTTGGACAGGCTGTTGTAGAAGGGGATGGCGTGCGAGGAGACCGAGGCGACGCTGTCGCTCTCCCCGCCGATGATCAGGGTCGGGGTGCGGACCTCGGGCCAGGTCTTGTCGCTGTTCCAGGGGGCGAGGGGGATGGCGGCCTGCAGTGACGTGCGGTCCTTGGCGGCCTCCAGGCTGCCGCCACCGCCCATCGAGTGACCGGCGACGGCGAGGCGTGAGGCATCGATCCGGGTGCGTACCGAACTGCGCTGCGTGAGGTAGTCCAGGGCGGCCAGGAGCTGGTCGCCCCGGCTGGCGGGCTGGTCGTAGGTGGAGTTCGTCTCGATGCCGATCACGACGAAGCCCTGCGAGGCCAGGCGCGGGCCGAGCCAGTCCAGGCTGGACCAATAGGCGGTGAAGCCCGGCGAGATGGCGATGGCGCCAAATGTGCCCTCACTCGTCGAGGTGGGGTAGTAGATGACACCGCCGCCGAAGCCCGTCACGCTCAGACTCGAGACGGTGGTCTGGGAGGTGGCGAACGGACCGCGTACGGCCGTCACGCTGGACTCCGTCGGGGCCGGACCGCGCTCGTACGGATTGTCGGCCGCCTGGGCCGCGGGCGCGGCTGCCAGGCCGGCAGTGAGGGCCGCGCCGGCGCACAGAAGTCCGAGTGACCTCTTCAGGAGCATGGCTGTCCTTTCGCAGACGATCCCGCGGCGCGGGTCGCCGCGAGTGCCGCGGTCGAGCGGGATCGGCCCCCCATCACCGGCCCCACCCGCGGGCTCGTCACGAGTGTGTTGCGGACCTGCTACGCGGGCATCGGTGAAATCACCGGCCGCCGAGTCCCGGCGAAAGAACTTGTGGCCCGACTGAGCGC
The DNA here is from genome assembly GCF_014323705.1 of Actinomadura alba. Classification (GTDB taxonomy): domain Bacteria; phylum Actinomycetota; class Actinomycetes; order Streptosporangiales; family Streptosporangiaceae; genus Actinomadura_C; species Actinomadura_C alba. The sequence goes on from NZ_JABVEC010000005.1 coordinate 170,908, forward strand.
GACGGCGTGCGGAATGGAGCCGGTCACAACCGGCGGGGCGTTGCGGTGAGTCATGCGGATCGGACGTCTTCGGACGGTGATGCCGCCACGGGGTCGGGCAGGTGCTCTTGCTTGGGCAGCAGGAGGGGGGTGGCGAGCAGGAGGATGCCGGAGATGGTGATTGCGGCAAGCGGGCTGGTGAGTGTCGCGAGCACGCCCCAGATCACCATGAGGGTGGCCTGGGTGAGTTTGCTGCTGATGCTCCATGCGCTGAGGACTTGGGCGGCGCGGTCGGCGGGAGCGCGTAGCAGGCGTTCTGTCGCGTTGATGGGGTTGAAGATGCCCATGCAGACGATCAGCAGGCCTTCCACGACGATCACCGTGAGAAGGCCGGCGATGCCGGGTTGTGTGAAGGCGAGACCGAGCGGGAAGATCGAGCGCAGCCATCCGGTGACGATCATGACGCGGTGCCGCCCGTAGCGGGCGACGAGGCGCGCGGAGAGGCGAGCTCCGGCGAAGCCTCCGAGGCTTGGAATGCCGAAGGCGAGACCGTATTGCCAGGCCGAGAAGTGGTACTGCCCGAGAAGCAGCACGGCCAGGAGCGGGCCGGCAGCCATGATCAGGCCGCCGACGGTCATGGAGTTGAGGAACAGACGCCGCATTACCCGGTCGTGGAAGATGAACCGCCAGCCGGTCAGGAAGTCGGCGGCGCGCAGCCTGGTGGCTGGGTCGCGGGGTGCCGCGACGTCGCCTCCGCGGATGCGGAGGACCCCGAGCGCGGAGAGCAGGTAGCTGAGGGCATCCGCCGTGACGGTGATGACCGGGCCGAGCACCCCGATGAGCGCTCCGCCGAGCGGCGGCCCTGCCGCGGTCGCCACCCAGGTCGTGCCCTCGAATCTCCCGTTCGCGGTAAGGAGCTGATCGCTGCGGACGAGGTGTTTCAGGTACGCGCCGGAGGCCGCGGTGAAGACGATGCTCGCGGTTCCTGAGATGACCGAGACAACGAGTAGCTGGCCGTAGGACAGCAGGCCGAGGAGGTACGCGATCGGGACGCTCGTCATGGCCAGGAAGCGGATCAGGTCCATCGCGACCATGACCGGGCGCTTGGCCCGGTGCTCGATCCACGGTCCGAGTGGGACCGCGACGATCGCGGCACCGGCAAGGCCGGCGGCTGCCAGGAGCGAGACGGCGAATGCCGGGGAGTGCAGCACTCGAACCGCGATGAGCGGGAACGCTCCGAAGGCGATGCACGTGCCGTAGGTGCTCACTGCGTAGGCCGACCACAGCCAGCCGAAGCTGCGTCCCAACCGCACGCGCATGCGACTCCTTCGCGACAACCAATGTGTGGGCCTGTGAACCACATCAGCCGCTCCAGAGCGCGATCAAACAACCGGCTCACCGGCGCGCCACAACGATCGGTTGGGCACCCATAGGCTGGATCAGTGGATACCGAGGCGGTGCGATCGTTCGTCCGCGCCGCCGAGCTCGGACAGCTGCAGCGGGCGGCAGACGAGCTCGGCGTGACGCAGCAGGCCGTCTCGAAGCGGATCGCTGGTCTCGAGCGCGAGCTCAGCGTCCGCCTGTTCACGCGCACCGCCCGAGGGGTCGAGCTGACGCTCGACGGACAGGCGTTCCTCCCGCACGCCCGGAACATCGTCGCGGGTGTCGATCGCGCCGTCACCGCGATCAGACCGGGCTCGCGGGCCCTTCGGGTCGACGTTCTCGGCCTGCGATCCGCGCAGGCCGTGATCCTGCACGACTATTGGCGGTCGCATCCCGAAATCGACCTCGACGTGGTGACCCTCAGAGTCAACGACCCGCGCGCGGCGGTCGCCGCCGTTCAAGCAGACGATGTCGACGCCATGTTCCGCACGATCACTGACCCCGCCGCGCTGCCGCGCGACGTGCAGATGATCCGCGCGTTCGACTCTCCGCTGGAACTTCTCGTCGGCCCCGGCCACCCGCTCGCCTCAGCGCGAACAGTGACACCGGCCCAACTGCGCAGGCATCGAATCTGGGTGCCGGGTATCGCGCCGCGAAGTGAATGGGCCGAGTTCTACGATCAGCTCACCACCTACTTCGATCTCCGTGTCGACGCCGCGGGTCCGAACTTCGGCAACGAGGTACTCCTCGACATCCTCGCGGACTCCGCCGACGTCGCCACCCTCGTCGGTGCGCGCGACCGGTACATCTGGCCGACGAACTACGACGTACGCCGCATCCCGATCGTGAACCCGACGCTCGCCTACCCGATCTCGCTCATCTTGCCCAGAACGAATCCGCACCCAGGACTACGGGCGATCATCAACCACTTCGGAAGCCTGGCCCCTCTCCCCGACACGACATGGCTCCCGTCCTGGGCGGCGACCCCACATCGCCGTGACGGTGACATCACCCCCCACCGCCACTGACACTCACAAGCCCAAGCAACAGCTAGGCGGCCTTGAGCGCGCGCAGGGCGGAGAGCTCGGCGTCGGTCGGCGGCACGGTCGTGCCGATGGCGTCGGCGGTCTTGAGCGGCCAGCCGGTGGCGGCGCGGGCCTGTTCGACGGTGACGTCCGGGTGCAACTCGGTCAGGACGAGCTCGGCGGTGCCGGTGTCCGGGCGCAGGATGCCGAGGTCGGTGATGACGGCGACGGGTCCCCTGCCGCGCAGCCCGAGGCGTTCGCGGTCGCCGGCGCCGGAGCCGTGGCCCACCGAGGTGACGAAGTCGAGCCGGTCCACGAAGTTGCGGGTCGAGTGGCGCAGCACGATGAGCACCTCGCCGCAGTTGGCGGCGATCTCCGGTGCGCCTCCGGCGCCGGGCAGGCGGCCTTCCGGCCGGTCCGGTCCGCGGTCGACGACGGTGGTGTTGATGTTGGCGTGCCGGTCGAGCTGCGCCGCACCGAGGAAGCCGACATCGATCCGGCCGGCCTGCAGCCAGTAGTTGAACATCTCCGGTACCGACACCACGGCGTCGGCCGTCTCGGCGAGCTCACCGTCGCCGATGGACAGCGGCAACCTGGTCGGCTTGGCGCCGAGGGCTCCCGACTCGTAGATGAGGACCAGGTCGGGGCGGATGGTGCGGCGCGCGAGATTGGCCGCCGTGCTGGGCAGCCCGATGCCGACAAAGCACGTCTTCGCCGTGGCGAGGGCACGGGCCGCGTTGACCGTCATCAGCTCGTCAGGGGTCCAGCCGGTCATCGGAGCGACGTCCCTTCGGTCGTCAGGACGTTCTCCCGGATCCAGGCCGCGAAGCGCTCGCGGTCGCGGGCGATCGGGTCCCATGCCTGGTAGAAGTCGTTGTCGCGGACCGAGTACCCGGCCGCGTACGAGGGGTGGGCGCCACCGGGCACCCGCGCGACGGCGGTGACCACCCAGTGCGGCAGGACGACGGCCCCGGGACGCGAATCCAGCCGATCGACGAGTTCCTCGACCGTGACCAGCACCCGCTTCGCGGCGAGCGCCGCCTCCTTCTGCACGCCGGTCAGCCCCCACAGCTGGACGTTTCCGTCGCGGTCGGCCCGCTGGGCGTGGATGACGGTGACGTCGGGGTTCAGTGCCGCGACCGCGGCGAGTTCCTCGCCGGTGAAGGGGCAGACGACGGTGGACACGGTGTCCGTACGGTCCGGCAGCGCCGTGCCGCGGTAGCCGCGCAGTACGGCGAAGGGCAGTCCGGACGCGCCGGCGACATAGCGGTTGGCCATGCCGGCGTGGCTGTGCTCGTCGACTTCGAGGGGGCGCGGCCAGCCGTTCTCGACCGCGTCGCGGAAGCGGTGCAGCGACCCGACGCCTGGGTTGCCGCCCCAGGAGAAGACCAGCTTCCGGACGAGACCGGCACCGATGAGCTGGTCGTAGATGACGTCGGGCGTCATCCGGACCAGGGTCAGGTCGGTGATGCCCTGCCGGATGACCTCGTGCGCGGCGGCGAACGGGATGAGGTGGGTGAAGCCCTCCATGGCGACCGTGTCGCCGTCATGGATCAGCTCGGCCACCGCGTCATGGAGCGTGCGGATGTCAGTCATGTCTCTCGTTCTCGTGCCGGGGCCATCTGGCAGAGCGCAGGCGACGGCCCCTGTTCCCAGGCCGCCTCCGGTTTTCCGGCGACCCCGGTTTCCAGGCAGAACCCGGTCAGTCGGTCCAGTTGAGCGAGTGGCTCAGGCCGAGTTCGATGTCGACGGCCGCCTGCTGCACCATCGGGACCAGCGCCCGCATCTCCTCGACCGACTTCCGGCCGATGTGCGTGGAGAGGTTGATCGCCGCGCGGGCCCGCCCCATGCGGTCCCTGACCGGGACGGCGATGGCGACCAGGCCCTCCTCGAGCTCCTGGTTGACGAGCGCGTAGCCCTCCTCGCGCACCTTCCTCAGCTCGGCCCGGAACTCGTCCTGATCGGTGATGGTGCGGGGCAGGACCGGCGTCAGCTCGTAGGTCCGCAGGTACTCCTCGAGGTCGGCCGGTGGCAGGTTCGCCAGCAGGACCCGTCCCATCGCCGTCGCGTTCGCCGGACGCCGGGCGCCGACGTTGACCGAGATCGTCATCAGCGCCGGCCCGGGAACGCGCACGACGTAGACCACGTCGCCGCGGTCGAGGATCGATCCCTCGCTGGCCTCGCCCGTCTCTGCGACCAGCTTCTCCAGGCGCGGCAGCGCGATGTCCGGGAACGACAGCGCCGACAGGTACGAGTAGCCGAGCTCCAGGACCTGGGGGGTGAGCTCGTACCGGTTGTTCTTGCCGTACACGTAGCCCAGCTCGCACAACGTCAGCAGGAAGCGGCGCACGGCGGCGCGGGTCAGCCCGGCCTCCTGTGCGATCTCGGAGACGGTCATCGACGGGCGCTCGGCGTTGAACACACGGATGATCGCCAGTCCGCGTTCCAGAGAGCGGACGAAGTCGCGTGACCGCTCGTCGTCGCCCGCGGGCTGGTCGTCCAACTCGCCGCCGCCCTTCACATCGACGGACGGTGAGACCGGAACCACGTGATGACCTCCTGGGATGTACGACGGGGCGAACGCCCGCCGATCGGCTATCGGATGTAAGACGCACCGTTGACGTCCAGTGTGGCCCCCGTGAGACTAGGCCATCCGCCGGTCGCGAGAAAGGCGACGAGTGACGCGACCTCGTCGGCCTCGACCAGGCGGCCCATCGCCAGACCGTCCGCGACCGCTCGGCGGGCGGATTCGTCCTGCCCGGCGATGGCCATGCCGGTGTTGACGGCCCCCGGCGCGAGTATGTGGACGAGCAGGCCCTGCCGGGCGAAGTTGCGCGCGAAGGTCTGGGCGAGGTTTCGGATCGCGGCCTTCGACGCCGCGTACGCCGTGAGGTCGGGTAGCCGCGAGCCCTGCTCCGCCGCCCAGCTCGACAGCACGATGATCGTCCCGGATCCGCGTGCGACGAAGTGGCGGACCGCCTCGCGCATCAGGGCGCCCGCGCCGATGACGTTCACCTGCAGGGCCTCCTGCCATCCCGCGTCCCAGACCTCGTCCGGTCCGTCGATCGGCGTGTCGGGGTTGACGGCGGCGTTGAGCACCAGCACGTCGACGTCCGGACCCCAGGTGAGGGCCGAGCGCCACAGGTCGCGGGCGGCGGCGGGCGTCGTGAGGTCGGCCTGCAGGACCAGCCTCCGGTCGGCGGGGAGCGTTTCGAGCGCCCGCTCGGCGCCCTCGCGCTGCGTGCGGTACTGCGCGATGACGTTGGCGTTCGCGCTCGCGAGTGCGCGCGCGGTCACCGCTCCGATGCCGCGGGACGCGCCCGTGAGCAGCACGGTGCGACCGGCGAGCGCGTTCTGGTCGAGATACACCTGACTCCTCAGGGGTTCGCTAGTGGACTCCGCCGTCGACATTGATCAGCTGGCCGGTGATGGCCGAGGACAGATCGCTGGTGAGGAATGCGATCGTGTCGGCGACCTCGGCGGTGGTGGCGATCCGGCCGAGCGCGGTGGCCCGGGCCACCTGCTCGAGCGCTTCGTCGACCCGCAGACCGGTGGCGGCCCGGCGGGACGCCATGCGCGATCGCAGCGCCTCGGTCGCGATCGGGCCCGGTGCCACGGCGTTGACCCGGATCCCCGCCGGCCCGAGCGCGAGCGCCGCCGACCGGACGATGCCGAGTGCGGCGTGCTTGCCGGCGGCGTAGGACGTGATGTTCGGGTCTCCGCGCCAGGAGTTCAGCGAGGCCACCACCGTGATGGTCGCACCCGGTCCGAGCAGGGGAGACGCATGTTTGATCGTGCAGGCGACGCCGCGCGCGTTGACGGAGAGCACCCGGTCGAAGTCGGCGAGATCCAGCTCCGCCGGACGCTGCCAGGACGGGACCACTCCGGCGGCGGCCACGACCGCGTCGACGCCGGTCAGCAGCCGGGCCGACTCGGCCATGGCGGAGCGGGTCGACTCCTCGTCACGTACGTCGACCGGTAGCGCGTGCCAGCTCTCCGGCGGTGCGCCGCCGGCGAGAGCGGCGGGCAGGTCGAGCACCACGCCGCGCGCCCCCATCTCGGCGAACCGCCGCGCGACGGTCGCGCCGATGCCGTTCGCGCCGCCCGTGACGATCACGCGCCGTCCGGCCAGCAGCGTGCCGGCCGCCGGCGTGGTGGACGAGGCGGTCATCGGGCGCTCACGGCGTCGCGGAGCACCGCGTGGTCGGAGCCGGCGTCGCCGTCGAGGGGGTCGACGTCGACGATGACCTCGTCGACACCGGCCGCGCCGAGCGCACCGATCCGGCGGGCGATGTCGGCGGCCCGGCCGGCCGACGAGACGATCCTGAGCACGACCCGCAGGGCCGACGGGTCGCGCCCCGCCGCCGAAGCGGTCGAGCGGATGGTCGCGATCTCATCGGCGAGCCGGCCCGGATCGAGTTCGGGGGCGGCCTGCTGGGCCAGCCAGCCGTCGCCGAGCTGCGCCGCGCGCCGCAGTGCGGTCGGGGAGTGACCACCGACGTAGAGCGGAACGGCGTGTGCGGGCGTGGGCAGCACCACCGTGTCCGGCGGCAGGTTGTAGTGCGTCCCGGAGCGGGCGGCGGGCCGCCCCGTCCAGCATTCGCGCAGGAGAGTGATCCACTCGACCATGCGGGCGCCACGCGTGTCGAAGGGCGTGTCGAGGGCGTCGAACTCCTCCCGCAGCCAGCCCGCGCCGATGCCCAGGGCGACGCGTCCGCCGGACAGCGCGTCGATGCTGGCGACCTGCTTCGCGAGCAGCACCGGGTTGCGCTGCGGGAGGACGAGCGCGGCCGTTCCGAGCCGGACCCGCTCGGTGACCGCGGCGGCCGCGGCCAGTGAGACGAGGGCCTCGAGGTACGGGGTGTCCGTCGGCCAGGTGGCCCTGCCGTCGGCCGCGAACGGATAGCGCGATTCGATGACGTCCGGCAGCACCACGTGGTCGCTGACCCAGAGGGAGTCGAACCCCGCCAGCTCCAGATCGCGCGCGCTGCGGGCCAGGGACGCCGGCGCGGCGCTGCCCGTGTGGGGGAGCTTGACGCCGATCCGCATGGTCATGGGAGACCTCTCTCTGCCGCGCGCCCGGCCCGGCATCGCGCGGATGCGGCGGATAACGGGACGACCTCGTACGCCGGTGCGGCGTGGGACGGCGTGATGGCCGCGATGTTATTGACAGACTTTCTGTGCGTCAAGCGCACAATTGCTCGCTATGAGGAGTCTTGTACGTCTTGCGCGCATCAGAACGATATGCGAGCATCTCCCGCAACGCATCGGCGGGCCGGCTCGTGCCGACGTTTGGGCTGGTCAAGCCACTGGGAGGTCGCGGAATAGATGGTAACCACCACTCGCAGACATGGAACGCTGATGGGGCTGGACCACATCGGCATCGGCGTCTCGGACATGACGGCGTCGCTCGCGTTCTATGCCGAACTGGGGTTCACCGACGTCGCCTTCGACTACACGGGCCCGCTGCCGGGACTGTCCACGGTGACCGGATACGACGACACCGAGGCGCGGGTGGTCCTCCTCCGCACGCGCAACCCGACGGTCCTCGGCAGAGCGTCGATCAAGCTGGTGCAGACCACCGGCCGGACCCCACCGCCGGCCCCCGAGGGGCAGGCCTGGGGTGAGCCCGGGATCTGTGAAGTCTGCGTGCACGTCAACGGCCAGAGCGACTTCTACCGCGACCTCGTCGCACGCGGGCACACGGGACTGATGGAGCCGAACGAGGCCGACCTCCCGCCGTACCAGACCCACTGTGGCCTCTCCTATGTCGCCGATCCCGACGGCGCGAAGATCGAGCTCATCGAGTGGTCGACGCTCGAAGCGGGCTGGCCGGTCGAGCCCGGCCCGCAGGGCGTCAACCACGTGGCGTTCGGCGTGGCCGACCTCGAGCGCACGCGGCGCTTCTACCAGGGGCTCGGCTTCACCGGGCAGTTGTTCGAGTCCGACGGCCACTTCGAGCCGATGCACCCGTGGTTCCATCCGCGCACCCCGCCGCGCCAGCGGATGACGCTGCTCACCAGCCCGTACGGCGGCGCCCTCGAACCCGTACAGCACTTCCCGCCGTCACCCGACATGCGCGGGGAGTGGGGACACATCGGCACCTACGAGTTCGCCGTGGGCGCGCGATGTATCGACAGCGCGCTGGAGTACCTCGCGGCCGAGGGCATCGCCCTCGTCGGCGAGCCGGCCACGATCGACCTCGGCGGCGGGGCCACCTGGCGCTACGCCTACTTCCAGGACCCCGACGACCTGTACGTCTGTGTCACGGAGGTCCGCGCGTGAGCGCGGGCGACGAGACTCCGCGCGCGAGCGCGGCGGACAAGATCGCACCGATCGTCGAGTTGCGCGGCATCCGCAAGTCGTTCGGCGACCTCGAGGTCCTGTGCGGCATCGATCTGGAGATCTTCTCCGGCGAGCACGTCGTGATCTTCGGGCCGTCCGGCTCGGGAAAGTCGACGGTGCTGCGCAGCATCAACCTGCTCGAACCGCCGACCTCGGGCTCGCTCAAGGTGGCGGGGACCGAGTACGGCCCGGGCCTGCCGGGTGAGCGGGTGACCCGCCGGGGAAAGGCGCTGGACCTGCGCCGCACCGTCGGCATGGTGTTCCAGCAGTTCAATCTGTTCCCGCATCTCACCGCGCTCGACAACGTGGCCCTGCCACTGCGATCGGTACGCGGGCTCAAGCGGGCCGACGCGCAACTGAAGTCGGCCGAGGCCCTGCGCCGGGTCGGGCTGCTGCAGCGCGCGGGCCACTACCCGCAGCAACTGTCCGGGGGGCAACAGCAACGCGTCGCGATCGCCCGCGCGCTGGCCCTCGACCCCGAGGTGATGCTCTTCGACGAGCCGACCTCGGCACTGGACCCCGAACTGGTGGGTGAAGTGCTCAAGACGATGCGAGAGGTCGCCGAGGCCGGGATGACGATGGTCGTGGTCACCCACGAACTCGGCTTCGCCAGGGAGATCGGGGATCTGAACGTGTTCATGGAGGACGGCGTGGTCGTCGAGAGCGGCCCGCGCGGGTTCTTCGAGAACTGCACGAGTGCCCGCGCCCGCGAGTTCATCCTGGCGGTGCGCTGATGTACGACTGGGGACTCATCTGGGACAACCACAGCGCCCTGCTGAACGGCCTGCTCGTCGCCCTGGAGGTGTCGCTCTGCGCCGTGGTCATCTCGATCGCGGGCGGCCTGCTCCTGGCGATCATGCGGATGTCGCGACCGCCCATCTCCTACATCGCCGTCGTCTACATCAACGTCTTCCGCGGGGTGCCGGCCCTGGTCAGCGTGATCTGGGTGTACTTCGGCGTCTCGCTGCTGCTGGGCGTTGACTTCAGCGTCTTCCAGGCCGGCGTGATCGCGCTGTCGTTGCTGTACAGCGCGTTCATGGCGGAGATCTTCCGGTCGGCGCTCAGCGCCGTCCCAGCCGGCCACCGTGAGGCCGGTCAGGCCCTGGGCATGCGGCCGATCCGGGTGTTCTTCTCGGTCATCCTGCCCCAGGCGATCAAGATCGCCCTGCCGAACATCGGCAGCATGTACATCGGCATGGTGAAGGACACCTCGACCTTCACCGTGATCGGGCTGCTCGAGGTCGTGCGGGTCACGCAGAACGTGGTGTCCCAGACCTTCCAGCCCTTCGTGCTCTACACGGCCGCCGCGGCGATCTACGTACTCGCGGCCTTCGTCATCGACCTCGTGTTCCGCCTCATCGAGAACGGCTACGCCAGCCCGCCCAGCGGGGCGATGGCGCGGGCCCTGCGCTCTCGCAAGCGGCGGCGCATCAAGCAGCTCATGGCCGACCTCGGCTCATGAGGCTCCACCCCCTCTCCAACCCTCGCCTTCAGCATCGAAAGAGGAAGCCCGTGCCCAGAATCGTGAAGTCGTGGTCGGCGGTGAGACGCACCGCCCTGGCAGGTGTCGCCGTCATGTCCGCCCTGGTCCTCGTGGCGTGCGGGGGGTCGGACTCCTCCGGCGGTGACGGCGACGGCGCCGGCCTCAACCGGGCCGGAACGCTCACCGTGGGGATGAACCTGCAGTTCAAGCCAGAGATGTACCTGGACGCTGCCGGCAAGCCGGCCGGCTACGACGTCGACCTGCTCAACAAGCTCGCCGCCGAGCTGGGCGTCAAGCTCGACATCCAGAACCTGGACTTCAACGGGCTCATCCCGGGCCTGCAGAGCAAGAAGTTCGACCTGGTCTCGGTCGGCCTGTCGGCGACCGAAGAGCGTAAGAAGGTCATCGACTTCACCCGCGCGTACGTTCCGTACACCAGTGTGCTGGCGGTCGGGCAGAACGACACCTCACCGGCGACGGTCGAAAGCTACAACGTCAAGGGCAAGGTCATCACGGCTCTGCAGGGCTCCACGGGTGAGCAGCTGGCCAAGAAGTCCTTCCCGCAGGCCAAGGTGACGAGCTTCAGCGACCAGAACGCTGCTCTGCTCCAGGTGGCGACGGGACGCGCCCAGGGCACCGTCGTCGAGGACTACATCCTGGCGCAGTACCAGAAGAGCAACGCGAACCAGGTGAAGAAGGCCGCCCTGCCGAAGCCGCTGGACCTCTCCTACGGCGCGTGGGCCGTGCAGAAGGGCAACGGCACGCTGCAAACGAAGCTGGACGCGTTCCTGTGCAAGGTGCAGAAGGACGGCACGCTCGGCCAGCTGTACCAGAAGAACTTCGAGGTGTCGGAGTTCCCGGTCATGCCGGAGGGCTGCTGAGCAGTGGCCGGTAGCTACCTGGATCCTGACCTCCTCGTCGTCGGAGGAGGTCCGGCGGGCATCTCGGCCGCTCTCGCGGCGAGCGCGGCGGGCATGCACGTCCTGCTCGCCGACGAGCGCCCGACTCTCGGTGGCCAGATCTACAAGCAGCCGGGTCCGGGCTTCACGGTCACGGACCCGGCTGCGATGGACCGCCAGTTCCGGTACGGCAGATCCCTGATCGAATCGCTCCAGGACACCGATGTCTCGGTGCGGTTGCGTACGAGTGTCGTCGCCGTCGAGGGGCGGCAGGCGGTGCTGGTCACCGAAGGGTCCACCGCGACCACCGTGACGGCGCAGCGGATGGTGCTCGCGCCTGGGGCCCACGACCGGCCGGTGGCCTTCCCCGGCTGGACCCTGCCCGGCGTCATCACCGCGGGCGGGTTGCAGACCCTGGCGAAGACGCAGCGCGTGCTGCCGGGCCGGCGCATGCTCTTCGCCGGCTCGGGCCCGGTCGCGCTGGCCTTCCCGGCACAGCTCGGACACTACGGCGCGCACATCGTGGCGGCACTGGAGGCCGGCCCGGCGCCGCGGCCCGCCGACCTCCTCGGCATCGCCCGGGCGGCCCGCGGCAACACCGCGCTGCTGCGCGACGCCGCGCGCTACCGGAGCCTGCTGCTGAGACACCGGATCCCGCTGCGGTACGGGCGGATCGTCGTCCGCGCCGAGGGCGACGGCCGGGTCGAACGGGTGGTGCACGCGGCCGTCGACGCCGACTGGCGGGTCGTCCCGGGCACTGAGCAGAGCGTCGACGTCGACGTCCTGTGCCTCGGGTACGGCTTCGTGCCCTCGCTGGAGCTCATGCGGCTGGTGGGCTGCGCGTTCGACTACCAGGAGGACCTCGGCGGTCATGTCGTGCACCGCGACGAATGGCACCGCACGACCGTCGACGGCGTCTACGCGGCCGGTGACGGCGCGGGCGTCGAAGGATCGTTCGTCGCCATCGACGAGGGCCGCGTCGCCGGCCTCGCGGCGGCGATGGACGCCGGCGCGATGAGCGCGGACGAGGCCGTCGCGGCGGCGGCACCGGCCCGACACCGGCTGGCCCGCCGCCGGGCGCTCAACGTCGCGACCTCGCGGCTGTACCGCGTCGGCCCCGGCATCTTCGAGCTGTCCACCGACGACACGGTGGTCTGCCGATGCGAGGGCGTCCGCGGGCGCGACCTCGCGCCGGCGATCGAGGCCACCGACGACGTCAACGTGGTGAAGGCCTACACCCGGGCCGGCATGGGCCCGTGCCAGGGCAAGAACTGTCAGCGCCAGGTGGCCGCGCTCATCGCCCGCCGGCACGGCCGGCCGGTCGCGGACATCGCGCCGGCCACGCCTCGCATGCCGGTGCGGCCGGTGCCGATCAGCGCGCTCGCCGACCACTCGATCGAGAGCCCGACCCTGTTCGTGGCCGGGGACGCGGGCTCCGGCACGGGCTCCGGCACGGGCTCCGGCACGGGCTCTGACACAGGCGACGACACCGAATCCGAAGGGCCCGGGGAACCGTGACCGACGTGCTGCACCCCGCGCTGTGGCCGACCGCCGAGAGCGGCCGCGCACCGTTGCCGGCCGCCACCGACGTCCTCGTCGTCGGGGGCGGGATCGCGGGCACGGCGATGGCGTACTACCTCGCCAAGGCCGGCGTCGAGGTCACTCTCGTCGAACGCGGCGAGCTCAACCGCGAGGCGTCCGGCACCAACGCCGGCAGCTTCCATCTGCAGCTCGCCATCCATCAGCTGTCCGGCCAGGGCGCCGCGGCCGACCGTGAGCGGCTGCTCGCCGAGGCCAGGCTCAGCCTCAAGGCGTTCGCGATGTGGCAGGAGCTCGGCGAGGAACTCGACGGCCCGCTGGACGTCCACCTGACCGGTGGATGGATGGTCGCCGAGACCGCGGAGCAACTGCGGACCCTGCGGGACAAGTACGAGCTGGAGCGGCTCGCCGGCATCGAGACCGAGGTCGTCACCGGCGCCGAGCTGAGGCGGCGCGCGCCCTTCCTGGCCGAGACCGTCGTCGGGGCGACCTACTGCCCGCTCGAAGGGCACGCCAATCCGCTGATCGTCGCGCCGTTGTACGCGCTGCGCGCCGTACAGCACGGGGCCGTGATCCGCACCCGCACCGAGGTGACCGGCATCGACGTGGTCGCCGCGACCGGGGCCCGGCGGTTCACCGTCCACACCGACGCCGGCTCGATCGACGCGCACCGCGTCGTCGACTGTGCGGGGGCCTGGTCGGGTGAGCTGGCGGCGATGGCCGGGCTGCGGCTGCCGGTCCGCAGCGAGGGCCTGCATGTCAACGTGACGGAGCCGCGGCCACGGCTGCTAACCCCCATGGTCCAGCACATCGGCCGCCGGCTCACGCTCAAGCAGACCGAGCAGAACACGTTCATCATCGGCGGCGGCTGGCCCACGCCCGAGGCCGCCCGGCCGCACCGCTATCCGACGAGCTGGCACAGCGCGGCGGGCAGTACGGCGGTGGCGGTGTCGGTCGTGCCGGCGCTCGCGGACGTCCGGGTCGTACGCACCTGGTCCGGGGTGATCGTGTTCACCGACGACTTCTCGCCGATCGTGGGCGAGTCGGAGCGGGTACCCGGATTCCATGCCTGCGTCTCGTCGACCGGTTTCACGTTCAGCCCGCTGCTCGCCCGGCGGCTGGCCACCTACATGGCCTCGCCCTCGCCCGACCGGCGGTTCCCCGAGCGGTACGCGCTGGACCGCACGACGCCCTGACCGCCGGCACGCTCTGAGATGCCCGCACGATCTGAGATGGAGGAGTAATGGATCGAGACGACGTCGACTGGCAGGGGTACTTCCCCGCCTTCGTCACGCCGTTCACGGAGTCGGGCGACCTCGACCTCGACACCCTGCGCGCACTGGTGGACCACTACGTGAGCGAGGGCATGCACGGCATCGTGGTCAACGGAACGTGCGGCGAGTGGTTCTCGCAGACGGCGGAGGAGCGCCGGGCGGTCGCCGAGAGCGCGGTCGGTCAGGCGGCCGGGCGCCTGCGGGTACTCGTCGGCTGCACCGCCTACACCGCCAAGGAGACCGCCGGGTTCGCGCGCCACGCGCTCGCCGCCGGGGCGGACGGCGTACTGGCGTCGCCGCCGCCGTACGCCAAGCTGTTCCCGGACGAGGTGATCGAGTTCTACCGTGACCTCGACGCGGCGGTCGACGGCCCGATCGCCGTCTACAACTGGCCGCACGGCAGCGGCGTCGACATCGGCACCGAGCTGGCCGACCGGCTCGCCGACATCGACCAAGTCGTGGCCATCAAGGACAGCACCCCGGACGCCGACCAGTTCTTCGAGACGTCCCGTCGCGTGCGTGATCGTGTGCGCGTCTTCGGTCCCTACATGAGCGTCCGGGGCGTCGAGGTGCTGCGCACCGAAGGGGGCGACGGCACGGTCGGCGGCGGTTCCCTGCACGGGCGTCCCGACGCCGGCTTCTGGGAGTCGTACTGGCGCGGCGACTTCGACGGCCCGCACGCCCACGCGGTCGCGGGCGACCGGCTGTTCCCGAAGCTCTGGCTGCCCGGCGGCTGGGCGGGCAGGTACGGCGCGTACCAGAGCCAGTTGAAGGCCCTGATGACGATGCTCGGCCAGCCGGCCGGGCATGTCCGCCGGCCGAGGCTGCCCATCACCGATCCGGCGAGCCTGCGCAGCATGCGCGCCGTGCTGGTCGAAGAGGGGCTGCTGCCGGAGGTGGACCGGCCATGACGGTGGAGCGGCCCCGGCTCCCGGCGGGGCCCGGCCTCGAGCGCGGGCCGGTGGTGACCATCACGGTCGACGGCCGGCCCACGCCCGCCTACCTGGGAGAGAGCGTGGCGGCGGCGCTGATGGCCGATGGTGAGCTGACTCTCCGGACGACGGCGGACGGCGAACCCCGCGGGCTGTTCTGCGGCATGGGCGTGTGCTTCGACTGCCTGGTCATCGTCGACGGTGTCCCCGGGACCCGGGCGTGCGTCACGTGGGTCCGCGAGGGCATGGACGTCGCCCGCCAGGACGGTCCGGGGCACCGCCTGGCCGGCACCGGCGTCGGCGCCGAGGGCGATGCCGATGCCGATGCCGATGGTCCGGACCGTGCGTCCGGCGGCTGAGCCGGACGGCGTCTCAGCCGCCGAGCCCGTCGACGCAGAGGTACTTCAGCTCGGTGAACTCGTCGATGCCGTGCCGCGAGCCCTCGCGGCCCACCCCCGACTCCTTCATCCCGCCGAACGGCGCGCCCTCATAGGAGATCAGGCCGGTGTTCACGCCGACGACGCCGAACTCGAGGGCCTCGCCGACCCGCCACATCCGGCCCAGGTCGGTGGTGAAGAAGTACGAGGCGAGGCCGAACGGCGTGTCGTTGGCCATCGCGATCGCCTCGTCCTCGGTGCTGAACTCGATCACGGCGGCCACCGGGCCGAACGTCTCCTCCCGCGCCACCAGCATGCCGGGCCGCACCCCGGTGAGCAGGGTGGGCTCGAAGAAGGTGCGACCGAGCGGGTGCCGGCCGCCGCCGCTGACCACGGTGGCCCCCCCGGCGACGGCGTCGCCGATGTGCCGCTGCACCTTCTCGACCGCGGCCTCCGAGATCAGCGGGCCCTGCTCGGAGCCGTCCTCGAACCCGTTGCCGACGGTCAGCTCCTCGATGGCCGTACGGAACCGCTGGACGAAGGCGTCGTGGATGCCGGACTGCACGATGACCCGGTTGGCGCAGACGCACGTCTGCCCGGCGTTGCGGAACTTCGAGGCCATCGCACCGGCGACCGCCGCGTCCAGGTCGGCGTCGTCGAACACGATGAGCGGCGCGTTGCCGCCGAGCTCCAGAGCGACCTTCTTCACGGTGCGCGCGCTCTGGGCCATCAGCAGCTTGCCGACCTCGGTCGAGCCGGTGAAGCTCAGCGCCCGCACCCCCGGGTGCGAGGTCAGGATCTCGCCGATCGTCGCCGGGGGACCGGCCACCACGCTGAGGACACCGTCCGGGACGCCCGCCCTGGCGCCGAGCTCGGCGAGTGCGGTGGCCGACAGCGGCGTCTCCTCGGCCGGCTTGATGATCATTGGGCAGCCGGCGGCGAGGGCCGGTCCGGCCTTGCGCAGGATCATGGCCGAGGGGAAGTTCCAGGGTGTGATGGCCGCGCTCACGCCGACCGGCTGGCGCAGGGTGAGCAGCCTGCGCCCGGCGACGTTCGTCGGGATGACCTCGCCGTAGGTGCGCTTGCACTCCTCGGCGTACCACTCGACGAAGCCCGCACCGTACAGGATCTCACCGCGCGCCTCGGCGAGTGGCTTGCCCTGTTCCGCGGTGAGGATGGCCGCCAGGTCGTCGGCGTTGGCGACGATGAGGTCGTACCACCGGCGCATGACGCGTGCGCGTTCGATCGCGGTCGTCGTGCCCCAGGCAGGGGCCGCCGCCTCGGCCGCCTCGATGCCGCGCCGGACATCGGCGTCGGTCGCGTCGGCCATCCGCGCGATGACGGCGCCGGTGGCGGGGTCGACGACGTCGGTGCGCCGCCCGGCCGAGCCGGGCGTCCAGGCGCCGCCGATGAAGAGGTCCTCCCGCAGCAGGCTCGGATCGCGCAGCTGAGAACGGTCGAAGGTCGAGTCCACGGCGTCAGCCTCCATGCCCGGATACCCGGCAGATCTGTCGAAATTCTGTTATCCCGGCACCCCGGTGGCCGGATAGCGGCCAACAGTACGCCACGCGGCCATTTGTTGCTACATTGACCTCGCGGTCGCCGGCTCGGCCCCCGACCCCGGTCCCCCCACACACCGACTCCCATGGATGCAGGCGCGAATGACGATCGAGGACATCGACAAAGAGTTCTTCTTCCACCCGTTCACGCACGTGCGCGAGCACGAGCGGGTCGGGCCGCTGACCATCGTCGAGGGGCACGGATCGACGCTGACCGACACGCGGGGGCGGGCGTACCTCGACGCGATGGCCGGCCTGTGGTGCGTCAACATCGGCTACGGCAACGCCGAGATGGCCGAGACGCTGCGCGACCAGACGGAGCGGCTGGCGTACTACCACACCTTCGCGTCCATGGGGAACGAGCCGGTCGCGCGGCTGGCCCAGCGGCTCATCGCGATGGCGCCGGGCTCGATGTCCAAGGTGTTCTTCGGCAACAGCGGCTCCGACGCGAACGACACCCAGGTCAAGCTCGTCTGGTACTACAACAACGTCCTGGGCCGGCCGGAGAAGAAGAAGATCATCTCGCGCGACCGCGGCTACCACGGGGTGACGGTGATGTCCGGCAGCCTGTGCGGTCTGCCCAACATGCACGCCGGGTTCGATCTGCCGCTGCCGATGGTGCACTTCGTGCGCGCACCCCACCGGCTGTGGGAGGCGGAGCCGGGACAGAGCGAGGAGGAATTCGTCCAGGGGCTCGCCGACGAACTCGAGCGGCTGATCCTCGCTGAGGGGCCGGACACCGTCGCCGCCTTCATCGCCGAGCCCGTGCAGGCCGCCGGCGGAGTCATCGTCCCGCCCAAGTCGTACTTCCCCGCGATCCAGGAGGTGCTGCGCAAGTACGACGTGCTGCTCATCGCCGACGAGGTCGTCTGCGGATTCGGCCGGCTCGGGCAGAACTTCGGCTCCGAGGTCTTCGGGATGACCCCCGACCTCATCACCGTCGCCAAGGGCATCACGTCGGCGTACATCCCGCTCTCGGCCTGCCTCGTCTCCGAGAGCGTGTGGGACGTCATCGCGAGCGGGTCGGACAAGTACGGCGTCTTCAGCCACGGCTACACCTACTCCGCGCACCCGCTGGCGGCCGCCGCGGCCATGACCAACCTCGACATCATCGAGCGCGACGGGCTCATCCCGCAGGCCAAGGCCCGTGGCGAGCGTCTCGCCGAGCGGCTGCGGGCCGAGTTCGGCGACCACCCGCTGGTGGGGGAGGTGCGCGGTGACGGTCTGCTCGGGGCGGTCGAGTTCGTCCGGTCCACCGACCCGCTGACGGCGTTCGACCCGGCGCTGAAGGTGGCGCCCGCGGTCGTGCGGCGCAGCCGCGAGCTCGGTGTGATCAGCAGGGCCCTGCCGGCCGCCGACACGATCGCGTTCTCGCCGCCGTTCGTGGTGACCGAGGCCGAGATCGATGAGATGGCGGCGGTGGCGCGGCGGGCGCTGGACGACGTGGCGGCGGAGCTTCGTCTCCTGCCATGACCGAAGCACCACCGCAGGCACCACCGGCCCGCCCGGCGTCCCTCGGCGTGATCGTCAATCCGATCGCCGGGATGGGCGGCCGGGTGGGCCTGCACGGCACCGACGGGCCGGCGCTCGAGGCGGCGTTGCGCCGGGGTGCCGACGCGGTCGCGCCGTACAGGGCGCGCCGTGCGCTGAACCGGCTGCGCGAACTCGCGCCGGGGGTACCGGTGCTGGCGGCGGCCGGCCCGATGGGCGGCGACCACCTGACCGGGGAAGGCTGGACCGTCCGTACGCTGCCCCGCTCCCGCACCGGGCCGACCACGGCGGCGGACACGCGCGACGCCGCGCGGGCGATGGTCGAGTCCGGCGTCTCGCTTCTGCTGTTCGCCGGCGGTGACGGTACGGCCCGCGACATCGTCGACGTGGTGGGCACCGCCGTGCCCGTCCTCGGCGTGCCGTCCGGGGTGAAGATGCACTCCGGCGTGTTCGCGACGGGGCCGGAGGCGGCGGGCGAGACGGCGGCCCGCTATGTCGCCGATCCGGCCCGCGCCCGGTGTGCCGACGCCGAGGTGGTCGATCTCGCCGGCGATGACCTGGCGAGCGCCGCACCCCGGATGTTCGGCATCGCGAGAGTGCCCGACGCGAGGAGTTCCCTGCAGCGCGCCAAGGCGTTCACCGCCGGGGCGGACGACGCGGACCTCGTGGCGCTGGGCCGCGAGATCGCCCGCGAGATGCCCGCGGACCGGCTGTACCTGCTCGGGCCGGGCACCACGGTGGCGCACGTCAACGCCGCGCTCGGGCTGCAAGCATCGCGCCTCGGCGTCGACGCCGTACTCGACGGGCGCCTGCTCGCCGCCGACGCGAGCGAGGCCGAGTTGCTGTCGCTGCTCCGGCGGCATCCGGCGGCGACGCTGGTGCTCGGGGTCGTGGGCGGCCAGGGCTTCCTGCTCGGGCGGGGCAACCAGCAGATCAGCGCCGCCGTGCTCGACGCGGTCGGCGCCGGGAACATCGAGATTCTCGCCGCGCGCGGCAAGATCGCCGCGCTCGATCCTCCGACGCTGCGGATCGACGTCGGCGACGAGCACGCGACCGCTCCGATCACCGGCTACCGCAAGGTGCGCACGGGGCGGGGCAGGAGCACCGTCTTGCGGATCGTGGCCTAGCCCAACGAGCGAACGTGCACAGAAGGGACCGTGACCGTGGCACATCCATATATGCCGAACTCGACGCCGGATGCGAAGACCGCGATGATGCGGGCGGTCGGCATCACGGATGTCGACGAGCTGTTCGAACAGATCCCGGCCGACCACCTCACGGCGAAACCGATCGGCCTCGACGCCGGCATCGCGGCCGAGTCGACGGTGCGCCGGCACGTGCGGCGGTTGCTCGACCGCAACGACAGCTGCGCCGAGAACCTGAACTTCCTCGGTGCCGGGTGCTGGCAGCACTACGTGCCGGCCGTGTGCGACGAGATCGCCTCACGCAGCGAGTTCCTGACCCCGGTGTGGGGCACGCCGTCCTCCGACCACGGCCGTAACCAGGCCTGGTTCGAGTACGCCTCACAGCTCGGCGAGCTGGTCGGGATGGAGTTCGTCGGCCTGCCCGTCTACAGCTGGGGCGCGGCGGCCGGGCACGCCGTACGGATGGCGGCCCGGCTCACCGGCCGGCACGAGGTCGTCGTGCCGAGCACGCTCGACCCCGAGCGCCTGGCCGTCATCCGGACCTACTGCGGCCCGGGCGAGGGGAACGATCCGATCACCGTCGTCGTCGCCCGCCACGACCCGGCCACCGGCCGGGTGGACCTGGCCGACCTCGAGGCCAAGGTGGGCGAGGCCACCGCGGCCGTGTACCTCGAGACCCCCAATCACCTGGGCGTCATCGAGGCCGACGCGGCAGCCGTGGCGCGGCTCGCGCGCAGCCACGGCGCCGAGACCATCGTCGGCGTCGACCCGATCTCGCTCGGCGTCCTCATGCCGCCGCCGGAGTACGGCGCCGACATCGTCGTGGGCACCACCCAGCCGCTCGGAGTGCACCTCAACGCCGGTGGTGGCGTCGGCGGCTTCATCGCCACCCGCGACGACGAGCGTTACGCCCGTGAGTACCCGACCCTGCAGGTCAGCCTGTGCGACACCATCGTGCCCGGTGAGCGCGCGTTCGGCATGACGCTGTTCCACCAGACCTCGTACGGGTCGAGGGAGGACGGCAACGACTGGACCGGCAACTCCGTCTACCTGTGGACGGTGGTCAACGCCGTCTACATGGCCCTCATGGGTCCGCAGGGGTTCGCCGACATCGGCGAGACGATCGCGGCGAACAGCGCCTACGCGGCCCGGCGCATCGGTGAGGTACCCGGCCTCCGGGTGCTCTGGCCATCGGGGTTCTTCAAGGAGTTCGTCGTGGACTTCACCGGCACCGGCCGGTCCGTCGCGGCGGTCAACGGCTTCCTGCGCGACCGGGGCATCTTCGGCGGCAAGGACCTCTCGGCGGACTTCCCCGAGCTCGGTCAGGCGGCCCTCTACTGCGTCACCGAGATCCACACGGCAGACGACATCACCGCGCTGGTCAGCGCCCTCAACGAGGCGGTCACGGCATGAACGACGGGATGAGCCACGGCGTGAACGGCACGAATACCACGGGCGGCCTGAACCGCGCGGACGGTACGGCACGTCGCTACCACGCCGCGGTCTGGGACGAGCCGCTGATCATGGAGCAGGGTGCGCCCGGCCGTCGCGGTACCGTGCCGCCCGGTCCCATGGAGGGTGCGGGCGGCGGCGACCCGCTGCCGGCGGGCGTGCGCCGTACAACCCCGCCGGATCTGCCGGAGGCGGCCGAACCCGACGTGCTGCGGCACTACCTGCGCCTGTCGCAGCAGACGATGGGCATGGTCGGGATCAGCCTCTTCGGTACCTGCACGATGAAGTACAACCCGAGGGTCAACGAACTGCTCGCCGCGCGCGACCAGGTCGCCGAGGTGCACCCGCACCAGGACGACGGCAGCATCCAGGGCCTGCTCGAGATCGTCCACCGGTTCGACCTGATGCTCCGCGAGCTCTCCGGAATGGGCCGGTTCGTGTTCCAGGCCGGGGGCGGCGCGGCGGCCGCGTACCTCCACGCGTGCGTCACCCGCGCCTACCACGAGTCGCGCGGTGAACTGGCGCAGCGGCGCGACGTCATCACCACCGCGCAGGCCCACCCCTGCAACCCGGCCACCGCGGCGGCGGCCGGATTCAACGTGATCACCTTGCCCGTCGAGCGGGACGGTCACCCGTCGCTCGAAGCGCTGCGGGCGGTCGTGAGCGACCGTACGGCGTCGCTGATGATCAACAACCCGGACGACATGGGCATCTACAACCCGCACATCAAGCAGTGGGTCGACATCGTGCACGAGGCCGGCGGCCTGTGCTTCTACGACCACGCCAACTTCAACGGGGTGATGGGCCGCATCAAGGCGGCCGAGCTGGGCTTCGACGCGTGCATGTTCATGCTGCACAAGACGTTCGGCGTCCCGAAGGGCGGCGGCGGTCCGGCGGTCGGCGCGTACGGCTGCACGCCCGAACTCGAACGGTTCCTGCCCGGCCCGCTGGTGGTCCAGACAGACTCCGGCTACGAGCGGCGCGAGAACCCCGAGGGGATCGGCCGCGTGCGTGAGTTCCTCGGCAACCTGCCCCAGGTGGTCAAGGCCTACTCGTGGCTGCTGGCGATGGGAGCCGACGGCATCCGCGAGGCGGCCGACATCTCGGTGCTGGCCAACAACTACATGGAGGCGCGGCTGCTCGCGGTCCCCGGCGTCACGAAGTCGTTCGACCACCTGACCCTCCGGCGGCTGGAGATGACCCGGTTCAGCCTCGGCGAGTACACCGAGCAGACGGGCGTGACCGCCGTGGACGTCCAGAACCGCATGACCGACTTCGGCGTCGACGCGTTCTGGCTCAGCCACGAGCCGTGGATCGTGCCGGAGCCGTTCACGCCCGAGGCCGGCGAAGGGTGGTCGCTGGAGGACATCGACTACTGGATCGACGTGCTCGCGTACGTCATGGAAGAAGGGCGCACCTCCCCGGCGATGGTCAAGTCGGCCCCGCACAACCAGGTCGTGGCTCAGATCGACGGGTCGTCGCTGGACGACCCGTCCCGCTGGGCGACGACATGGCGCGCCTATCAGCGCAAGAACGCCCAGCGGGCGAACGCCGCCGGACGGTGAGTGCCATGTGGGAGCAGGAGCAGGAGCCGGAGCGGGTGCAGGAGCGGGAGCCGGCGCCCGTCGCGATCGTCGGAGCGGGCAGCATCGGCGCGGCGTGGGCGATCGTGTTCGCCCGCGCCGGTCACCGCGTCGCACTGCACGACACCGATGCCGATCGCGCCGCGACGGCGCTCGCCGAGATCGAGAGCCGGCTCGCGGAGCTCGCCGGCTTCGGCCTCGTCGAGGGCGATGTCGCCGCCGTGCTGGGCCGCGTGAGGGTCGCGGCCGACCTCGGCGAGGCGCTCGAGGACGCCGTGTACGTCCAGGAGTGCGTGGTCGAGTCGCGCGAGGTCAAGCGGGAGCTGTTCGCCGAGCTCGACCGCCGCACCGGGCCCGACGCCGTCCTGGCCAGCTCCACGTCGATGATCCCCTGCTCGGAGTTCGCGGTCGAACTGCCCGGGCGAGCGCGATGTCTCGTCGTGCACCCCGGCAACCCGCCGTACCTGCTGCCGGTCGCCGAGCTCGCCCCCGCGCCCTTCACCGCCCCGGAGACGATCGCCCGCGCGAGGGCGTTGCTGTCGGCGGCGGGCATGGTCCCCGTCCTGGTGGGCGGGGAGAACGAGGGATTCATCTTCAACCGGCTGCAGGGCGCCCTGCTGCGGGAGGCCTACTGTCTCGTACGGGACGGCGTCGCATCACCGGCCGACGTCGACCTGGTCGTCAGCGCGGGGCTGGGCCGGCGCTGGGCCGTCCTCGGGCCGTTCGCCACAGCGGAGCTGAACACGCGGGGCGGTATCGAGCGCCACGCCCTGCTGCTCGGCCCGGCGTACGCCCGGATGGGCGCCGAACGGGGCCAGGACGACCCGTGGACGCCCGACCTCGTCGCCCGCGTCGCGTCGAGCGTGCACGAGAGCCTGCCGGCCGAGGAGTGGGCCGAGCACGTGAGCCGGCGCGATCGCGCGCTCATGCGGCTCGAGCGGGCCAGGCGCGCGGACCCCGAGCTGTTCACCGGCTTCACCCGAACCGATTAGCGCCGCCTGCGGCCGGCCACAGGGTGGTGCGCCTGGTCCGGGGGAAGGCTGAAGTCGTGACCGGGTGGCCGGAGCGATCGAGGACAGGAGTCGTGCGATGACGGATCAGGAGCCCTTCGCGGCGGGACTGACAGTGCCTGACACCAGGCTCGCCACAGAGGCCACCGAGCTCGTACGGCAGACCACCAGCGAGCTGATCTACCACCACTCCCGCCGTGTCTACTGGTTCGGCGCGCTGCAGGGCCGCAACCGGGGGCTGAGCTTCGACCCGGAACTCCTTTACATCGGTGCGATGTTCCACGATCTGGGCCTCGGTGAAGAGTTCCACGGCAGCGGCCGGCGGTTCGAGGTGGACGGCGCCGACGAGGCCCGCCGCTTCCTGCACGCCCACGGTGTGCCCGAGGACAGTGTCCGGCGGGTGTGGACGGCCATCGCCCTGCACACCACGCCCGGCATTCCCGAGTTCATGGAACCCGAGGTCGCCCTGCTCACCGCCGGCGTGGAGTACGACGTGCTGGGCATCGGCTATGCGGACATCTCCGACAGCGACCGCGCCGAGATCACCGCGCTGCATCCCCGCCCCGACTTCAAGCGGCGCATCCTGCGGGCGTTCACCGACGGCATCGCCCCCAAGCCCGAGACCACCTTCGGCAACGTGAAGGCGGACGTGCTTGAGCACTTCGTCCCGGGCTTCGAACGCGGCGACTTCGTGAAGACGATCCAGGACTCGCCCTGGCCCGAATGAGATGCCGGTCGGGCTGACGGGGCACGGTCATGAGGGGGAGTGGCCGGATTCCGAGGCGGTCGAATAGTCGGTGTAGCCGCGGTGGTCGCCACCGTAGAAGGTCGCGGGGTCGGCCTCGTTGTACGGCCCACCGGCTCGCACCCGGGCCGGCAGGTCCGGATTGGCCAGCCAGTATCTCGCCAGGCTGATCGCGTCGGCGAGTCCCTCGGTGAGGTCTCTGGCGCCGGCGTCGGGCGTGACCGGCGCGTCCGGCGGGGACGGATGCGGGTTGAGGATCAGCACTCCCGGCCATTCGGCGCGGATCAGCGGGGCGACCGCCCGCGAGCCCGTCTCCATCACGTGCACGTAGGCCAGGTCGTACGCCGCCAGCGCCCGCGCCAGGGTGGTGTAGAGCTCCGCGGGGTCGCTCTCGGTGATGCCGTTGGCCGTGTTGCCCGGCGACAGCCGGATCCCGAGCCGATGGAATCCGATCGCGTCGCCGACGGCCCGCACGAGTTCGACCGCGAACCGGATCCGGTTCTCCGCCGGCCCGCCGTAACCGTCGGTCCGCAGGTTGGCGCCGTCGGCGAGGAACTGGTGGATGAGATAGCCGTTGGCGCCGTGCAGTTCGACGCCGTCGAAACCGGCCTCGACCGCGTTGTGAGCGGAGGCCACGTGGTCATCGATGGTCCGCTCGATGTCGTCCAGCGTCATCTCGCGTGGGGTCGGGTGTTCGAGCATGCCGTCCGGCGTGTACAGCCGCTCCCCCGAGGCGATCGCCGAGGGTGCCATCGGCAACGCCCCGTCCGGGTAGAGCACGGGGTGCCCGACGCGGCCGCCGTGCATGATCTGGACGAAGATGCGCCCGCCCTCGGCGTGGACGGCGTCGGTGACCTTTCGCCACGCCGCCACCTGTTCCGCGGAGTGCAGGCCCGGGGTGTCGAGGTAACCCTGCCCGATCACACTGGGCTGCGTGCCCTCCGTGATGATCAGACCGGCCGAGGCCCGCTGCGCGTAGTACCGAACGGTCAGCTCGCTCACCAGCCCGCCGTACGCTCTGCTCCGGGTCATCGGCGCCATCACCAGCCGGTTGGGCAGCTCGATCCCACCGAGCTTCAGCCATCGGGTGCGGCGACGGGATCGTCGAAGGCGTCGACCACCTGATCCGTGGCGACTACGCGCGAGGGCTTCCGCTGCTCGCGCGGATGGTGGCGCGGTCGCCGGACGATCCGGCCGTACGGGAGCACGCCCTGCTCGGCGGCATGATCCTGGGTGACGACGACGCGATGCTCGAACTGGCCGCCGCCGAGGTGGCCGACCGCCGCCGGCGCGGGCTGGCCGGGGCGCTGCCGGGCGCGCTCGGCGCGCTGGCGCAGGCCCAGGTCATGGCCGGACGGCATCGCGACGCCGAGGCCGGTGTGGCCGAGGCGATGGACATCGCCAGGGACGCCGGTCTCAACGGGAGCGTTCGCGGGCTCGGCGGGGTGCTGGCCAGGATCGCGGCGATCGAGGGGGACGAGGATCGTTGCCGCGAGCTGACCGGCGACGCCTCGGACGCCTTCGACGCGACCGTCGAGTCGGCGCTGAGCCTGCTCGACCTCGGGCTGGGCCGGTACGACAGCGCGCTGCGGCGGCTGGAGCGGGCCTGGCACGGCCCGGCGCGGCACTCGCCCCTGCTGCTCTTCGCCGCCGCCGACCAGGTCGAGGCGGCGGTCCGGGCCGACCGGCCGGAGCGTGCCGCCGAGCCGCTGCGCCGGTTCGAGGAGTGGGCCGAGGCCACCTGCCGGCCGTGGGCGCGGGCTGTCGCGCTGCGCGGCCGAGCACTGCTGCTCGACGAGGAGGAGCATTACGGGGCGGCCGTGCGCATGCACGGAGAAGGCGGTCGGCCCTTCGAGCGGGCACGGACCGAGCTGCTGTACGGCGAGTGGCTGCGCCGCGCGCGCCGCCGGTCCGACGCCCGTGCGCCGCTGCGCTCGGCGCTGGAAATCTTCGAACGGCTGCACGCGGCCCCGTGGGCCGAACGGGCCCGGTCCGAGCTGCGCGCCACCGGCGAGACCGGTGCGGCGGTGGCGCGCCCCGTGGCATCCGATCAGCTCGACCGGCTGACCCCGCAGGAGGCACAGGTCGTACGGCTGGCCGCGGAGGGCACCAGCAATCGCGACATCGCGGCCCAGTTGTTCCTCAGCCCGCGGACTGTCGAATACCACCTGTACAAGGCCTATCCGAAGCTCGGCGTCTCGTCCCGCAGGGAACTCTCGGGCCTCGAATCGGGCGCCGACCCCTCCGGCGGCCGGTTCGCCCTGAACACCGCGGACTCATGACCCGCCTCTCGGCCCGCATCCTGGTCCGCCGGAACCGCCCCGCCGGACCGGCGCGTCCGGCGCGCCGCTGCCCGGACGGGGAGGTCGTCGAGTAGAACTGTCGCACGTCAGGAACTGGGAGCCACGTGGCGGCGGGGTCGGGGGAGACGGCGAATGGCGGATCCGGTCAGTCGGCGGCGGCTGTTGGGCGGTGCCGGAGGTGTGGCGGCCGGGGGCCTGCTCACCGCAGCGGGCCCATCCGGTTCCGCGGTCGCGCGCGCCGGGACGCGTGATCCGCGTTGCGCCGGGGCTCCGCCCGCCGTGGCCCCGGTGAACCGCGAGGTGGCCGCCCGCCACGGTCTCGACTACAAGGCGATGCCACGGCAGGCCGTCGGCGTGGACGTCGACTCACTGATCACCCTCGACAGCACCGCCGATGTCGCGGCACGCCGGGCCAGGCTGATCGAGTACGTGTGGAAAGGGGCCGGTCTGCCGGCCCGCCTGCCGGGCGTCGCGCGTGGTGTCTCGACACCGGAACTGGCATCCCTCACCGGGGTACGCCGGATCGACGAACTGAGCGTCCCGCTCGCCCACGGAGTGACGTCCCGGGTCTTCCACGTGTTGCCCCAGCGGGGTTGGAACCATCGCCTCGCGGTGTATCACAACGGTCATGGCGAGGCTTTCGACACCATGGTGGGCACCTTGCGAGGCCTGCTGCACCATGGCTACTCGGTGCTGGTGTGCGCCATGCCGTTCATGCACTGGAACGCGCGGGCGATCGCAGACCCGGCCGGCGCGGGGAGGCCGGTCAAGGTCACCTCTCACGACGAACTCGCCAGGTGGGAGTCGGCGCGCTTCTCCGGCCTCACGTTCTTCCTCGAACCCGTCGCCGTCGCGCTCAACCACGCGATCGCGACCTACCGGCCGACCTCGGTGCAGATGATCGGCCTGTCCGGTGGCGGATGGACCACGACGGTGTACGCGGCGATCGATCCCCGCGTCACCCGGAGCTATCCGGCGGCGGGTTCGCTGCCGTTCTATCTGCGGTCCGCCGCGCCGTACACCCGGTCCACCATCGGCGACTGGGAGCAGCGCAAGGACACCCTGCCCGGCTTCTACGGCATCGCCGGCTATCTCGACATGTACGTCATGGCCGCGACCGGTCCCCGCCGCCGGCAGATGCAGGTCCTCAACCGCTTCGACCCCTGCTGCTTCGGTGGCGTCGGCCACCGAAGTTACAGTGCCGCCGTGAGCCACCGCGCCGGCGTGATCGGCGGTGACTGGGACGTTCTCGACGACGCCACGCACGATCGGCACAGCATCTCTCCGTACGCGCTGTCCGCGATCCTGCGCGACCTCGACGCCGGCCACGACGGCTGAGCCCTCCTTGTTAGAAGCCTAGTTAGAAGACTCACTGCCAAGTGTTATATGGCCGGTCGTATGTCCAGGTCTCGCGTACGTCACCGGTCGGTTCGCCCCTTCGGCGCAGGCCGCCAAGCCGATGTGATGCCGTCCGTACTCGACGGGTTGTCGCGGTTGCATCACTCCATTCGGAGCGATGTTACATCCTTGACATGTTCACATCCCTAAATGTTAACTTCGTGCCAGCTCGGAAACGCCCCGGTCGGGTGGACGGGCGGTCCGCGTGTGAGAACAGTCCGAACCCCCACGCATCACAAGGAGTGCTCACATGAAGGCTCTTCGCCTGTCGGCCGTGCTGGCCGCCTCGGTTCTGGCGGCCACCGCGATGAGCGCCTGCGGGTCTTCTTCGTCGTCGGACGAGGGCGGTGCGAAGATCGCGTTCCTCATGCCCGACATCGCCTCGACCCGCTACGAGCTGTTCGACGCGCCGCTGTTCAAGGCGAAGATGAAGCAGCTGTGCGCCAAGTGCGAGGTGCTCTACCAGAACGCCAACTCCGACGCGGCCAAGCAACAGCAGCAGGCCGACTCGATGCTGGCCCAGGGCGTCAAGGCGATCGTGATCGACCCGGTCGACTCCGCCGCGGCCGCGACCATCGTCAACTCGGCCCGGTCCCGGAACGTTCCGATCATCGCGTACGACCGGCCCATCCCCAAGGCCCGGGCGGACTACTACGTCTCGTTCGACAACGAGAAGATCGGCGCGTTGATCGCCCAGTCGCTCGTCGACCACCTGAAGGACACCAAGGCCGAAGGCGGCATCCTCCAGGTCAACGGCTCCCCGATCGACGCGGCGGCGGGCCTGATCAAGAATGGGATCCACACCGCCGTGGACCCGAGCGGTTTCAAGCTGCTGGCCGAGTACGACACGCCCGGCTGGGACCCGACCAAGGCGCAGAACTGGGTGAGCGGGCAGATCACCCAGTTCAAGGGTCAGATCGCGGGAGTCGTCGCCGCCAACGACGGCACCGGCGGCGCGGCCATCGCCGCTTTCAAGGCCGCGGGCGTCACGCCGGTGCCGCCGGTGACCGGCAACGACGCGGAGCTCGCCGCCGTCCAGCGGGTCATCAAGGGCGACCAGTACAACACGATCTCCAAGCCCATCAAGACCGTCGCCGACGCCGCCGCCGAGGTCGCCCACGCCTTTGCGCAGGGCCGCAAGCCCGCTCCCCAGGTGACGTTGTTCGACACGCCGTCCCAGCTGTTCACCCCGACCGTGGTGACGAAGGAGAACGTGGTGAAGGTCGTCACCGAGCCGGGCTTCGCGCTCAAGGTGGCCGACATCTGCGCCGGTGAGTACAAGGCCGCCTGCGACGAGCTCGGGCTCAAGTAAACCGCCGTACGACCGGACAGGGAGGTGGCCGCGCGTGCGGCAGTCAGCAACGGCGGGCGCCCCGGGGGACGTGGGGCACGCCATCCTCAGCCTGCGGGGGATCTCCAAGACGTTCGGCGCCGTCGCCGCGCTGACCGACATCGACCTGGAGGTGTCCCCCGGAGAGGTCCTTGCCCTCGTCGGGGACAACGGGGCGGGCAAGTCGACCCTGGTGAAGATCCTCTCCGGGGTGTACGCCCCGGACGCCGGGCGCGTCACGTTCGGGTCGGAGGAAGTGACGATCTCCAGCCCGGCGGTGGCCCAGCGGCTGGGCATCGCCACGGTGTACCAGGACCTCGCCCTGTGCGAGAACCTCAACGTGATCGAGAACCTCTTCCTCGGCCAGGAGATCCGGCCGGCGCGCCTCGACACCGTGGCGATGGAGGTCCGGTCCTGGGAACTGCTCGGCCGGTTGTCGGCCAGGCTGCCGACGCTGCGCGTCCCGATCGCCTCGCTGTCCGGCGGGCAGCGGCAGACGGTCGCGATCGCCCGCTCGCTGCTGGGCGACCCCAAGGTCGTCGTCCTCGACGAGCCGACGGCCGCGCTGGGGGTCGCCCAGACCGCCGAGGTGCTCGACCTCATCGAGCGGCTCCGCGACACCGGCCACGCCGTCATCATGATCAGCCACAACATGCCCGACGTACGGGCGGTCGCCGACACGGTCGCGGTGCTCAGGCTCGGCCGCAATAACGGGATCTTCCCGGTCAGGGACGTCTCCAATGAGGAGATCATCGCGGCGATCACGGGCGCGACCGACAACGTGGTCACGCGACGCGCCGAGCGGGCGGGCACGGGTACCGCTCCGGGAAAGGACGATCAGCCATCATGACCGACGGCACCGCCACCGCGGGCACCGCTGCCGCCGCCGGCACGGCCAAGGACCTTCAGGACGAGCGGCTGATCCAGGCCACCGGTCCACGGCAGGCCCTGTCGGCCACCATCGGACGGATCCGCGACGGCGATCTCGGACTCCTCCCGGTGGTCCTCGGCCTCGTCGTCATCGGGGTCGTGTTCCAGACCCTCAACCCCAACTTCCTGTCGAGCGCCAACCTGGTGAACCTGCTCATGGAGAGCGTCCCGGTCGGGATGATCGCTCTCGGGCTGGTGTGCGTCCTGCTCGTCGGCGAGATCGATCTGTCGGTCGGCTCGGTCAGCGGGCTGTCGTCGGCGCTGACCGCGGTGCTCTTCGTCGACCAGGGCCTGCCCGTGTGGCCGGCGGTCGCCACCGCGGTCGCCGCCGGTGCCGTCATCGGCTTCGTGTACGCGCAGGTCTTCATCCGCTTCGGGGTGCCCAGCTTCGTCATCACCATGGCAGGGCTGCTCGCCTTCCTCGGCCTCCAGCTCAAGGTGCTGGGCGCGGACGGGTCCATCAACCTGCCGTTCGACTCCGGCCTGGTCGGCTTCGCCCAGCTGAAGTTCGTGCCGGCCTGGCTGTCGTACGTCCTCGTCGCCGTCACGGCGGCCGGGCTGTTCGCCGGCGGATACCTCAAGGCGCGCGAACGGCGGGCGGCCGGGCTGTCCGGACGCTCGACGGCGGTGCTGGCCGCGCGCAGCGTGGCGTTGCTCGCCGGCTTCGGTGCGGTGGTCTGGTACCTCAACCGGGCCCGTGGCGTGGGCTGGATGTTCGTGCTCTTCGTCGTGCTCGTGCTGCTCCTGAACTACGCGCTCACTCGTACGAGATGGGGCAAGTCCGTCTACGCCGTCGGCGGCAACGTCGAAGCGGCGCGGCGGGCCGGGATCAACGTGCACGCGGTCTACACCACGGTGTTCATGCTGGGCACCGCGCTCGCGGCGTCGGGCGGTGTGCTCGCGGCGGCGCGGCTCGCGGCGGCCAACCAGAGCACCGGTGGCGGCGACGTCAACCTCAACGCGATCGCCGCCGTCGTCATCGGGGGCACGAGCCTGTTCGGCGGGCGCGGCAGCGCGTTCGCGGCGCTGCTCGGGATCCTGGTGATCCAGTCGATCTCCAGTGGTCTGACGTTGCTCAACCTCGACTCCGCCTACCGGTTCGCCGTGACCGGCGTGGTGCTCCTGCTCGCCGTGATCCTGGACTCCGTCGCCCGGCGGTCCCGTGCCTCACGGGGGCGTGCCTGACCCCGGCGGCATGTGCTCAGGCCGTCACGGTCGGCACGGTCTCGTTCCCACGGGTGGTCTGTACTGGCGGCCCGGCTGCAGGCGCCCCCCGAGCTCATCGGCGCCTGCCACCGGATGACCATCCACCGTTCGTCCGCGGGTACGGGCTCCGTCCCCCGGTGCGTCACCGGCCGTTTCGATCATCATCGCGGACGGCACCGTGGACCGCTGAGAGGACCTGTCGTGGGGCAAGCCGAGCACGGAAGCGCCGCAGGCGGCGATGGCGACGGGCACAAGTGCGAGCACGGGTACGAGCGTGAATACGAGCGCCAGTACGGGCTCGACGCCGGGTACGACGCCGGAGCCCCGAAGGGCGGTCCGGCGCTGCACAGGCGTGGATTCCTTGGCCTCGCGACGGGATCGCTGGCCTCCGCCGGTGCGCTCGGCGCGCTGATCGGAGCGGCGCCGGCGGCCTCGGCCGCGGAACGGCCCGCAGGGGGCGACCGGTCCCGGACGGTGCCGCTGGGGGTTCGCCGTCGTGTCCGACACCCACATGAGCGTCACGAACCCGCAGGCGACGAGCCGGCTGACCCTCGTCCACCGGGCCATCGCCGACCGCGACCCCGCGTTCGTGCTGCACTGCGGTGACATCACCGACACGGGCCTGCCGGACGAGTACGAGCTCGTCGCACAGACGATCCCGGACGCGCTGCACGGGAGGATCCACTACGCCCCGGGGAACCACGAGGTTCGCTGGGCCGCGTCCGCCGAGGACGAGTACCGCCGGCACTTCGGCCCCGCGCCGTACTCCTTCGACGCGGGCGGGATCCATTTCATCGGCTTCGACCCGACCCAGCCACTGCAGGAGCCCGGCCACCACGGTGCGGAGAATCTGGCCTGGCTGGCCGAGGACCTCCGGCGGGTGCGCCGCGGCACGCCCTCGGTGCTCTTCCAGCACTACCCGATGGGCGACGCCTTCTACTACCTCGACGACCAGGACCGGTTCTTCGAGCTGGTCGCGAGGCACGATGTGCGCGGCGTCTTCGCCGGGCACGTCCACCGGGACCACGTTCTCAGGATGAACGGGCTCACCCAGGTCGCCGTGGACGCGGTGAAGAACGCCGACGGCTCCGAGACCACCCGGCCGATGGCCGTGGTCGCGCTCGGCGACGAGGGTCCCGGCGCGGCGCAGCGTCCGAGCGCGATCCGGCTGAGCGATGTCCGGGCCGGGCGGTTGCCGGTCGAGGTCCTGACGGGTGCGCGGGCGCGGGCGACGTCGGTGGGCTGTCACGTCTATCCGCAGGAGGTGTTCGGCGGCACGTACGCGAACACCTGGATCGACCTGGCCGCGACCGGACCCGGCCGGCAGTGGTCCGGGACGGTGGACGTCGCCGGGCTGCCGCCGGGGCGGCAGCGGCTGCAGGTGCGCGTGACCGGGCCGGACGGCGTCTGGGTGGGAGCAGACCGAGACCTTCTCCGTCCCCGGGCCCGCGCACACGCCGCGTCAGGTCTGGGAGCACCGGATGCGCGGTTCCGTACAGGGTGGCCTGGCCCTCGCCGGCGGCGCGGTGGTCGCGGCCTCGACCGCCGGTGAGGTGACGGCCCTGCGGCCCGACGGTCACCGTGGCGTGCGAGCGCTCTGGCGGACGAGCGTCGGGCCGGTGTACCGCCGCCCCGGCGTGACCGCCGACGGCCGTCTGCTGTTCGTACCGTCGGCCGACCACCGCCTGTACGCCCTCGACGCCCGAAGGGGACGGATCCGCTGGACCTACCGCGCGGCCGCCCCCGTGCTGAGCAGCCCGCTGGTGACGCGGGTCGACGACCGCGAGACCGTACTGTTCACCGCCGGCGACGCCCTGGTCGCGCTCGACGCCGAGTCCGGCCGGCGGATCTGGGCCGCGGACGGTCACGGCTTCTTCGCCGGCCGGCCGGCCTGCGACGGCACCCGGATCTACACGGGTGGCGGCGACGGCCGAGCTCGTGCCTTCACGGCCGCCACGGGCGAGCAGGTCTGGGAACGCGAGCTCGCGACCGGTGACGAGCACCGCAGACTGCTGTACGGCCCCTGGGACGACACGATCCTGCTCGGCGGCGACGCCGTGCTCGTGTCCACGGTCGCGGCCACCTGGGCGCTGGACCAGGGCACCGGCGCCCAGCGCTGGACCGTGGCGGGAAGCGCGATCTACGCACCCGCAGTGCTCCTGCCCGGCGATCCGCTCTGCGTCCTGCTCATCACCGAGTGGGGCGTGGTGACGCGGGTCGAGGTGGCGACCGCGAAGGTCCTCTGGCAGACCTCGCTGGGCGTTCGCGTGATGAACAGCGGGGCGGCGGTACGAGACGGCACCGCGTGGGTGCAGTCGGTCGACGGGCAGCTCATCGCGGTCGACCTGTCCGACGGTGCGGCCGGGGGGCGGCTGCGACACGGCCTGTCCTACTGCTTCAGCACACCCGTGGCGATCGACGACGTCGTGATCGCCGCTGACCAGGACGGTGTCGTACGCGGCATCCGGGTCGGGGCCGCCTAGGGCAGCGAGGCGGGTAGCCCGAAGGGCCGGAAATCGCCGGGGCCGATGAAAGAGGTGATATCGGCGATCCGCTCGCCGCGCAGGGTCAGCACGTTGATCGACCAGCCGAGGTGCGCGCCGGCGTCCTCGTTCCAGAGGTAGGAGGCCACGGCGGGCTGGCCGTTCGCACTGGTCGGGAGGTTCCGCCAGTTTCCGCAACCGGCCAGCGGGACCTGAACGGCGAAGTCGGTGACGGCCTCGAGGCCGTGGTACCAGCCCGCCAGCGGCGGCATCGACCAGGTGACATCCTCGGTGAGCAGCGCGACCAGGGCGTCGGCGTCGCCGCTCTCCAGCGCGGCGGAGTATCCGGCGACGATCTCGCGCAGGCGCGCGTCGTCGATCTCCCGCAGCGTCTGCTGCTGGGTACGGGAGGGGATCTTCTCGGCGACGATCCGGCGGGCCCGCTGCAGGGCACTGTTGACCGAGGCGATGGTGGTGTCCATCGTGGTGGCGATCTCGGCGGCCGAGAAGCCGAGGACCTCGAAGAGCAGCAGCGCCGCACGCTGGTTGCCCGGCAGGTGCTGCAGGGCGGCGACGAAGGCGAGTTCGACGGCCTCGCGCTGCTCGTAGCGCGCGTCCGGCCCCGGCAGATGGTCGGTGAGGCCCGCATCGGGGTAGGGGCCCAGCCAGGCGACCTCGGCCGCCGGGGCGTCCCCGACCACGGCCCGGTCGCTGGACGGGCCGAGGTCGACGGGCAGCGCCCGCTTGCCGCGGGTCGCGACGATGTCCAGGCAGGTACGGGTGGCCACGGTGTAGAGCCACGAGCGCAGCGAACTGCGCCCCTCGAAGCGCGCGAGCCCCCGCCACGCCCGCAGCAGGGCCTCCTGCAGGGCGTCGTCGGCGTCATGGGTCGAGCCGAGCATGCAGTAGCAGTGGGCGTGCAACTCGCGCCGTAGTGGCTCCACGAGGCGGGTGAACGCGGCGTCGTCCCCGTCTCGCGCCCGGGCCAGATCGGGATCATCGGCACGCCACACTGCCGTGTCCCCGGTCGGCGAAGAAGTCTCCCTCACAGGCGTTGATTCTGCCGCACGACGGGAGTCCGCCCTCCGACCGGGCATGACCGCTTCCAGGAGCCGATCTCACCTTCGACGGGCGCGAAAACTCTTTGCCGGGCAGGGGGAATGGCGGCCACACTTGCAGGATGGTCGAGGGCCTGCACATCGACGGGCGCGCTGGGATCGACGCGGGGCTGGTGAAGCGGCTGATCGCGACCCAGTTCCCGCAGTGGAGCGGCCTTCCCGTGACACCGGTGAAGGTCGACGGATGGGACAACCGCACGTACCGCCTCGGTGACGAGATGTCGGCGCGTCTTCCCACCGCCGCGGGCTACGCCCCGGCGGTCGACAAGGAACATCGATGGCTGCCGCTTCTCGCGCCGTCGTTGCCGGTAGCCGTTCCCGTACCGCTGGCGAAGGGGGCGCCGGGCGAGGGATACCCGTTCAACTGGTCGATCCGCGGCTGGCTGGAGGGCGAGACCGCGAGCCTGGACGGGATCGACGACCTGTGCGGATTCGCGACGTCGGTCGCCGACTTCATCCTCGCCCTGCAGCGCATCGACGCGACGGGCGGGCCGCGGGCCGGTGCGCACAGCTTCTACCGGGGTGCGCCGCCGGCTCACTACGACGACGAGACCCGCCGTTCCCTCGCCGTGCTGGAGGGGCGCATCGACACCGACCGGGCGACGGCCGTGTGGGACGCCGCTCTCGAGGCGGCCTGGCCGGGTCCGCCGGTGTGGTTCCACGGCGACGTTGCGAGCGGCAACCTGCTGGTCAGGAACGGAAGGCTGGCCGCCGTCATCGACTTCGGAACATCGGGCATCGGTGATCCTGCCTGCGATCTGGTGATCGCGTGGACGATGTTCTCAGGCGACAGCCGCGAGACCTTCCGCCGCGCTGTCGGTCACGACCTCGCCACGTGGGCGCGCGCCCGCGGCTGGGCGCTCTGGAAGGCATTGATCGGCCTCGCCGAGGACATCGACACCGGCGAGGAGCGGGCGGCGGGCAACCGCCGCATCATCGCGGAAGTGCTGGCCGACCACGATCGGGCCGGCTGACTGCAGCGGGACGGGCGATCGGCGGCACCGGTGCCGGGGGCTCGAACAGCCGGCCGAACCCATGGCCGCCTTCTGACTCCTACCTCGGCAAGCTCGTCCGCAAGGCTTATGGGCGTTGACGAAATTACCCAAGGGAATGTCGTAGCAATGCAGCAAGGCTACGAAAGTTTCTGTCAGAAACATCTTGTACAACGCGGGTCAGGGTCTTAATGTCACCTCACCCGCATGGTGTCCGCTCCACCTCGAGCGTCTGCAGATGTCACCCGAGAGAAACGAGCATTCGATGTCACGGAGCATCACAGCAGCCGGAGCGAGGTGGTCCAGCACGCCGGCGCGGTGGGCCGCGATGTCGGTCCAAGCGGCGACCGCGGCCACTGTCGCACTCAGCGTCGCGCTCGGCGGCACGGCCATCGCCGACACGGGCGCGCGCGCCGCTTCGACCCCCGTCGTGACGCGCGCCGCTCTCGCCCCGTCGCTCGTCGCCGGCCGAGGCGCCGACGTCGACTTCGCCGAGCAGGAGGCGGAGAACGTCCGGACGAACGGCACGATCATCGGCCCGGACCGTACCGCGTACACGCTGCCGGCGGAGGCGTCCGGCCGTAGGGCGGTCAAACTGACGCCGGGTGAGCACGTCGAGTTCACGCTGCCCAGCGCGGCGAACGCCATCACCGTGCGGTACAGCATCCCGGACGCCCCGGGCGGCGGCGGCATCACGGCGCCGCTCGACGTCACGGTGAACGGCGAGAACCGGACCACCATGACGCTCACGTCGCAGTACGCGTGGCTCTACAACCAGTATCCGTTCACGAACGACCCGGACGCCGACCTGCTGCACCCCGACTGGTGGATCACCGAGTGCTCCTGCGTGCCCAACGCCACGACTCCGGCCCCCACCATCGCGAAGCCGTTCCGCCCGAACCACTTCTACGATGAGCAGCGCCTGTTGCTCGGCCGGAAGTACCGCGCGGGTGACAAGGTGCGGCTGACGGTTCCCGCCGGGAGCAACGCGGCATGGACGGTCATCGACCTGCTCGACTCACAGCTCGTCGGCGCACCGCGCATCAGGCTCGTCGCGGCGAACGTGCTGGCGTTCGGCGCCGACCCGCTCGGCCGGCGCGACTCCGCCGACGCGTTCGACAAGGCGATCGCCTTCGCGAAGCGTGAGCACCTCAAGGTCTACATCCCGCCGGGCCGCTACCAGGTGAACCGCCACATCATCGTCGACAACGTGACGATCGAGGGTGCCGGCAGCTGGTACACGATCATCAAGGGCCGCGAGGTGGCACTCAATCCCCCGGCCCCTGACGGTTCGGTCCACACCGGCGTCGGCTTCTACGGCAAGGACGCATCGGCGGGTGGAAGCAGGAACGTCCACCTTTCCGGCTTCGCGATCGAGGGCGACGTCCGCGAGCGCATCGACACCGATCAGGTGAACGGCGTCGGCGGGGCGATGAGCGACTCGACCATCGACGGCCTTTACATCCGCCACACCAAAGTGGGCATGTGGTTCGACGGACCGATGACGAACCTGCGGATCACGAACAACGTCATCGTCGACCAGATAGCCGATGGTCTCAACTTCCATACCGGCGTCACGAACTCGGTCGTGTCGAACAACTTCATCCGCAACTCCGGTGACGACGGCCTCGCCATGTGGTCGGAGAAGACCGCCAACGCCCGCAACACGTTCGACCACAACACCGTGCAGACGCCGGTCCTCGCGAACGGCATCGCCATCTACGGCGGCCTCGACAACACCGTCTCCGGCAACCTCATCGCCGACCCGATCCGTGAGGGCAGCGCCATCCAGGTCGGTTCCCGGTTCGGCGCCGAGGCGTTCACCGGACATCTATGGATCAAGGACAACACCACGGTACGGGCCGGCACCTACGAGCTGAACTGGAACATCGGCCTCGGAGCCATCTGGATCTATGCGCTCGAGAAGAACATCGACGCCGATATCCAGGTGGTCGGTGACCACTTCCTCGACAACACGTACAACGCGATCATGCTGGTCAGCGAATGGTCGGTGAAGGATCTGTACTCGATCACGAACGTCCACTTCAAGGACATCAGGGTCGACGGCACGGGCACCTCGGTCGTCAGCGCTCGCGTGGCGGGGTCCGCGTCCTTCCAGAACGTCGATGCCCGCAACGTCGGCGCAGTCGGCGTCAACAACTGCGGGTCGTTCCACTTCACGCCCGCCGGCTCGGAGTTCTCACTCACCGACCTCGGCGGCAACGACGGGGGCGGCACGACCGGCCCCTGGCTCGCCCCGTGGGAGCTGCCGAACACCATCACCTGCGACGACCGTCCGCCCGTTGTCGTACCGCCGGCGCCGTCCCCGTGGTGAGGAGCGCGCCTTCAGGCGTGTGTTCGTGCTCGGGTGGGGGTGTGGACATGGATCCCCGTGCAATCCGCGGGAAGCGGTTGGAAATGCGGCAGGGATGCCGGGTTGACCGTCGCGGCCTACAGTGGGTCCATGACGGGCGAGATGTCGCCGATGGGCCGCGGCGATGAGGTGGCGTCACCTGACGATGTGCGTGCGTCGCACGAGGACCGGGATCGGGTCGTCGAGCTGCTGAGGGTGGCCGCTGGTGATGGTCGGCTGACCGCGGATGAACTGGACGAGCGGCTGGAGAAGGCCCTGACCGCGCGTACCCACGGCGAGCTCCGGGTGCTGACCAGGGACCTGCCGGCCGCTCGCGACCTCATTGCGGGCGCGTCGGCCCCACAGCCGAGAGAATCGGTCCGCATCGACTGCCATAGCGGCAGCACGAAGCGTGACGGCCGCTGGCTCGTGCCACAGCGGATACACGTGCACCTATCGAGCGGCAGCGTGACACTGGACTTCACCGAGGCGGTGATCACGCAGCCGTCGCTCCAGATCGAGGTGGACATGCGCAGCGGCATGCTGACGCTGGTGACGAAGCCCGGCGTCATGGTCGATGCCGATGACGTCGCGGTCCGGAGCGGCAGCGTAAAGGTCCGGGCACCATGGGATCGTGACATCCCCACTACTCTGCGGATCCACGTGTCGGGCAAGGTGGCGAGCGGCAGCATCTCGGCACGCCCGCCGCGCCGGACCTTCTGGCAGTGGCTTCGGCGGCGTCCCAGGCCCTATGCGCTTGCCCCACCCTGACCTACGGCACTGGCTGAGGGCTTCCTCGGCGGCATTCGGCGGCGCATACGCGAAACCCCGGCGACAGGTGGTCTAGCCGGTCAGCCGGGGTTCGATGTGATCATCTGGGGTGCCCCCGGCAGGATTCGAACCTGCGGCACACGGTTTAGGAAACCGTTGCTCTATCCCCTGAGCTACGAGGGCTTGTCGCTGGTCAGAGCCTAGCGGAGCCGACCTGCTGTACGTCCGGCGACCTGATCATTGCACAGATATCGCCCTGGCTCCGACCGGCCGGTCCGACGGCTGCTCACCGTCCTGGTACAGGGTACGTGCTCAGCTCGAGTCACGTGTCATCAATATCGGCGCGTGTCCCGTGCGAGATCCCTCGACCGGTCACCTCGTTTGTCGTCGCCCACCCCTCGGGCATCGGGGCGGACATCCCCGGTCCTGCGCCGTACCGAGACGTGTTGTCGGTCTGCTCGCCATGTCGTGTCTCAGCATGAAGGCCCGGCTGTGGTCGTACCGGCGCGACAGTCGGGGCGATCTTTGGTATGCATCCTGCATGCGACCGGAAATAGTGGTGTCAGTGACCTCCCTGGTCGGTGTGGGCGTCGGCGGTGCCCTTTCCTATCTGGCTCAGCTCACCACGCAATGGCACGTGAGTCGTCATGAGTCGAACCGTCAGGCGAAGGAACTGGCTGAGAGACGGCGCACAGAGCGGCTTGAAGTACTGCGGCAGTTCATTGAAGCCACCCAGGAAGCCGAGCGTGCCGCTGGAGAAAAAGAGGATAGCTCCGAATGGTGGGCCACTTCTGAGAACGCCATGGATCGTCTTTGGGTGCAGGGACGCATGATCTATCTGTTGTTCGGGCCGTCTCTTTATGAACCCGCTCATGCATACAGCTGGGCCCTGAACCAGGCGATGAATAGGGAGATCGAACCCGACGGCGCCACGTCGCGGTGGGCTTTCATCGAACTCATCGATGAGCCCAAGGTCGCGTTCCTCGCTGCCGCTCACACCGAGTTGGGTTGAAGCCGCAAGCCCGAACGGACGACGAGCGAGCAGAGTGTGTTCGCCGACGAACCCTATCGCCGGGTCAACGACTCTACGTACGACTAGGCAGGCTGCGGCCACTGGGCGTGGTGCGCGAGCGTGGTCCAGGTCCGTGGGGACAAATAGGCCATAACCATCATCCTGTAGGAAATTGTTGGCGGTAACGGCGCCGAGTATCGAAGAATTTCCAGCAAAGAATTGTGGTTCGCTCAAGTGTTCGATAACATTCGTTGGACGGTGGGCGGGAGGTGCTCCGATGACGGTCCAGCAGGATGCTCCAATGGCCTGGGAAGATCTTGCGGGATTTCCTCCCGGGCCGCATCTGGCTTTTGCTCTTGCTGATGCCGAGTTGGTGGGTTTGTCGGATGTGGAATTGACTGCGGTGATCGCGGCGGCGCGGCGGCAGACGTCGTGGACGCAGGCGTTGGAGTTGGCGGCGGTGGCGGAGTTGTCACGGCGTCGTCATGACCAGGAGTCGGGTCTGGCCGCTCAGGGCATGGGGCAGTTGCAGATCAATGCGATCGTGGTCGATGAGGTGTCGCTGGCGTTGACTCTGACGGGCACCGCGGCCGCCGGGTGGGTGTGTTTGGCCGAGCAGCTCGCCGACGACCTCCCGGTGACGGCGGCGGCCCTGGTGACCGGTCGGATCGACCTGAAGCGGGCTCAGATCATCGCGGACGCCCTGCGTGGCGTCGAGCGTGCTGTGGCCACCGAGGTGGAGACCGCCGTCGCTGACGATGCGCCCGGCCTGACCGCGGCACGGTTGCGGCCTCGCGTCAAGCGGGCGATCAGGGCGGCCGATCCGCAGGCGTTCGAACAGCGCCGGCGGGCGGCGCGTGATGAACGCCGGCTGGAGTTGTGGGACAACGCCACCGGCACCAGCGACCTGGCGATCCGCAACATCACCACCGGTGACGGTCACGCCATCTACAACCGGATCAATGCCGCCGCCCAAGCCCTCAAAACCGACGGCGACCCACGCCCCATCGACCACATCCGCGCCGACCTCACACTCGCCCTGCTCCGCGGGCTCCCCCTGCCCGAGGCCATCCGCGACCTGCTCACCGGCGGTATAGACCCCGCACCAGGTCAGGCAGACCGTGAACCGGCCCCCACACGCGCGGGTGACGACGACGGTGCGGATCTCCTCGACGCGATGGACCGGCAGATCACCCAGGCCCTGGCCGGCATCACCGAGGAGCATCTGCGCGACCTGCTGACCCAGGCCCGCCTGGACGGGCGGTTGGACGGGCTCGCCCTGCTCATCACCCAAGCCACCCAGGCCATGGCCGATGGCCTGCAACGCCTGCGCGACAGCTGGTGCCAGAGCACCGGCAACGACCCTGATCGGCACGGTCACGACGGCTACCGGCCCCCCGCCGGGATGCGACGGCTCATCGAACGCCGCCACCGCACCTGTGTCTTTCCGACCTGCAACGCACGCTCGACACGCTGCGACCTCGACCACACCCGGCCCTACGACAAAGGCGGGGCCACCTGCCGCTGCAACCTGGCCCCACTTTGCCGCAGACATCACAAACTCAAGCAGCACCGCCGGTGGCGGCTCTTTCAGTTATGGCCCGGGCTGCTCATCTGGATCACACCCACCGGAACCTGGCACATCATCACACCCGACCTGCGGGAATGAGGGGCGACCACCCGCACGAACGCGCCCTCCGATCAACAGACGGACAACCACACAGGCGGGACGCATCGGCGGCATGCCCGAAAGCACTTCGCGAACGCCTACGCCTCACAGGCACCGCACCGTCAACCATCACCGCACTGTCACGGCACACCGACACCGGACCGGTGGGCGGGCCGAACCCGCTCTGCCTCCGCGAGGAGGCCATCGAGCGTGCGGAGTCCGAGACGCGTACTCGCCGAGCCGCGTAAGGCGGGTCCGGACATGGGGCGCATCTCGGGTGTGCTTCTGGCAGCTGTGGGCAACTTGGGACGTCATGGACCATCACCGTCTGTTGCTCGGTACGCTCCTGTCCGTGGCAGGTAGGCATCGTGAGAAGACGCATGCGCAGCCGGAGGGCGGTGACGACGCTCCGATGGAGCGGTCGCCCGCCCTGGCGCCCCCGCCTCTCGGCGACCGGTTGCGGGCGAACAGCGGGGCCGTCCTGCTGGTCACGGGATTGCTGCTGACCGGAGTCGCACTCGCCGGGTTCGGTGCGACCCGGCACTACGGTACGGAGCCCGCCGCCAAGCCGGAGACATCGCAGGAGCCGCGCGGCGGCGCGACCGAGCGGCCCACGCCCCGTGCCTATCCGACCCGCGGGGAGCTCGTCCCCCCGGCCCCGGCGAGCCCGACCCCGAAGGCGACCACAACGTCGACACCGCGCTCCACCAGGTCGAGTACAAGGCCGCCGAGGGTGCGGTTCGATCGACGCTGCCCCGGCGACTGGCGCCGGTTCCCGCCATTGCGCGAGTGGTGTGAGCAGAACGGTTACCAAACTGACTGAGATCTCCTGATTTCTCAGGGTCACATCTGATTCGCAGGGAAACGTGTAGTAACGTTCCTGGCGCTGTCACCCCCCACAGCATCCGGAGTGTCCACGTGTCAGGTCCCCGGTCAGCCGTGCTGACCGCGGTCTTCCTGGCGATGGCGTTGCTTGCGCAGATCAGCGCACCGCACACGTTCATGTCGCCGGGTATCGCCGCGCAGCGTGTCAGCAGTGATCCGGTCGAGGTTCTCCATCGCCAGGCGACCAAGGCGCGCGCCGATCTGGAGAAGGCCACCGAACAGTGGGAGACCCAGCGGAAGTCGCTGGTCGCGTCACAGCGCAAGCTCCAGCTCACCCTGCGCGATCTCGGTCAGGCCGACGCGCAGCTCGACGTGATGCGCGGCCCGATCGCCCAGCTCGCGAACGCCGCCTATCAGCAGAAGGGCTCGGGCGGCACGATGGCCGTCTTCGGCATGCAGGCGCCGGTGTCGGGGCTGCGTGGAGCGGCGGACATCAGTTACATCGCCACCGGGCAAGACGCGCTGGTGAAGCAGGCGAACACGCTCAGGCAGCGCCGCGAGAAGCTGGCCTCCACCGCGCAGGCGCTGCAGTCGGACAACGCGGTCGAGCAGGCCAAACTTCAGCAGTCGGTCGATGCGCTGCGGCAGCGGTCGGGACAGCTCACGAAGCAGCTCACCCAGATGCTCGACCGGATGCGGGCCAGCCGGGACCGGCGGCTTGCTCTCGGTTGTGACCGTGGCCTGGTGGCCGACGCGCGCAA
The DNA here is from genome assembly GCF_014323705.1 of Actinomadura alba. Taxonomy (GTDB): domain Bacteria; phylum Actinomycetota; class Actinomycetes; order Streptosporangiales; family Streptosporangiaceae; genus Actinomadura_C; species Actinomadura_C alba. Next base: position 214,280 of record NZ_JABVEC010000005.1, read on the forward strand.
GTACCCGAACGGGCTCGTCCCGGAGCGCTACCTGTGCGCCCTGCCGCAGAAGGGCATGAAGCTGCGGGCGGATGCGGCGCTGGCGTTCTACAAGCTCAACTCCGCCTACAAGAAGCGCTTCAACGTCGACATGTGCGTACGGGACGCCTACCGCAGCCTGTCGTCGCAGCAGAGCATCTACTACCAGCGGCCCGGCTTCGCCGCCGTCCCGGGGCGCAGCAACCACGGCCTCGGCACGGCCCTCGACTTCTGCGGCGGTGTGCAGAACCAGGGCTCGCTGCAGTTCAACTGGCTGCGGGCCAATTCCCAGAAGTACGGCTGGTTCCACCCGGCGTGGGCTTACAGCAACCCGTTCGAGCCCTGGCACTGGGAGTACGACCAGCAGGCGGGCTGAGCGGGCGGTCAGCGGCCGGCGGCGACCGTCACCGACAGGCCCGCGCCCGCGCCCGCGAGTGCCATGGCCTGTTCCCGGCTCGTGGCCACGACGACGAGCGCGCCGTGGTCACCGGGAGGTTCGCGTGGTACGGCGATGACCGGTACCGACGACACGACCATACGGGCCCGCCGCCCGTACGCCGGGACGATGTCCTCCAGCGGGCCACCTGCCGCGACCGCCAGAATGTCGATCCGGTCGCCGGCGTGCAGCAGCCGTACGGCACCCGCGTCCGCGACCCGTACCGGTGCCGCGACGACGTCCGGGCCGTAGCCGTCCAGCAGTCCCGCGCCCAGCAGCCCGGCGTCGGTGAGCGGCTCACCTCGCCGCATCGGCCCGGCGAGCACTCGGCCGGCGAGCGCTCGGCCGGTGAGCGCCCGGCCGGGGCCGCCGGACCGTACGGCTCCGTCGGGCACTGCACGGGTGGGCAGCGCGACCACGCGGAGGTCTCGCGCGCGGAGCGTCGTGCCGCCGGGCAGGTCGCGGGAAGCCGCGAGGATCTGTACGGAGGGCGGCGGTGACGGCCGCAGCGCGAGCAGCCCGAACCCCGTCGCGGCGGCCGCGAGCACGGCAGCGAGCGGGCGGCGGTGGCGGGCTAACCGGATGCGGACGGCCGCCGGGAGCCCGGCGCCCGAGGGGACTTCGGCGTCCGGCGGGCGGTGCCGCCGCGGTGTGCTCACGGCAGCTCCAGGGGGAGCTTCATGCCGTCGAGCGCATGCGCGCAGGGGCAGTCGCGCTCGGCCGGGAGCGCGGCGGCCGCCTCGGCGACGACGGGGCGGAGCCGGCCGATGTTCTCGGCGAAGACGCGGTAGACCTCGTCCATGGTGACCCCCGCGCCCTCCTCGATCCCAGCGTCGAGATCGGTGACCAGACAGACCGGGGTGTAGCAGAGCGCCAGCTCGCGGGCGAGTACGGCCTCGGGGTGCCCGGTCATGCCCACCAGGGTCCAGCCCTGTGCGGCGTACCACCGTGACTCGGCGCGCGTGGAGAACCGTGGGCCCTCGATGACCACGAGCGTTCCGCCGTCAACGGGCGGCCAGCCCGCCGCGCCGGCGGTGTCGAGGGCGGTACGGCGGCCCACCGGACAGTACGGGTCGGCGAAGGACAGGTGCACCGCGCCGCCCTCGTCGTAGAAGGTCTGCGTACGGCCGTAGGTGCGGTCGACGAGCTGGTCGGGGATGGCCAGCGTGCCCGGTCCGTGCTTCGGGGTGAGTGAGCCGACCGCGCTGGGGGCGAGAACCTGCCGGACTCCGACCGAGCGGAGCGCCCACAGGTTGGCCCGGTACGGGATCTTGTGCGGCGGATAGCGGTGGTCGCGGCCGTGGCGCGGGACGAAGGCGACCCGACGGCCGGTGGGCAGCGTGCCGACGGCCACCGGGTCGCTGGGCGGGCCGTAGGGCGTGTCGACGGTGATCTCCTCGACGTCGTCGAGGAAGGAGTAGAAACCTGAGCCGCCGATGACTCCGACCTCGGCGACGAACTGTGACGTGGTCATGGCGCCGACCCTAACCGCCGCCGCGCCGCCCTGGGAGACGACCCCGTGCGCCCTGTGGACAACCTCCGGCGACGACGACCTCCGGCGACGACGACCTCGGCCACGACGATCCCGGCGGCGACCGCGAGCGCCGAAGGCCGTGATCTCGCAGTCGCCTGTGGGTGGGGCGACTGCGAGATCACGGTGGGGGAGGGTGGGTCAGTGGGTGGTCTCGAGGACCCGGTGCCCGGTGCCCTCCATGGTCGCCGCCGGAGATTCGCCCCTGGCCAGGCGGCCGGGGAGCCAGATCCGCCGGCCGATGTCGAACGACAGCGCCGGCAGCAGTAGCGACCGGACGATGATCGTGTCGAGCAGCACGCCGAACGCCACCACGAAGCCCATCTCGGCCAGGGTCACCAGTGGCAGCGTGGCCAGGGCCGCGAAGGTGCCCGCCAGCACGATGCCGGCCGAGGTGATCACACCGCCGGTGACCGTGAGCCCGCGCAGGATGCCGGGCCGGGTCCCGAGCAGAGCCGACTCCTCCCGTACGCGGTGCATGAGGAAGATGTTGTAGTCCACGCCGAGGGCGACGAGGAAGATGAAGGCCAGCAGCGGGAACCCGGCATCGGTGCCCTCGAAGCCGAAGAGGTGCTTGAAGATCAGCGCACTGGCACCGAGCGAGGCCGCGAAGGACAGCAGCACCGTGGCCATCATCAGCAGCGGTGCCACGATCGCCCGCAGCAGCGCGACGAGGATCAGCATCACGACGAGGAGCACGATCGGGATGATCACCATGTTGTCCCGGTCGGAGGCCCGGTTGATGTCCAGGGTGGTGGCGGTCGTCCCGCCGACCTTGGCGTTCGCGTCCGCCACCCCGTGCACGTTGTCGCGCAGTGTCTCGATCGTACGGGCGGCCGCCTTGCTGTCGGCGGCGTCCCGCAATGTCGCCTCGAGCTGTACGAGGCCGTTCACGGTGACCGGTTCGCCGACCTCGGCCACGCCCGGCGTACGGGCGATGGTCTCGCCCAGCGGGCCCGCCGCGGAGGCGTTGCCGATCACGACCGCCGGGCTTCCGGAGCCCGCCGGGAAGTGCCGTGCCAGGACCTCTTCACCGACGATCGAGTCGGGCTTGCTCACGAACTGGCCGGCGTTGGACAGCCCGCCGGCGTTCAGCGAACCGAGCCCGAACGTCAAGGCGATCAGCCCGACCGAGGTGACCGCCCAGATGACCCGGGGACGGGCGCTGATCACGCGGGCGACACGGGACCAGATCCCGTGCTCCTTCTCGAAGCCGTCGGGCTTCTCGTACTTCGCGTCGTAGCGGGGGATGAGCGGCCAGAACACCCACCGGCCGAAGATGACGAGCAGCGCCGGCAGCAGCGTGGTCATCGCCGCGAGGGCGCAGATGACGCCGGCGGCGGCGACCGGACCGAGGCCCTTGGTGGAGTTCATCTCGGCCATGAGCAGGCACAGCAGGCCGACGGCGACGGTGGCCGCCGAGGCGATGAGCGCCGGGCTCGCCCGGTGCAGCGCGAACGCCATGGCCTCGTGCCGGTCCTCGTGCCGGTGCAGTTCCTCGCGGTAGCGGGCCACGAGCAGCAGCGCGTAGTCGGTCGCCACGCCGAAGACCAGGACGGTGAGGATGCCCGCGCTCTGACCGTTGACGGTGAGGTCGGCGTACTTCGCCAGCAGGTAGACCGCCGACTGGCTCATGCCGAGTGCGACGAGCGCCGACAACACCGGGACGATCCACAGGGTCGGGCTCCGGTAGATCAGCAGGAGCAGGACGATCACGACGATGGCGGCGGCGATCAGTAGGAAACCGTCGAGGCTATCGAACACCTTGAACATGTCCGCGCCGCCGCCGGCCTGTCCGGTGACGTGCGCGGCGAGCCCGGGCGGGCCGCGCTTGGCGAGATCGCGGGCGTCGTCGACGGCCTTGATGAGGTCGACGTCCTTCAGCGGGACGAAGGTCTGCAGCGCCTTGCCGTCCTTGGACGGGAACGGGCCCTGCGGCTGTTCGGCGCCGGGCAGCTGGGCGAACTGACGGGTGTCGGCCTGGGCCTTGGCCTGGTCCGCCGCCGTGATGCCGGCCGGGCGCTCGTAGACGATGACCGCCAGCATCGTCTCGTCCTTGCGGAACTGCTCCTGCAGTTTCGTGACCTGGGTCGACTCGGCACCGGCCGGCAGCCATGCGGCGGCGTCGTTCTCCTCGACGTCGCCGAGCTTGCCGGCGAGCGGGCCGAGGGCGCCGAGGATCACCACCCAAAGCGCGAGTACGACCCATTTCGTCCGGCGTCCGGCCGGTATGCCCGCGAAGCGATACCGCTTCGTCGTGGGCTCGGCCTGTCCTGAAGCGCCCATGTCCCTCTCCGTTTTTCAAGATATATCGTGAGCTAGCTTAGAATGTCTCTGATGCCGAGACTTGTCAAGTACTATCGCGTTAGCGCCTGACTCGGAACTCGTCGAGTTCGGCCTCGCCGTGCACAGGACAAATCGTCTCCGCCGGGCGCCGACTCCGCGTCCTCCAGCGGATGTGATCGCGTCAGGTCCCGGTGGAGTAGCGGGCCTGGAGCGCCTACGCCGTACGGACGAGTCGCCCCCTCGACCTTCCGGCGTAGACGCCTGCGTCCTTTGACCCATGAGTCGGCTTGATCCATGAGTCGGCGTTCGGGCCGGCGACCGCCCGTTGTACGGTCGGGGAGGGCGTTCCGTGGTCAGGGACAGGGCGAGGCGAGGCCAGGTGGAGCAGGCCGAGGTCGTGGCGGCGGCACAGGCGGGCGACGAGGCGGCGTTCGGGCTGCTCTTCGAGGAGTACCGCCGGGAGCTCCGGGTGCACTGCTACCGCATGCTCGGCTCGTTCGAGGACGCGGAAGATCAGGTACAGGAGACGTTCCTGCGCGCCTGGCGCAGACGGGAGACCTTCCAGGGGCGCTCCACCTTCCGCGCCTGGCTGTACCGGATCGCCACCAACGCCTGCCTCGACCTCCTCGACCGCCATCCGCGCCGACCCCGGCCTCGCCAGGAGCCGGTGGCGGCGAGCGTCGACGCCGCGTCGGCGCCGACGACCCAGATCTACTGGATCCGGCCGTACCCCGACCGGCTGCTCGAGCCGGCCGCCCCGGGCGACGCCGAACCGGACGCTACGGTCGTCGCGAAGGAGACGATCGAGCTCGCCTTCCTGACCGCGATCCAGCACCTGCCGCCGAGGCAGCGCGCCGTGCTGATCCTGCGCGACGTGCTCGGCTGGTCGGGACAGGAGACAGCCGACCTGCTCGAGGTGAGCGTCGCCACGGTGAAGAGCGCGCTCCAGCGGGCCCGGCCGACGATGCGGGCGCACCTGCCCGGGCGGCGGTCGGAGTGGGCGCCGTCCGCGGACCCCAGCGCGGACGAGCGCGCGTTGCTGCAGCGCTATATCGATGCGATCGAGCAGGCCGACCCTGACATCCTGGCCGCCGTGCTACGCGAGGACGCCGTGCAGACGATGCCGCCGGAGCCGATCTGGATTCTGGGCGGGGAGGCCATCGTGGAGGGCTGGCGCTGGGCCATGGTCGGTCCCGAAGCGTGGGGCGACTGGCGCGTCCTGCCCACGTGGGCGAACCGGCAGCCCGCCGCCGCGGCGTACCTGCGGCGGCCGGGCGAGCCGGTGTTCAGCCCGTCCTGGCTCAGCGTGCTGCGGGTCGAGGACGGCCTGGTCGCCGAGATCACGACCTTCGGTGAAGATGTGTTCCCCCTGTTCGGCCTGCCGGCGACGCTCTGAACGACTACCCGCTCCGAAAAAGATTCCGCGCGACCGATTCCTGTTCCGCCGTCGTGCCGTCTCACCGGTGATCACATCATCCTCGAGAACGGAAGCGATCATGGAGCGACTGCAGAAGCAGGTCCAGGAGGCCATCGACCGGTTGGTCGAGTCGGGAGCGGAGACGGGTCTGCAGGTCGCCGTCTACCGGCACGGCGAGGCGCTGGTCGACGCCGTCGCGGGCGTCGCCGACCCCGAGACCGGGCGCGCGCTCAGCTCCGACACCCCCGTCTTCGTCGCCTCGGTCGGCAAGGCCGTCACGGCGACCGTCGTGCACGTGCTCGCCGAGCGGGGTGCCCTGGACTACGACACCCCCGTCGCCGACCTGTGGCCGGAGTTCGGCGCCCACGGCAAGAAGGGCGTGACCGTACGGCAGGTGCTCACCCACACCGCCGGCGTGCCCGGACTGCCCGCCGACACCACGCCTGAGGACCTGTGCGACTGGGACAAGATATGCGCCGCGATCGCCGACGAGCAGCTGTGGTGGGAGCCGGGCGCCAGCACCGGCTACCACGCCCAGTCGTACGGTTACATCCTCGGCGAGGTCGCCCGCCGCGTGACCGGCCGGCCGATCTCGCAGGTCCTGCGCGAGGACGTGGCGGGGCCGCTGGGCGTCGCCGACGAGCTTTACTTCGGCGTCCCAGAGGCGGAGCTGGGCAGGCTGGCGCGGCTGGACGACGCACCCGCCCCGGCCGACATGCCGGAGATGACCCCCGAGATGCTGGAGCAGATCCCGTTCTTCAAGGTCGTGAACGGGTACACGGCGGCGCCGTTCGCGGTGCTGCCGAACGCCGAGTACGGCAACCGCGCCGATGTGATGATCTCCGACATTCCCGCGGGGGGCACCATGTCCGCGCGTGGTGTGGCGCGGATGTACGCGGCGCTGCTGCACGAGGTGGACGGGGTGCGCCTCGTCGGCCCCGAGCGGCTCCGTGAGATCACCTCCGTGGCCTACAGCGGGGTCGACGAGCTCACGAGCTTCCCGTGCAAGAGGGCCCTCGGCTTCGAGATCGGCCTGCCCACGCCGGGTGCGCCCGAGGCGCCGACGGTGTTCGGGATGGGCGGCACCGGCGGAAGTGCCGCGTACGCCGACACGGCCACCGGAGTGGTCTTCGCCGTCGCCAAGAACCGGATGACCGCCGGGCAGTTCACCGTCGTCGAGCGGATCGGTGAGATCGTCGCCAAGGCCGTCGCCGACGGCTGAGGGGCGGCATGGCGAGGGCCGGGTCCGGGGCCGTCATGCCCCGGATCCGGCCGTGCCGTGGGTCAGGCGACCTTCTCGGACGAGGAGGACGACGAAGAAGAAGATGAGGATGAGGATGAGGAAGATCCCGTGGAGTCGCCGGAGCCGCTCTTGGCCTCGGACTTCGTGGACTCGCCCTTCTTGTCCGACTTCTCCGAGGCACTGGTCGTGGTGGACGAGGAGCCCTTGCCGGAGCCGCGGCTGTCGGTCCGGTAGAAGCCCGATCCCTTGAAGATGATGCCGGCGGCGGAGAACACCTTGCGCAGGCGACCACCGCAGGTCGTGCACTCCGTCATTGGGTCGTCGCTGAACCTCTGTACGACCTCGAGCCGCTCGTCGCACGCGGTGCAGGCGTACTGATAAGTCGGCACGGGCTCCTCCTAGCTGCACACAGCCCCGTCGGGACTGGCACTCTCATCTATCGGCTGCTAATGGTACCTGCGGAATGTTCGCCGGTTACTCACCGGTCTCACCGAACCAGCCGGCCAGCTTGCCGCGCCTGCTGATCGCGCGCAACCGCCGCTCCGCCTCGTCGCGGGCGGCCGCGGTCGCGACGACCAGCAGTACGTCGCCACCACGGATCTCGTCGGTCGGACCGGGCACGAAACTTTGCCCGTCTCGCACGATCAGTGTGATGGACGCCCCGGTGGGCAGGCGCAACTCGAAGATCTCGACACCGCTGAGCTGGGAATCGGGCGGGACCCGGACCTCCAGCAGATCGGCATCGAGTTCCTCCAGCGGCGCCGCCTCCACCTGCAGCTCCCTCGGCTCGCCGTCGACGGTGACCCCGCACAGCCGCGCGAACACCGGCAGGGTAGGTCCCTGGAGCAGGGTGAACACCACGACCACGACGAAGACGAGCGCGAACATGCGTTGCGCCCCCGGCACGGCGTTGGTCATCGGTACGGTGGCCAGCACGATCGGCACTGCGCCTCTCAGGCCGGCCCAGGATAGGAACGCTTTCTCCCGCCAGCTGATTCCGAACCCCAGTGTCGAGATCAGGACCGACAGCGGCCTGGCCAGCAGGACGAGCACAAAGCCGGCGATCAGGCCGGGCAGCACCTGCACAGGCAGTTCCGACGGCGAGGCGAGCAGGCCCAGCATGACGAACAGCCCGATCTGGGACAGCCAGGCGAGACCCTCGGCGAAGCCGCGGGTCGCCGGCCGGTGCGGGAGCCGGGCGTTGCCGAGCGCGAGCGCGCACAGGTAACAGGCCAGGAAGCCGCTCGCGTGGAGCAGGGTCGCGGCACCGTACGAGCCCAGTGCCAGTGACAGCACGGCGATCGGATAGAGGCCCGATGCGGGCAGGGCCACCCTGCGCAGGGCGTAGGCGCCGAGCGGGCCGATCACCAGGCCCACCACGGCGCCGACCACGAGTTCGTACAGCAGGATCGCCAGCAGCGACCACAGGCCCGGCGGGTGCCCGTGGCCGGAGCTGAGCATCACCACGATGATCACGACGGGAGCGTCGTTGAAGCCCGACTCGGCCTCGAGGCTTCCGGCCAGGCGACGCGGGAGCGGCAGCCGTCTGAGCACGGAGAAGACGGCGGCCGAGTCGGTCGGCGCGAGCACGGCACCGAGCAGGAACGCCAGCCGCCAGTCGAATCCGATCAGGTAGTGCCCGGTGAGCGCGACCACGACGACGCTCACCGCCGTGCCGATCGTGGCGAGGGACAGTGCCACGGGGATGCCCGGCCGGACGTCCTTCCAGTTGGTGGTGAGCCCGCCCTCGGTCAAGATCACCACGAGGGCGGCCAAGCCGAGGGTCTGGGCCAGCTCGGCGTTGTCGAAGCGGATGCCGAACCCCGACTCGCCCAGGAGCAGCCCGAGCCCGAGGTAGGCGAGAAGGCTCGGCAGGCCTATCCGGTACGAGAGCCGTACGGCCACGATCGACACGATCACGAGGGCGGCGCCCGAGAGCATCCAGACGTCGAGCCGCACGCACACCGCCCTTCAAACCCGCGATCAGTGGTTGTAGCGATCCTACAGATTTGAGGGGGTACCGCACACTTGTAGTAAAGCGACGGCGGCCGGTCAGCCCTCTCGGGAGCCGCCGGAGCGGCGGTGCACCCGAGGTGCCACCTCGTTCACCACGTTGATCACCGGATCGCCATTGATCGCCGCGGCGATGTTGGCGGCGACCTGCGACAGGATGTTGAGCTGGGCCTGTCCGGTCGCACCGGCGACGTGCGGTGACAGCAGCACGTTCTCGTGCGAGCGGAGCGGATGGTCGGCGGCCAGGGGCTCCGGCTCGAAGACGTCGAGCGCCGCCCCGGCGAGCCGCCCCGAGTTCAGGGCGTCCAGAACGGCCTGGTCCGGGGCGATCCCGCCCCGCGAGACGTTGACGAGGAAAGCCCCCTGCGGCAGCAGCGCGAGCCGCTCCGGGCCGAGCAGCCCGGCGGTCTCGGCGGTGCGGGGCAGCGCCATGACCAGGATGTCGGACCAGCCCAGCAGCTCGTCGAGCTCCAGGTAGGCGGGGGACACGTCGGGGCGCCGGCGTCGCGACCAGTAGGACACCTTGCAGCCGAGCGCCTCGAACAGCCGGGCGGTCTCGGCTCCGATCGCGCCGTACCCGAGGACGCCGACGCGCTGGGTGTGGATCTCACGGGTGCCGCGGCCCAGCAGCTCGGCCTGCGGCCACGAGCCGGAGCGCATCCGCCGGTCGCCCCAGACCAGGTGACGGCACAGGGCGAAGGCGGCGGCCACCGCCCACTCGGCGACCGCGCGGGCGTTGGCCCCGGCGGTGTTCGCCACCGGTACCTCGGCCGCGGTCAACGCCGCCAGATCGCAGCTGTCCACGCCGACCTGCGGCATCTGGACGAACGCCAGGTGAGGCGCGGCCGCGACCGCGTCGGCGTCCAGCGCCAGCACGCCGGTGAAGTCCCCGATCACGAGTTCCGCGTCGGCCAGCGCGGCGTGCAGGCCCTCGCGATCCCGGCTCCGCGGTACGGACACGTCCGCCGCCGGATCGGTGAACAACCGCCGGATGATCGCTTCGTCGAGGGGAGGCAATGCCAGGATCCGCCACGGGCCGTCAGCCATGCGTCATTCCTACCAGAGCGCTACTAATCGGACATAGATGTCGTGGGTCAGGTCGCCGGCCGGGTCCCCGGGAAGCGGTGGAAGCCCCCCGAAGGCGTGACGACGGCCCGGAGCCGCTGGTCGTGCGGTGCGGACGGCAGCGCCTCGACCAGCTCGGCGTCGTACACCAGGCCGACCGTGAGGATCTGCGGGCCGACCCGCGCCAGCGCGCGGTCGTACGACCCGCCGCCCCGGCCGAGGCGCACGCCGGTACGGTCGACCGCCAGCGAGGGGACGATCACGACGTCGGCCGCCTCCACGGCACGCACTCCGCGCGCCTCGGCGGTCGGCTGGAGCAGCCCGTACGGGCCGGGCACGAGCGAGTCGGGCCCCTCGTAGGTCGCCCAGTCGAGATCGCGATCCGGCAGCACCCGGGGGAGCAGCACGTACGTCCCCCGCTTCCAGAGGGCGAACAGCAGCCCGCCGGTGTCGGGCTCGCTGCGGAGCGAGGCGTACGCGGCGATGGAGGCGGCCATCTCCACCTCGGGCAGCGTGAGCAGGGCGTCACGTATCGACCGCGCGGCCGCGGCGCGGTCCTCGGTGCCCATCGCACCCCGCGCGTCGACCGGCAGGGCCGCCCCCGCCGTCTTTCCCGCCGATGTTCCGGCCTGCCCCTCAGGGTCCTGCACGACTCTCCGCCTTCCGGTGACTAGGGTCAACGCATGGCCGACTTCACACCTGTCCTCAAGGCGGTCGTCCCGGCGGCCGGCCTTGGAACCCGCTTCCTCCCCGCCACCAAGGCGACTCCCAAAGAGATGCTGCCCATCGTCGACAAGCCCGCGATCCAGTACGTGGTCGAAGAGGCCGTGTCCGCGGGCCTCACCGACGTGCTCATGGTGACCGGGCGCAGCAAGCGTTCCATCGAGGACCACTTCGATCGAGCCTACGAGCTTGAGGAGGCACTGCACGCCAAGGGCGACGAAGAAAGGCTCGAAGCGGTACGCGAGTCCAGCGAGCTCGCCATCATGCACTACGTGCGCCAGGGCGAGCCCAAGGGGCTCGGGCACGCCGTCCACTGCGCCCGCCAGCACGTCGGCCGCGACCCCTTCGCGGTGCTGCTCGGCGACGACATGATCGACGCCCGCGACCCGCTGCTCACCCGGATGATCGAGGTGCGCAACCAGTACGGCGGCAGCGTCATCGCGCTCATGGAGGTCGAGCCGGACCAGGTCTCCTCGTACGGCTGCGCCGCGATCGCGCCGACCGAGGAGGACGACGTGGTCAACGTGACCGATCTGATCGAGAAGCCGGCCCCCGAGGACGCCCCGAGCCGGTGGATCATCATCGGCCGCTACGTCTGCGATCCCGCGATCTTCGACGTACTGGACAAGACCCCGCCAGGGCGCGGCGGCGAGATCCAGCTCACCGACGCCCTGCGCACGCTCGCCGGCATGGAGGCGAGCGACGGTGGGCAGGTGCACGGTGTGCTGTTCCGGGGGCGCCGCTACGACACCGGCAACAAACTGGAGTACCTCCGCACAGTCGTGCAGTTCGCCTCCGAGCGGCCGGACCTGGCGCCCGAGTTCATGCCATGGCTCCGGGAGTTCGTGGCGGCGCACGACGACGCCTGAACGAGGGGCGGGCGACATCCACGACCACGAAGCCGACACGAGGAGATGAGCTAGGGCGATGAAGAGCGTCGAGGAACACCTCTCCGGGATCCTCAGTGCGGTGCCGCTGCTGGCGCCGCTCGACATCGCCCTGCTCGACGCTGAGGGCGCGTCGCTGGCCGAGCCGGTGACGGCGCCGGTTCCGCTGCCGCCCTTCGACAACTCCGCCATGGACGGGTACGCGGTCTGCGCCTCCGACGTGATGGCGGCGTCGCCGGAGACGCCGGTGTCGCTGCCCGTCATCGGCGACGTCATGGCGGGCGACCAGGCCATCTCGGCGATCGAGCCCGGCCTGTGCGCGCGGATCATGACCGGTGCGCCGATGCCCGCCGGGGCCGACGCGGTCATCCCGGTCGAGTGGACCGACGGCGGCACGGTGCGCGTGAACATCGCGCGTGCCGCGCCGCCCGGTCACTACATCAGGCGGGCCGGCGAGGACGTCCGGGCCGGTCAGGTGGTGCTGGAGCCGGGCGTACGGCTGGGCGCGGCGCAGCTCGGCATGCTCGCCGCCGTCGGCCGGGGCCGCGTGCCCGTACGGCCCAAGCCGCGCGTCGTCGTCATGTCCACCGGCAGCGAGCTGCGCGAACCCGGCTCGCAGATCGCCCCGGGGCAGATCTGGGACTCCAACAGCTTCATGCTCGCCGTCGCCGTCCGCGAGGCGGGGGGAGTCGGCTACCGCCAGGCGACGGTGGCCGACGAGTCCGACAAGGTCCTGGAGACGATCAAGGACCAGCTGACCCGCGCCGACGCGATCATCACGACGGGCGGCGTCTCGATGGGTGCCAAGGACGTCGTCAAGGACGTGCTGTCGGGGCTCGGCACCATGGAGTTCAGCAGCGTCGCGATGCGCCCCGGCAAGCCGCAGGGCTTCGGGCTGATCGACGGCATCACGCCGATCTTCACCCTGCCCGGCAACCCGGTGAGCGCGTACGTCTCCTTCCAGGTCTTCGTACGGCCCGCCCTGCGCGCCATGCAGGGGCTGCCGCCCGAGTCGCTGCCCACGGTGCCCGCCGTGCTCACCCAGGAGATCACCTCGCCGCGCGGGGTGCGGCATTACCTGCGCACCCGGCTGAACCGCCCCCCCGGCGGCGAGGACCAGCGCTACGCGGCCACTCCCGCCGAGGGACAGGGTTCCCACCAGCTCGCCGCGCTGTCGTCGGCCGACGGGCTCATCGTCGTGCTCGAGGATGTCGAACGGCTCCCGGCGGGCGCCAGGGTCGACGTGATGAGGTTGCCATGAGCACGGAAGCAGAGGGGGCCGGCAGGGGCCCCTTCACCCATCTGGACGAGTCCGGGGCGGCCCGGATGGTGGACGTGTCCGCCAAGGACGTTTCGGTCCGCACGGCGACCGCCACGGGCTTCGTACGGCTGTCGGCCGGCTGCGTGAGCGCCCTGCGTCAGGGCGACGTCCCCAAGGGCGACGCCCTCGCCGTGGCGCGCATCGCGGGAATCCAGGGCGCCAAGAAGACCCCGGACCTGGTGCCGCTCTGCCACCCCATCGCGCTGCACGGCGTCTCGGTGACGCTCGAGGTACGCGATGCGGGCGTGGCGGTCACGGCGGTGGTCCGTACGGCCGACCGGACGGGTGTGGAGATGGAGGCGCTCACCGCGGTCTCAGTGGCCGGGCTGGCGCTGATCGACATGGTGAAGGCCCTCGATCCGGCCGCTGTGATCACCGATGTACGGGTCGAGGAGAAGACCGGCGGCAAGACGGGTACCTGGCGCCGGGACGGGTAGACCGGCCCGGACAAGTAGGTGATCACGGTGCTGGGAGGGAAGGGCAGATGATCCGCGCGATGGCGCTCTCGGCGTCCAACCGGGCGGCGGCCGGGGTCTACGAGGACCGGTCCGGACCGGTGCTGGTGCAGCTGCTGAGGGAGGCCGGGTGCGAGGTCGAGGGGCCGTTCGTCGTCCCCGACGGTGAGCCGGTCTTCGAGGCCCTGAGGGATGCGGTCGAGGCCGAGTACGACCTCGTGGTGACCACGGGCGGCACGGGGCTGACCCCCACTGACCGGACCCCGGAGATGACCCGGCGGGTCCTCGAACGGGAAGTGCCCGGCATCGCCGAGGCCATCCGGCTCCAAGGGCGCGACAAGGTCCCCGCGGCGATCTTGTCTCGCGGCCTCGCGGGCGTCGCCGGAAGGACGCTCATCGTTAATCTTCCCGGCTCCACGGGTGGCGTTCGGGACGGTATGGCGGTACTGGGTCCGGTCATAATTCACGCGATTGACCAGATACATGGTGGAGATCACCCACGTACTGATTGAGCTGGTGTCAACATTTGATGGCGTCCTGCGCACAGAGCAGGGAATCATGGGATTTGTGGAGCGTATGCGGGGTTGGCCGGTCACCTTGACGGAGGGCCCGATCGGGTTGCGCCCATTGCGGATTCGCGATGCCGCGACGTGGCGGGACATGAGGGTGCGGAACGCCGAGTGGCTCCGTCCGTGGGAGCCCACCAATCCGGAGACCCCGCTGTTCCGCAGTGGGCTCGGGCCGTACATGGGCATGGTGCACACCATGCGCCGCGAGGCGCGGCAGGGCCTCGCCCTGCCCTGGGTCGTCACCTACCAGGGGAGCTTCGCGGGCCAGCTCACCGTGGGTGCGGTGGTGTGGGGCTCCGCCAGGTCGGCACAGATCGGCTACTGGGTCGACCGGCTCGTCGCCGGACGCGGGGTGATGCCCACGGCGGTCGCCATGGCGGTCGATCACTGCTTCTTCACCGTCGGCCTGCATCGCGTCGAGGCCAATATCCGGCCCGAGAACACCGCGAGCCGCCGCGTGGTGGAAAAGCTCGGGTTCCGGGAAGAGGGAATTAGGCGCCGGCAGCTCCACATCGACGGCGCCTGGCGAGATCACATCTGTTACGCGCTCACCGTCGAGGACGTTCCCGGCGGCCTGCGGGCACGCTGGCTCGGTGACTCCCGGCAGGCATTTCCGCGGTCCTCTTCATCTCCGTGAACTTCTGCGATCAACAGAGATTTGGTAAACAACGGGTCACCTTGCGCCCTATCTCGCGACACACCGCCCCTTATGCTCGTCAACTGCTGACACCGGGTCCTACCGTGCGGGACGTGAGCCTACGTGCGCCCAAGGTCAACTCGCGTCCTTGGCGCGCCCAAGAGGTGGGCCCGTGAGCAGCACCCTCCTCTATCTCGCCATCGTCGCGGTGTGGGCGGTCGTCCTCGTGCCCATGTACCTCCGGCGCGACAACGACACGGCCGGCATCTCCCGGCTGCTGCACCGCCGGTCGGGCATGGCCGAGCCGGGCATGGACACGGCCACGGGCGGCACGCTCACCGAGACCGTGACCAGCACCATGACCGAGACGACGGCCGGTGACCGGCCCGACGGCGACGCGGACCGGCACTACGAGCCCTATCCGCGTGATCGTTCTGCGTCCGAGGAGATCTTCGACGAGGATCTGGACGGCCCCGGCCGCCGCGGCGTGCGCCGCGCCACGGTCATCGCCCGGCGCCGGCGCCGTACGTTCCTGCTCACGGTGATGAACCTCACCGGGGTCGGCATCGTGGCCGGCGGCCTCGCCCCCTGGTGGGTGTCGCTCCCACCGGTGGGTCTGCTCGTGTTCCACCTGGCGCTGCTGCGGGTCGCCGTCGGCATGGACGCCGCACGCAACGAGCGGCTGCAGCGGGCCCGAGCCGAGGCCCGGGCCGAGGCGCGCGCCGCCGAGCAGGCGAGGCTCGCCCAAGAGGCCGCCCAGGCGCAGATCATCGATCTGGCCGAGCGCGCCCGGGCCCGCGACGTGTTCGATCAGCATGCCAAGCGGGAGGGCGACGAGGGCGACGTCGCACGCGCCGTCGGCGACTGATCGTCCGCCGGCGCCGTCCGGGCGGAAACCGATGCGCGAACATCCGCCAACCTTTGCTAACCTTGCTGAGTCCTTGGGGATGTAGCGCAGTCCGGTAGCGCACCTCGTTCGCATCGAGGGGGTCAGGGGTTCGAATCCCCTCATCTCCACCAAGGAGTGACTCAGACGCAACGGCACCCACCTGCATCCGTGCAGGTGGGTGCCTTGTTTTGTTGATCGCCACGGTCCGGCTCTGTCCGGCCGTCGTCGATCCGCGGCGGGTGCCTGTGCCGAATACGTGCCGAAGCCTCCAGAGCTGGTGCCGCACCAGGCAACGCCCGGCTGTCACGCGCCTGTGGGGTGCGGAAAGTGAGTCGGTGCTGCTGACCTGCAGGTTGATGGCTTGAGCGTGGTGGGGGAACGGCCATCCTGACTGGTTGTGTTCTGGCCCTTCCCCTACCTCGTCCTCGGCCACGTTCTCCGGCTCTTGCTCCTGCTGGTGCGTGGAGACCGGAGCAAGGAATCCGAGATTCTCCTGCTCTGGCATCAGGTCGCTGTCCTACGCCGTCAGGTCGCATCCGACAGGATGCTCGTGGTGATCCTGGCTGTGGGGGACCGGGATCGGTGGTCGGGATCGATATCGCCCGCACGTCCAATCCAGCGCAGAATCTCGGTGTTGCGCAGGCGATGGTGAATCTCGCTAGCTGACCGTTCTCCCGACGGAATCCGGTTCGGGTAGGGCAGAACGCGAGCACCTATATGTGACCGGAAGCCACGCTGAGCCTGTCTAGGCGAGAGCGTGAACGCACTCTGCCACCAGTTGCAGCCAGCCGACGCGAAATCTCCTTCGCGGCGGTGTGGAGGGCCGGGGTGTAGCGGGTGAGGTCGGTAGTGGCGTGGACGACGATGCTGAGGGCTGCTTGGACGGTGCCGGTGGCGTCGGTGATGGGAGCGGCGATGCTGGCGCTGCCGAGGGTCATTTCTTCGCGGGCGGTGGCGATTCCGGTGGTTCGGGTGGTGGCGAGGGAGGCGGCGAGGCGGCCGGGCATGGTGAGGGTGTAGGCGGTGTAACGGCGTAGGCCGCGGGCGTGGAGTTCGGCGAGGAGTTCGGGGTGGACGTGGGCGAGCAGGAGCTTGCCGACGCCGGTGGCGTGCAGGGGGAGGTGGCCGCCGACTTCGGTGAGGGTGGGGACGGCGCGTAGGCCGGTGAGGCGTTCGATGATGAGGGCGTGGTGTCCGTCTCGGATGGCGAGTTGGACGTTTTCGTGGGTGGATTCGTAGAGGTCTTGCATGAGGGGTAGGGCGGTTTCGCGCAGGGTGGTGGCGCTGGTGGCGCGGTTGCCGAGTTTCCAGAGGTGCAGGCCGATGCGGTAGCGGCCGGTGGGGGTGCGTTCGACGCCGCCCCAGGTTTCAAGTGCGGCCAGCATGCGGTGTGCCGTGGTGAGGGGAAGTTGGGAGCGTTCGGCGACGTCGGCCAGGGACAGGTCGGTGCCGTCGAAGACGTCGAGCAGGGTCAGTAGCCGGTGGACCGTTGACCGGCCGGGTTCACGAGCGTTACCCGACACACCAGTCACCTCCCGCCCCTGCCGAGCGGGCCGCGTCACCGTGGATCGCCCGGGTCGTCACAGCAGCGCGCCTTGCCTGCGCAGGGCGGCCCCCACGTCAGCGCGGTCGCTGCTGCCCTTGTGTGCGGTCAGTGCCGCGGCGACCCCGGCAGCGTGGCCGGCCGCAAACGCGGTTCCTCCCAGATAGCCGTGCCGTTCGATCAGGCAGGTCCGCGCGCCGAGCCGCGCGGCGCCGGCGGCAGCCACACCCGCAGCGGCGCCTCCAACGACGACGACGTCGAACTCGGCCGATTCACCCACCACGCAACACCTGCCCTTCCTGACGTAGGCCGTTGAGTGATGACGTCCAAGACGTCAGGGAGAATCCTCACGCCTAATCGTCGATGTTCAAAATGCTCATTGGGCTAGTCCGTTATGCTCGCAGGGCATATCCCGTATACATGCTCGAGCTGGGCTTGCGTACTTTCGCGCGGTCGCTGAGCTGGGATCAGTGGCTAAAGCGACCGCGGCGCTGAGCCGTCAGATCGCCCAGCTCGAGTACAGCGTCGGTTACCAGCCGATGCGTCGAACGACGCGCGGCATCACCTGACTCCAGCGGGGGAGGGGCCGAGCGAGCAGGCTCGCGAGGTGCTGGCGCAGGTCGACCGGATCCCGGACGTCCTTCGAACCTTCGACCAAGCCGAAACGCTGGTGCACGTCGGGGTACCGCCGGGCTGCCACGAGTGCTTCGACCGATTCCGAGAGTCGCTCCGCGTGGCCGCGCCCCGGGCCAAGATCTCCCTGTATGAGGCGACCAGCGAAGAACAACCGGCCGTGGGGTGTCGGCGGTCGCGCACCGGCCGCGCAGTGTGCCGGTGGTTTCGGCATGGCCGTCTCGAAAAGCAGCTGAACATGAACTGCTTATTGCGCTCACCACCTATGCCTCGACAGCATAGGCAGATGGTTGAACTTCGGCATCTGAGCTACTTCAACGCGGTCGCCGAGCTCGGCTCCATCGCGAAGGCGGCGACAGCTCTACACATGACCCAGCCGACGCTCAGCCGACAGATCGCCCAGCTGGAACGAACCCTCGGCTACGAGCTGCTTCGCCGCAGCGCACGCGGGACGTCCCTGACCCCGGCCGGGAAGGGGCTGCATGAGCACGCCAAGATCATCTTCCATCATGTCGACCGGATTCCCGAGGTGCTACGGGTCTGCAGCGAGGCCGAACGGACCCTTCAGGTGGGTATCCCGGCCGGTATCCCGCACGCCTGGTTCTCCCGATTCGAGGCCCAGCTGCGTAGGTTGGAGCCGAGAGTCAGGCTGTCGTTGCATGAGGCAACGAGCGACGAGCAGCGCAGGCTCGTGCAGATTGGAATGATCGATGTCGGCCTCGTGCACGCCGAGCCGCAGGGGATCCACTCCGCTTTGATCATGTCCCAGCAGTTCGGATGCTGCATCCGCGACCCGGACGTTCTGCGCGACGCCAAGACGCTCACGTTCGCCGACCTCACCGGCCTGCGAGTCATGGCCCACTCGGCCGCGGAGACCCCTGGCGAAGAAGTGCGCCTGAGGGCAGCCGCGGACGCAGCCGGCTCAGACGTGCACTGGATGTTCCGGAGGTTCTCGCAGCACGGGCAGTTGATCGCCGAGACCTCGGACGCCGACGCCGTCCTCGTCAGCGAAGCCTCCGCCGCCAAGGACTTCACCACCTGGCGCTGGATACCTCTGGCCGAGTCCGAACCCAATGCTGTCATCGAAACCTGGGCGATCTGGTCGGACCCTGACCTGACAGACGTAGACGTCTCCATCTCCGCGATGCGGCACGCGAGCGAGTCGGCGGCCGACCGGAGTCATGGCTTCGGCCGGTAGGCCGCTGTCAGGATGGCTCGGACGGCATCCGCGTCGACCGGGCGGGGATTCTCGATCGGCAACTTCTCGATGACGACCTGAATCGCCACCCTCAGTTGTTCTGCGGTCAGGCCGAGCCCGGCCAGGCTCACCGGCGCGCCGACGCGTCGGTACAGGTCCCGCAACGACTCGACCGCGTCGGTGCCGCCCAGGGCCGAAGTCAGCCGGGTAGCCGAATCCGCGCGCATCGCCACGATGTTGAAGTCCAACGCGTGCGGCAGCACAACCGCGTGCGTCTCCGCATGGGGAAGGTCGAAGGCGCCACCTAGCGCATGACAGATCTTGTGGTGCAGCCCCGAGCCAGCGACCGCGAAGGATGCTCCTGCGAGGTAAGCGCCGAGGACCAGATTCTCGAAGGCGGCCGGGGTGAGGTCCGTTACCAGCTCGTCCAGTCCTTGCCGCAGCACCCGGACGCCTTCGAGAGCCATCAGGGTCGTGACAGGCGTGGCGGTCGACATCCACAACGCCTCGATGCAATGAGCCATCGCGTTGAGAGCGGACGATGTCGCCACCTTCCGCGGAAGGCCTTCGACCAGCTGAGGGTCGTAGATCACGACCTTGGGCAGAACCATCGGAGATCGACCGGTCTCTTTACGCCCGCCGGTGGTCATGCCCCAGACAGGCGTCAGCTCCGAACCCGCGTAGGTCGTCGGGACCGAGACGATCGGTAGTCCGCTGGTAAGAGCCACGATCTTGGCGGTGCCGGTGATCGAGCCGCCGCCCACGGACAGCAGACCGTCGACGCTGTGCTCTTCGGCCAGGGTGCGGGCCTCCCGTGCGACCGAGTCGGGCACGTGCGGCAGGACGCGGGTGAAGGACACGGCAAGGCGATCCTGCAGTCCGTCGGTCAGCGCGCGAGCAAGGTCGAGCTGACGTTCCGAGGTGATCACCATGAGCCGCCGCAGACCCAGCCTCGTCACCTCGTCCACCAGTCGTCGCCGTGCGCCCCGGGCGAACACAACTCGTCCTGGCAAGGCGTCGTGGACAAACTCAAGGCTCACTGTGGCCTCCCTCTCGTCGGCGCACCGATGATGCCCCAGATCGTGCCTCCGGCCGGCTCTCGGACAGCCACTCAGCAAAAAGGTCACTCAGACAGGAGCTTGGCATCCTGAGATCTGCGGCCTTCCGTCAGTGGCTGCGAGGGCCTTCCACTCAGTGGATGGAAGAAGATGCCAGCGGACCCCGCATTTGCGAATGTCGGCTTCGTCGGGTCGGAGACCAAACCAGCAGCGGATCGGGGGAACTCATGAAGGCTGCCGCGACAGCGCCTGTGGCGGTTGTCACCGGAGGCGCGGGCGTTCTCGGAGTGGCGATCGCCGGAGCTTTGGCGGCAAGAGGCAGCACCATCGTCATCGTCGACCGCGACGGAGAAGCGGCGGAGTCGGCGATCAAGGCGATTGCGGAGGAGCCGTCAGGTCGGGTCCTCGCCTGGGAGTCCGACATCTCCTCGGACTCCCAGAACCGACAGCTGGTCGACCGGATCCACGAGTCGTTCGGCCGCCTCGATCAGCTGGTGAACAACGCCGCGTTGAGTCAGCGCAGCCGGTTCGGCGAGATCGGTGCCGAGGAATGGCAGCAGGTCATGGAAGTCAACCTGTGGGGACCGGCATCCCTGTGCCAAGCCGCGGCCGGTCTCTGGAAGACCTCCGGCGGCGGCGCTGTCGTCAACATCTCCTCCCGGACCTGGCTGTCCGGTGGCCCGCTCTCGTACGTCTCCTCCAAGGCGGGCCTTGTCGGTCTTACCCGTGCTCTGGCGGTGGAGCTCGCGCCTCTCAACGTGACCGTGAACGCGGTCGCTCCCAGCACGGTCGAGACACCCTTCGTACGGAGCGGTCGTACCGAGGAAGAGTTCCAGCGGCACATCGAGCGCCATCGCCGGCTGCCACTGATCCAGCGGATGGCGACGCCGGAGGATGTTGCCGAAGCGGTGGCTTTTCTCGCCTCGCCGCAGGCGAGCTTCATCACCGGGGAAGTCCTGCATGTCTGCGGGGGATCCCAGCTCGCACCCGCTCCGTAGCTCCTCCTGCCACATCGACGCCTAAGTCCACCTTGACGATCGGGCAGCCATGCGTTTCTCTTACGCGACCATCGCTCTTCCCACCCTCACCCCGCTCCAGGCGATCGAGGAACTCAGCCGATCCGGCTATCGCGGTGTCGAGTGGAAGGTGGGGGAGGCCCCGCACGCCATGAGCAGCACGTCGGCGTTCAGCTTCCTGAAGAACAACAAGTGCACACTCGATCCCGACTCGACCGACAGGAAAGAGATCAGGGATGCCTGCGAGGCTGCGGGACTCACCATCGTGGGCCTGGGGCCGTACCTCGCCGTCGGAGACGAAGACGGCCTGCAACGGATGATGCTGCTGGCCTCCGACCTTGGTGCGTCACAGGTGCGTCTGCAGGCCCCTCGCACCACGTCCGGCACTTTCGACTACCCGAAACTGGCGGAGGAGACGAGGCAGTACCTGGCGTTCGCCGAGGACCTCGCCGCGACGACCGGTGTACGGGTGGTCCTCGAGATGCATCACGACACCATCGCGCCGAGCGCCTCCCTCGCCTTCGCGCTGGTCTCGAAGCTGGATCCGGCCAGGATCGGCGTCATCTACGACGCGGGCAACGTCGTCTGGGAGGGGTACGAGAACCCTCGGATGGCGTTCCAGATCCTGGGCCCGTACCTGCATCACGTTCACCTGAAGAACGCCACCGTGGCCAGATCTGCACCTGGCGCGAAGTGGGGCCACGCCTGGTCGCCGCTGGACGCCGGCATGGTTCCGGTCGCCGAGGTGCTGGGCCTGTTGGACGACCACGGATACACAGGGTGGGTGTCTCTCGAAGATCTGTCCACTGAGCGGGACCCGGTCGCAACGCTCAGGTTCAACGCAGCTGTCCTGTCCGGGATACCGGAGGCATCATGGCCTGGCGCGTCAGCGGGCTCGGTGCGGTGACCGCCGCGGCCGTCGGCGCCCGACTGACCTGATCGGCGGTTTTGCGGGTGCTCAATCTGCTCAAGCAACTCCAGCACGATCTGGGTGTCAGCTACCTGTTCGTGGCGCACAATCAGCTGGAGGCTCGAGCGGTGACATGTTCCAGAAGAGAGGTTCAGTAGCCGTGCCCTACCTTTCCGTCCCGGGTTCTCGCATTCACTTCGAGGACCACCCCGGTCGGGCTACTTCGCGGGCACCTCTCGTCTTCGTGCTCATCCACGGGTGGCCGTGCGACTCGCGTGACTGGGCAGACCTGGTCGGCCCGCTTCAGGACCACGGCCGGGTCGTCAGCGTTGACCTGCGCGGCCACGGCGGTTCCGACGCCAGTTCGCAGGGGTACGCTCTGACGACCCTGAGCGGTGACGTCGTCCAGCTGCTGCGTCACCTCCACGTCAATCACGCCGTCATGGTGGGACACTCGGCGGGTTCCGAGGTGGCTCTGATGGCTGCCGCGCTCGAACCGCAACGGGTGAGTGCCGCCATCGTCGTCGATCCGGCCTACGGTTTCGCCTCCGAGGACCGAGTGAGGATTGCGCAGGTGTCACACGAGCTCGCGGCCGGTGACCCGAGCGCCGTGGCGCTCGGCTATTTCCGCGCACTCGACGGTGAACGAACGCCGGCGGCCGTCACGCAAGCCCATGCGGGCCGTGTCGTCAACTCCCTTCCCGAGGCCATCACGGCCGTCTTCCACGACTTCGCCTTCGGCCCCGGCAGCTTTCACTTCCGGCCGGAGACCGATCGCTTCCACGAGGACTCGCGGAGGATCCCGTTGCTCGCCTTCTACCGCAATGAGGCGAGGGCAGCGGGCGGGCATGCCTTCGCAGTGAAGCCCGGAGACAGGGTCATCATCTATCCCGGGTCCGGACACTGGCTCCACCACGAGGATTCCGCTCGCTTCCTCAGTGACGTGTCGTCCTGGTTGTGCGACCTGGGACCGGTGTAGATGCTTCGTCAGATCGAGATCACGGGCGCGAGCTGCATGCCGGCTGCGACGTGAAGCACTTCGCCGGTGATGTTCCGAGCTTTGATACCGCAACAGTCGAATCCGCTGGCCCTGGCCGCAGTGACCAGCTCGAAGGGGTCCGCATCGAGCATCGTCAGATGATGCAGAGAAAGCAGGCGCTTCACGACTGGTTGGTCTCGAGCCGTTCGAGCACGACGTCGACCCGGCACACCTCGAAGGGGACGGCGACTCCGCACTTCGCGGCCAGATCTTCGTCGTCGCAGACGGACTTGTGTACGACGAGCGAATCACGGACCGCGAAGACGGCGTCGGAGTCAAGGTAAGGGGAGTCGCCCATGAAGACGTGGGTCGTCAGCTGGCGATGTCCGGGCGCGCTGAGGATGAAGTGGATGTGAGCCGGCCGGAAGGGATGACGCTTCGTGGCTGCGAGCAGCCGGCCGACCGGCCCGTCGGTCGGGATCGGGTAGGGCGCCGGCGCAACCGTCCGAAACCAGAACCTGCCGTCCGGGTCGACCTGGAAGAACCCGCGCCCGTTGCCTTGTGGCTGGAGATCGGGCACCTGTACGTCGTAGAAGCCGTTCTCGTCGGACTGCCACACGTCGATCGTCCCATCGCTCAGGGGGATCCCGTCGGTTGAGGTCAGCCGGCCCTCGATGATCAGCGGGTCGCCGGCCATCACCTCGTCGATGGAGTCGCCCAGCTCCCGACGCGGGGAATCGGTCAGGTGGAACGGGCCCAACACCGTCGCCTCGGTGGCGTGCGAGTCCTGCAGGTCCTCGTTGAGGATCTCGGTCAGCATCGACACACCCAGGACATCGGACAGGAGGATGACCTCCTGCCGGACTTCGGTGCAGGCCTGACCGACCTGCGTCAGGAAGTCGATGGCCGCTTGCCACTCCTGGCCCGTGACGGCATTTTCGACGAAATAGGCGTGCAGATGCTCGACCAGCCCGCGCAGCAGGGTCCTGAGCCGGTCGTCAGGTGTGGAGCCGAAGCTGCTGAGGACATCAGCGGTGAGCCGCTCGGTGTTCTTCATGTCAGCGACCGGTGTTTCTGATCAACCTGCCCGGGGTGGATGCTCCGTCCAGCCACGCGGTCCCTTCGGAGTAGAGCTGCTCGATCGCCGGTCCTCGGAGGCCGGGCAGATCGGACATCACGTCGTACCCCAGGTGCTTCTGGATGTAGGCCAGATGCCGATAGCCGGACGGGTAGGAGGTGAGTACGTTGGGGTCCAGGATGAGTGTCGACGTGGGGTCGACGAGATCGAGACGGTCGCGCTCGTACACGGGCTGGCGTCGGACGATGCCCCAAGTGCCGTCGCGGTGCTCGAGGAAATCGTAGAAGCGGCCGCTGCAGGTGACGTCGACCTCCACCCCATGCACCTTCGCGCGCTGTTCGATCTTCATTTTGGTCTGGGCCACCGCCCGGGTGCTTTCGATGGTGCAGGTGAAGCCACCCAGGAAGTGAGAGATCTGTATGCCGCGTTCGAACCCCTCGCGGCTGACGTCGATGAACTCACGGTAGGGGCCTTGGAACCAGGTCGCAGTCATCCATCCGTCGGTGTGCCAGACGCCCGCGAAGGCGTCCCAGTCGCCCGCGTCGCGGAAGATCGCCCAGTCCTCGACGACCTTGCGAACCTGGTGCGCCTCGCGGTCATCGGCATGCGTCGGCCGGCCTGTTGAGAGTTCCGAAGTCACGCGTTCACGGTCACAGGAGTGGACGCCAGGGGTCCAGCTTGAGTATTCACCCAGTGAAATGTGCTGCTCAGCGGACAGCTCAGTGTTTCAGGTTCGACCAGCGAGCAAGCTCTCGCGAGAGTCCCAGGGCGGCGGTTCTGACGGCAGGTGCGAGCCGGGTGACGTCGGTGGAGGCGTGGACGACCAGCCCGAGGGCGGCTGCGAATCGACCGTCCGGGCCGAAGACAGGCGAGGCGACGGACGAGGCTCCCTTGGTCATCTCTTCGTAGGCGAAGCCGAGCTCGGTCGACCTGACCTGCTCCACGGCCTGTTTGAGTTGGCCGGGCGTGATGATGGTCCTCGGCGCCAGCTTGGGAAGGCCTTCCGCCACCGTGAGCGCCATCAGTTCCGGCTCCGAGAATGCCAGCGTGACTTTCCCGACCGCTGTCGCGTGCAGCGGAAGACGACCGCCGACGCGGGTGGCGGAGGGGATGGCGCTCCGTCCCGACACCATCTCGACGATCAGGACCTCGTTACCGTCCCTCACCCCGATCTGCACGTTCTCTTTCGTGGCGTCGTACAAGTCCTGCATATAAGGGCGGCTGAGCTCGCGGAGGTATCGCTGGCGAGGCGCCAAGGACCCGATCTCCCACAGGCGCAGGCCTACGCGGTAGCGCCGATCGGGGAGTCGCTCCAGTGCTCCCCACGTCGCCAGCTCGCGCGCGAGGCGATAGGTCGTCGCCACCGGTATGGCCGATCGTTGAGCCATCTCCACCAACGTCAGTTCTTCGTTACGGACGGTGAAGACCTCGAGGAGTGTGAGCAGCCGCGAAGCTGTGCTCCGGCCGGGCTCGGCGGCGTTGCCTGCCATCCTCACATCCTTGGTCGGATCCCCCCGGGTGGTTGCGCTGAACTTACCACTGAGCGGGATTTGCTGGTGGCCAGTGGCTGCGCCGGACTTAACACTGAGGTAACTGCACCGACATCTGCTCGAGTGCCTTCGACTGCAACAAGGAGTACAAGGTGAGGCGTTCGGTCCTTCTACTGGTGATGTTGTTGGCGTGCGTCGGCTGCGGCGGCGGTATCCAGGCCGGAGGTGATGAAGGCGGAGGGACGGTCGACGTCGCGCATGTCGCCTCCCCCTTGTTCACGCCTTTGTACGTCGCCGAGGCCAAAGGCTACTTCGAGGCCGAAGGCATCAAGGTGAAGCTCCATCCGGTGGGGTCCGGTCAGGACGCGGTTCCCCTGGCGTCCAGCGGAAAGATCGACGTCATCGTCGCGGGCTTCGCGGCCGGGTTCTTCAGCGCTCTCGACTCCGGTCTCGACCTGCGGGTCGTCGGCAGCATGTCGGTCAGCGACGGCAATTCTGAGGACCCTCCGTCGGCACTCGAGGTCGCCTCGAAGCTAGTTGACCGTGGCGACGTCCGTACGCCGGCCGACCTCAAGGGTCGCCGGATCGCCGTGGCCGGGGGACCGGGCGGCTCGGGCGCCTATCTGCTGGACCTAGTGCTGCGCGAGGCGGGGATCTCGATCAAGGACGTGACCCTCACCAACATCACCAACGCCGACATGCCGGCTGCCTTGTCGAGCGGGTCTGTCGACGCGGCGCTGACGTCAGCGCCGTTCACGGAGGCCATCGAGAAGGCGGGAACGGGGAAGGCGCTGGCCGTCCCGCCGGCAGGCAGTTCGAGCACCGGGGTCATCTACTCCGAGAAGTTCGCGAAGACCGGTCAGGCGCAGGCGTTCTTCAACGCTCTGGCCCGTGCGGCCAAAGAGCTCCAGGGCGACGCGCGGAGTGCGCCGGAGAACATCGACCCGGTGGCGAAGGTGATGAAGGTCGAGTCCTCGGTCATCATGAACCTTCCAACGTTCACCTGGCGTCCCGATCTGGCTCCCTTGCCCGATCAGCTGGAAGCAATGCAGCGCACGTGGCTTGATGCGAAGCAGTTGACCTACGGAGATCCCATTCCCACGTCCGAGTTCACCGACACGAAGTTCTCCGAGAACGCAAAGAAGGCGTCCAACTGAAGGGTCGCAGCCTAGTCGCAGGGGCCGAAGGCGTATCGCCTTCGGCCCCTGCTGGTATCAGCCCCAGCCTCCACTGAAGGAGAAGAACTGGCCGATGAGGTGCCGAACGCGCCCCCCTTGAATCGAGTCGAGCATCTGGTCGATTAGAAACAGGTCGGTCAATGGTGGTGTGCGTGTTGCCGAATCGCGCCACCTGATTAATGAGTAACGTCTGGAGTGTTGAGGCCCGTGTTCGAGCCGGACATCGTTCATCACATCGATCTGGCCCAAGTGAGGTTCGCCTACCGACAGGTGGGCACTGGTCCAGGACTTGTCCTGCTTCTTCATGGCCGGCCACAGACCGGCCTCTGCTGGCGATACGTCGTCCCGAATGCCGGGGGATCGGCAGAAACCCCGGGTGTGTGGAAGACAAGACGTCTTCCACACACCCGGGGTCTTCGCTGTGCGGCAGTCGGAGGGATACTGATCAGGCTCTCGGCCCTCAGGCCGCTGGCCTGGGTCGCCGCCGGAGGGTGAACCGTCGTCCTGACACGGACCGCCAGGGAATGAGGATCCGTTCGAGGCCGAGCACGAGTGCCGTGAGGATCGCTCCGAGCAACGCGACGGAGGCCATTCCCACATACATAGGACCAGGCTGGAAGATCTGCCAGGAGTTCCAGATCAAGAACCCGACTCCGTTGTCAGCGGCAACGAACTCGACGGAAGTGATGATCGTGACCGCCATGCCGGCGGACACGCGCAGCCCCGTGAACACCGACGGTAGTACGGCGGGCAGGACCACGTAGCGGAAGAGACGCCAGCCGGTCGCACCGTAGGCCGTTGCCGCCTCCAGGACGCGGGGATCGATCTGGCGTATCCCGGCCAGCGTGTTGATCTGGAGAATGAAGAAGACTCCGATCATGACGAGGAGCACCCTGGGTGTTTCCGTGAAGCCGAAGATCAGCAGCAGAATCGGCAGGATGGAGATCTTCGGAAGCGCGTACAGAGCCGAGAACAACGGATCGAACGCCGCTTGGAGGGGCTTCCACACGCCCATGACGAGTCCCATGGCGATTCCCACGATGGCACCCGCCACATAACCCACCATCAGCCGAGCCACAGTGATGCCGACCGCCTCGGGAAGCTGGCCGGATGCGGTCATGTCCACGGCGTACCGGGCGATGTCGCTGGGAGGCGGGAAGATCCTGGTGTCGGTGATGCCCAAGCTGCCAAGCGCCTGCCACACCAGCAGCAGGACGGTGGGGGTGGCCAGGGCGAGCAGGGCGTACCGGCGGGTCAGCCTGCGGGTCCGTTTGCGCTCCGACTCCAGGGCCGCCGCCATCGGATCAGGCGTCGAATCGCTTCGGGCAGAAACCGGCGCGGGTTTCGACATGGTCGTCATGAGAAGACCACCGACTTCTGGACCTCGTCACGCAAGGATTCCCAGATGTTGTGTTTCATGTCTGCGAACTCCGGAGTGCTTTCGATGTCGATGTTTCGCGGGTGATCGAAAGGCACCTTGATGTCTTCCTTGATCTGGCCCGGGCGCG
This sequence comes from Actinomadura alba, assembly GCF_014323705.1. Classification (GTDB taxonomy): domain Bacteria; phylum Actinomycetota; class Actinomycetes; order Streptosporangiales; family Streptosporangiaceae; genus Actinomadura_C; species Actinomadura_C alba. The sequence goes on from NZ_JABVEC010000005.1 coordinate 242,361, forward strand.
CGGACATGAGAATGATCCGGTCCCCGAGGAGTAGCGCCTCCTCGATCGCGTGGGTCACTAGCACCACGGTCTTTCGTTCCCGCTCCCAGAGCTCGATCAGCTGCTCCTGCATCAGGCGGCGCGTCTGGGCATCCAAGGCGCCGAGCGGTTCGTCCATCAGGAGACAGGGCGATCCGGTGGCGAACGCGCGCGCGATCGCGGTCCGCTGCTTCATTCCGCCCGAAAGCTGATGGGGGTAGCTGTTCGCGAACTCACTGAGGCCCACATACTCGAGCCACGTGCGAGCCGTGGCGTTGCGTTCCTCGCGCGAGAACCCAGCCATGCGCAGTCCGAACGCGACGTTCTCCAGCACCGTGAACCAAGGGAAGACCCCGTGCTCCTGGAACACGAACGCGGAGACGGGGACTGCCGACTTGCGTTCAGGAGCCGTCACCTGCCCAATCGTCGCCTGTTCGAGCCCGCCGAGGATGCGCAGGAGCGTGGACTTACCGCACCCTGACGGCCCGACGATGCAGGTGAACGAGCCCGCCTCGACGTCGAGAGACACACCGTCCAGCGCGGTGACTGATCGGTCCGGGGCATAGAAGACCTTCGACACATCGCGCGCGGAGTAGGCGATGTCCGGGCCATCCGCACCAACGCCGGCAGACGTTGTTTCGTCGGCGCGCGGCTTCCTCGCGTCCAAGCTGTACATGACGATTCCACCTCTCGCCGGTGAGCGATCCTCACACGGCGCTAAGGTGTCACGCACGTTACAGGCTGACTACCTGGGCTTGCCGCTCAGCGAAACCCGGCGAGTGGCATCCGGCAACGTGTTTGGACGACCGCGCGATTCATACGCCTGGCGGCACGTGTCATGACACGGTTTCAGGCGCATGGCTGCTGAGCAAATCCTCGACTACGGTGCGTCATCCCTGTGTCTCACGGTAGCCACGTTAGTGTCGGTTCCACGACCACGGTTTGTACTTTGGGTCGTACACAGGGACGGGTCTGCGGCGCGGATGGGCCGCCAGATCCGCGGCAGGCCGCTTTGGCCGTCCCGCCACACGGCGCGACATCCGCATACCCGCCATTGGTCGCGGCCATCCGTGGTGTGGCCGCTCTCGCGCTGCCGTCAGGTGCCGGCGCCCAGGAGTTTGCCGAGGAGTGCGGTGAGTTGGTCGCGCTCCTGGAGGCTGAGGGACTGGAAGGTGTCGTCGAGGAATGCCGGGATTGACTCCTCTGCCTCGGCGAGTCGTTGCCGGCCGGAGTCGGTGATGGTCACCGCGTAGGAGCGCCGGTCGCGGGGGTTGCGCTCGCGCCGGGCAAGGCCCGCGCGTTCGAGGTCATCACAGACGCTGACCATGACACTGCGGTCGATGCGCAGTTCCTCGCTGAGTGTCTGTTGGGAGCAGGGGCCGACGGCGGCGAGCATCTTCAGCACCAGGTGCTGGCCGACGCCGAGCCCTTGTGCGCCTGCGTGGGCGTCGGCCGCCCGCGCCACCGAGGCCGAGGCCCGGCACAGGGCGATGTCCAGCCGTTCGGCCGCCAGTTGCGGGAAGTAGGTCGGCCTGATGGGCCGCCGGTCGGTCGTCGTCGGCATCGGATCCCCTCGGTATGCGGTGCGACCAGCCTACCAAATCCGTCTTCATGTCGATCGTTTGACAACAGATGATTGTCGGCCATACGGTCCGAATCATCTGATCACAGATCGTCTGCACATAGATGGAGGATGGTCATGACGCATCCCGTAGGCCGTGAGCGGGTGGCCTTGGTGTTGTTGTGCGCGGCGGTGTTCCTGGACTCGATGGACCTGTCCTTGATGGGCGTGGCACTACCCGCCATCGGCGCGGACCTGTCGCTGCCGGAGAGCACCTTGCAGTGGCTGATGTCGGGCTACGCCGTCGCCTACGGCGGATTCCTGCTGCTAGGCGGCCGCATGGCCGACCTGGTCGGGCGGCGCAGGATGTTCCTGCTGTCGCTGGCGGTGTTCGCGGCGGCGAGCCTCGCCGGCGGCCTGCTGTCGTCGGGCTGGCCGCTGGTCGCCACCCGGGTGATCAAGGGCGTGGCGGCCGCGCTGACGGCCCCCGCCGCGCTGTCGCTCATCACCACCACATTCGCCGAGGGGCCGCGCCGCAACCGGGCGCTGGGGGTCTACGCGCTGGCAGGCGCGACGGGCTACAGCGCGGGACTGATCGCCTCCGGGCTGCTCACCGAGATCAGCTGGCGGCTGGTGTTCTTCCTGCCGATCCCGATCTCGCTGCTGGTGCTGGTCACCGCGCCGCTGGTGCTGCCACGCGGGGACCGGCCGACTGCGCCCGCCGGTGGTTTCGACGCCGCCGGTGCCGCGGCCGTCACCGGCGGCGTGCTGCTGCTGGTGTACGCGCTGACCGAGACCAGTTGGCAGGCCGGCGTCGTGGCCGCGGGTCTGCTGGGCGCCTTCATTTTCATCGAACGCCGGCAACGGACCCCGCTGGTCCCGCTGGGAGTGTTTCGGTCCCGCAGGCTGACCGCCGCCAACCTCGCGGCGCTGGCCTGGGCGTGCGCGACCATCGGCTGGCAGTTCGTCGCCGTCCTCTACCTCCAGCAGGTCCTGGGCTACACCGCGCTCACCACTGGGCTGGGGATCGTCCCGATGGGCCTGGCCATCGTGGTGACCGCCAACCTGGCGGGACGGCTGATCAGCCGCTGGGGCCTCGGCCGGGTCGCCGCCGCCGGTTTGCTGCTGCAGGCCGCAGGCATCCTGCTGTTCCTGCGGGCCGGCACCTCAGGCGACTACGTCACAGTGTTGCTGCCCGCGCTGCTCATACACGGAGCGGGCAACGGGCTGTCGTTTCCCAGCCTCAACATCGCCGCCGTCGGCGGACTGCCCAACGACCAGCAAGGCCTGGCCTCCGGCCTGGTCACCTCCGCGGTCCAGATCGGCGCCGGCATCGGCGTGGCGGTCCTGGCCGCCGTCATGGCCCTCGGCGACTCCACCCTGGCCGGTTACCGGCTGGCGTTCCTGACGGCCGGGAGCTTCTCGCTGCTCGGCGCCCTCGTCGCCCACCTCGGCCTACGCGCCCCGGCGGCCGGGCCCACACGCGTGACGACCCGAGCCTGATCATCGTCCTGCCTTGGAGGCACATCTCATGACCCTGGACCTCACCCCCGACGAGCTGCTGTCCACCACTCGCGCGGTGCGCAGGCGCCTCGACTTCACCCGGCCGGTGCCCCGCAGGCTGATCGAGGAGTGCGTGGACCTGGCCGTCCAGGCGCCGACCGGCCGCAACCGGCAGCGCTGGCACTTCCTGGTCGTCACCGAGCCCGCCCAGCGGCGGGCCGTGGCCGACATCTTCCTGCGGGCCCTGCCGCTGGCGGTCGGGCAGCCGCTGACCAAGCGCGACCTTTGGCGCATGAACTACCACCCCGGCTCGACCGAACGCGTCTTCGACGGCCTGCGCCACCTGGCCGACAACATCCACCGGGTGCCCGCCTTCGTCATCCCGGCCGTGGAGGGCCGCACCGACCGCGCCCCCGTGGCCGTCCAGGCCGGAGCATGGGGCTCGATCCTGCCCGCCACGTGGAGCTTCATGCTCGCCGCCCGCGCCCGCGGCCTCGGCACGGTGTGGACGACCGCGCAAGGCCCCCTCGAACACGAACTGGCCCGGACGCTCGGCGTCCCCCACGACGAGGTCATGCTCGCCGCGTTCATCCCCCTGGCGTACACCATCGGGACCGACTTCAAGCCCGCCCGACGCATCCCCCGCGAACAGATCCTGCACTGGGACCGCTGGTAGGCCATCGAGAGGCCGCCAACGAACACCGCAACCGTTGGTCGGTCAGTCCACGGGAGAGCCGAGGCTATGGCTGCGGCCGCCCGCCAAACCGCCAGTCGTGGACCTCGACGCTCTCGTACAGCCCGGCCCGGGCGTAGGGCTCCTGCGCGATCAAAGCCTCAGCGGAGCTTCGGTCCGGCAACTCGGCCAGTATCGCGGTTCCGCGCCATTCGGCACCATCGTCGGACAGCAGCGGTCCGCATGCGATGAGGCGCTCGTGGTAGCCCTCGTCGAGATAGTGCCGGTGCGCTTGGCTCAGAGCGTCGCTGATCGCAAGCACACCCGGCCTGCCGTGCGCCATGATCAGGAAGCGGTGGTAGCCGGCGGTGCTCCCGCTGTACTGCCACATGGTGCGCCCCAGGGTGTTGCTCCAGCGGCGCACCAGCACCTCGTCGTACACGCCGGCCTTGTAGTTGGGCTCGTCGAACGCGAACGCCTGCGCGGCCTGGACGTCGGGCAGGTCGACGATGTGCATACTGCCGGTCGCGGCCGCGCCGTCGGGGGTCAGGGTGGGGCCACGCGCGATCATCGCTTCGGCGTACCGGTCCATGAAGGTCCAGTGAGCTTCGGCCAATTCCGAACGCAACTCCCCAGAATCTGGCCTATCACGGCAATAAACGAAGTACTCCATGCCGCCCTCGCTGGTGAGCATCAGATCTGCGCAGTCGATTTGGTGAGCACGAACCCTACCAGCGATCACCTTGGATTCAGACAAACGCCGGCAGGTCTACCAGGGCACCATCGACGTCGCCTCGAACGGTGCACACGTGTCGCCGGCCGAAGATGGAGTACGTAGAGCGGCAATAACTCCTTGCGGTCGCCAGAATGCGCCTGGTGGCGAGATGTTAGGGATTGGTCAAGGTTGGCGCCGCTGAGATGGCTCCACGCCGAATTCAGGTTTCAGTGGAGTTGCGCTCGCCGCGTCGGGGGGACGGCGAGACGGCCCGCATCCCGTGGCCGTCAGGCCCACTCAGGAGGAGTGTATTTAATGCGGAAGACCTCGAAGCTCAACAGGTCCACTCGGAAGATCGCAGCCGCCGTCACTGTGCCGCTGGTGACGGCCGCGGCCCTCGCGGTCACCGCGCCCCCGGCCTCCGCCGCGACGACGAAGTGCTCCGGTTACCAGTACCGAACCGGACCCGTCGTCACCCAGGTCGCAGTCAAGACGTGTGTCGTGGCGAGCGGGAGCTCGCGCTATGCGTACATCCTGGTCGAATGGGCCCGCGCCTACGGCGGTACGGACTGGGACCTGTTCAAGGTCCACGCGCGTCTTGAGCGGAATGACGGCAACTATGCCACGAAGTGGTGCGACTTCACTGACTCGATGAACAGGTACCAGAACGGCCGTCTCACGTGCAGAACCGCAACGGTCAGCTCTTCCGTGAGCGGCGGATGGACCGGTGACGGCATCGTCAACTTCAACATCAATCTCGATGGTCTAGGGACGAAGACCTGGGAACTTGGCGGGTCGCCCAGCGTGAGCTGATCGAGGGAGTAGCCACACGGTTGCGATGAGCGCCTGTTCGACTTCGGTCGCGGGCGCTCATCGCACAGGCCGTGGCCCGCCGGCCCTGGGCACGCCGAAAGTGATAAAAGGAACGTCGCAGGCGTAAAGAGAATATGCGCCCCTTATGGAATGAAAGTCACCGACGCGTGACGGGCTCCATCGGGGGCCGGGCCATCGGTGATCAACTTGTGACCTCCGAACGCTCGATGGGCGGTGAGAGAACGATCTAATCTGCGGCTGCAGACGAGGAAACGCGACCCAGCGGCACTTACGTTGGCCGGCCGCTGTGTTCCATTCCTCTGGCACAGATCCTTCATGGGGAGCCGCATGAGAGTTCTGCTCGTGGAGGACGATCGCCGTTTCGCGGCCGCGTTGACGAAGTCGCTGCACCAGTGCGGGTACGAGGTCGAGCATGTCACGACCGTCGCTGCGGCGATGCGCGCACCTTTGTGCGATGTGTTCCTCCTGGATCTCACGCTGCCCGATGGCGACGGCCTGGACGTATGCCGGAAGCTCCGCGCCCACAGTGACGTCGCCATCATCATGGTGTCCGCCCGCGGCACCGAACGCGACAGGGTGAACGGCCTTCGCGCCGGCGCCGACGACTATCTGGTCAAGCCGTTCGGCATCGCCGAGTTGCAGGCGAGGCTCGACGCGGTGCTCCGCCGGGTCCGGCCGCGGGCGGCGGGAGTGCGCGTGCTCGGCGGGCTCCGGGTCGACCTGGACGGTCGCCTCGCCTATGTGAACGACGCCCTCGTGAAACTGACCCCGAAGGAGTTCACCGTCCTCGCCGTCCTGGTACGTGAGACGGGCGTCGTGGTCAGGCGCGAGCAGCTGATCCGGGAGGTCTGGCAGACCTCTTGGCGAGGCAAGTCCCGTGCCCTTGACGTGCATGTCTCCACGTTGCGCACGAAGGTGCGGGCCGCGGCCCGGGTCGAGGCCGTGCACGCCGTCGGCTACCGGTTGCGGGCACTCGACCAGGCGGAAGAGCCCGCCTGGTCAGGGAACGGTCCGTACCTCACGTACCCGTACCCGTCGTACGGGTGACCCTGATGGATCCCGGATGAGACGTCGTCTGCTCGCGACGTATCTGACGTTGCTGGTCGTCGTGCTCATGGCGCTGACCGTGCAGCTGGCGATCACTTCGGCCTCCCGGGACACCCAGACGATGTTCATGGACCGGGTCAACGACACGGTGCGGTTCGCCTCGCTCGCGGAGACGGCGCTGCGTACCGGGCACACGTCCGCCCTTGAGGCGGAGCTTCGCCAGTACGAGGGGCTGTACGGCATCGGTGTGATCATCGTCGGTCGGGATGGCGGTCTGCTCCTGGTGTGCGGGGCGCCGGTCGATTTCAATGCGCCGTGGATACGCGATGCGGTCGACGACGCACTCTCGGGCAACCGGTCGGCCACCGCGGACATCATCTGGCCGTGGAGCGATGAACCACTGGTGGTCATCGAACCGGTCGGACGGGGCGGCGAGGTCGTCGGTGCCGCAATGACGTTGTCCCCGACCGCCCGGCTGCGCGGGGCGATGTTGCGTGGCTGGGCCGTGCTCGCGGCCCAGGGACTGGCGGTGCTGCTGATCGGGGCCGGCGCCGCCTTCCCGCTCACCCGCTGGCTGCTGCGCCCGGTGCGGCAGCTCGACAGAACGGCGCACGCGCTGGCCGAGGGACGCCTCGGGGAGCGGGTCGGCATCACCTCCGGGCCGCCGGAACTGCGCCGGCTCACCAAGTCGTTCGACGCCATGGCCGAGCAGCTCTCGGTGCTCATCGACAGGCAGCGCGCGTTCGTCTCCTACGCCGGCCATCAGCTGCGCACGCCACTGGCGAGGCTGCGGCTGTCGATGGACAACCTCGCTCCCGCGGTCCTCCCCGCTGGATGCGACGATCACCAGATGGTGGTGGAGGAGATCGAGCGGATGGCGCGCCTCTACGACGCGCTCCTGACGTACGCATCGGTCGAGGCCGCCTCCGTCGAGGTCGGCACGGTCGACCTGGCCGAGATCGCCGACACCCGGGTGGCTCGCTGGGCGGAGGTGGCAGAGGAGGCCGGGGTCGTACTGTGCCGGACCGGTGAACGTTCGGCCACCGCGAGCGCCGCGGCCGACACGATCGACCAGGTTCTCGACGCCCTCATCGAGAACGCCGTCAAGTTCGCCGGCGTCGGCAGCCGGGTCACGGTGGCGGTGGAGGCGACGGCACCGGACCAGGTGGCCGTCCGGGTCATCGACGACGGCCCGGGGATGCCGGAAGAGGATCTCCGCCGGGCGATTGAGCCGTTCTGGCGGCACCCCAAGGACCAGAACCTCGAAGGGTCCGGCCTCGGGGTCACCATCGCGCACGCGCTGGTCACGGCCTGCGGCGGCACCCTGGAGTTGCTCGCGGCCGACCCGCGCGGCCTGGAGGTAAGCGTCCGGCTGCCCACGCCCGCGGCCGTTGAGGAAGGTGGCATCCGCTCATGAGGGGATCGCGCGCCATCGCCTTGGCCGCCGCCCTGCTGCTGGTCGGCGCCCTCACCGCCTGCGAGTCCTCCACATCCCCGCCGGCGCATGTCGTCATCGCCAGCGGCGGGGTCGGCGGTGTGTATCACGCGCTCGGGACGGCCTTCGCCGGTGCCATCAGGAAAAGCTGGTCCGCCGAGACGGACGTCATGACCACTGCGGCGGCCATCGAGAATCTGCGGCTGGTCGCCGGCGGCCAGGCGGACGTCGGATTCGCGACGGTGGACTCCGCGGCGTTGGCCATTGAGGGCTCGGGCCCCTTCGACGAGTCGTTGCCGATCGTCGCGCTGGCCGGTCTCTACGACGACTACCTGCAGATCGTCGTACGGGCTGACGGGCCGCTCCACGAGGTCGGTGACCTGCGGGGGCGCCGCGTTTCCACCGGATCGGTGGGATCGGGCACCGAGGTCGTGGCGAACAGGGTGCTGAAGGCGGCCGGCATTGACATCGACACGGGGATCAGCCGGCACCGGCTCTCAGCCGTCTACTCGGCCGAGGCGCTCCGCAGCGGACAGATCGACGCGTTCTTCTTCACCGGAGGCCTGCCCACCCCGGCGGTGGACGAACTGGCCCGGACGTTCCCGATTCGGCTCCTGCCGGTGGGCGAACTGGCCGCCGACCTCTATCGCAGGTACGGCGACGTCTACCTGCCCCGATCGATCCCGGTGAACCTCTACGGTCTCGCCAAGGAGGTCACGACCGTGGGCATCCCGAATGTCCTGGTCGTGCGCCGGAGCATGAGCGACGCTGACGCCAGGGCGCTCACCGCCCTGCTCTTCGCCTCCAAACCCACGCTGGTGGCCGCGCACGCGGAGGCGCGGCGACTGGACCGGCGCGCCGCCCTGGCCACCTTCCCGGTCCGGCTGCACCCAGGGGCGGCGGCGTACTACCGGGAGTCGAAGGTGCTGGCCCTACGAACGGCCGGAACGAATCACCACCGCTATTCCAGAGTTCGGCGACAATCACGACCGCCGAGCGTTGAAACGCGCCTCACGTCCGGTTCGCTCCGCCGCATCGCTCGCGGCGGCTACGCCACCCGACCCGGACCACGGCCCGCCGAGTAAAACCCCTTCTCGACGCTCATAAGCTACCGTCGGTGACCACTGAACGTCCTGACCTACCGCTGATCGCCGACGAGCGTGCGATGCTCCGCGCCCACCTCGACTTCCACCGCGCCACCCTCGCCTGGAAGTGCGACGACCTGGACGACGACGAGCTGCGCGCGCAGGCGTCGAATCCTTCGACGCTCTCGCTGCTCGGGCTGATCCGCCACATGGCCGAGGTGGAGCGCACCTGGTTCCGTAAGACAGTGAACGGCGAGCGTGACCTGCCCAATGTCTGGTCCCACGCCGACGACTACCAGACCGCCTACGACCCGTCCGGCTGTACCCGCGAGGAGGCCTTCGCCGCTTGGCAGACCGAGGTGGAGCACGCCCGCCGCATCGAGCGCGCGGCCACGTCCTTTGATCTGGTCGTCCACCAGCCCCGCTGGCACCAGGACGTCTCGCTCCGCTTCGTCATGCTGCACATGATCCACGAGTACGCGCGGCACAACGGCCACGCTGACCTCGTTCGCGAGGCCATCGACGGCACCGTGGGCACGTGACATCGCCCCGGACCCGAACTATCCCTCGGCGATCGGCCGGTAGGTGCACACGTTCACGCCCGCGTCGCTGGTGACCGTGGAGACCTGAGGGCGAGTACCCCGATAGGTATTCCTATTAATCCGGTATGGACAATATGGATTAGGGATGCCAGCATTGTGCCCATGCGCCCGGCAAGCGCGCTCATCACGCGCCGCTACATCGATCTCCTACGCGTGTGCAGCGCCTGCTGTAGGCAACGCGGCTAACCCAGCCCACCCCCTCCTCCGCCATCCGGAACACGTGGACCGATTCATCCGGCTCCGCGTGTCCGCCATGCATGCCATCGGCCATTCGGCCTTGTTTCAATCCCCCCCGTCTCAGAAGGAGACAGTGTGCGCTCGTTGAGATCCCGACCCCTCATGGCCCCGCCCCGGCCCGGTCGTTCCCGGATCACCCCTGACCGCCGTACTGTGGCAGCCGCCGCCGCGATGATGATCGCGCTGTCCGCGGTGACCGCCCAGGCGGCAGCGGCTTCCGAGGAACGTCCCGACGTAGCTCTGGAGTGGTACGACACCACGGCCGCGACGATCACGACGGCCGGATCGGCGACGCAGGTCACCAACAGCCGCACGTGGGCGATCAGCTGGCTGGCGGCCGCCCGCGCGCTGCGAGCCGTCCCAGCGGGTGTGCCCCGACGCGACTACGAGGACGCCGCGCTGGCCGGAGCGGTGCACTCGGCCCTGATAGCGCTGGTCCCCGCCCGTACCCAGGAGCTGGACACCGCCCTGCGCCGCACACTGGCCCGGATCCCGGACGGCCCAGCCGAGGACCGGGGCGTCGCGACTGGCGCTGACCAAGCACGCATCGTGCTGGCGTCCCGCGACGGCGACGGGCTCGACCCGGACTCGGTGAACGCCCCGTTCCCGGTACCCGCCCCCGAACCGGGCGTCTGGCAGCCGACGCCGCCCTCATTCGCCCCGGCCGCCCAGGCGGGAAACCGCAATGCCCGCCCCTTCCTGCTGGAACGGGCCGACCAGTTCCGGCTCGATCCGCCGCCTGCGCTCGGTTCAGCCCGCTACCGGGCGGACCTGTCCGAAGTGCTCGCGTACGGCGCCGCCGACAGCACGGTACGTACGCCCAAGCAGACCGAGACGGCCTCATTCTGGCTCGGCTCTTCATTCACCCTCTACACCGAACCGCTCCGAGTCGCACTGACCCGATCACCTCGATCGCCGGCGGACCGGGCGAAGCTCGTGGCGCTCTTCCACATCGCGCTGGTGGACACCCAGATCGCGACCTCCGACAGCAAGTACGCCTACCTGCGTTGGCGGCCTGTCACGGCCATCCGTTCAGCCGACAACGACGGAGACCCCACCACCTCGCCCGATCCGGACTGGACACCACTGCACACCACCCCGGCCCACCCCGACTACCCGAGCGGGCACAACACCTATTCGGGCGCGGCCGAGGAGGTGCTGACCGCCCTCGCGGGCCACCGCACCGCGCCATTCCACCTCACCAGCTCCACCGCACCCGGCGTCACTCGTACCTACACCACCTGGCACGCCCTGACACAGGAGAACATCGACGCGCGGGTCTGGTCCGGGATCCACACTCGGTCCGCCGATAAGGCCGGTGTCACCCTCGGCCGCCTGGTGGCCGAGCACACCCTTCGTAACGCCAAGCTCCTCTTCCGTTAAAGCGGCGGCAGAACGCAGCCGGTCGGCCGGCAGCGCCGACCGGCTGCGGCGGCAGGACAGCGGTCACTGTCCCGATGGGACGAGGCCCGCGGCCGGTAGATGACCAGATCGCTTCCGGCTTCTCTGAACCGCGCCCAGCAGGTGACGCGATGGCCCGTACTCGCATGCGATGCAGGTACGGCGCGCGCACGTTGAAGACTCATCCAATTCGATCACGAAGACACGGCCCGCGCAGCGGGCGCATCGCGCACTCACCACCTGATGTGTGGGATATCCGCAGTCCTCCACTTTGAGGTAGGCGGCCAAGTCATCCGCGCCCCGGCGTTCCGCGCCGAGCTGCTCCGCCGCCGGCCTGAACTCGCCGACGACATCGAGCCCTGGCATGAGGACCTCGGCTGGTGGGAACCGTGGGGACGTACGGAGCTTCGTGGTGGCTGTCAGCAGCCTATTGACATTCATGCCTGTCATGCGGATGATCATCTCGCCCGGTCCGGCTGATCATGAGGTTCCGGGTGTTCACGGTCCTGCCGAACGTCTATGACCTGTCGTCGTCCACCGGACGGTGTCGTGTGGCCCCGCCGCTCGAGCGCCGTCGTTTCATCGGGGTCTGTCCGTCTCCTGCAATCTGGGAGGGCGTTGCCCCTGGATCCATGCGCTCTGACGGTCTCTGATGTTTTGACAGGAGTAATGATGCGCGTGACCTCTAGGCGTCCCGTATTTCTCTCACTTCTCGTCGCCGTGGTCGTCGCCCTCGGGTTGTTCAGCCCCGCGGTCTCGGCGTCGGCCCCCAACGTCGACAAGTCCCTTTCGTCCTCGGCCAAGTCCATCCCCACCCCCAAGAACTACTTCGGCTTCGCGATGGGGACGTCCGGACAGCTGGCCACGCACGACAAGATGATGAGCTATCTGAAGCTCACGTCGCAGAAGTCCAACCGGGTCAAGTACTACGTGGCCGGTAAGACCACGATGGGCAATGACTACCCGTACCTGCTGGTCAGTTCACCGGACAACCTGCGCGACGTCGACAGGCTCGCGGCGATCAACCGGCGGCTGTCGGACCCCCGCGGGCTCTCCGACGACGAGGCGCGCAGCCTCGCCAAGCAGGGCAAGCCGTTCCTGATGATCCAGTCGGCGATCCACTCGACCGAGGTCGGCAACACGCAGGCATTGATGGACGTGGTGCACCGTCTGGCCACCGAGCAGTCCGACACCATCAACGGGATGCTCGACAGGGCCGTCCTGATCGTGGTGCCCGCGCAGAACCCCGACGGCCAGAAGCTGGTCAACGACTACTTCAACGAGACGGCGGGCACCTCGTACCGGCGCACCTACCCGGACCTCTACCACAAGTACACCGGCCACGACGACAACCGTGACTGGTTCATGTTCACCCAGGTGGAGCCGCGCTACTACATCGGCCTGCTCGCCAAGTACCGGCCGTCGCTGGTGCACATCCTCCACCAGATGGGGGCGAACAACGACCGGATCTTCGTCCCGCCGTACAAGGACCCGTTCGACCCGAGCATCGACCCGCGGGTCGTGCAGACGACCAGCGAATTCGGCCTCGGCATGGGCGGCGCCCTCACCCGTGATGGGAAGAAGGGCGTGACCTGGAGCAACACCTACGACTGGTGGCTGCCGTCGGTGTTCTACGAGCCGTACCACGGCATCCCGAACGTCCTGACAGAGATCGCCAGCGTGCGTGACCTCGCCTACCCGAACACCTCCGCGGACGGAAAGCCGCTCGGACCGCAGGACCAGCGGACCAACCGCGTGGAGCCGTACGACAGCGCCACCTGGACGCTGGAGCAGATCGTCTCGTACGCCAAGACGGCGACGTTCGCCAACATCGAGAACGTCGGCAAGAAGGGCGAGGACCTGCTGTACAACATGTACCAGGTCAGCCGGGACAACCTGAAGTGGAAGGGCGACCCCTACGCCTACGTGGTGCCCGCCGACCAGCGGGACCCCTACGCGGCGTACGAGCTGCTCAACATCCTGCAGACCGGGCAGATCGAGATCGAGCGCGCCACCCAGCCGTTCACCGCGAACGGCAAGCAGTACGCGGCCGGCAGCCACGTGATCCGGATGACCCAGCCGTACAGCCGGTGGGCCGACAGCCTGCTCAAGATCTGGGACTACCCCGAGATCAGAGCATGCGAGACGTGTCCCATCACCCGGCCGTACGACGTGACCGGCCACACCCTGTGGATGCTGTTCGGTGCGAAGGTCGACAAACTGAGCCAGCCGTTCAACGCGTCGCTGCAGCGGGTCGCCAAGGTGGAGCCCGCCGCCGCGCCGATGCCGCCGGCCCCGGGTGGTGCCTACCTGGTGCAGCCGAGCTCGTACGGCGTCGGCAAGTTCCTGGCGGGTCTGCAGAAGGCCGGGGTGCCGACCTTCCGTACCGCCGAGGAGTTCACCTCCGGCGGCACGAAGTTCGCGCCGGGTTCGCTCGTCGTGCCGCCGACCGAGCAGGCCCGCTCGGTGCTGACCGGTCTGTCACAGCAGACCGGGATCCTCGTGCACGGTGCCGACAAGGCTCCGAAGGTCGAGGGCTTCCAGCTCAAGTCCGGCACCAAGATCGGGCTGTTCCGCGGCATCAACAACATGCCGGGCGGCTGGCTCTGGTGGCTGTTCGAGCAGTACGGCGTCAACTCGAAGAACATGGTCGCCGACGACTTCAAGGGCGACCTGAACGACGCGTACGACACCATCGTGCTGCCCCAGGGCATCACGCGGAACACCATCGTCAACGGCCTGCCCAAGGCCGAGGTGCCCGAGCGGTTCCACTGGGCGGCCGGAGTCGGCGAGGAGGGCCTGGCGAAGCTGCGTGACTTCGTCGAGGACGGTGGCACGCTCGTCGCCCTCGGCAACGCGTCGGCGACGGCACGCGACCTGCTCAACCTGCCGGTCAAGGACACGCTGCCCGACCCGAGCGACGACTTCTTCGTGCCGGGGGCCCTCGTGGACCAGGAGTTCGACACCACCAACCCGGTGGCGTGGGGAATGCCGGAGAAGTGGCCGGTGTGGTTCCACACCAACGACGCGGCCTTCGAGGTGACCGACCCGTCGAAGACCAAGGTGGTCTCGAAGTACCCGTCCTCGGGTGAGATCGTGCAGAGCGGCTACGGCGCCGGCTCCGACAAGCTGCACGGGCTCACGGACGTCGCCTCGTTCGAGGTCGGCAAGGGCAACGTCGTGATCGCCGGAACCCAGGTCTCGTACCGGACCTGGTCGCGCGGCACCATCACGATGCTGTTCAACGCGATGTACCACGGGCCGTCGGCCAAGGTGAGCGCGCCGAAGCTCAACTGACGGCCGGAAACCCGTTGTAGAGATCAGGAGAGCGCCTCCCTGCGGTCCCTCCCCATCCTGGGTGGGAATGCCGGGAGGCGCTTTCATTTCTCGCGCCGCGTCCTCGGTCGCCGGACGGCAGCGGACCTGACCGGCGTACTTACTGATAGTTCACCAATCAGATGCTGACAAATCCGGCACGGGCGGCTTAGGCTCTGGCGGTCTCTACGACTTCTCTCCAGAGGACCCCATGTTCGCCAGATCCCTCAGCACGCGCCGCGGGCTGATCGCCTCGGCCGTCGCCGTGGCCTTCACCGCCGGTGTGTTCGCCGCCTCCACCCCCGCGGCGAGCGGTGGCACGGCTCACAACGACACGGGCCGCCACCACAGTGGCGGTGACAACCGTACGGTCGACCTGCAACTCCTGGCCATCAACGACTTCCACGGCAACCTCGAGCCGCCGCAGGGCTCCTCGGGTGAGGTGACCGAGCTCGACCCGGCCACCGGTACCACCAAGGCCGTGAAGGCGGGGGGCGTCGAATACCTCGCGACCTCGCTGCGCAACGCGCGCAACGGCAACAAGAACTCCATCACCGTGGCGGCCGGTGACATGGTCGGCGCGAGCCCGCTGCTGTCCGGGCTCTTCCACGACGAGCCAACCATCGAGGCGCTGAACAAGGTCGGCCTCGACGTCGCGGGCGTCGGCAACCACGAGTTCGACGAGGGGGCGGCCGAACTGCTCCGCCTGGAGAAGGGCGGCTGTCACCCGGTCGACGGCTGCTACACCGAGGGACGCGAGTTCAAGGGCGCCGACTTCCCGCTGCTCGCCGCGAACGTCCTGTCGGAGAAGACCAAGCGCCCGATCCTGGCGCCGTACTGGATCGAGGAGCGCCAGGGCGTCAAGGTCGGCTTCGTCGGCGTGACGCTCGAGGGCACGCCCAACATCGTCACGGCCGAGGGCGTCAAGGGCCTGGAGTTCCGCGACGAGGTCGAGACGATCAACACCTACACGCGTGCTCTCAAGAAGCAGGGCGTGAAGGCCATCGTCGCGCTCGTGCACGAGGGCGGCCTGCCCGCCTCGTCGGCGTACAACTACGACTGCGACGGAACCCCGAACGGGATCTCCGGGCCGATCGTCGACATCGCCAAGGGGATCGACCCCGAGGTCGACGCGGTCATCACCGGCCACACCCACCAGGCGTACGTCTGCACCATCCCGGACCCGTCGGGCCGGCCGCGCATGGTCACCAGCGCCTCGTCCTTCGGACGGCTCTACACCGACCTGGACATGCGCTACGACCGGCGGACCGGTGACATCGTCCGTACGTCGGTCAAGGCGGCCAACCACGTCGTCGTCCGCACCCAGGCGGCCACCGACCTCACCCAGCTGCTCACCGACTGGAAGAAGCTGGCCGACCCGGTGGCGAACCGCCCGTTCGGCTACATCACCGCGGACATCGACGGCCGGCGCAGCACGGCGTACGAGAAGCCGCTGGGCAATGTGATCGCCGATGCCCAGCTCGAGGGGCTCGCGCCCGCCGACAAGGGCGGAGCGCAGCTGGCGTTCATGAACCCCGGCGGCATCCGCGGCGACCTGGTGCACGCCGCCTCCGGTAACGAGGGCAACGGGGTCGTGACCTATGGCGAGGCCTTCGCGGTCCAGCCGTTCACGAACATGATGAACGTTATGGATCTCACCGGCGCGCAGATCCTCACCGTCCTGCAGCAGCAGGTCAGCGGTGTCAACGCGGCCTCGATAAAGATCCTCCAGGTGTCGAAGGGCCTCACCTACACCCTCGACCTGACCAAGACCGGCGCCGACCGG
Organism: Actinomadura alba; assembly: GCF_014323705.1. Classification (GTDB taxonomy): domain Bacteria; phylum Actinomycetota; class Actinomycetes; order Streptosporangiales; family Streptosporangiaceae; genus Actinomadura_C; species Actinomadura_C alba. Next base: position 258,573 of record NZ_JABVEC010000005.1, read on the forward strand.
ATCGTCGCCGACTCGGTACGCCTGAACGGCGCGCCCCTCGCCCCGGCGGCGACCTACCGGGTGGCGATGAACGAGTTCCTCGGCGGCGGGGGTGACGGCTTCCCCGTCTTCAGGGACGAGGGCAAGAACAAGCTGGTCGGCCCCTCGGATCTGGACCTGTTCACGGCCTACCTGGCCGCGCACTCCTCGGCCGCGTCGCCGCTGGCGCCGCCCGCCCAGGACCGCATCACCGTCGTCCAGTAGGGGGTCACGACATCGTTGAGTCGTGGCGTGTCGGGCCCTCATGCCGCTAGAAGACCCCGACACGCCACGACTCAACGGGGGGTTCATCCGGGTTCTCCGAAATTTGTGGGAGCGTGCCCACGCACATCCCGCTGGTCGGGGCTTGATCGTTTTCTTCCGGCGGATTGCCGGGCTTGTATCCATTGTGTGCTGGATCACAAGTAGTTAGCATCGCGCGCATCGAAGCGATTCGACGAATCGGTTCGACACCCAGGCTCCACCCCGTCCTGGAGGAACCCGATGTTCAAGAGAGGCAAGGGCGCCGCACTGCTCGCCGCGCTCACCGCGGGATCGCTGGCACTCTCCGCCTGTGGCGGCGGCGACGATACGTCCGGCTCGGCCGGCAAGGAGCTCAGGCTCTGGCACTACGAGGGTCCCACCAGCGCCATGGGGGTGGCCTGGAAGCAGGCCATCCAGGAGTTCGAGTCCACCCACCCGGGCGTGAAGGTGAAGTTCGAGGAGAAGGGCTTCGAACAGATCCAGAAGACCGCGCCCATGGTCCTCAACTCCAAGGACGCCCCCGACGTCATGGAGTACAACAAGGGCAACGCCACGGCCGGACTGCTGTCCAAGCAGGGCCTGCTGACGGACATGACCTCTGAGGTCACCAAGCGGGGATGGGACAAGCTGCTCGGCCCGAGCGTCCAGACGACCGCGAAGTACGACGCCAAGGGCGTCATGGGCGGGGACAAGTGGTTCGGCGTGCCCAACTACGCCGAGTACCTGATGGTCTATTACAACAAGGACCTGTTCGACGAGAACGACGTCAAGGTGCCCACCACGTTCGCCGAGTTCACCGCAGCGATGGACGCCTTCGTCAAGAAGGGCATCACGCCGCTGGGCAACGGCGGCGCCGAGTACATGGCGCAGCAGTACCTCTACCAGCTCGCCCTGACCAAGGCCGACCGGGCCTGGGTCGACGGCTTCGAGCGCTACACGAGCAAGGTCGACTTCCACGACGCCGCATGGACCTACGGCGCCACCACCTTCGCCGACTGGGTGAAGAAGGGCTACATCGCCAAGAACTCCGTCGGGGTCAAGGCCGAGGACGCGGGCGCCGCGTTCATCTCCGGCAAGGTCCCGATGCTGTTCTCCGGCAGCTGGTGGTACGGCCGGTTCGCGAGCGACATCAAGGCCTTCGAATGGGACACCTTCCTGTGGCCTGAGACCAAGCTGACGCTGGGATCCAGCGGGAACCTCTGGGTCGTCCCGCAGGGCTCCAAGAACAAGCGACTCGCCTACGACTTCATCGACATCACGATGAAGAAGGGGATCCAGAACACGCTCGCCAACAACGGCGGTGTGCCGGTGGCGGCCGACGAGGCCGTCGTCAATTCCCCCAAGAACAAACAACTGATCCAGAACTTCGGCACGCTGGTCGGCACCGACGCCTTGGCGTTCTACCCGGACTGGCCGGTCGCGGGCTTCTACGACACGTTCGTGGCGCAGACCCAGAAGCTCATCAACGGCAGCGCACCGCCGGACCGGGTCCTGGGCGACCTGCAGAAGGCCTACGACAGCGGCCTGCCCAAGTGACGGCCGGTCACCGGCGACCATGACAGGACAAGCGAGCGCGGCCCCGGAGGCACCGGCGGTGCGGCGCCCGGCCGCCGCACCGGGGCCCATCCGCGCCGGGTGGCGCTCCCACGACCGCGCGGCGTACCTGCTGTATCTGCTCCCCGGGCTGCTGCTGTTCGTCGGCGTCATCCTGGTGCCGTTCGTCATGAACGTCGGCACGAGCCTCACCGAGTGGTCCGGGGTCGGGACGCCCCGGTGGGTGGGCCTGGACAACTACAAGACGCTGTTCTCGGACGGCGAGTTCTGGGCCTCGTTCCGGCACAACGTCGCCCTCATCATCGCGATGGCGATCATCCCGACGGCCATCGGGCTCGTGCTCGCCGCGGCGTTGACCGACTTCATCGGCAAGAACTTCGGCGGGCGTACGGCCAGCGTGCTGCGGGCGTGCGTCTACCTGCCCCAACTGCTGCCGATCGCGATCGCAGGCATCGTCTGGAGCTGGATCCTCGCTCCGGAGAACGGGGCGGTCAACGAGCTCCTCGCGGCCGTCGGCCTGGACTCGCTCGCACATGACTGGCTCGGCGATCCGAAGACCGCGATGGCCGCCGTCATGGTGGTCATGGTCTGGATCCAGATCGGCTTCCCGCTGGTCATCTTCATGTCCGGCCTCCAGCGGGTCGATCCCTCTCTCTACGAGGCGGCGGAGATCGACGGGGCCTCGTGGTGGCGGCGGTTCCGGCACATCACGATCCCGCAGATCCGGCCGGAGATCTTCGTCTGCCTACTGTGGTGCACCATCGCCTCGCTGAAGGCCTTCGCGCCGATCTACGTGCTCACCAAGGGCGGGCCGGGAGGTGCCACCAACGTGCCGTCGTACTTCTCGTACCAGAACTTCTTCGAAAAGACCGACGCCGGCTACGGCTCGGCGATCGCCACCGTGCTCACCCTGATCATCGTGGCGCTGACCGTCGTCTTCCTGCGGGTGCAGAGCAAGGACCTGGAGGAGCGATGAGCGCCACCGCCGCGCAGTCACCGATCAAGCCGCGGGTGAGAACGCGACGGCGGCGCGACCCCTCGAGCCACATGGTCCTGGTGGCGCTGATCGTGCTCGCCGCCGTCATGCTGCTGCCCTTCGTCATCGTCGTGTTCAACGCGCTGAAGACGCCGCAGGAGTACGGCGCGAACGGCGCGCTCGCCCCGCCCGAGGGGTTCTACCTGCAGGGGCTCAAGGACTTCTGGGAGCGCGTGGACTTCGGCCGCAAGCTTCTGAACAGCATCATCATCAGCGGCTCGGTCGCCGTGCTGGCGGTGATCCTGTCGGTGCTGAACGCCTATGCCCTCGGCATCGGCCGGATCAAGGGTCGACTGTGGATCCTCGTGCTGCTGCTCATGGCCAACACGCTGCCGCAGGAGGCGCTGGTCTACCCGCTCTACTACCTGTCGAAGCAACTCGGCATCTACGACACGAGACTCAGCGTGATCATCGTGTTCGCGGTGATCCAGAGTGCCTTCGGCACCTACCTGCTGTCATCGGTGCTCGGAGCCTTCCCCAGGCCCCTCCTCGAAGCGGCGCGCATGGACGGGGCGAGCAAGTGGCAGGTGCTGTGGCGGATCATCGTCCCGGTCACCCGGCCGACCCTGTCGGTGCTGCTGGTGTTCTTCTTCATCTGGACCTGGAACGAGTTCCTGATACCGCTCGTGTTCCTCATCTCCAACGACAACCAGACCGTCTCGGTCGCCCTCGGCGTGCTCCATGGCCAGCGCCTCATGGACGCCACGATGTCGAGCGCCTCGGCCCTGCTCGGCATCCTCCCGACGCTCATCTTCTTTCTGATCTTCCAGCGCACACTCACCCGTGGTCTCACGGCGGGGTCGATCAAATGACCCCGGCCCGGCCCTGCCCGAGTCTGAGAGGTACGAGCGGTACATGAAGTTCACCGATGGCTACTGGATGCTGCGGAAGGGCGTGCACGCCGCTCACCCGGTCGAGGTCCTCGACTGCACGGTCGCCTCCAGGACTCTCGTGGTCCACGCGCCGACCAAGCGGATCCGGCACCGCGGCGACCTGCTCAAGGGCCCGTTGGTGACGATCGCGTACTCCAGCCCGATGCCCGACGTCATCGGCGTCAAGATCACGCATTTCGCGGGGGAGGCCCCGCAGCGGCCGGAGTTCCAGCTCCAGGACGGATCGGCGGATCCGCGGATCTCCGTGGGCGACGATGCGGCGGTGCTCGCCTCGGGCGCGCTGTCCGTACGCGTCGACCGGGGCGAGGAATGGCGGGTGGACTTCCTCGCGGGCGACCGCAGGCTCACCACGAGCGGGCCGAAGGCCGTCGCCTTCCTCGAGACCGGCGACGGCGGCCACTACATCCGTGAGCAACTGGAGCTCGGCGTCGATCACCACGTGTACGGCCTCGGCGAGCGCTTCGGCCCGCTGGTCAAGAACGGCCAGACGGTCGACATCTGGAACGCCGACGGCGGCACCGCGAGCGAGCAGGCGTACAAGAACGTCCCGTTCCTCCTCACCGACGGCGGCTACGGCGTCTTCGTCAACCACCCCGGCGCGGTGTCGTTCGAGGTGGCCTCCGAGGCGGTGTCGCGGACGCAGTTCAGCGTCGAGGGCCAGTCGATGGAGTACTTCCTCATCTACGGGCCCACGCCCAAGGAGATCCTCCGCAAGTACACGGCCCTGACCGGCCGGCCCGCACGGCTGCCCGCCTGGTCGTACGGCTTGTGGCTGTCCACCTCGTTCACCACCTCCTACGACGAGGCCACGGTCACCGAGTTCATCGACGGCATGGCCGAGCGTGACCTGCCGTTCAGCGTCTTCCACTTCGACTGCTTCTGGATGCGCGAGTACAACTGGTGCGACTTCGAGTGGGATCCGCGCACCTTCCCGGAGCCGCGCGCGATGCTGGACCGGCTCAAAAGCCAGGGGCGGGACCGCGGCGGGCTGCGGATCTCGCTGTGGATCAACCCGTACATCGCGCAGCGCTCGCCGCTGTTCGCCGAGGGCAAGGCCCTGGGCTACCTGCTCAAGCGGCCGAACGGCGACGTGTGGCAGTGGGACCTGTGGCAGCCCGGCATGGGCCTGGTCGACTTCACCAATCCCGAGGCGCGCGAGTGGTACGCCTCGAAGCTGGACGCGCTGCTCGACATGGGCGTCGACTGCTTCAAGACCGACTTCGGCGAGCGCGTGCCGACCGACGTGGAGTACTTCGACGGCTCCGACCCGGAGCGGATGCACAACTACTACACCCACCTCTACAACCAGACGGTCTTCGACCTGCTGCGTAAGCGCCGGGGCGAGGCCGAGGCGGTGGTGTTCGCCCGGTCGGCCACCGCCGGCACCCAGCGGTTCCCGGTGCACTGGGGCGGCGACAGCGAGTCGACCTTCGCCGCGATGGCCGAGAGCCTGCGCGGCGGGCTCTCACTCGGCATGTCCGGGTTCGGCTACTGGAGCCATGACATCGGCGGGTTCGAGGGCACGCCGGACGCCGCGCTGTTCAAGCGGTGGATCGCGTTCGGGCTGCTCAGCTCGCACAGCCGGCTGCACGGCAGCCACTCGTACCGGGTGCCCTGGCTGTTCGACGACGAGGCGGTCGATGTCCTGCGGTCGTTCACCCGGCTGAAGCTCAGCCTCATGCCGTACCTCTCCGGCGCCGCCCGGCAGGCGTCCGCCGAGGGGATACCGATGATGCGGGCCATGGTGGTCGAGTTCCCCGACGACCCGGCCTGCGCGCACCTGGACCGGCAGTACATGTTCGGCGACGACCTGCTCGTCGCCCCGGTGTTCTCGGCCGACGGCGAGGTCTCCTACTACGTGCCCGAGGGCACGTGGACGCACTACCTCTCCGGCCGGCGCGTGACCGGCCCGCGGTGGGTACGGGAGCGGCACGGGTTCGACAGCCTGCCACTGCTCGTACGGCCCGGCGCGGTCGTTCCGGTGGGCGCGGTCGACGATCGGCCGGACTACGACCACGCCGCCGGCGTCACGCTGCGAGCGTACGAACTGACGGACGGCGCGACCGTCACGACCGCCATCCCCGGACCGGACGGGGAGAGCGCCGCCACGTTCACGACCACCCGCCACGGCGGCGAGGTGCGGGTCGAGGCGGCAGGTGCGCCACCCGGCTGGCGGGTGCTGCTCGTCGGTGTACGTTCCGTCGAGTCGGTCGGCGGAGGAACGGCGACCGAGCACGAGCAGGGCACGCTGGTCCAGGCCGAGCAGGACACACTCTCCATCAGGGGGATCTCATGACTGACCGGAGGACGGTGTTTCCCGAGGGCTTTCTGTGGGGTGCCGCCACCGCCGCGTACCAGATCGAGGGCGCGGCGGACGAGGACGGCCGGACCCCGTCCATCTGGGACGTCTACAGCCGTACGCCGGGCAAGGTCCTCGACGGGGACACCGGTGACGTGGCCACCGACCACTACCACCGGTGGCCCGAGGACCTGCGGTCGATGGCCGACCTCGGCTTGGGCGCGTACCGGTTCTCGATCTCCTGGCCGAGGGTGCTGCCGGAGGGCGGGCCCGGCCTCAACGGCAAGGGCGTGGACTTCTACTCCCGGCTCGTCGACGGCCTCCTCGACCGCGGGATCGCGCCCGTCGCGACGCTGTACCACTGGGATCTGCCGCAGGGCCTGGAGGAGGCCGGCGGCTGGCCGGCCCGCGACACCGCCCTGCGGTTCGCCGACTACGCGGAGCGGATCGGGGCGGTGCTCGGCGACCGGGTGCACACGTGGACCACGCTCAACGAGCCCTGGTGCACGGCCTTCCTCGGCTACGCCTCCGGCGTGCACGCGCCCGGCCGTACCGACCCGGCCGCCTCGCTGGCCGCCGCCCATCACCTCAACCTGGCGCACGGCCTGGCCACCCGCGCGCTGCGGAGCGTGGTGTCGCCCACCGCGCAGCACTCGATCACGCTGAACCTGCACCACGTACGCGGTGAGCCCGAGGCGGCCCGCAAGATCGACGCGGTGGCGAACCGGATCTTTCTCGGGCCGCTGCTGGACGGGTGTTACCCGGCAGACCTGCTCGCGGACACGGCCGGCCTCACCGACTGGTCGTTCGTGCGCGACGGCGACGAGGCCGCCATCGCCGCGACGCCGGACGCCCCCCTCGACGTGCTGGGCGTGAACTACTACTCGCCGACGCTCGTACGGATGTGGAACGGGGACGGCGACGGGTCGCGGGCCGCCGCCGACGGGCACCGCCAGGGCGCGGCGTCACCGTGGCCCGGTGCCGACGACGTCGAGTTCGTACGCCAGCCCGGGCCCTACACGGAGATGGGCTGGAGCATCGACGCGACGGGGATGGAGGAACTGCTGCTGCGATTGCACCGCGACCACCCCGGCCTGCCGTTGATGATCACCGAGAACGGCGCCGCGTTCGACGACCGGGTCGCGCCGGACGGGCACGTGCACGACGACCGCCGGATCGCGTATCTGCGCGACCATCTCGCGGCGGTGGCGCGGGCCATCGCCGCCGGGGTGGATGTGCGCGGCTATTTCGCGTGGTCTCTGCTCGACAACTTCGAGTGGTCCTATGGCTACTCCAAGCGTTTCGGCATCATCCACGTCGACTATGCGACGCAGCGGCGCACTTGGAAGGACAGTGCCCTGTGGTATCGCGATGTCATTTCCGCCAACGCCATTGTGTCGGAGGTGTGACGCGTTTAGCATTTAATTATCGAAACGCTTCAAATAGGGGTGGTTCGTGGTAAAGATCACTGACGTGGCACGGCATGCGGGAGTGTCGCCGAGCACGGTCTCGTATGTGCTGAGCGGCAAGCGCTCGATCTCGGCCGAGACCCGCAGCCGGGTCGAGGAGAGCATCCGCGAGCTCGGCTACCGCCCGCACGCCGGAGCCAGGGCGCTGGCCAGCAACCGCTCCAACGTGCTCGCGCTCGTGATCCCGCTGCGCACCGGCATCCACGTCCCGGTGGTGATGCGGTTCGCGGTCTCGGTGGTGACCACCGCCCGGCGGCATGATCACGATGTCCTGCTGCTCACCCAGGAGGAGGGCGAAGAGGGGCTGCGCCGGGTGGCCGGCAGCTCCCTGGTCGACGCGCTGATCGTGATGGACGTGCAGATGCACGACGCGCGCATCCCGTTGCTGCGCACCCTGGGCCGCCCCGCCGTGCTCATCGGGTTCCCCGAGGAGCCCGCCGGTCTGACCTGCATCGACCTGGACTTCAGGGCGGCCGGCGAGGTGTGCGTCGACCATCTCGCCGAACTGGGCCACCGGTGCGTCGGGCTGATCGGCTCACCCCCCGAGGTCTACGAACGCGAGACCGGGTTCGCCCAGCGCACGGCCGACGGCTTCACGGTCGCCGCGCGCCGCTACGGCCTGACCTCCACGGTGCACCCCTGCGAAGCGACCGCCGAGGCGGCCCGGGCGATGGTCGCGACGCTGCTCGACGAGCACCCCGACCTGACCGGCGTGGTGGTGCACAACGAGCCGATCGTCGCCCCGATCGTCGAGGCGTTCCGGCGGGCCGGGCGGCGGGTCCCCGAGGACCTGTCCGTCGTCGCGATCTGCCCCGACGAGCTCGCCGAGCACGCCGAACTACCGCTGACCTCGGTCGCCATCCCGGCCGAAGAAGTGGGCGACCGGGCCGTTGAACTGCTCATGCAAAAGCTCGAAGGGAATGAGGTGCCCGCAGCGACGCTCTTGCCCCCACGCCTGACCAGGCGCGCCAGCACGGCGCCGCGTACCGACACCGGCCGACCAACGGCGAACTAAGGAGAAATGACGAATGGAAAGGCGATCGAGATTATTTTCGGCCGCAATCGAAACGCTTCGATTAATGCTGTAGGGCGCCGCTGACCATCGGCGGGACATCGGGGAATGGGGCCGACTTTTCCGTGAAAACGCTCGAGGAGGACCAGTGCATCCCACCCATCGACCCGCCCGGTCGCCGGGCCGTCATCGCCGGCGGCTGATCCCGCTTCTGGTCGTCGCGCTACTGGCGGCGCTCGGCCTGGCGGCGCCGGCGAGTGCGCGTGAGACCTATCCCTTCCAGAACCCGCGGCTCTCCCTGGACGCGCGCGTGAACGATCTCCTCGGCCGGCTCACGCTGGACGAGAAGATCTCGCTGCTGCACCAGTACCAGCCGGCCATTCCCCGGCTCGGCATCGCGCCCTTCAAGACCGGGACCGAGGCGCTGCACGGCATCGCCTGGTCGACCGACCGCAACTCCACCCCGCCCGGCAACGTCGTCACCGCGACCTCCACGGTGTTCCCGCAGTCCGTCGGCCTCGGGGCGACCTGGGATCCGGCGCTCATGCGGCGGGTCGGCTCGGTCGTCGGTACCGAGGCGCGCGGCTTCAACGCGGAGAACCCGCAGGTCTGGGGCCTGCAACTGTGGGCACCGGTGGTCAACCTGCTGCGCGACCCGCGATGGGGCCGCAACGAGGAGGGCTACTCCGAGGACCCCTACCTGACCGGCGAGATCTCCACCGCCTACGGCAGGGGCATCCAGGGCGACGACGCCAAGTACCTCAGGGCCGCGCCCGTCCTGAAGCACTACCTGGCCAACAACAACGAGATCCTGCGCGACCGGACCTCCTCCAGCCTGCGGCCGAGGGTGAAGAAGGAGTACGACGAACCGGCCTTCAAGGCGGCGATCTCGGCCGACGCGGCGACCGGCGTCATGATGGCCTACAACCTGATCAACGGGCGGCCGGCCACGGCCCACGCCGACGCGAACGACGTGATCCGGACGTGGACCGACAAGGAACTGTTCAACGTCACCGACGCCGGAGGCCCGAACAACCTGGTGCGCAGCCAGGAGTACTACTCCACCCTCGCCGAGGGCAACGCGGCGACGCTCAAGGCCGGCGTGGAGAGCTTCACCGTCGACGACACCAACTCCTCGCCCACGATCGACTCGATCAGGGCGGCGCTGTCGCAGGGGCTGCTCGCCCAGTCCGACATCGACACCGCCGTACGCCGCATCCTGAGCATTCGGTTCCGGCTCGGCGAGTTCGATCCGGACGGCGGGCCGTACGCCAAGATCACCAAGAGCGTCGTCGACAGTCCCGAGCACCGCAGGCTCGCCCGTGAGGCCGCCGGCAAGGCGGCGGTGCTGCTGAAGAACCAGGGCGGGGCCCTGCCGCTGGACGCCGCCGAGGACAAGAAGATCGCGGTGGTGGGGCCGCTGAGCCAGACCCTCTACACCGATTGGTACTCCGGCAGGCTCCCGTACAAGGTCACCCCACTGGACGGCGTCAAGGAACGGCTGGGCGCCGGCGGGACCGTCACGAGCAGCGAGGCCGTCGACCGGGTCGCCCTCAAGGACGTCGAGACCGGCAGGTACGTCACGGCGCCGGGCGGCGCCGGCGGGCCGCTCACGGCGACCGCCACTTCGTCCGGCGCCTCTCAGGGCCTTGACGTCTTCGACTGGGGGCAGGGCGTGTTCACCCTGCGCAGCGCGGCCAACGGCAAGGTCGTCGGGCGCACCGACTACAGCCCGGAGTCGACCTTCTCGAACACCCAGGACCAGCCGAACGGCTGGTTCGTCCAGCAGATGTTCAAGTTCGAGGACGCCGGCGACGGTGAGTACGTCATCCGGTACGCCGGTTACGAGACGCCCAACGACTGGGAGGGGCCGAACAACTATGTCACCGTGCGCGATGACGGCACCCTGATCCTGGGTGCCGCGACGGCGGAGCACGCCACCAGGTTCGCCAAGGAGACCGTCAGCACCGGCGTCGACGAGGCGGTCAAGGCGGCCACCGGTGCCGACGCCGCGGTCGTCGTGGTCGGCAGCATGCCGTTCATCAACGGCCGTGAGGACCACGACCGTACGGACATGAACCTGGCCGAGGGCCAGCAGGAGATCGTGAAGGCGGTGCGCAGGGCCAACCCCAACACGATCGTCGTCCTGGAGAACAGCTACCCCACCACGATCAACTGGGAGCAGGCGAACGTCCCGGCGATCCTGTGGACCTCGCACGCGGGCGCCGAGACCGGGCACGCCATCGCCGACGTACTGTTCGGCGACGTCAATCCCTCGGGCCGGCTGCCGCAGACGTGGTACCGGTCGGCGAGCGACCTGCCCGACATCCTCGAGTACGACATCATCAAGGCCGACCGGACCTACCAGTACTTCCGGGGCGACCCTCTCTACGCCTTCGGGCACGGGCTTTCGTACACCACGTTCGCGTACGGCCGGCCGAGGCTGAGCAGCGGCTCGGTGGCTCGGAACGGCGAGGTGACGGTGTCGGTCGACGTGACCAACACCGGTACCGCCGCCGGGGCCGAGGTGGTCCAGCTCTACACCCACCAGAAGACCTCGCGGGACGAGCAGCCGCTCAAGCGACTGCGCGGCTTCCAGCGGGTGCACCTCCAGCCCGGTGAGCGGCGGACGGTCCGGATGACGCTGCGAGCGGCCGACCTGGCGCACTGGGACGTGACCCGCGACAAGTGGGTCGTGGAGTCGGCGGAGCACGACCTCATGCTCGGCGCCTCGTCGGCCGACATCCGGGGGCGCGCCACGTTGAAGGTCCGCGGCGAGACCATCCCGCCGCGCGACCTGGGCAAGGAGACCCGTGCCGTGAACTTCGACGACCAGCGGGGCATCGAGCTGGTCGACGAGAGCAAGGCCCGCGGTGACTCGGTCGGCCGCACCGACGCGGGCGACTGGATCAAGTTCGCCGACGCCGACCTGTCCCGGGCCCCGAAGCGCTTCACCGCGCGGGTCGCGAAGGCGGGCGCCGGTGACACGTCGATCCAGATCCGGCTCGGCGGCCCGACCGGCCGGCTCGCCGGCACCGTGAACGTGCCGTCGACGGGCGATCCGTACGCCTATCGGGACGTCACCGCGGCGGTCACCGGAGCCGCCGGCCGCCAGGACGTCTATCTGGTCTTCGGCGGCGACCTGCGGCTCAGCTCGTTCGCCCTCACCGGCTGACCGCCCACCTCCCCATCCCGCCCACCTCTCCGTCCCCCGCCCGGGGAGGAGAGGTGGGCGCAGGAAGGAGCACAGCCATGAGAGGTATCACCCGAAGATCATTCGCCGTCCTCCTCGCCGTCGTCGCCGAGCAGAGCGGCACGGTCGGCCCGGTGGACCTCGTCGCCGTGGCCAACCACCGCACTCCGCCGTGATCATGCAGTTGTGCACGCCGCATCGGCGCACAACTGCATGATCACGGCGGAGGTGATGGGGGCACGGCTGAAGGGCATCGAGATCATGCGGAGAAGGACGTTCATCACCACCGCCGCAGCGCTGCCCGGCCTGACTGCGTTGAGTCGTGGCGTGTCGGGCCCGGCACGGCGTCCGGGACCCCGACACGCCGCAAGTCAACGACACCGTCCATAACGCGTGGTCTGTCGCGGCAAGGGAACCTGTGCCGGTCCCCGGGTGTCCAAGTTGGGTAGCGGGAACGCATCTCGGAACACGGGACGGGATCGGGCAGCGGGTGGATGTCCGAGTGGAGCCGTGGGGTTGTGGGGTGTACGGAGGGGGCGCATCAATGGAGGGCACCGGCCAGTTCGGCTACCGCCTCCTGTGGGCGGTGGACGTCGAGAAGTACAGCCGGCGGGACACTCGTGCGCAGTTGCTCGCTCAGACGGAACTGAGCGAGGTACTGGCCGACGCGGCGACCGCCGCCGGGCTCGACCGGGGGAACTGGAAGACCGAGTCGCGCGGCGACGGCGAACTCGCCGTTCTGCCCGTGCACATCGACGTCGCGCACGCCGTCGGCCAGTTCACCCGGCAGATGGAGGTGGCGCTCGCCGACCTCAACCACGGACGGCCGGAACCGGAACGGCTCAGGCTCCGTCTCGCCATGCATTACGGCACTCTCACTCCGGGGCCCTTCGGCTACGCGGGTCAGGCGCCGATCGTGGCGAGCCGGCTGCTGGACGGCAGGCCGCTGCGGCGCCGCCTCGCGGAGCACCCCGACCAGGACCTCGCTCTGGCCGTGTCCGCCTCTCTCTACGACGATGTGATCATGGGTGGCTTCTGCCCGCTCGACCCGGCCACCTTCGTCCCGTTCCGCATCGCCGCGAAGGGCGCGACCTACCGAGGGCTGCTCTACCAGCCGGCCGAGCAGGCGCAGGCGTTGAACGGGCCGACCGGGCCGACCGGCGAGAACCGGCCGGTGCGCATGACGGGGCACGTGCCCGGAGACGCGGCCGCCGAGGCCTCCGGCGCCGAGGAGCGAGGTGCGGTGGTGCTCTATCTCAACCGGGCCGCACGGTGAGGTGTGGGCGCCGGTGACCATGTCCGGCCGGGCGGACCGATTACTGATCGACCACGCCGTTCGGCCATCCTTGGCACATGCAGATTCGAGACGCCACACCGGACGACTGGCCGGCGATGTGGGCGTTCATGCGACGCATCGTGGCCGCAGGCGAGACTTTCACCTGGGACCGTGACGTCAGCGAGGAGCAGGCCCGCGTTATGTGGTTCCCGGACCCGCCTGGCCGTACGGTCGTCGCCGTCGACTCCGACGGCACCGTCCTCGGCACCGCCAACAGCGTTCGCAACCACCGCGGCCCGGCGTCGCACATCGCCAGTGCGAGCTTCATGGTCGACCCCGACCACCAGAAACGCGGCGTCGGGCGGGCGCTCGGCGAGCACATCCTGGACCAGGCCCGGGCGGACGGCTTCCGCGCGATGCAGTTCAACGCGGTCGTGCAGTCGAACACCCGCGCGGTCGCGCTGTGGCGCTCGCTCGGTTTCGAGGTGCTGGCGACCCTGCCGGAGGGCTTCCGCCATCCGGTCGAGGGATACGTCGGGCTGCACATCATGTACCGCCGGCTCTGATCCCCGGCCCGCGGTACGTCCGGGGGAACGCAGGTCACCGATTCGGGGGACGACAGCGCCGGACGGCCGCCTTACGCTGGGACCATTCCGGGCGAGCGGAGGTCGGGCACATGAGGCGGTACGGCTGATGCGTCGGCACCGCCGAAGCGGCCACCGCTGATGCGCCCGCACGGTCTGCGGACTCGGTTGGCCCGCTGGCGCGGCCTGCGGGCCCGCATGGCCGTCTCGTACGTGCTCGTCACTGCCGCCGCGGTGCTCGTCGTCGAGGCGGTGCTGCTCGGCCTGCTGTTGCCACGGATGCTGACCGGGTCCGGCGCGGTGGATCGCGTGCGTTCCCAGGCGGAACGCGACGCCGAGGCGCTGAGCCTCGTCGCCGCGCAGACCAGCAAGACCGTGGCCGCCAATGGCCTCAAGGACTGGACGCCGCGTGATCTGCTGAACTCGACGGCGAAGCAGGGCGCCCCGCGGACGGGGCTGAGCGGCGCGACGATCGGCGGGGATCACGACGCACAGGCACTGAGATTCCCGGCGAACGCCGACGCCGAGGCCGTGGGCTTCGAGGCGGTGCTCGCGCCCGACGGAGCCGTCGTGTTGAGCACGGCCAAGGTCGATGAAGAGACCATGTCGCGGCTCATGTACAAGCCCCCGCAGGCGTTCAGCGGAGGTGCCATCGCCACCGTCGGCGGCCGCCGGGTGGCGTGGGCGGCGAGCCCGATCTTGATGGTCGGCTCGCCGGAGCGGGTCCGCGAGCTCAAGGCCGCCGCCGATCGGGACCGGGCCGGCGGGTCCGAGGATCCGCTGGAGGAGGCACGCTCGAAGGGCCCCTTCCTGCTCGGTGCCGTCTACGTGCAGGTGCCGGTCTCGGTGGCGTCGCCGACGACCGGCGAGATGCTGAGCCCGTTCCTGATCGCGGGCGGGGTCGTCCTGCTCCTCGTCGTCCCGGTCGGCCTGGTGTTCGGCCTGCTGAGCACGGGCCGGCTGATCCGCCGGGTCTACCGGCTCGCGGAGGTCACCGCCGCCGTCGCGGACGGCGATTTCCGGGCGCGCGTGCCGGCGTCCGGAGACGACGAGGTGGGCCGCCTTGAGCACAGCGTCAACCGGATGACCGAGCAGCTGGACGCCGCGCTGGAGGCCGAGCGCCGGCTCGCCGGGGCCGGTGCCCGGCGGTCCGAGCGCGCGCGGATCGCCCGCGAGCTGCACGATTCGATCTCGCAGGACCTGTTCTCACTCAGCCTCCTCGCCGGCGGCATGCGCAGGGCCCTGGCCGAGGATCCGACGCTTCGTACCCAGGCCGAGACGATGGAGCGTACGGCCGGCCGCACCATGCGCGAGATGCAGGCACTGCTCCTCGAGCTTCGCCCGGTCGCCCTCGAGGACGCGGGTCTGGTGCCCGCCCTCGAGGAACTGTGCAAGGCGTACGAGACCCGTCTCGGCATCCGGGTCGAGGCCAGCCTGGCCGACGTACGGCTGCATCCCCCGGTCGAGCACGCGGTGCTGCGCGTGGTGCAGGAGTCGCTCGGAAACGCGGTGAAGCACGCCCGGCCCGAGACGATCCAGGTACGGCTCGCGGAGGCCGACGGCGGGCTCAGCGTCGAGATACGCGACGACGGTCAGGGGTTCGAGGTCGCCCGGGCCGGTCAGCGGCACGGGATGGGCCTCGCTCTGATGCGCGAGCGGGCCGAGATCGACCTGGGCGGCACGTTCGAGGTCGTCAGCAGCCCCGGTGAGGGCACCGCCGTACGGGTGCGGTGGCCGAAGGGCGCCGAGGCGATGGGAACCGCGAAGGCCGCGACCACCGGAACAGGGCCTGGGAGGACCACGTGATCGGGGTGCTCATCGTCGATGACCACGAGGTGGTGCGGCAGGGATTGCGCTTCGTCCTCGAACAGGAGGCCGACATCGAGGTCGTCGGGGAATGCTCGAACGGGCGGCGGGCCATCACGGCGATCCGCGCGCTGCGGCCCGACGTGGTGCTGCTCGACATGGTCATGCCGGACCTCGACGGCCTGGCCGTCCTGGCGGCCGTCCGCGACGAGCCGCCCGCCGTGGTGGTCCTGACCTCCTTTCAGGAGGACGAGCGCGTGGTCGAGGCCGTACGCGCCGGGGCGCTGTCCTACCTGCCCAAGACCACCGCCGTCGAGCGGGTGGTCGAGGCGGTACGGGCCGCCGCCTCGGGCGGCAGCGTCCTGGAGCCGGGTGTCGCCGCACTGCTGGTGCGGCAGATCCGCGAGGGCGAACGTCCCCAGGCGCTCGACGTCCTCTCGCCGCGCGAGCGGGAAGTGCTGGCGGGCCTCGCTCGCGGACGATCCAACCGGCAGATCGCCCGCGAGCTGTCCCTCAGTGAAGAGACGGTGAAGTCGCACGTGTCGAGCATCCTCGCCAAGCTCCGGCTGGCCGACCGTACGCAGGCGGCCATCTTCGGCCTTCAGCAGGGCCTCGTGCCGCTGGAGAGCGCACTGGGCACTGCGCCCGACCCGGCGGCGGACCGCTCTAGACGCTCCTGAGGGCGTCCGTCGGCGACAACCTGGCGGCCCGCGACGCCGGGTACAGGCCGGCGAGCCCGCCCACCACGATCGCGACGCCGAGCCCGCTCCACACGGCCACCCCCGGAATGAGCACCGACCAGTCCCGCGTGTACGACAAGCCGGTGGTCACCGCCGCGCCGATGAGGACGCCTGCGACGCCGCCGCAGGCCGCCAGCACCAGCGACTCGGTGAGGAACTGCGCCGCAACGTGCGCGCGGGTCGCCCCGAGCGCCCGGCGCAACCCGATCTCCGAGCGCCGTTCCAGTACCGAGATGACCATGACGTTGGCGATGCCGATGCCGCCGACGAGCAGCGCGATGCCGCCGAGTCCGAGGAACAGGGCCGCCGACGACTCCGCCACGGCCGTCCGGGCGGTGAGCGCGTCGGACGGCCGGCGGACGTCGACCCGCTCCGGGTTCATGGGGTCGGCCGTGGAGTTGAGCAGGTTCGCGACCTCGGTGACCCGGTCCTGGTCCGCTCGTACGTAGATGCGGCTCGGGTGACCGTTGTAGCCGAGCAGCCGTTCGGCCACCGGGAAGCCCACGATCGCCGACCGGTCGACCTCCGGCGCGAGCGGCAGCGGTTCGAGGACACCGGCGACGGTGAACCAGTGCCCGCCGATCCACACGCGGGCGCCCGGGTCCGGCCGGGTGACGCCGAGCGTGCGCGCCGCCTCGGCGCCGAGCACCGTGACGGGGTGGCGGGCGGTGGCCGCGTTGAGGAACCGGCCCCCGGCCATGGACCCGTCGAGCGCCGCGAGGAGTGAGCCGTCACCGGCCCGTACGGCCAGCCCGCCCGTCTGACCGGACGGCACGTGGTCGTTGCGGTAGACCTGGGCCTCCATCAGCTGCGCCGTGGGGGCGACGTGCAGCACGCCCTCGAGCCGGCGGACCATCGGTGTGGCCGTGACCGGCAGCGGTGCCTCCTGATCACTGAGATCCCTGCCGTTGACCACGGTCAGCAGATTGGTCCCCAGCTCGTCGATCTGCGCCAGCAGCTGCGACTGGCTGGAGCGGGTGATGCCGAGCACGCCCACGACCGAGGCGATGCCGATCGCGATGCCGAGGGCGGACAGCACGGCCCGCAGGCGGCGCGTGCGCAGCCCGAGCGTGCCCACCGGAAGCAGATCCCCCGGCCGCAGCACGCTACGCGTCGACCTGTCGCTCATCACGCCACCACCTGACCGTCGCGCATCTCGATCGAACGGGAACACGCCTTGGCGACCTCGGCCTCATGGGTGACGATCAGCAACGTCGTGCCCTCGGCGTTCAGGCCGCGCAGCAGCGCCAGGATCTCCGCGCCCGTCGCCGAGTCGAGGTTGCCGGTGGGCTCGTCGGCGAACACGACGGCGGGCCGCCCGACGATCGCCCGTGCGATGGCGACCCGCTGCCGCTCACCGCCGGACAGCTTTCCGGCCCGGTGCCGCGACCGGTGGCCGAGGCCGACGCGGTGGAGTGCCTCGGCCGCCCGGCGCCGCCGCTCGGCCGCCGGCACGCCCCGGTAGAGAAGCCCGTGCGCCACGTTGTCGAGTGCGCTGAGGTGCTCCAGCAGGAAGAACTGCTGGAAGACGACACCGACCCGGTGCGCCCGCAGACCGGACAGCCGTCGGTCGGACATCCCCGTGACGGCGCTCCCCGCCAGGCGTACGTCCCCGGACGTCGGGTGGTCGAGCGCCGCCATCAGGTGCAGGAGAGTCGACTTGCCCGACCCTGAGGGCCCGCGGACGGCGACCATCTCCCCGTCACGTACCTCCAGGTTCACCCCACGTACGGATTCCACCGGCGGGTCGCCCGGGTAGACCTTGCGCACGTCGCGCAGTTCGAGTGCGATGCCCGTGCTCACGATGCCGGCACCTCCACGTTCTGTCCCTCGGTGAGGCCCTGCCCCGTCACCTCGACGACGCCCTCGCTCTCGTCGAACAGGCCGGTCCGCACGGGCACCCGCCTGCGCGCACCTCCGTCGAGCACCACCACCTCGTAGGCGCCGCCCGGCCGGGCGAGCAGCGCCGTGATCGGTACCGCCAGTACGTCGCGGTGCAGTTCGGAGGTGATGTCGACCTGCACCTGGGCCTGATCGAGCTGACCGCCTCCACCGCGGGTCAGCGAGATGGTGATGGGGACGAGCTGCTCGGCCGGCCCACCGCCGGTCTCCTCCTCGCCGGCCACGGCGACGGGGCTGATGTCGGTGACCCGGCCAGTGGCCTCGTCGCCGTCCGGCATCGTGACGACCACCCGGTCGCCCTTGCGCACCTCAGGGGCCATCGCGGGATCGAGATCGACCTCGACCGTACGATTGGCGCTGGTCCCGTGCTCGACGGCGGCACCGGCGCGGACCGGGGTTCCGGGCTTCGCGTCATGTGCGGTGACCCGCAGCGCACCCGGCAGGAAGACGACCTGCCCGAGCGGCACGTCCCCGGTGACCGGCAGACCGCGGGCGTGCTGCCAGCGGCGTACGGCCCAGTACGTCGCGCTGGAGAAGTGCCCGTCGACGGTCACCCCGGCGCCGTGACCCAGGGCGGCCAGATTGCGTTCGAGCTGCCGTACGTCCGGGCCGTCGGTCATGCCGAGCGCGAACGGCCGCCAGACCGGGCGCTCGCCGAACAGCAGCGGTACGGGGTCGCCGTTCACCTCGTAGGCGGTCTGGCCGCGCTTGATGACGGCGCCGATCGCCGGGAGCCGGGTGATGACGCCCTGCCCGCCGGACGCCGTCACATTGAAGTCGCCGGCGTGGCTCAGCGACCCCGTCACCTGCTGGCGCTGGGCGACGTCGGTCCGTACGACGGGTGAGCTCGTGGTGCCGGGCGGGTTCGGGGCGGTGGGCCGGCCGGAGCCCTCGGTGCCGCCCGCGGCGTACGCCACCGCACCGGCCGCGACGAGCGTCACGGCTCCGCACGCGATCACCGCCGTACGGCGCCTACTTCCCATTGGATCCCTTCCCCTTGGCGTCGCCCTGCACGCGGATGCCCGGATACGTCTTGGGCATGAGGTGTCTGCAGGCCTGGAGCTCCTTCATGAACGCCTTCTTGCCCAGGCGCTGGAGCCGTTCGGGCAGTGGGAAGCGCCCGTCGGAATTGGGGTCGGGCCAGTCCCGCGAACCCTGCTCTCGCATGCATGTGGAGAACTGCCGCAGTTTCGCCAGCTCCGCGGCGGTCGGGGGACGATCCTCTTTGCCCTTCGGCCGGGGGATCCGGTCGCTGATCGACCGGCAGGCGGTGAACGCCCGCTGCGGCGGGTCCTTGGTGCCGCGCGGTGGTACCCACTCGCCGGTGCGGGCGTCGCGCACGGGGTCGGGGAAGTTGGGTGCTCCGTTCTCACGGAGGCATTGGGCGAGTTGCCGGTAGAGCGCGGCGACCTGCTGTGCGTTGGGTGAAGGTGATGCCGAGGTGGTGGCGGTCGTGGCGGCGCCGCCGGTGGAACAGGCGGTGAGCCCGCCGAGCGCCACCGCGACGCCGGCCGCGAGCGCGGCCGTTCGGAGAAGGGGCATGGATGCCTCCAGGCTGGTGGGTCGTCCCATCAGCGTCGGGCTCCCCGGCCGGGCGCACATCCCGCCGGGGTGGTGGCCGCGCCGCCCACTTCGGGGGAGGGTGATCACGCGTCGCGGCCTCGTGGCACCCTCGGTGCACGCCGGATGCGCCTGCCGAAATCGGCTGGAACTGCTGGTCCGAATCGCGCCGGACCTGGTGGGCGGCCGGGTCGTAGTTTTCTCACGTGACCGATCCCGCCCGTCCATCGGGTGGGTCGCAGCGATGAGAGGACTTTGATGGATCTGCAGCTTTCCGGCCGGGTCGCGGTCGTCACCGGCGCGTCCAAGGGCATCGGCCTGGCCGTCACCCGCACGCTGCTCGCCGAGGGCGCCCGCGTGGTCGCCGTCTCGCGCAAGAGCACGCCGGAGCTCGACGCGCTCAGCGGTACCGGCCTCGTGCACGTGGCCGCCGACCTGATGGACCCCGAGGCGCCCGGCCAGGTCGTCGCCAGGGCCGTCGAGGAGTTCGGCGGGCTCGACATTCTGGTGAACAACGCCGGGGGACCGCCGCCCGGGACAGCGTTGCCGCGCTTCTCGTTCCTGGCCCCCACCGACGACGACTGGCGCACGATGTTCGAGTTCAACCTGTTCTCGGTCGTGCGCGCCATCCGCGCCGCCATCCCCGCGATTCTCCAGCGGGGCGGCGGTTCGATCGTCAACGTGTCCTCGGGCAGCGCCCGGCTGCCCGCCCCCATGAACGTCGACTACAACGCGGCCAAGGCGGGACTGAACAACCTGACCAAGGCCCTGTCGGAGGAGTACGCGGCACAGGGCATCCGGGTGAACACCGTCTCTCCCGGACCTGTGCGGACGGCGTGGTGGACCGAGGAGGGCGGCGCGGCCGACATCATCGCCGCCCAGGTGGGTACCGATCGTGACACCGTGATGAACACCGTCGCGCCGGAGATGATGAAGTTGTCGACCGGGCGTCTTGTCGATCCGCAGGAGGTCGCGGATGTGATCGCCCTGCTGGTCTCGCCGCGCTCGGCGAGTACCACGGGCGCTGACTTCGCGGTCGATTCGGGGTTCTTGAAGCAGGTCTGATCGCCCGTCGCCTACCGGCCGGCCGGCGGGAGCCGTGGGGTCAGCCGTGCCT
>NZ_JABVEC010000050.1 GCF_014323705.1 Actinomadura alba
GTCACATCTCGCCGCGTCTCGCCGCGTCACATCTCGCCGCGTCACGTCACGTCACATCTCGCCGCGTCACGTCACGTCACGTCTCGCCGCGTCACGTCTCACCGCGTCACATCTGCCGTGCCGCATCGCTTCGCGTCATGCCAGATCGCGTCCGTCACGTCGCCGGCGGCGGCCTTGGTAACCGCCGGAGCGTCGGCTGGGCACCTTGGCGGCCCCGGTGCGTGACACGTCCCTGGCTCCGGGTCCTGATCGCGGCCGGGTCGCCGCCGACCTGGCCCGCGCGGGCGGCTCGGCCGGGGGCTTGGCGGGTGACGCGGTGCCGTTTCGCCGGGCGCCGGGCGGAACCGGTGCCGCGGCACCGTTCGTGTCACCCGCGGGAGTGGCGGCGGCCCCGGCAGAGGCGGCCCTGGCCTCGGCCTCGGCGCGGGCGATCCGCTCACGCGCCGCGCGCACCCGCTCGCGCCCGGCCCCGGTGCGGCCGCCTCGGCCGACCAGCGCCTGCGCCACCCGGGTGCGACGCGTCCACATGCCGAGGTGCGCCGCGACGACCAGCAGGATCAACGCGATGGCGAGGCTCTTGCCCCACTCGAGGCTGCTCGTGGCCGAGACGTTCTCGGCGGCCGGGTCGGCCTGCCCGGGGGCGGCCACCTCAGGGCCCGGCGCCGGGTACTCGAACCCGGATGTCCCACCTGGATCGGCCGGCGGCATCTCGATCGACGAGTTGTTCTGAAGCGGGTTCAGCGGGTCGAGGGACGGCACTCCCGTCGCGCCGGATCGCGGGCCGGAACCGTCGGCACCCTGACCGTAGACCCGGCTTCCACTCGGACCGGCCGGGATCGTGACCCGGGAGGACGAGGCGCCGGAGCGCACCGTGCCACCGGAACCGTCCGGCCGCAGGGCCCGCACCGAGACTCCGACCTGCCCGCTCGCGCCGCTCGGAAGGCTCAGCGTCGTGGTACAGGCGGCACCCGCGCACAGGGCCGAGGGCGCTGCGGTGCGCGAGCGCGCACTGGCGGCGACCTCATAGCCCGCGAGGTCGTCCTCGGCGCCTCGTGCCCACCGGACGACCACCTTGCCGCCCGACGCGCTCGCGCGCACGCCGCGCGGCGCGGAGGGAGGAACGCGGACGGTGAAGTTCTTGGTCTCGTAGATCTTGCCGGTGACGCTTCCCCTGAGACGAGTCTTGTAGATGCCGTTGCTGGGAACGTTCACGCGGTTCGACAGCCGGGTCTCGCCCAGCAGATTGCCGCCGCTGTCGATCGTCGTGAAGCCGCCACCCGGAGCGGCGACCTGCAATTCCACCCGTACGACGTTGTCGATCTGGGCGCTCACGGTGACGCTCGAGCCGCTGGTGACGGTGCCGGGGCCGGAGATCTCACTCCCCGCCTGGGCCGGCGAGGACGCGCTGAGCACCGCGACGCCCATCGCGATGGCTGTCGCGAGCATCACCGTACCCAGTCTGCGAGTCCTCGTCACGCCGTTGTCCCTTCGTCGTGAGTCCGGCTGCGCTTTGGTCCGCTGAACATCGCACTAATGGGTACCTATGCGCTTACTGGACGGTATCTAACCACTCTGTAGCCGACGAAAACAGGGGAATGCCGAATTGAATGACCGGAGTCGGCCCATCGCGATCCCGCCCTCCACCTCGCGCTCCCGCTCCACCGCCGGCCTCCAGTGCGCCCTATTGAACACTCTGTACAACGACTGTCGGCCGGATGGGTTACGCATGAGTCGATGGACCGGCGCGGGACCTGACGACCAGCCGCCACCGGCTCGACGACACCGGGACCCGGATCGTCACGACCACCGTGACGTCGGCGACCTGGCCGCGCACGACACACGCGGAGACCCGGCCGCCGGACGCCGCCGCGACCTCCGACGCCCGGCGGCACGCGTGACCGACCGCGGCACCGGTCGCGGCATGGGAGGCCGCCGCGAGCGCCGCGAGATCGGCCGCGGTATGCGCCCGGTGGCGGGCTGCCCGTACCCCGCCCACCGTCATGGCGAGCACGGCGGCGAGCCAGATCACCGCCATGGCGGTCAGCGCCCACAGCGTGCCCGAGCCACGGTCGGCGCCCCATCGCCCCGTCCGATGCGCGGCCGGGAGAGCGCGCGGCGCGTCGCCCGCCGGTCCGGCGGCCGCGGCGGCCGGATCACGCCCGGCCCGGTGGACGACGCTCGTCATGGGCCGCCCACACCCGGTTCGGTCACCGCGAGCGCGTGGGCCCGCAGGGTGATCGCGGGCAGGCCGCCGGCGGCGGGTGCCTCGACCGCGACCTCGACCTCGACCCGCGTCGTCTCCACACCCCGCCGCACGCCGACCCTGGCTCCGGCCGGCGCCGCCCGGGCGACCGCCGTGCGAACGGCCGGGACCGGTTCCCCCCGGGCCGCCGCCCGGGCACCGGCCCGCACCGCGTCCGCGCAGGCGACCTGCGCCGACGCGACCGCCACTCCCCAGAGGGCGATGGCGGTCACGAGCACCAGCCCGGGCAGTGCGACCGCGATCTCGACGGTGGCCGAGCCGCCTTCCGCGCCGCCAGGACGTCTCCTTCTGAGGGGACGTCTCTCTCCGATCTTTCTGAGGGGACGTCTCTCACCGGGGGGACGTCTCTTTCCGGGGCGGCGTCTCTCACCGGTGCGGCGTCTCTCACCGGGGGGACGGAGGATTCCGCGCGACCTCGCGGAGTCGCCGGGCACCGGGAGGCGATGGCCGGGCGGCCGGCGGGCCGGGTGCCACCAGTGGGGCCGGCCCACCCGCCGTCTGGAGCGGAGGCCCTTGGACACCTCGATCACCCGGCCAGTTGCAGTGCCCTCTTGACGATGTCCAGAAGTAACCGCCGCACTTCCGGGCTCGTCACGATCTTGAACAGCAGCCCGGCGAAGGCGGCGGCGGCCACAGTGCCGACGGCGTACTCGGCGGTCGACATCCCGTCGTCGCGAGCGTGCCGGCCTCTGGACCGGGTCATCACCTGTGCCATTCGCATGGGAGGCCCTCTTTTCCCGTCAGGGGCACCCCGCGGTGCCCGCCACCAAGCCTGCATCGCGGATCTGGCAGGTCACCGACCGAACCGCATTCTGTGGATAACTCCGGCCGGCGAACCCCCGTCGATGTCTCCGCCGGTGCGCGTGGCCGGAATTTGCGAGATCCGCGAACCCCGCGAAGAACGGCGCACCCTGCGAAACCGATGGCAGTGAGAGCCCGATAGGTGTGAAGAAGGGTCACCGGGTCGAAGAAATCTCCACCCTGGACATATATTCCTTCGACCCATGAAGAGAGTGGGAATTCCGCGCCCCATCGGGCCGGCTCGCCCGATGACGGAGCCGTCGCCGGCCGGGATCTGTGGACACGGCGGTGCGGGAAATGGTCTCCGGGGGTGCCAAGACCTGGGCGTCCACACCGCCGCGCCGGTTCACAGGAGTCGTACGGCCCGGCGGCCCCACCGGCCGGGCGATACGACCGCGTCCGGGCCCGCCACCGCCCGAGACGCCCGGGTCTGCGCGCCGTCCGCGCCCGGTCTCGACGTGCACACGCTGATGAACGGGAAGGCGCCCACGCCTACGATCCCCCTCCGTTGGAGGCATTCATCCGAGGCCCCGTCGCCTGCCGTCGCTCGCGATCGGAATCGAGGTCGGCCAGGCCCGCGGCGATCGCTTCGGGCGGGACGGAGTCGCCGAAACCGTCAGGCGCGCCGGCGAAGTCCGTGTCGAGCCGCCCCCACCCACCGTGCGCGGAGAGGTCGTCCCAGACGACCGCGCCGCTGACCGCGTCCAACCGGCCGCGCGCTATCAACGAGTCGTAGACGTAGCCGATCCGCGAGAAGCTCAGCGTCACGCTGTGCACGAGGCCACGCGACCCCTGCGGCGCCTCACGCAGCGCGTCGGCCACGCGCGCGAAGACCCGCTGCCGATCGCCGCAGACTCCGGCGGCCCCGAGCCCGAGCGGATCGCAGCCCGGGGGCACGATGGTCCACGAGAAGATGCGCGGTGGTCTCCAGGGCCCTTTCATCAGCTGCCGCCGGACGACTCGATCCGGACCGAGTCCGGCGCCGGCGGATGCCCGGCGCCAGACCCAGGGAGTAATCCGGGCTCGGCCGGCACGGCAGGGCGGTCATGTCGTACAGGTCGACGTCCGTCCATATTGCGACGGTAGGGACAAAGGCGGATCATCCCCAACGATGTTTCTTCACGTTTCCCGGAATCCGGTGGCCGCCGCCGTGATCAGCGCTCGAGCGGCTTCGCCGTAGACGGCCGACTCGGCCAGCGCCGTGAACGCCTTCTCGTAAATCGCGACGTCGGTGGGCTGCTTGTTGCGGATCTGACCGGGCAGCGTGTCGCATCTGACCTGGTCGGAGTCATAGATCCAGAACCCCTCCCACGGCCACACGGTGCGCGGGGCGGCGATCGGCAGGATGCCGAGCGAGACGTTCGGTACGTACGTCATGGTGGTCAGCCGTTCGAGCTGGCCCACCATGGCCGCAGGCTCGCACATCCGGGCGTACAACGCCTGCTCGCCGAAGATGAACGCGAAGCGCTTGGAACCGTCGCGGAGCACCTCCTGGAGCGCGACCCTCTCCTCCACCGCCTGTTCGAGATCATTCGGCAGCTCGCGGAACTCCATGATGCAGCGCAGGTGGGCGGCCGCGTAGTCAGGGGTCTGGAGCAGCCCCGGGACCGGCGCGTGCTGGAAGACCCGCAGCTGCGAAGTACCACGGTAGAGGGACATGAACGACTGCTGTACGTGCCGCAGCCCGGTCTGTTCCAGCCGGCGCCATTGGATGTACATGCTGTCGATGTTCCGGACGGTGGCTATCAGGTCCACCGTCTGGTCGTCGGCGTTGCAGACGCGACACCACTCCCGGATGTCGCCCTCCGTGGGGACCTGGTTGGCATTCTCGATCTTCGAGACCTTGGATTTGGGCCAACCGACCTCGGTCGCCAATGCCTGACCGGTCAGGCTCGCCTCATTGCGGATCTGGCGAAGCTGCGCCGCGAGGATGCTTTTGGCCTCCTTGAGGCGTTCGGAGGTATGCATCTTTTGACGGTACTTGCCCGGTTTCTTCCTGTCATCAATTGGTTCGAGAGGTTTCTTTGCCCATCGCTGACCAGCCGTTCTCCGATCTCGCGATCTTCGCTCGTGCTCTCCGCCTGCGGTCGGCCGCCGTCGGAGCCGGTGCCGCACCGATCGTCAGGGCGATGACGACAGCATGGTCGAGGCGATACCGGCGACCGCCGGCACGATGCCGAGCAGAACGAAGGCGGGCAGGAAGCAGAGCCCGAGCGGCGCCACCGCCCGTACCCCGGCGGCGCGCGCCCGCACGGTTGCGGCCGCGTGCGCGGACCGACGCTGGTCTCGGGCCAGCCTGGCGAGCGTGGGGGTGAGCGCCGTCCCGCTGTGCGCGGCCCTCGCGACCGCCCGGGCCAGCGGGGCCAGAGCCGGCTCCCGGGCGAGCGCGAGCCACGCTCGCGCGGGATCGGCGCCGAGCCGCACCTGCGCGGCCACGGCGCGCAGCTCGTCGCCGAGCGGGCCGCCGACCGCATCCGCCACGGCCTCGACCGCCTCACCCCACGACGTGCCGCAGGACAGGCACGCCGCGAGCAGGTCCACGGCGACCGGCAGGTCGGCGACGAGGCGGGCCCGGCGACGGCGGTGCGACGGCGGCTCCATCCGTGCCAGGGTCCGGGCGCACCCGAACGCGACCGCGGCACCGACCGGCAGACCGGCCGGGACGCCGACCAGCGCGGCGCAGGCCGCGCCGGCCAGTGCCGCCACGCCCCATCGAAGACGCTCCTCCCGGCGGCCCGCGTCCGGGCGACCGCCCGCAGGGGACTCCGGCGCACGCACGGCCGGTGGCGGCAGCAGCGCGGTCAGCCGGTACCAGGCGATCGGACGGCCGCGTGGGAACAGCCACCCGGCGAGGGCGGCGCAGACGATCGCGCAGAGCGCCGCGCTCATCGGGGCGATCCGGCCGTGGCGGCGAGCCGCTGGGTCCACCACAGCCCGAGAACGTCGAGCCCGATGCCGGCGAGGAGGCAGGCCGCTCCGGGCGGCGTGCCGAACAGGAACGCCAGCGGCCGCGCGCCCAGTGCCGCGGCCATGCCCAGCCCCAGCAGCGGCAGGCCGGCCAGCAGCCGTGCCGTCGCGCGCGGCCCGGCCAGCTGTGCGGTGACCTCTCGCCGGTGGGCCTCCTCTTCACGCAGGGAGTCGGACAGGCTCTGGATCACCGAGGCGAGCGCGCCACCGCGCTCGGCCCCGATCCGCCAGCAGGCCGCGAGCAACCGCAGGCCCTCGGCGCCGGGCGCGCCGGCCATCCGGTCGAGCAGGCCGGGAATCCCCTCACCGGGTCGTGCGGCCAGAAGCACGGAGCCGACCGCCGGATCCAGCACCGCGGCCGACTCGGCGAAGGCCGCGGCCGGTGTGCGGCCCGCCGCCAGCTCGGCCGCGATGCCGTCGCACAGCTCGATCACCGCGGCCCGTCGCAGCCGGGTCTCGCCACGCCTTCTGCGGAGTTCCCCGAATGCGGCGACGGCGCGGACCGCGACACGACGCGGCCACGGCGGCGTCCGGGGAATGAGCATCTCGCGCAGCCGGAGCACCGCGGGGGAGGGCGTGGTCAGGCTCCATACGGCGGTGCCGGTGCACAAGGCCGCCAGCGCCCCGAGGCCGGTCATCGGCCGGTCCCGTGCGCAAGGTCGAGATCTCCGGGGCCCGCTTGCGCCGATCCCCGCTCCGCCTCGCCCGGTCGGCCCGCCGCCTCGCCCGGTCGCCCCGCCCCGTCCGGCGGCACGCCGGGCGGCCGCCACAGCCCGGCCAGCCGGTCGGCGAGCCCGGCCGCTCCGGCCCCGGTCATGACCTCGCCGTCCGCGGTGAAGGACACCGCGGGCACGGCCGCGACCAGGCCGTCGGCCCCACGGCGCAGCAGGCACACCTCCGCGATCCGGCGCGGCCCACCCGGCTCTCGGACGAGATGCACCACGACGTCGAGAGCGGCCGCGAGCTGGCTGTGCACCGCCTCGCGGCTCAGCCCGGCCGCGCAGGCCAGCGCCTCGAGCCTGGCCGGCACGTCGGCCGCCGCGTTGGCGTGCAGCGTGCCGCATCCGCCCTCGTGCCCGGTGTTCAGCGCGGCCAGCAGCACCACGACCTCGGCGCCGCGCACCTCTCCGACCACGAGCCGATCGGGCCGCATGCGCAGGGCCTGCCGTACGAGGTCGTGCAACCCGACTTCGCCGGCGCCCTCGACGTTGGCCGGACGCGCCTCCAGCCGTACGACATGGTCGTGCGCCGGGCGCAGTTCGGCCGAGTCCTCCACCAGCACCAGCCGCTCGCCGCGGCGTACGAGCGACAGCAGGCTGCCGAGCAACGTGGTCTTGCCGGTTCCGGTTCCTCCGGTGACCAGGAACGCCGCCCGGGCCGTGACGAGCGCGGTCAGGAGCGCCGCGCCCGCCTCGGGTACCGCACCGGCGGCGACCAGCTCGTCCAGCGTGAAGGCACGCCGCCGGGGCAACCTGAGCGACAGGCAGGTGCCGCCGCCGGCGATGGGCGGCAACACCGCGTGCAGCCGGATGCCGCCCGGCAGCCTGGCGTCGACGTACGGTGCCGCGTCGTCGAGCCGGCGGCCGGCCATGGCGGCGAGCCGCTGGGCCAGCCGCCTCAGCGTCGTCTCATCGGCGAACCGCACGGGCGTGCGGACGAGACCGCGGCCCGTGTCGACCCAGACCTCATCGGCTCCGTTCACCAGGACGTCGGTGACCTCGGGGTCGTGCAGCAGCGGCTCGAGCGGTCCGGCACCGACCAGATCGGCCCGTAGTTCCTCCGCCAGGGTGAGCACCTCGGCGTCGCCGAGGACCCGTTCCTCCGCCCGCAGTGCCGCGGCGACGCCTGCCGGTGTGGGTTCGGCGCCGGTATCGACCAGCCTGCCACGCACCGCCTCGACCAGCCTGCTCATCGGACACCCCCTCGCCATGCCGGTCCGGGAACGAGGCCGGTGACCAGCTGCACGCACAGATCGGCCGGCGGGCTCCGGTGGAAGGCGACGGGCAGCTCGCCGTGTTCGAGGGCGGTCGCCAACCGCCGGTCGCTCGACACCACGCCCACGAGCGGCAGGCCGAGCGCCTGCGCGATCGCACCGGCGGTGAGCCCGCCCGGGGCCGGACCTCGTACGACCACGCGCACGTCGGAGGTGTGACGCGCGAGGGCGGCGGCGACGCGGTGGCCGGCCACGACCGCCCGCAGCTCGGCGGGCACCACGAGCAACGTGACGCCGGCGGCCGTCAGGGCCTCGGCCGCCGCGTCGCCGAGATGGCGAGGCAGGTCGACGACGACCAGCTGGAAGCCGCGTTCGCCCGCGTCGAGCACGGAACGCATCGCCTCGGCCGGAACCGGCTCGGCTTCACCACGGTGCCAGGAGAGGACGGCGAGGCCGCCGTCGCCGGGCGCGCCCTCGGCCGTCCCGGCCAACCCGGGCAGCGACTCCCGCAGCACCGAACCGCTCAGTCGCCCGTGCAGGCCGGCGAACTCGGGCCACCGGGCACCCGGCGCCCGCTCCTGCCCGAGGACGAGGTCGAGGCCGCCGCCGAGTGGATCGCCGTCTATGAGCAGGGTGCGAAGGCCGCGGGACATCCCCGCGAGGGCGAGCACAGCGGCGAAGGTACTGGCCCCGGCACCGCCTCGGCCGCCCGTGACACAGACCGTGACGGCTCGCTCGCCCGCGGGCTCGGCGGCCGCCGAAAGCGCGTCGACCAGCCGGGCCTCGGCGCCGGGAAGCACCGCGACGTCCTGTGCGCCGATGTCGACGGCGGTGCGGTAGACCTCTTCGTCGTCACGCCCGTTCGTGACCAGGATGACGCCTGGCCGCCTGGACATGCCGTCCCCGGCCAGCTCGGCCGCCGAGCCGAGGTCGACGAGTACGAGCGGCGGATGCCGCCAGGCGGCCCGCGCCTGGCCGGGATCACGCGCCACCTCGGCCTCCGCGTCGGCGGCCGCGGCGAGGCGGAGCAGGTCGTCGAGCAGCACGGGATCGGTGGTGGCGATCAGTGCGGCGGTGCCCATCGGATCCTCCCGGCGTTCGCTCGGTGGAGCACCACCATGCGCTGCGGTAAAGGCGGACCGAAAGAGGTTTCCCCAGCCTGTGGATAACGTCGCCTACCGGCTTCGGCGCGCTCGTGTCTCGCGCACCGATCGGACGTGGAAATGAGGCGACCCCCGCCGGGGGGGAGAGCGGGGGTCGCCGAACGGTCCGGCTCCGGGGGGGTAGAGCCGGGCCGTTTCCCAAGAGAGCCTCGGGTGGGTCTTACAAAGGAGATCGTCAGTTGGATCTAGAGTGAGTGCAAAGTCGAGGTCTAGCGATCTGACAGATACAACATATGCTGCCCGATCCCCCGGAGTTTTGTAACACCAAAACGGACAGCGTTGAGTCTTTTTTATCACCGGTCAGACGAGGGGCCGTACCATGTCGCATGCTTTGGCATTCGATGACCCTTTCGACCCCTGACCGCTGTCAATGGACCTGGGCAGGCCTTGACAAGACTGGGATGCTACAGCACGTCAGGTAGATCTTTCCGGGCCTACGTCAGGTCTGAACGCCGGAAACCGATCACGGTCCGTGATCGTTTCCCCGGTACTGCGACGCGTTCTGAATGGCCGCTGTTCGATGGGCCGGAACCACCGGAACCGCCTCCGCCGATCCGTGGACGGCCCTTGACCGGTCACCGCCCGTTTTTCGGGTCAGGGCTTGTCAAGTGCTGTGATGAGGCGTAGACAGGTGTCACGGACCCTTGCGTCCTAGCACGGCAGCCGGGCACCCACGCGCGACCAGCCGCGGGAGGCGCGTTGCGACGGGCTTGTCCCGTTCCGACGAATATGAGGTGCACGCTTGGTAACCCGGTGTGACGTGGCGGCGGCGGCGTCCCCCGGCGGGGCGCCGTTCGCTATGCCGCTAAATAGCGGGATTTGGTGCGAATGCGCGGATCTCTCGAGATGATCGTGAGCGCAGCCATTCGACCGCCTCAGCCGCGCAAGAACGCCTCACAGATCGCCAGTGAATCGCGGGCCGCCACGGTCATCGCATCGGCGCAGTGCCGCACCCACAGGGCCACCCCTTGTGGCGTGCCTTCCGCATAGGCGCGCAGCGC
This sequence comes from Actinomadura alba, assembly GCF_014323705.1. Taxonomy (GTDB): domain Bacteria; phylum Actinomycetota; class Actinomycetes; order Streptosporangiales; family Streptosporangiaceae; genus Actinomadura_C; species Actinomadura_C alba. The sequence goes on from NZ_JABVEC010000050.1 coordinate 10,129, forward strand.
CCCGGCGTACTCGTCCGCCAACTCCGCGTGTCCCACCTCTGGAGCGGTCAGCGACTTCGGGTCGAGACCGCGCTCGACCAGCGTGAGCCGCTGCGCGGCCCGCGCCACCATTCCGTCGCCCCAGCCGAATGGCCGCAGTACGAGCAGCTCGCCCTGCGCGATCGCGCCGACCACCAGGGCGGGCGCCTCGGTCGGCGTGGTCAGGAGCCCGCTGAGAACGTCCAGCCGGGCCGCGACCTCGCGTGCCGGCGGCGGCGGGCCAAGCTCCAGCGGATCACTGACGTCGTCTCCGGCGCCGCGCGGCCGGCCCAGCCCGTCGGGCGGCACGGCGCCGGCCGCCGCGAGGACGTGCAACCTGGCGAGCGCCTGCCTCGGCGCCTGCCGCCAGGTCTCGGTCAGCAGCCCGATCTCAGCGGAGATCCGCAACGCGCCCTGTACGACGGGGTCGCTCAGACCGTGCTCGCCCCCGCCCGCCTCGTCGCCCTTCACTCCGGCGGCCGGCACGGCGGCCGCGCGCAACTCCTCCAGCGTCAGGGCGGCGCCCTCGAGGGCGGCCGAGGCGCGTGCGCCGCGCAGAGCCGACTCGGCGGTCACCTCGGCGCTCCGGCGCCGCAGGATGCGGTGGCCGAGCAGCCGGTCCACCGCGCGTCGCGCGTCCGTCACCGCGTCCATGACTTCGGGCAGCGCCGCCACTTGGGCAAGGGGGTCGTTCACCCGGCCGACCCTAACCGCTCTGATCGCGCGATCTGACCAGGCCGCCGTGGCGGGCGTCACGTTACTCTCGGGACCGGGCCGGAAGGTGGACCGCGCACTTGTGACCCCGTGGAGTCCCTGGTGGAGTAGGCCTTACCGTGCGCGCCCGAAATTTACGCTTTGGAGGAGACCACGTGAGCCACGAGACACTGTCGAACCTGCTCCACGAGGCCCGGCGTTTCGCCCCACCGCCGGAGCTCGCCGCGGAGGCCAACGTCACGGGGGACGCCTACGACGATGCGGCCGACGACCGTCTGGGGTACTGGGCACGGCAGGCCGAACGGCTGACGTGGGCCAAGCGCTGGGACACCGTTCTCGACTGGAGCAACCCCCCGTTCGCCAAATGGTTCGTGGGCGGCGAGCTCAACGTCGCGTACAACTGCGTCGACCGGCACGTCGAGGCGGGGAACGGCGGAAAGGTCGCCTACCACTGGGAGGGCGAGCCGGGCGACACCCGCACGATCACCTACGCCGACCTGCAGCGCGAGGTCGCCAAGGCGGCGAACGCCCTCCTCGAACTCGGTGTTCAGAAGGGCGACCGGGTCGCGATCTACATGCCGATGATCCCGGAGCTGCCGGTCACCATGCTGGCCTGTGCCCGCATCGGCGCGACCCATTCGGTGGTCTTCGGCGGTTTCAGCGCCGACGCGCTTCGCACCCGTATCGACGACGCCCAGGCCAAGATCGTGGTGACCTCCGACGGCGGTTACCGGCGTGGCAAGCCGTACGCCCTCAAGGCGGTGGTCGACGAGGCCGTCGCGAACTCGGCCACGATCACGAACGTCCTCGTCGTACGCCGGACCAGCCAGGCCGTCGAATGGAACGGCACCGACGTCTGGTGGCACGAACTGGTCGACCGGCAGTCCGACGAGCACGACGCGCCCGCACACGACGCCGAGCACCCCCTCTACATCCTCTACACCTCGGGCACCACCGGGAAGCCCAAGGGCATCCTGCACACGACCGGCGGCTACCTCACCCAGGTCGCCTGGACGCACCACGCGGTGTTCGACCTCAAGCCCGAGACCGACGTCTACTGGTGCTCGGCGGACATCGGCTGGGTGACCGGGCACTCGTACATCGTCTACGGCCCGCTCGCCAACGGTGCGACCAGTGTGATGTACGAGGGGACGCCGGACACCCCGCACAGGGGCCGCTGGTGGGAGCTCATCGAGAAGTACAAGGTGACGATCTTCTACACCGCGCCGACCGCCATCCGTACGTTCATGAAGTGGGGCGAGGACATCCCCGCGCAGCACGACCTGTCGTCGCTGCGGGTCCTGGGCAGTGTCGGCGAGCCGATCAACCCGGAGGCGTACGTCTGGTACCGCGAGCACATCGGCGGTGACCGCTGCCCCGTCGTCGACACCTGGTGGCAGACCGAGACCGGCGCGATCATGATCAGCCCGCTGCCCGGCGTCACCTCGGGCAAGCCGGGCGCGGCGATGCGCCCGCTGCCGGGCATCGCCGCCGACGTGGTCGACGACCAGGCACAGTCCGTACCGGACGGCGGCGGCGGCTTCCTCGTCCTCAAGGAGCCCTGGCCGTCGATGCTCCGCACCATCTGGGGAGACGACGACCGGTTCATCGAGACCTACTGGTCGCGGTTCGAGAACCTGTACTTCGCCGGCGACGGCGCCAAGAAGGACGACGACGGAGACCTGTGGCTGCTCGGCCGGGTCGACGACGTCATGCTCGTGTCCGGCCACAACATCTCCACCACCGAGGTCGAGTCGGCACTGGTGTCGCACCCGAAGGTCGCCGAGGCCGCCGTCGTCGGCGCCACCGACCCGGTCACCGGGCAGGCGATCGTGGCGTTCGTGATCCCGCGCGGCAGCGCCGGGAACGTGGACGGCGACGATTTCGTCAAGGAACTGCGTGACCACGTGGCCAAGGTCCTCGGTGCGATCACCAAGCCACGTCAGATCATGGTCGTGCCCGAGCTGCCCAAGACCCGGTCCGGCAAGATCATGCGGCGGCTGCTGCGCGACGTGGCCGAGAACCGGTCGCTGGGCGACGTCACGACGCTGACCGACAGCTCGGTGATGGACCTCATCGCCGAGAAGCTGCCGGCCGCCAAGAGCGACGAGTAACCGGCTGGACCGGCCTTCCGGAAGGGGTGCCGCGCCGGGAGATCCCCGGCCCGGCACCCCTTTTGCGTCTCCACCGCCCGCTCCCGCGTCTCTCCACCGCCCGCTTCCACGTCGCCGCCCCCGCTTCCACGTCGCCGCCCCCCGCTTCCGCGTCCCACGCGCAGGCCACGGAGGAACGTCGTCGGAAGATCGCTGAAATGGCGACTCCGGCTGGAGTAGGATTCACCATTTCACTGCTCATCGGCGATTTGACCTACGCGGGAACGGATCGATCCGGAAGAGTGGGGCCACGACGGTCCTGATCGCGAGCCCCGGGTGTCGATGTCGGCGGCCGTCGCGGGATCCGGGTGCGTCAGCGGCCATGCGGTGGGAACCACAGGCGGCGACACCACACCGTGGGACCCCAGACCGTGGAACCCCAGACCACGGGACGGCGGGAACACGGGACGGCGGGACCGGAGACGGCGGCAGCGGGATGCCGGTGGCCGGGCGCCGGACCGGGCTGCCAGGCTGGTGATGGCCCTTGCGAGAAGGAGAGCGATATGACCGACGTACGGCCGGAAGAACAGATCGAGGACAGGTCTCTCGGCGAACTGGTCGCGCTGGCGTCGAGCAACGTCTCCCGGCTGATCAGGTCGGAAATCGAGCTCGCCAAGCTGGAGCTCAAGGACGATGCCAAGAAGGCCGCGTGGGGCGGCATGCTCTTCACGATCGCCGGCGTCATCGGCGGCCTCATCGTGATCCTGTTGTCGATAGCGGCGGCGTACGGGCTGGTCGCGGTCGGCATCTGGCACTGGGCGGCGTTCCTCATCGTCGCCGGCTTCTACGTGGTGCTCGCCGCGGTCCTCCTCGGCCTGGGCTACCTGCGGATGCGGAAGATCACGGGTATCCAGCGCACCCGCAGGACTCTCAAGGACCTCACGGCCATTCGCCGGGCCAGTGATACCCCGGCGATCCCCGAGTAACGCCCATGCCCCAACGTGACGAGTCGGTCATCCACATCGATGGCCCGTGGGAGCACCGGGCGGTGAGCGCGGGAGGCACCCGCTTCCACGTCGCCACCCTCGGCGACGGACCACTGGTGCTGCTGTTGCACGGCTTCCCGGAGTTCTGGTGGTCGTGGCACAACCAGCTCGTGTCGCTCGCGGCGGCCGGCTACCGGGCGGCCGCCGTCGATCTGCGCGGCTACGGCGGCAGTGACAAGCCACCCCGCGGCTACGACCTCGTCACGCTCGCCGGTGACGCCGCGGGACTCGTGCGCGCGCTCGGGGAGGCGAACGCCATCGTGGTCGGCCACGACTGGGGCGGGCTGCTCGCCTGGACGATGGCGGTCTATCACCCCAAGGTGGTCCAGCGGCTCGTCCCGGTCTCGGCGCCGCATCCGCTCCGGCTGCGGCAGGCCGTACGGGCCGACGCCCGCGGCCAGGGATGGGCCGCGCGGCACACGCTGGCGTTCCAGGTGCCCATGTTGCCCGAGCGCCGGCTCGTACGCGACGACGCGGCTCTGGTGGGGCGGCTGCTGCACAGGTGGTCGGGACCGGGCTGGCCGGACGAACGCACGGAACGGCTGGTCCGCGACGCGTTCCAGATCCCGGGCGTCGCGCATTCCGCGCTGGAGTACCACCGCTGGCTGGTGCGGTCGTTGCCGCGCCCTGACGGGATGCGGTACGCCCACCGGATGCGCGGACCGATCCGGATACCCACGCTGCACCTGCACGGCTCTCTCGACTCCTGCACCCTGGCCCGCAGTGCCCAGGGTTCGGGGCGGTACGTGGAGGCACCGTACCGCTGGAAGCTCATCGACGGCGCGGGACACTTCCCCCATCAGGAACGACCGCGCGCCTTCGACACCGAGTTGCTCGGCTGGCTGGCCGACCCCGAGCCGGAACGCTGAACACCGCGCCCCGAGCGCCGGACAGCGCACCCTCCACCGCCGATGATCCACGGCATAGAGTGGTACGCGTGCGGGATCGTGATCAGGACGGACGCGCGCGGAACGCCAGGCCGCGGGACGCCTACGGGCGACCGCTGCCGCACGGGGCGGCGGGTGTGCCGACGATGCCCGACGACCTGTCGATGCCGCCCGGTGCGGCCGTCGCCGAGGCACAGCGACTACTCGACGCCGATCGGCCGTTCCATGCCCACGAGGTGCTCGAGGCCGTATGGAAGTCGGCGCCCGACGAGGAACGCGAGCTGTGGCGCGGCCTCGCCCAGGTGGCCGTGGGCCTGACCCATGTGCGCCGGGGCAACACCAAGGGCGCCCGTGCGTTGCTGAACCGTGCCGCCGATCGGATCGAGCCCTTCGCCCCGGCCCCGTACGGGCTCGACGTCGCGGGCGTCGCGCGCGACGCGCGCCGGCTGGCCGAGCGGATCGAGGGCGAGGGCCTGGAGCCTGCCGCCGACCTCGGCATCCGCCTCACCGGCTGACCCGCCGATCCGGTGAATCCGGTGGATCCGGCCGATCCGATGGATCGAGGCGGTGGGAACAAGTCACCCGGAGCGGATCACTCCGAGCACGTCTGGGTGTCCACCGCCTCGGTCGCGTTCTGGCCGGCCTGGGCGTCGCCGGCGACCTCGTGCGCGGTCAGCGCATAGCCGGTTTCCCGATCATCGAGCGCCGCAGCGAAGATCACACCGTAGACGGTGCCGTCGGCGGCGAGCAGCGGGCCTCCGGAGTTGCCCGCCTTGACCGCCCCGCGGATGGCGTAGATCTCCCTGGTGACCTGGCCCGAGTGATAGATGTCGGGGCCCTCGGCCCGCTGCTTGGCCCGGATCCGTGCCGCGACGGCGGTGAACGGCCGCCCCCTCGGGAAGCCGGCGACCACGGCCGGGTCACGGCTCTTCGCGTCGCCGTTGAACCTCAGCGACGGCGCGGGCAGGCCGGGAACGTGCAGTACGGCGATGTCGCGCTTGGGGTCGTACACGACCACCCTGGCCCGGTGCGGTCGCCCGCTCATGGTGACCACCTGGGAGTAGCCGCGCACCCCGGCGACCACGTGGGCGTTGGTCATCACCCGCTCACGCGCGTAGACGAACCCGGTGCCCTCGATGCGGCGCTGACACTGCGGCGCCGTACCAATGATCTTGACGATGCTGCGCTGCGTGCGGCGCAGCTCCTCGGTCTTGAGCACGTCGTTGTCGGGGGCCGGCACCTCCACGACCGACTCGCCGCCGAGCCCGCCGAACACCTGCGGGAACTCGGTCTTGCCGACGAACCCCTTGAACGAGGAGAACCAGCCACGCGCGGTGTTGGGCATCACGTCGTCCACCGCGCCGAGCACGGTCGAGCTGTTGACCTGCTTGCGCAGCACCCCGAACGGCGACCCGGCCACGGCGGTGCCGATGAACCAGGCGACCAGCAGCAGGGACACCGCGCTCACGAGCGAACCGCCGACGGCGTCGACGGCGCGCGCGTTGTCACCCGTGACCCGGTTGCGCAGCACCGCACCGGCCGACGACGCGATCAACTGCCCCAGGGTCGCGGCGAGGAACGCGATCACGATCGCGAGGAGCGCCTGCTGCGCGGACCCCTCGACCACCGCTCTGGCGATCGGGGGCGCGATCACCGCTCCCAGAACGCCGCCGCCGACGAACCCGACGAAGCTCAGCACTCCGACAATGAAGCCCTGGCGGTAACCGGAAACGGCGAAAAGCACCACGAGGGCCAGCAGGATGAGATCGAGAATGTGGTCGCCCAGCACCAGTTCACCGTATAGGGCATGACGCACAATTCTCGTCCCCTCACCGGACCACTTCCGGCGCCCGCCCGTAACCGCAGGGCACGACATCGCCCCATCACGCTGAGGGCGGAGAATCATCCTGGCGCCGGACGCCGGCCCGATCGGCCCGCGTCAGGCCAGGTCGGCTCCGGTCACGCCTGCCGCCCGGCCGCCGGAGCCGATCGGGGACCGGTCGCCCCATCACCGCGTGAGCGGCCGCCCGCGAGATCCAGGATCTCCTGCGGAAGATCTTCGACACGGGTGGTGTCCCACGGCCGCGACCAGCCGCCCACGTCCAGCAACTGGGTCAGCAGCCCCGCGGTGAAGCCCCAGACCAACATGCCGCCGGCCTGGAAGGCGGGGGCGGCGTGACCGCTGGGACTGCGCACGTTGAGCCGGTTCGCGGGCTCGACCAGTTCGGCGATGGGCACCCGGGCGACCGAGGCCACCTCCCCGGGATCGGCCGCGAAGACCTCGGTGGGCTCCCGCCACCAGCCCGCCACCGGGGTGACGCGGTAGCCGCTGTGCGCGAGATACAGCTCGGGGAGTACGGCCAGGATCTCCACGCCGGCGGGGTCGAGGCCGGTCTCCTCCTGCGCCTCCCGCAAGGCCGCGGCGACCGGGCCCGCGTCGCCGGGGTCGATCCCGCCACCAGGGAAGGCCGGCTGACCGGCGTGATTGTTCAGCGTGACGGCGCGCTGGATCAGGAGTAGATCCGGGCCCTCGGTGCCCTCGCCGAACAGCACGAGCACGGCGGCGGGCCGGGCTCCGGGGCTGGGCAGGCGCAGGAACGGCGGGACCTGAAGGTTCTCGGCGCCGGCGCGGAACGGCTCAAGCCATCGTGGAATCTCGCTCATCCGCATCCGTATCCGGCCCCGTCACCAGGCCGGCACTCCGGAAGGCGTTCTCGCGGCGATGACCTCGGTCTGTGCTGGATCTTGCTCGCTGCCGTCCCCAATGGTGCTCCCTACGCGTTCATGGTTCCAGCCAGTACCCCGGCCCACGTATTCCCGGTGCGGCGAGCGATCACGAGAAGGGGCCCGCCTTGACGAGCTTGGCGGCGGTCTTCTCGTCCGTGGGGCCTTCGCCGAAGGACGGGCACAACCGGGCCAGCGGGCAAACGCCGCACGCTGGCCGGCGCGAGTGGCAGATCCGGCGCCCATGCCAGATCAGCCGGTGGGACAGGTCCGTCCAGTCCTTCCGCGGGATCAGCTCGCCGATCTCGTGCTCGACCTTCACCGGATCGGTCTCGGTGGTCCAGCCGAACCGGCGGACGAGCCTGCCGAAATGCGTGTCCACGGTGATCCCCGGCACGTCGAAGGCATTGCCGAGCACGACGTTCGCGGTCTTGCGGCCGACGCCCGGCAGGCTCACGAGTTCGGGCATCGTGCGGGGCACCTCACCGTCGAACCGCTCGCACAGCGCATGTCCCAGCTTGATGATGCTGTTGGTCTTGGCGCGGAAGAACCCGGTCGGCATGATGATCTTTTCCATCTCCTCGCGGTCCGCGGCGGCGTAGTCCTTGGCCGACCGGTAGCGGGCGAAGAGGGCCGGCGTGGTCGCGTTCACCCGGCGATCCGTACACTGAGCGGACAGAATCGTGGCGATGAGCAGCTCAAGCGGGTCGGAGAAGTCCAGCTCGCAGTGCGCGTCAGGATAGAGAGCGGCGAGTTCCCGGTTCATCCGCCGAGCGCGGCGAACCAGGGCGAGACGCGATTCCGCAGTGTTGCGAGGCACGAGGAAAAGCGTAGGCGGTGCGGCCGGCCTTTGTGTCCAGCTCAGCATGCACCCCCCGTTCACGTCCGCGGTGGGACGTACGTCACACTATGCAGGTAAGTGTTCGAGGAGGAAGCGTGACCGACCGCGACGTGGATGTTCTGAGCAGGGCCCCGCTCTTCGAGGCGCTGGACGACCAAGGGGCCAAGGCGCTGCGCTCCAACGTGGCCGAGGTGCGCCTGGCCCGCGGTCAGACGCTCTTCAACGAGGGCGAGACCGGAGACCGGCTCTACGTCGTGCTCGAAGGAAAGATCAAGCTCACCCGCACCGCCCCGGACGGGCGGGAGAACCTGCTGAGCGTGCTCGGCCCGAGCGAGATGTTCGGCGAGCTCTCGCTGTTCGACCCGCGCCCCCGTACCGCCAGCGCGATCGCCGTGACCGAGTGCCGCCTCGCCGGGCTGGGCCACGACGATCTGCGGCCGTGGCTGACCGGGCATCCCGAGGTGGCCGTGCACCTGCTGCGGGCGCTCGCGCAGCGGCTCCGCAAGACCAACGACGTGATGGCCGACCTGGTCTTCACCGACGTGCCGGGGCGGGTCGCCAAGGCGCTGCTCGACCTGGCCGAGCGGTTCGGCCAGCCGTCCGACACCGGGCTGCACGTCCATCACGACCTCACCCAGGAGGAGCTGGCCCAGCTCGTCGGGGCGTCGCGCGAGACGGTCAACAAGGCCCTCGCCGACTTCGCCGGGCGCAACTGGCTGCGCATCGAGGCCCGGGCGGTCGTCATCCTCGACATCGAGCGGCTGCGCAGGCGCTCGAAGTAGGCATCGGGCCGCCGGGGCGGCCACGTCAGGCGGCGGCCACGCCGCGGCCACGCGGATCATCGCGGCGCGAGTGCCCGGCCGCCCCTACGCGTCGTCAGCGCGGTCGCGCAGGTAGTCCAGCTGGGCCTGGACCGACCACTCGGCGGCGGGCCACAGCGACCGGTCGACGTCGGCGTAGACCCGCTCGACGACCTCCCTGGCCGTACGGGCGCCGCCGGCGACGGCCGCCTCGACCTGGGCGAGCCGGGCTCTGCGGTGGTCGATGTAGTGATCGAGCGCCGCGACCGGGTCGTCGAGGCTCGGGCCGTGGCCCGGCAGGATCACCGCCGCCTCGCGCTCACCGGCGAAGGCGCGGAGCCGGTCGAGCGAGGCCAGATAGTCGCCAAGCCGGCCCTCGACGACCGTGGTGCCGTAGCCGAGGACGGTGTCACCGGTCAGGATCGCCCGGTCGGCGGTCAGCCAGAACGACAGCGAGTCGTCGGAGTGCCCCGGTGTCTCCATCACCCGGACGTCGAGGCCGCCGACCGTCACCACGTCGCCCTCGGCCAGCCCCTCGTCGCCGAGCCGCAGCCTAGGGTCGAGCGCGCGCACCGGCACGTCGCGCCGCCCGGTGCGGGCCAGTTCGGCGAACCTCTTCGCACCGGCGGCGTGGTCGGGGTGCCCGTGGGTCAGCAGGACCAGGGCGACGTGCCCGCCCTGCTCCTCGACGATGCCGATCACCCGGCGCAGGTGATCGTCGCCTTCCGGCCCGGGGTCCACGACGACGACCGCCTCGGCGCCCGGCTCGGCGAGAATCCAGGTGTTGGTGCCGTCCAGGGTCATGGGCGAGGGGTTCGGGGCGAGGACGCACCGTGCCCGCGAGGTGCCCATTCCGTCGATCGAGCTCACACGGTCCCCTCCGGGTAGAGGAGGTACGGTTCGCCGTCGATGACCCGTACCTCCGGCAACCAGGGCTTGATCTCGCGGTCCGTCGCGAGGACCGCGGCGACGTCGTCGTAGGCGGTCAGATCCGTGAGGGTGGCGAGGGTCGGCGGCAGCATGAACATCTCGCCGCGGTGGGCGGCCTCGACCGCGTCACGGGGGCGCAGCCAGGCCACCTGGTCCGCCTCGGTGCTCACGTCGCGCGCCCGCTGGCCCTCGGGGATGGCGGCGACGAAGAACCGGGTGTCGTAGCGCTTGGGCTCGACCAGCGGGGTGATCCAGTGCGACCACGGCCGCAGCAGATCGGATCTGAGCACGAGCCCGCGCCGGTCGAGGAACTCGGCCAGTGACAGCGACCGGTCCAGCAGCGCCCGCCGGCCCGTCTCCCACTCCTCGTCGCGGGTGTCGTCCACCACCGAGTCGCCGGTCGGCCCGGCCAGCAGGACCAGCGATTCCTCGAAGGTCTCCCGGACCGCCGCGCACACGAGTTCGCGGGCGAGGGTCTCATCGGCGCTGAACGCCTCACCCCACCACTTCGGCGACGGCCCAGCCCAGGCGATCGCGGCATCGCCGTCCCGCCGGTCGACCGAGCCGCCGGGAAAGACGTAGGCGCCGGGCGCGAAGGCCATCGACGCGGCCCGCCGCAGCAGGAAGACCTGCAGGCCCGCGTCGGGATGGTCCCTGAGCAGCACGACGGTGGCCGCGTTGCGCGGCACGGCCGGTCGCGCACGGCCATCGGCGAGTTCCGCGAGGCGCTCGCGGAACTCGCCGGGCAGCCTCAGCCCGTTCACCATCGCGTGACCGAATGCTTGATCCCCATGGCCGCCAATTCGGACATACGAGCCCTCCTCGCGTCAACCCCGCGCGAACACTCCTGATCACGGCCCACCACCACGCGAACAACTGCAAGATCACGGAGCCGGTGAGCGCGTTCTGCGCGCGAGGGTCCACCGCGAGGTGTGACCATCAGCCGTTTTCGTCGATCTCGGCGATGAGCTCGACCTCGACGGGGGCGTCGAGAGGGAGCACGGCCACACCGACCGCGCTTCGGGCGTGCTTGCCCGCCGCTCCGAACACCTCGCCGAGCAGTTCGCTCGCCCCGTTGATCACCTCGGGCTGGCGGGTGAAGCCGGGCGCGCTGGCGACGAAGCCGACGACCTTGACGATCCGCTTCACCCGGGACAGTTCACCGACCTCGGCCTTGACCGCGGCGATCGCGTTGAGCGCGCAGACGCGGGCGAGCTCTTTGGCCCGCTCGACGTCGACCTCGGCGCCGACCTTTCCCGTGGCCGGCAGCGTGCCGTCGACGAAGGGGACCTGTCCCGCCGTGTAGACGAGCGAACCAGTCCGTACGGTGGGGACGTAGGCGCCCGCGGGCGTTGGGACGCCCGGCAGCTCCAGGCCCAGATCCTTGATCCGCTCCTCGGGCGTCATGCCAGCTCGCGCTTGAGGTAGGCCACGAGGTTCTCCGGGTTCGGCCCGGGGATGACGGTCACGAGCTCCCAGCCGTCCTGGCCCCAGTTGTCGAGGATCTGCTTCGTGGCGTGGACCAGCAGTGGAACGGTCGCGTACTCCCATTTCTTCATGGCGCAACCCTAACGACGCGGGCGCCGCCCGCGCGCGCGAGGCGGGCGGAACCCGACGGTGATCGGGAAGCCCGTGGAGGACACCGTGGAGGAGCTTGCCGGGACGGTCGCCGAGAAGGCCGGCGAAGTGCTCATCGGGGCGGCCGCGGCGGCGAACTGGCCGTCGGGGCGGCCGCGGCGGCGCACCGGTGCCGGGCCGGTGCGCCGCCTCCTTCACGGCTTCGGCGGCACGGTGCCGGGCGGCTCGGTCTTCGGCGGCACGGTCTTCGGCGGCACGGTGTCGCGTCGCTCTCCGGCGGTCGTGTCGTCGTCGGTCGTGTCGTCGTCGGTCGTTTCGTCGGCGATCGCGGCGGCGTGATCCTCCTGCGCGGCCTCGACGGCGGCGAACTCGTTGTTGGCGGCCACCGGTGGGACATCGTCGGCGGACGCCAGCGGCGGCGGCTCCTCGATCGGCTCTTCCTCCACCACCGCATGGGCCTCCGAGCCGCCGGCCATCTTGTCGAAGAACCGCAGCATCTCCACCGGCAGCGGCATGACGAGCGTGCTGTTCTTCTCCGCTGCCACCTCGGTGACGGTCTGCAGCAGGCGCAGCTGCAGCGAGGCGGGGTCCTTGGACAGCTCGTGGGCGGCCGCGGCGAGCCGCTTGGACGCCTGGTACTCACCGTCGGCGGTGATGATGCGGGCGCGGCGCTCCCGTTCCGCCTCGGCCTGCCGGGCCATGGAGCGCTTCATGCCCTCGGGCAGCGAGACGTCCTTGATCTCGACCCGTTCGATGCGGATGCCCCACGGGTCCTCGGTCATCTCGTCGATGATCATTGCGAGCTCCTGGTTGATGACGGCCCGCTCGGACAGCAGCTGCTGCATGTCCGCCTTACCGATCACCGACCGGAGCGAGGTCTGGGCGACCTGAGAGACGGCCCAGCCGTAGTTCTGAATGTTCACGATCGCCTTCACCGGATCGATGACCCGGAAGTACACGACCGCGTCGACGCGGACGCTGACGTTGTCCTGCGTGATTCCGTCCTGGGCCGGGACCCCCATCGCGACGGTCTGCATGTTGACCTTCTGCAGCCGGTCCATGATCGGCACGATGGCGGTCAGCCCGGCGCCACGTACGGAATTCAGTTGCACCTGTCCGAACCGGAAGACGATGCCCCTCTCGAACTGCTGAATGACCTTCACCGAGGCGCTCAGGAGAACGAGGAGCACGAAGCCGAGGATGCTGAGGAGGAGGATTGCCGCTCCCATGGCGGGCACCTTTCTCACTTGCTACTGAGTCGTGGGTACGACGGGCTATAGGACTTGCCGGTTTCATCCACTTCCGAGCCTAACCACGCCGCCGGCACCTGCGCTCCCACGGTGCCTCAGACGCCTGTCGCCTGGCGTGGTCCAGATCACTTTTCCACCTCCGGGAGCGCCGCAGGTGCTTGCTGAACGAACGATTAGTGTGGATCGGGTGAGTGTGAGCGCTAGAGACACCGACTGGGACGGCGTGCGACTGCACGTCGTCACAGGTAAGGGCGGCACCGGCAAGACGACCGTGTCGGCCGCACTCGCGTTGGCACTCGCCGCCGGTGGACGCAAGGTCCTGCTCGTCGAGGTCGAGGGCCGTCAGGGCATCGCCCAGCTCTTCGACTGCCCGCCGCTGCCCTACGAGGAACGCAAAGTCGCGGTCGCGCCGGGGGGCGGCGATGTCTACGCCCTGGCCATCGACACCGAAGAGGCCCTCCTCGAATACCTCGAGATGTTCTACAACCTGCGACGCGCGGGTAAGGCACTGACCAGATTCGGTGTGATCGATTTCGTCACCACGATCGCGCCGGGCCTGCGCGATGTGATCCTCACCGGAAAGACCGGCGAGGCCGTACGCCGTAAACGCAAGGACGGGTCGCCCGTCTACGACGCGGTGGTCATGGACGCCCCGCCGACCGGGCGCATCACCCGTTTTCTCAACGTCAACACCGAGGTCTCGGGCCTGGCCAGGGTCGGCCCGATCCGCAACCATGCCGACACGGTGATGAAGGTGATCCGGAGCCCCGAGACGGCGGTGCACTTCGTGACGCTGCTCGAGGAGATGCCCGTACAGGAGACCCTGGACGGCATCGCCCACCTCACGGAGGCGGGCCTGCCGGTCGGCGGCGTCTTCGTCAACATGGCGCGCCCGCCGGCGCTGCCGAAGTCCTACCTCGCCGCGGCGGGCAAGGGCAAGCTGGACCTCGATGAGATCACCGTCGGGGTCAAGGCGGCGGGGCTGGAGAACCACGCGGCCGAGATCGCCAGGGCGCTCGCCGCCGAGGCCGCCGACCACGCCCAGCGCGCCGAGCTGCAAGCGCGCGAGAAGAAGCGGCTGAGCCGGGTCAAGCAGCCTCGGTACGAGCTGCCGCTGCTGGCCGACGGCATGGACCTCGCCGGTCTGTACGACCTCGCCGAGGCGCTGAACGACCAGGGAGTCGCATGACCGCCGCACCCGGCCCGACCAGGAGCGTGGCCCCGTGAGCAAGAAGCCGCCCGTCCTCGACGTGGACGCCCTGATCGACGACCCGCGTACCCGGATCATCGTCTGCTGCGGTTCCGGCGGGGTCGGCAAGACGACGACGGCCGCCGCCGTGGGTCTGCGGGCCGCCGAGCGAGGCCGCGACGTGGTCGTCCTGACGGTCGACCCGGCGCGTCGGCTGGCGCAGTCGATGGGGCTCAGCGAGCTGGACAACAGCCCGCGGCGCATCGACGGCGTCGGTGCCGACGAGAACGGTGAGAACGGCGGTGAGCTGCACGCCATGATGCTCGACATGAAGCGGACCTTCGACGAGATCGTCGAGGCCCACTCGGACCCGGACCGCGCGAAGCAGATCCTCGCCAACCCGTTCTACCAGTCGCTGTCGTCGAGCTTCTCCGGCACGCAGGAGTACATGGCGATGGAGAAGCTGGGTCAGCTGCATCGCTCGGGTGCCTGGGACCTCATCGTGGTCGACACCCCGCCGTCGCGGAACGCGCTGGACTTCCTGGACGCCCCCGAGCGGATGGGCCGGTTCCTGGACGGCCGGTTCATCAAGATCCTGCTCGCCCCGGCCAAGGTGGGCGGGCGATTCGGCGTCAAGGTGCTGTCGGCCGGGTTCGGCGTGTTCACCGGCGTCATCACCAAGGTCCTCGGCGGTCATCTGCTGCGCGACGTGCAGACGTTCGTCGCCGCCTTCGACACGATGTTCGGCGGCTTCCGCGAGCGCGCCGAGAAGACCTACCAGTTGCTGCAGACGCCCGGTACCGCGTTCCTGGTGGTCGCCTCGCCCGAGCCGGACGCGCTGCGCGAGGCGTCCTACTTCGTGGAGCGACTCGCCACCGAGCGGATGCCGCTCGCCGGGCTGGTCGTCAACCGCGTGCACCGGTCCGGAATAACCACGCTGTCGGCGGCGCGCAGCATGGCCGCCGCCGAGACGCTGAACGAACGGGGCGAGCATCCGCTGGCCGCCTCGCTGCTCCGGCTGCATGCCGATCACATGCAGGTCACCACCCGGGAAGACCGGCTGCGCGAGCACTTCAGCTCCGCCCACCCCAATGTGCCGGTAGCGACGGTGCCCGCTCAGGCCGAGGACGTGCACGACCTCGAAGGTCTGCGTCGTGTCGGCATGGATCTGTCGGAGAACAAGGCGGCCGGCGCCGCCTGACGCCGTGGTCGCGTCACGACCGCCCCTGGCGCTTCACCAGGGGCGGGTCATCCGACCACGGCGTTGCCGACCGCTCGGGTCAGCTCGCGACGAGTTCGTCCTCGTCGTCGTTTGACCGCTCGTACTCCTCCTTGGCGGTCTCGAGCAATTCCCGCCACGAGGTCACGTCCGGCCGCCGTCGCATCAGTGCCCGGCGTTCACGCTCGGTCATCCCGCCCCAGACACCGAATTCGATCCGGTTGTCGAGGGCGTCGGCGAGGCACTCCGTGCGCACCGGGCAGCCCCGGCAGATGAGCTTCGCCCGGTTCTGGGCCGCGCCCTGCACGAACAAGGCATCCGGGTCCGCGTTACGGCAGGCGGCGCGGGCAGTCCAATCAGTGATCCACATCTTGGCCCCACTCCCCTAGGGTCTGTGTCGATTGCGCTCCTCGGCCGGACGGGCGCGGACGTCAGGCCGCCATACGAAAGCCGTGGGGAAGAACTTACGGAAGCGA
Organism: Actinomadura alba; assembly: GCF_014323705.1. GTDB lineage: Bacteria > Actinomycetota > Actinomycetes > Streptosporangiales > Streptosporangiaceae > Actinomadura_C > Actinomadura_C alba. The sequence continues at coordinate 25,894 of NZ_JABVEC010000050.1, forward strand.
GAGACGTTTCAACAGCCCCCGATGGGCCCATTCTCGATATAGCCCGCCTGGGCCACGGACTAGTCACCCTCGCGCCAACCGGCGGGGCGACCCGTGACATGTCCCGTTTGCCACGCTTCTCCCAGGTACGGTTAGACCGTGCGCGTTGCAGATGCGGATTCGGAGAACATCGTCGTCAAGCTCGTCCGGCTGGTGGGTGCGGCTGTCGTCGCGGGTGTCCTGGTCGCCTTCATCGCGTTGCCCGTGGTGGGCAGCACCGGCGTGTCGGCCCGGAACGCCTCCGACAGTTTCCAGAACATGCCGTCCGACCTGAAGACGACCCCGCCACCCGAGAAGACCGTGTTGTACGACACGGCGGGCAAGCCAATCGCCACCTTCTTCGACAAGTACCGCGAGTCGGTGCGGCTCGACCAGGTCAACCCCATCATGAAGAGGGCGATCGTCGCCATCGAGGACTCGCGCTTCTACGAGCACGGCGCGCTGGACGCGAAGGGCGCCTTCCGCGCGCTCGCGACGAACGTCGAGTCCGGCGAGACCGCGCAGGGCGGGTCGACGCTCACGCAGCAGTACGTCAAGAACCTGCTCGTCGAGAACGCCAAGACCGATGAGGAGTACCGCGCCGCCATCGCGCCGACCGCCGGCCGCAAGCTGCGCGAGCTCCGCTACGCCCTCGACATCGAGCAGAAGATGTCGAAGGACCAGATCCTCGAGGGCTATCTCAACATCGCCTACTTCGGCGGCGGCGCCTACGGCGTGCAGGCCGCCTCAAAGCGCTACTTCAGCAAGCCCGCGTCCAAGCTGAACCTGGAGCAGGCCGCGCTGCTCGCCGGAATCACCAAGAACCCGTCCGCCTTCGACCCGACGCTCAACCCGAAGGACGCGCGCAACCGGCGCAACACCGTCCTCGACCGCATGGCGGAGCTGCGCATCGTCACCAAGGCCCAGGCCGACGCGGCGAAGAACAAGCCGGTCAAACTCAACGAGACCAAGCCGGAGGGCGGCTGCGAGACCAGCACGGCGCCGTTCTTCTGCGAGTACGTCCGGTACGAGATGCTCGACATCCTGGCCAAGGGCAAGAAGGACGCCAAGTCCCGTGAGAACGCCAAGCGCCAGCTACAGCGCGGCGGCTTCACCGTCCGTACGACGCTGGACCCGCAGGCGCAGAAGGCGGCGCAGAACGGCATCCTCGACCGCGTCGCCGTGACGAACGACCGGTCGTCCGCCCAGACGATGGTCGAGCCCGGCACCGGCAAGATCAAGGCGATGGCGGTGAACCGCAAGTTCGGCAACAAGCGCAAGAAGGGCGAGACCGTCCTCAACCTCGCCGCCGACATGGCGCACGGCGGCGGCTACGGCTACACGGCGGGGTCCACGTTCAAGATCTTCACGCTGGCCGCGGCGCTCGACAAGGGCATCCCGATCCGGACCACCATCAACTCTCCGCACACCATCACCATCAGCGGGTTCAAATCCTGCAACGGTTCGAACTTCACTGAACCGTGGCGGGTCAGCAACTCCAGCGAGAGCGAGGACGGCAACTTCAACCTGCGCAACGGCACCTGGCACTCCGTCAACACGTTCTACGCCGAGCTCGAGAAGCGGGTCGGCCTGTGCGAATCGGTCAAGATGGCCGAGCGGTTCGGGCTGCGGCAGGTCACCGGCAAGCCCCTGAAGCAGATCCCGTCGCAGGTCCTCGGCGCCAACGAGGTCGACGTCACCAACCTGGCCGCCGCCTACGCCGGGTTCGCCGCCCGCGGCAAGTACTGCCCACCGGTCGCCATCACCGAGGTCACCGACCCCGACGGCAAGGCGCTGAAGCTGCCCAAGACCCAGTGCAGGCAGGCCATCGACGAGGACGTCGCCGACCAGGTCAACGACATCCTCCGTGGTGTGCTGACCAAAGGCACCGCCGTCGGCATCGGAAACGTCGGCCGCCCGGCCGCCGGCAAGACCGGTACTTGCGAGGAGTTCACCTGCGCGCTCTTCGCCGGCTACACGCCCGACCTCGCCTCGGCGGTCTGGTACGGCGACGCCGACTACCCCTGGAAGTACCGGGTGACCGGCATCTACGGCGCCACGATCCCCGGACCGATCTGGGCGCAGAGCATGCGCAACGCGCTCAAGGGCAAGCCGGTCAGGTCGTTCAACGAGCCGAGCAACCGCTTCGGCGACGTGGAGCAGATCAGCGTCCCCGACGTGCAGGGCATGTCCGTCCGGATCGCCAAGTCCACGCTCGAGGGGGCCGGCTTCAACGTCACCGTCTCGACGAGACCGGTGCGCTCCGGCGAGGCGCGGGGCACGGTGGCACGCACCTCACCGGCGGGCGGCACGCAGTTCGAAGAGGGCCAGAACGTGACCATCTTCGTCAGTGACGGCAACGGAGCCGACCGCCGGGGCCGCGGAAACGGAAGCGGGAACGGCGGACGGAACAACGGCGGATTCGACTGGCCGTTCGGCAACTGACCGCCCCGGCCGATCCACCGGCCCGCCGGTGGATCGGCCGACCGGTGAGACAGGTCGCCCAAGACCGGCCGACTGTTGAGGACGGCCGACCGGTGAGGCGGGTGGACCAGTGAGGACGGTGGGCGGCCGGTGAGCCGCCGGCCGGTCAGCCGGTCAAGCGGCGCTTGACCTCGGCGGCGACCCGGCCGCCCTCGGCCCGGCCGGCCACCTTGGGGTTCAGGACCTTCATGACCTGTCCCATCGCCCGCGGGCCCTCCGCGCCGGTTTCGGCGATCGCGGCCGCGACCAGGTCGGCGAGCTCCTCGTCGGACAGCTGCGCGGGCAGGTACTCCTCGAGCACGGTGCCCTCGGCCCGCTCGGCCGCCGCCTGCTCGTCTCTGCCCGCCTGGGCGAACGCCTCGGCGGCCTCACGCCGTTTCTTCGCCTCGCGGATGAGCACCTTGACGATCTCGTCGTCGCTGAGCTCACGCGACTGCTTGCCGGCCACCTCCTCGTTGGTGACCGCCGTGAGGGACATGCGCAGCGTACGAGTCCGTACCTCGTCGCGCGCCTTCATCGCGGCCGACAGGTCGGACCGCAGCTTCTCCTTGAGGGCACTCATGGTGACCATGATGCCCTGGCCACCCGTACGCCCCCACCTGCTTTTCGCCGTGGCGCGCCGTAGCGGCTGAGCGGCATGGTCGGGATGATCTGGATGATTCCGTACGTTTTGCCCATCGGCGCTCACGGTCTGGCAGCATGGGACAGTGCGAAAGCTCTACGCCCTCCCCCTCGGCCTGATCGGCGCCGGTGCCGCCGGCATCGGCTACGCGTCGGTGATCGAACGTAACTGGTTCGCCCTGCGCCGGTTCGAGGTTCCCGTGCTGCCGGCCGGCCGGCAGCCCATCAAGATCCTGCACCTCTCCGACGCGCATCTCACGCCGGGCCGCAGCCGTCTGATCAACTGGGTGCGCTCCCTCGACGCGCTCGAGCCCGATCTCGTCGTGAACACGGGCGACTCCATCTCGCACGCGGACGCCGTACCGTCCTTCCTGGACGCGCTCGGGCCACTGCTGGACCGGCCGGGCGTGTTCGTCTACGGCTCCAACGACCTCTACGCGCCGATCTTCAAGAATCCGACGCGCTATCTGTGGCGTACGAGCAAGTCCGACTACAAGAAACGGCGCGAACCCGACCTGCCGTACCGGGAGCTGGGCGCCTCGCTCGCGGCGGCCGGCTGGCTCGACCTGAACAACCGCATCGGGCGGCTGAAGGTCGGCGAGCTCGACGTCGAGTTCGGCGGGATCGACGACTCGCACATCGGCCGGGACAGGTACGACAAGGTCGCCGGCCCGGTCGACCCGCGGGCCGACCTCAACATCGGCGTGATGCACTCCCCGGAACCCCGCAATCTCGACCGGTTCGCCGCCGACGGCTACAAGCTCCTGCTCGCCGGGCACACCCACGGCGGCCAGCTGTGCGTGCCCCTTTACGGTGCGCTGGTGACCAACTGCGGCATCGAGCCCGCACGCGTCAAGGGCCTGCACCGGCACCCCGCGGCGGGCGGTCCCGACGCCGCCTGGCTGCACGTCTCGGCGGGTCTCGGCACGTCGCCGAAGGCGCCGGTCAGGTTCTGCTGCCGGCCTGAGGCGACACTTCTCACCCTGGTGTCCCATAGCGGGTGACCAGCCGGCGAGCCTTCGCCGCGGCCCTTCGCCGCGGTCGCTTCACCCGGATGCGAAGATCGGTGCAGGATGCGCAAGACACCATCACTCGGCCGCGACGAGGCACGAACCCGTGCCCGCGTGCTTCACGTCGACTCGTACTCGGTGGACCTCGACCTCACGCGCGGTGACGAGGTCTTCGGCTCCACGACCGTGATCCGGTTCGGCTGCCGCGAGCCCGGTGCGACGACGTTCGTCGAGCTCCAGCCCGAGACCGTGCACCGCGTCGTGCTCAACGGCCGGCGGCTCGACCCGGCGTCGCTGACGGACGGACGCCTGCCACTGCCCGGCCTCGCCGCCGACAACGAGCTGCGCGTCGAGGCCGACATCCGCTACTCACGCACCGGCGAGGGGATACAGCGCTTCACCGACCCCGCCGATGACGAGGTCTACGTCCACGCCACCTGCGGACCGGATCAAGCCTCCCGGGTCTTCGCCTGCTTCGACCAGCCCGACCTCAAGGCCGTGTTCCAGGTGTCCGTCACCGCACCGGCGCACTGGACGGTGCTCGCCAACGGCGCGTGCGAGCGGAGCGCGGACGGCGTCTGGCGGTTCGCCCCCACCCAGCGGATCAGCACCTACCTGATGACCGTGGTCGGCGGCCCGCTGCACTCCGTGCACGCGGAGCACGACGGCATCCCGCTCGGGCTGCACTGCCGGCGCTCCCTCGCGCCGTACCTGGACGCCGAAGCCGAAGAGATCCTGGACATCACGCGGCGTGGCTTCGATCGCTACCACGAGCTGTTCGACCAGCGGTATCCGTTCGGGAAGTACGACCAGGCCTTCGTGCCCGAGTCGTACTTCAGCGCCGTCGAGAACGTCGCCTGCGTCAACTTCCGCGACGACTTCCTCTTCCGCTCCGCCGTCACCGACGTCGACCGTGAGATCCGCGCCGTCGTCATCGCGCACGAACTCGCGCACATGTGGTTCGGCGACCTGGTCACCATGCGGTGGTGGGACGACCTCTGGCTGAGCGAGTCGTTCGCGGAGTACATGGGCCAGCGGGTGACCACCGGTTCCGACCGGTTCACGGGCGGATGGGCCGGCTTCGCCATCAACCGCAAGACCTGGGGGTACGACGCCGACCAGCGTCCGTCCACCCACCCGATCGCCGCCGACGGCATCGACGACACCGCCGCGGCCCTGGCGTACTTCGACGGCATCTCGTACGCGAAAGGCGCCTCCGCACTGCGCCAGCTGGTCGAGTGGGTCGGCGACGACGCCTTCCTCGCCGGTGTCAACGAGTTCTTCGCCCGCCACCGCTTCGGCAACGCGGACCTGTCCGACCTGCTGGCCGCGCTCACCCGGACCGGAGGCCGCGACGTGCACGCGTGGGCACAGCGCTGGCTCCGTACGAGCGGAATGGACACCATCCGCACCTCGGTGACAGAGGCGGGCGGACGGCTGACCTCGGCCGAGGTGATCCACACCGGCCCGCCCGACGATCCGGGAACCCTGCGCACGCACCGGATCCGGGTCGGGCTCTACGACCTGGTCGACGGTGCGGCCGGACGCCGGCTGGTGCGGCGTGACGGCGTCGACGCGGACCTCTTCGCCGAACCGGGGCCGGACGGTTCCGCGCACACGCCGCTGCCCGCCCTCGCGGGCGCGCGCCGCCCCGACCTGCTGCTGCCCAACGACGGTGACATGACGTACGCCAAGATCCGGCTGGACGCGCGGTCGTGGCAGGCGGTCACCGAGGCGCTGTCCACGGTCGAGGACCACATCACGCGGGCGATGCTCTGGGCCACCGCCCGTGACATGGTGCGCGACGCGGAGCTGCCGCCCGCCGACTACCTCGCGCTCACCGGCGCCCATCTGGCCGCCGAGCCCGTGGGCGCCATCGTGGAGGCCGTACTGGCATTCGGCCGCCGGCAGATCGCCGACCGCTTCGTGCCCCTGCCCGGACGCGAAGCAGCGCTCGCGACGCTCTCCGGAGTCTGCCGCGAGATCATGTCGCGTGCCGAAGGCGACCCGGCCCGCGCCGGGCTGCGACTGGCCGCCGTACGGGTCCTGATCACCTGTGCCATGACCACGGACGAGCTCGCCGAGATACGGGCTTGGCTGCTGGCGGGGCAGGTCCCCGGCGGGCCCGACCTCGACGCGGAACTGCGCTGGAGCGCCCTGCTGCGGTTGTGCGCCTCAGGCACGGCGGGTGAGGCGCAGATCGTCGCCGAACTGACGCGCGATCCGAGCGCGAGGGGCCGGGAGGGCGCGGCCCGCTGCCGCGCGGCCCTCCCCGACGCGGCGGCGAAGGAACGCGCCTGGCAGCGGCTCTTCAGCGTGGACGAGCAGTCCGACCACCTGCTGGGCGCCATCGCCGACGGTTTCTGGGATCCGGGACGGCCGGAGTCGACCAGCCGCTATGTGGACCGCTACTTCGCCGAGATCCCCGAGTCCCGGACCCGCGGCCCGGTGGCGTGCCGGCTCCTCAGCGGCCAGTTGTTCCCCGCCCACGCGGTCAGCCCCGAGACCGTACGAGCCGCCGAGAAGTGCCTTGATCGCGACGACCTGACGCCGAACCTGCACCGCGGGCTGACCGATCAACTCGACGATCTGCGCCGCGCACTCCGGGTGCGGTCCGCCGGTTGATCGCGGAGGAGGATCATGGCTGGACGCCCGGCTTTTATTGGAGCACGGGCACTCATGGGATCCGCTAGACTTGCGGAGGCGCCAGGAGGGACGTACGCCCTCCAGCGTGCCACCAGCGGGGTGTAGCGCAGCTTGGCAGCGCGCTTCGTTCGGGACGAAGAGGTCGTGGGTTCAAATCCCGCCACCCCGACGCAAGGTTGAGGCAGTTCGGATGGGGTTTCGGAGTTCGCTCCGGAGCCCCATTTCGATCTTGTAGGCCGGTCGGGAGCCAATCGGGGAGCCACCGTCACGCGGACTTGCTCGGACTGAAGATGCTGTTCATGGTCTCGGCTCCCTTGGTGATGACCGGCTTGAGCTGGTGCCGGTACACCTCCTCGGTCACCGCGGTGCTGGAGTGCCCGACGAGATCGGCGATGGTCTCGATGGGCACACCGTTGTCACTCATGATCGATACGAACGAGTGGCGGAGTTCGCGGGGAGTCCAATTCTGCCCGATGCGCGCCTTCTTGGTGATCGCCCGAAACCCTCGCCGGACGTTCGCGGCGTCGAGCGGCGTGCCGGTCTGGGAGCAGAACACGAGGCCGTGATCCTGCCATGCCTCGCCGGTCTTGAGCCGCTGCGCGGCCTGTCTCGTGTGATGGACCCGTAGCGCCTGGGCGGCCTCACCGGGCAGCTCCAGAGTGCGGCGCGACTTGCGGGTCTTGGTGTCGCCGTGTGCCCGTACGGACCGCCAGACGTAGACGGCGAAGCGCTCATGGTCGAAGCCGGCTTGGGTGACCGGCCGCCATCCTTTCTCGTCGTCGACCCAAGCGACGACGTGCTCCCAGCGAAGCGCGCGTGCCTCCTCGGTCCGGATGCCGGTCATGAGACTGAGCACGACATAGGCGTTCATCGAAGACGACTTGGCGCTGTCGAGCACGGCCGTCGCCTGTTCCAGGGTCAGCGCCCTGCTCGGCCGCCCGGCACGTCCCTTCGGTGTGATGACCAACTCGGCCACGTTCCGAAGCACCTTGTCGCGGGCCTGTGCCTGCCGGATCGCCCGCTTGAGGATCGAGTGCACGCCTTGCAGCGTGCGGGTCGACAGCTTGCCGGTGAGCCCGTCGAGCCATTCGTCCACGTGGTCGGCACGCAGGTCGTTGAGCTTGCCCGCGCCGATCAGCGGGATCACGTGCTTCTCGGCGAGGATGCGCACCGTGGTGACCGTTGCCGGGTCGCGGCCCTTGAGCCCTTTGGACAGCCAGTCCTCGACCGCATTGCGGACCGTGTAGTTCGCCGGACTCTCGACGCCGGACTCAAGGTCCTTGACGGCCTTGCTCAGCTTGTCCCTGACGTCGGTCTTGTGCTTCCCCTTCCTCTTGAGCCGCTTGCGCCTGCCGTCGGGTCCGAACCCGAGGGAGACGGCTCCGGTGTAGCCATCGCCCTCGGGATAGATCGTCCCCTCGTACTTGCCGATGAGGATCTTCACTCGGCGAAACCTCCTTGGGGGATTGAGGTGAGCCGGTCACCAGCCACGTTAACAGAGACGTCCCAAGACGTCCCTAGCGTTGTGGTGAGCAATTCTCGTCTTCGAGGGCGCCGACGAACTGAGTGAGGTGGTCGTCGGTGATGCGGCGGAGCTTGCCGATTTTGATGCTGCGGAGCTGGCCGGTGCGGAGCAGGAAGTAGACCTTGTCGCGGCCGATCTGGAGGATCTCGGCGACCTGTTCGACGGTGTATGCCTTCACGCTCACCTCCTGGGGTCCCGAGCGATCTCGGGTGGGCCTGGGCTCGTTGTTGGTCTCCGTTCGTGACGGTGAGTGGTTGTCTTCGTCTTCGTCTGTGGCTTGTCTATGCGCCTTACGTGCAGGCGCGCGTGGGGTCGTAGACGTAGACGAGTCACTGACGGTGATCGGTGGCTGCTCGCCAGCGTCCTCGGGTGACTTGGATGACGCGACCGGAATCGGCAAGTTCTCGAAGCCGTTGGTAGACCCACGGCCGGCTCATTCCTGTAGCCGTGACGAGGTGCGGCACGGGGATGCCTTCGTCGGGAGCGCCGGTCAGCATGACCCAGAGAGCCGTTTCGGGAGCCAGTGCAGGCTCGGTGCTGTCCGGCATCTCTGCCTGTTCGTCCTCGACTGGCAGATGGACGCCCGCATGCGCCTCCTCGATCGCCGTACGCGAGATCTGGTCAAGGGATGGCCGGAGGGATGCGTGCTCGGTGACCGCATGGGCAACGGTCTCGTCGGTCAGCAGGTAGGCGCGTCCCCGTCGCGGGGTGTCGTGTTCGGGCGCACTGATGAGGAACTTCCCAGGCGCGTTCAACGTGTGGGCGTGCCAACCGGCAGTGAGCATGCCTTGGCCAAGGATGAGATCGACGTCCTTGCGCTCGCGGACGCGGAAGCTGACCCGTACGTCCATCTGCGAGCGGACTGCGCCCTTCCCCATCGCCTTCTGCGTGGGGCGCTGTGTCGCAGCGACGAGGGTGACGGCGACGGCCCGACCACGGCGGGCGATCGAGTCGGTATGACCGGCGGTATCGGGCACGTCGTCGGCGAGTTCGGCGTACTCGTCGATGACGATGACCAGCGCGGGCATATCCGGGGTCGGTTCCCACACGCGCCGCCCTTGGCCGGCGAGCCACTCCGCACGGGCCTCCAGAACCGCGACGGCATCACGCAGCAGAACGCGAGCTTGCTCGGGTGTGGTGGCGAGTCGATCGATGCAGCGCGCCCAGGGTTGGAGTTCCATGCCGCGCTTGAGGTCGATGGCCCAGATGACCACGTCGCGGCATGCGGTGAGGTTGCCCATGAGGACGTTGATGCCGCCGCTCTTACCGGAGCCGGCGATGCCGCCGATGAGCGCATGACGGCGAAGCAGCAGGAAGCGTGCCGCCGTGGCGTCCTCGAATGGTCCAAGGTCGATCGGCTCCGTCACCGATGTGATGGAGGGTCCTGGCCAGGCGATGGCGCTGGCGTGCGGATCGAGATCAAGCACACGGAGTTCGAATCGGTTGGCGCGGTCATCTTGCGTCGGGTGGACGCGTACGGCTCCGCGGAAGGTACCGAGTGCCGATTCGATCGCGGGAATCTTCGTGGTCACGTCCTGGATGGTCTGGCCGCGAGCCAGCGCGAACCGGGCCCGCCATCCCCAGACGTCCACCATCGCGGATTGAACGCGCGAGCCCGCCAAGCCGATCGTCTGTGCGATCTGCGGCCAGGCAGAGAGCTGCCGGTCGACGCGCACCTTGGCGCGTCGTCGCCGGTGCGCCCACCACGGCACCGCCAGCACGAAGCCACCTGCGACGAGGACGTGTGGCAACGGTCGGTGAGTGCTGCCGAGGGCCGTGCCGGCGACGAGCCATGCACCAGCGGCCATGGTGACGGTCGCGGCATAGAACCGCTCGGCGCGCAGGGCCAGGCCCAGACCCGCACCGAAGACCGCCAGCGCCCATGCTGCCAAGGTCGCGGTGACGAGGAAGTACGGCCACCAGGTCGGTTGCGAGTGATGGAGCGCCGTGGCGGTGATGACGAGGGTGAGTGCCAGGTAGAGGGGTGCGAGTTCGGATCGGTAGCGCCACAGCGCGCGGCCGATGACGACGGCGGCGAGGTCGGGAAGGTGGTCGTCGTTGTTGACGACGATGACCGGCTGGAGGCCGTTGCGGCGCATCTTGCGGGCGTGCCTGCGCATCTGGCGTGCTCTGCTCATGGGCGGCCTCGCAGGTCGTCTCCCTGGGCGGTGAGTTCGTCACGCACGTACGACAGCGGTTCGGGTTCTCCGTCGTGATGTGCCGCGAGGGTGGCGCGTGCGGCGGCGGCGAGGTTCGCGCGGTGCAGGCGCATGACTTGTAGTCGGGTGCGGAGCCGGGTGACCTTGGCGGCGAGGAGCGGTGTGTCGGCGAGCGCATCGGCGACGTGCTGCCAGGACGTTGATGGGTTCGTCGCTATGAATTGGGCGACGGTGGTGCGTGCCTTGCGGTTGCGGCTGGCGACCTCCTGTAGGTCGATTCCAGGGTCGTCGGGAGTGTGGGGCACGGGCATCACCTCCTTGTTGAGTGGTCAGCGCGGGAGCGAGCCGGTGAGCCAGGCGACGATGCCGGCCACCAAGCGGTCGATCTCTGGTGCGGCACTGGTGGCCGCGAGGAAGAAGCCGAACAGCAGGCACGCGGCGGCATGCCAGACGCGCAGGCCCATGTACCGCCAGGCCACGAATGCGACCGCGCCCAGCACCGCCACCAGCGGAACGGAGACCATCAAAGGAACTCTCACCTCCTTTCGATCAAGAGCGTCGACCCGGGACGAGCGTCGGATGAGAAGTCCAATGCTCGATCCGGCTGACGGACGCTCACCCGGGCATCAGCAGACGTGATCAGAGCTCGCCGAAGCGGGACTTACGACGCCACCAGCGGGACCGCGCACGACACTTGCGGCATCGACCGTTGCCGGCTTCGAGCGCCGCACCACACGGGCACGACCGTCCGGTGATACTCCGCGGAAGTCGCACCATCACCTCCGTGCCTCATCGCGTACGAGGCCCGTCGCCAGCAGCCGGCGCGACGCTGCACCGGTCCGGCTCTCAACCGCACCAGTCCTGATCATCCGCCGCTCCTGGGCATGGATACCGACCACCACGAGCGTGAACGCACCCACAGCAGCACCGGCGAGAAAGACGGCGGCGAGCGTGATCATAAGCAAAGTCATTGCGATCACTCCTCTCGTAAGGGCCAGAACCGCGACCGTGGATGTGGTTCCGGCGGGGGGTGTTGCCTTACGAGATCGAGAATCCGCCAAGGGCCCCGGACGGGATCAGTACATGACTGGACGTGTTCACGACGTCCTCACTAGGGTTGTGGCGTCCTGAGACGTCCTGCGATCCGGTCGGGTGTATGGCCAACGAACGCCTTCGAGCGGCCCTGCTAGAGCGGGGCATGACGATAGCCACGCTCGCCGAGGCCATCGGGGTCGATCAGAAGACCATCGAGCGCTGGATCACGCTCGGCCGCACCCCGTACCGTCGGCATCGTTACGCTGCGGCTTCGCACCTCGGACTCGACGAGACCTACCTCTGGCCTGACGCGCTTCCGCAGGAACAGGTCAGCCAAGCCTCCGGCAGCGAGATCGTCACCATCTACCCGCACCGCTGGTCGGTGCCTCGGGACGCATGGGGACGTCTGTTCGCGACGGCCGAACACGAGATCGGAGTCCTGGTCTACTCCGGTCTGTTCCTGGCCGAAGACGCTGGCGTACAGCAGATCCTCGCCGACAAAGCTCGCGCCGGCGTACGCGTCCGCATCCTGCTCGGTAACCCCGACAGTGAGCAGGTCGCACAGCGAGGCGCGGACGAGGGCGTTGACGACGCGATGGCCGCGAAGATCAAGAACGCGCTCGTGCTGTACAAGCAACTGCGCCGGGTGGAGAGCGTGGAGTTCCGCCTTCACGAGACGGTCTTGTACAACTCCATCTACCGCGCCGACGACCAGCTCCTCATCAACACCCACGTCTACGGCGTGACCGCCCCGCACGCTCCGGTGTGGCACCTCCGGAAGGTCGCCGGCGGAGAAATCGTCAACACCTACCTCGACAGCTTCGAGCGCGTCTGGGAAGGCGCCACACCACTTACGGGGGGCTGACGCCATGGGACGCAGGATCGACTACTACGACGACCCCAACGCCCCCCAAGCCAACAGCCTCGTCCCCTCCGTCAACGTCGTCGTCGAGAACGATAGGGGCGAGATCCTCCTCATCCGCCGCACCGACAACGACAACTGGGCCCTACCCGGCGGAGCCATCGATCTCGGCGAGAGCCTTACACAGGCCGCAGTCCGTGAGACCAAAGAGGAGACCGGCATCGACTGCGAGATCACCGGCCTCGTCGGCATCTACACCGATCCCAAGCACGTCATGCACTACACCAGCAACGACGAAGTACGCCAGGAATTTTCCATTGTTCTCACTGCACGCCCTATCGGCGGCAACCTGACCAAAAGCAGCGAGTCACGGGATGTCTGTTGGATTTCTCCAATAGAGGCATCAAGCCAAACGATGGACCGATCGATGCATCTACGACTCAGCCACTACTTGAACGACATGGACTCCCCAGTCATAAATTAGCCATCCCGGCCGGATTTGCTATTCGGCCTCTAGTTCACTAAGCAGGTCATCGATAACCTGGTTCGTGTTTAGAGCTGTCCTCCTAACGATCATGTACAGCTTTCGGAGAGCGTCGTTTAGCAATCTGCCCGGATTTTCGGTAGGCATGGAATCCAGCGCGATTAGCTGTCTCCCTCCAACAGGCACCACTCGCTCTACAGCAACCCCGTCTGAGTCAAGAATCTCAAGGAAAGGGTAGTTGCCGTCACCATCTTGACTGCCCACGAGGACCGTGGAATTTGCCGTGGAATGACTAAAACTCTCTCCCGACCTGCCAGGATGGCCCACCCTGAGGGTCTGTTTCTGGATAGCCTCCCATTCAACTTCACCAGCGCGCGTGCGCTGAGCAAGGACTTCGATGATTCGAAAAATCCTCGGGTCATCCCAAGGTTCTTCTGTAGCCACTTTATGAACCCCCTGTTTGAATTTGGTGCGTAGTAGCAAGCGCGCCGATCTCGTTCGTTACGATCGACATAGCGTCCCTTGCAGGCTTCGTCGATGCCGATAGATCGAGATCTGGATCGTCAATAAGTGACGACTTTACCAAGGCCGCCGCAGCGACCGAAGCCTGTATTGCCTTGAGAGTCTTCTTATCGTTTGGGGAAATAACCATCAAAAGCCCACGAACCTGCCCCGCCTGCCACCGCCAGTTTGCCAGCCAGGAAATCACCAATTCTGACGAGTTTAGGCGCACGGCTCGTTCAAGCTCCTCCTCCACTCTCTGAAGTTGTGGTATTAGCGTCAGCAAACTTGCTCTACTCATTTCACCCTGGGCAATTTTAGCCGCATCTCGTGCAGATTCAGCAGCCTTCTTAGTTTTACTAAGCTGCCAAAATGTGACACCAAATCCAATCAAAGCAAAAGGGATCGAGGTGAGATTTGCTGCGCGCTCAACAAAGCTATAGAACACATCTCCCCTAGGGCTGGCGTTTGCGACCATGACTAAAGTGACCCATGACCCCTTTAACCACCTAGATTAGATCGACATGTCGACGTGAAGCAGGCCGTGTAAGCCAATCACGGCTTTGGTCCGCCATGTTACCGGTCAAGGCTAACCTGTAGCAGCCTTCCTTGTACGTCTTGTACTGCATCTACAAGATGCGGTTGAGCTTGGCGGATGAACCGCGTTACCAAGTGACCAGGGCCGTAGCGCTCGCAGATTTCGGCAAGTCTGCGCCCGATGGTTACGGTGTGTCCATCGGGACTGGTTGTCATGTCACAGTAAGTGAGCGCGCTCTGAAGCGCACTATCCGGCAACGGGAACTCGCTTTCAAGCGTCTCAGCGAGTCCTCGTTCCTCGGCCTCGATTGCAGCACAGGAGTGATTGGCCACGAGGCGGCAGAGTATGTCGTCGGCATGTTCCACGTCGCGGAGGTAGCGGGCGCCATCGAGAGGATGGAAGCCGCTAGAGACCAGATAAGGCGAGTATCCGATGTCATGAAGCCACGCGGACGCCTCTAGGAGCTCCAGTTCATCGCCAAGAACCAGAGCGAGGCCACGGGCCTGCGCAGCGACACCTCGCGTATGGGCCCACCGACGCGGCAACGGGACTTCGAGTAGCTTGCGGGCGATCTCGCTCGCCCATGCGGTGTGGCTGCTCATGGCTCGACGTTAAGACCGTGCTCTTGGACGTTCACGGACGGCGACGCACCGTCTAGGGACGTCTTCGCACGAAGCGTCCCTTGCCATGAACCGACTCGATGAGCCCGGCATGCTCCAGCTCAACGAGCGCTTGTCGTGCGGTCCCGCGAGAGACGCCGTGCTGGGCAACGATGACTGCCTCACTTGGCAGTGGGTCTCCGGGAGCGAGGTCGCCGGTGTCGATCCGGGCCCATAGCTCGTCGGCGATCTTCCGGTACCGAGGCATGGTTGCGTGCTCCGCCGTGGCCGCCTGATCGGCTCCGCATACAACACGGCCCATGCCTGGCACTGTCGCGACGAGGCCGTCTGCCTCCAGTTCAGCCAGGGCACGGCGGATGGTGTTCCGTACGACACCGAACTCCCCGCACAGTACGGTCTCGGAAGGAAAGCGCGAGCCCGGTGCGTAATCGCCGGCGTCAATGCGCCGCCGCAACGCATCGGCGATCTGCGCGTACGCGCCCCAAGACGTCGTTCGTCGGCGCTCTCCGGACATTCGTACGTCTGTCCGCTGATCAGTAAGCCATGTGCGTGGAGGTCGGCATCCACGATCCGGCCTGGCGCCGTGGTGCCTTAGCCACAGCCGGAGTGAACGCCCTCTCGCGTTGGCGCCGGTGAGCACCTTGTGGGCGCGTGCGATGGGCTGCCCACTGTGCCGTACTCATGCGCATCACTGTTGGGGGTTTCATGGAGCCGTTCGACTCGCGAGGGCCAGCGGGGTGGAGGCCAGGCGATCCTGGGCGATGGCTACTGGCCAGCTCGATGCTGTCGAGCATTCGCGCGAGTTCGGTCGGCGTATCCGCCTCAACCAGGCGGTCATCGATCAGGGCCCACCAGTGCCGGGTTGCCGCGCCGAACCATGTGGTCACGTCCGGGAAGCGCGCTCGTAGCATCTTCAGGCCAACAGCCGGATCGTCTGGGGGGAGGCTGTAGATATATGGAGCGTTCATGTTGTCCTTCCTGGCTGGCGGGCCTGCCGTACCCGCTCACCACCGGTTATGCGGCTGCACTGGCGCGGAACCCAGCAGCCAACCGGCGATGACATCGCGGATTCCCGGTCTACGTGTTGCGGCGGTGGTGGCCGGCGCGGCGGTGCTGGTTACGGCCTCCGGGGGCGTAAGACCGAGTTCTCCGCACCGCCGCGCCGGCTTCAGGTCGCACGGCACGGCGGCCTGGCTCCGACGGATACCGGGCCGTGCGACGTCGTCCGGGCCTTCCCCTGCCCGAGACGAATGGGCGGGCGCGCCATCCGCGCCAGTCGGCGCGCCCACGTCCAAGTGCCAGACGATTCCCACGCCTATCGGCCTCCGGCCGTGGCGCTATCGACAGTCCCGATGCCCGACCGCGGCCATAGGCCAGAGGAAGTCTGCTTAACGGGCATGCAGGCGAGGGCCTCCCTCACTGCGGGGGACATCCCACTGGGCGCCGTGGCGCGGAGCTGCGGTCCGTCGTGCCACACGATCGCGCCCGTGGCGGCGATGCGTTCGGCTCGTGCGATCACCGACCCGTACAAGTAGTACGGGCCCAGCCACGACAGGTGACAGATCTGAAGGACGCCGTGGGTTCCGCCGGTCGCATGGAACGCCTCGGTCATGGCGTGCACCGCGAGCGCGCGATCAGAGGTGATGCCGCACACGCCGCGTTCGGGGTCAGGCGTGGTCACCTGCCAGGAGAACAGGCAGGGGCCGGCATGGATCGGCATCGCGAACGCCTCCTCGGGCTCGGAGCAGGATGGGGGTGGTCACCTGAAGGCGCTGGTGACGAGGCGAATACGGGGTGCTTCGCCCTGCGCAAAGCCTGTCCGGAGCGCGAGGACCTCTCTACTGGCAACTAGGGACGTCTAGGGACGTCCTCTGCTACCGTCGTAGCCGTCCCTGGCCAGCCGGGAGGTAGCGGTGAACGACGTGCTCCGCAGAGCACTTGTCAACGCAGGACTACGAGAGGCCGACGTGGCCCGCCACCTGGATGTCGACCCCAAGACGGTACGTCGCTGGCTCACCGGCCGGCTCCCCTATCCGCGCCACCGCGCGGGAATCGCCGCACTGCTCGGGCTCGACGAGCGAGATCTATGGCCACAAGCCCCGGGCACTCACCGTCCGCTCCACCAGCCGTCGAGCGAAGTCCTCGCTACCTACCCTCACCGATGGGCCGTGCCCCGTGCCGTGTGGCAACACCTCTTCGAGGGCGCCCAGAGTGAGATCGGCATCCTGGCCTACGCTGGCCTCTTCCTCGCCGAAGACTCCGGCTTGCTCAACACGCTCGCCACGAAAGCCTGTGCTGGGATACCCGTCCGGATCATGCTCGGCGACCCGGACGGCTTCCACATCACACAACGAGGCGCCGACGAGGGACTTGGCGACTCACTTGCCGCGAAGATCCACAACTCACTCGTCCTGTACCGAGGGCTGCGCGGCGTCGAGGGCGTCGAAATCCGGCTGCATGACACTGTGCTCTACAACTCCATGTACCGGGCAGATGATCATCTATTGATCAATTCCCATGCTTACGCAGTCGCCGCTTCACAGACTCCCGTATTGCACGTCCGCCGGACAGAAGTCGGCGACATGGCCAGCACTTATATAGACAGCTTTGAGCGTGTTTGGGAGAATTCCAACCCGCTCACATAACCGACCTTCTAAACGGCCTGTATAGTGGTCAG
>NZ_JABVEC010000051.1 GCF_014323705.1 Actinomadura alba
GGTCGCTCGCCGATCACCCCGCCACTACCGGATTCCGCAGCGTCCCAACGCCGTCGATGCGGCATTCGGCGACGTCGCCGGGGCTCAGGACCACGGCTCCCGGCGTCCCGGTGCAGATGATGTCACCGGGGAAGAGCGGCATGACCTTGCTGTGAAAGCTCACCAGGAACGCCGGGGCGAAGCGCATGTGCGCGACGGTGTCGCGGCGACGCACCTCACCGTTCAGCACCGTCGAGACCTCGATGTCGGCGAGGCCACCGAAGGCGGACATGACCTCTGGCAGCGCGACGATCGCCGGGCCGAAGGAGAGGAACCCGGGGAAGTTCTTCGAGCGGGTGAGGAAGCGCGGGTTCCGGGCGAGGATGTCCTCGGCCGTCTGGTCCAGCACCGGGAAGACGCCGAAGACGTGGTCGAGGGCGTCCTCGGGCTCGACGTTCCGGCAGAGCCGGCCGATCACGAGCCCGAGTTCCGCCTCGGCGGTGACCCGCTCGCTCTGCGGCGGGAGCGGTATCGGGTCGCCGGGACCGATGATGGTGTGGTCGCCCTTCATGAACGACGCCGGTTCCTCGGGTACCGACTCGGTCAGGTCGCCGGCGTGGGCCACGTAGTTCAGCCCGATTCCCCAGATCTTGCGGGGACGACGGTAAGGAGCGGCGAACCGCACCGACTCCTCCGGCCGGAACACGGCGGCGGGCGCGGTCTCGGCGAGCGCGGCGAGGCGCCGGGCCCGGCCGTCGCCGAGGAGCGCCATCACGTCACCGGAGTGGTCGGGCATCAGCTCGGCCACGTCGGCGACGCCGCGCCCGGGATGCACGAGGACGGGGGTCTCGCCGCGAGCGTCGTGGACGGTCGCAAGTCGCATCGGTTCTCCGTAAGTTGTCAGGCGGGAGGCCGTGGTCAGAGGGACCCGACGAGACCTCCGTCGCAGCGGATCTGCGCTCCGGTCACGTAGGACGCCGGTTCGCCGCAGAGGAAGGCGACGACGGCGGCGAACTCCTCCGGCGTGCCGTAGCGGCCCATGGGGATGGCCGCCTGTGAGCGCCGGCGCGCCTCCTCGGCCGAGACGCCCTCGCGCTTGGCGCGACCGGCG
The DNA here is from genome assembly GCF_014323705.1 of Actinomadura alba. Lineage (GTDB taxonomy): Bacteria > Actinomycetota > Actinomycetes > Streptosporangiales > Streptosporangiaceae > Actinomadura_C > Actinomadura_C alba. The sequence continues at coordinate 1,091 of NZ_JABVEC010000051.1, forward strand.
TCGAGCTCCGCCACCCGCGCCGTGTCGATCCGTCCGGGCAGCACCATGTTGACGGTGACGCCCTGAGCGGCGACCTCACGAGAGAGCGTCTTGAGATACGCCGCGAGCCCGGCGCGCGCCACGTTGGACAGGGCAAGGTTCTCGATGGGCTGCTGTACGCCGCTGGAGCCGATCGCGACGATGCGACCCCAGCCGCGCTCGCACATGCCGGGCAGGACGAGGGAGGCCAGCCGGATCTGCTGCGTGAGCAGCTGGTGGACGGCCTTGTCCAGCTGGTCGGGCGACATGTCCCTGGCGGTGGAGGGCGGCGGCCCGCCGCTGTTCAGCACGAGCACGTCGATCCGGCCGTAGTGGTCGAGCGCCGTCCCGACCAGCCGGTCGGGGGCGTCCGGCGTACCGAGGTCGACCTCCAGTCCGAGCCCGCCGGAAAGCCGTTCGGCTTCTTTTTCGGCGAGGTGCCCGCGCCGTCCGCTGATGACGACGTTCGCGCCCTCGGCGTCGAGGGCACGGCCGACGGCCAGCCCCAGACCCGAGGTGGATCCGGCGACGATCGCGGTCTTGCCGCTCAGCCCGATGTCCATCAGATTCCGGTCTCCTTCAACGCGCGCAGCGCCTCGATCAGCTCGGCCCAGAGCACGGGTCTCAGGGGAACGGCGGTTTCTGCCATCTGGTCGCTCTCTTTCGCATCGCATGCGGAAACTACGATCAGGAACGTCGGTCCAGGGCCGTGCGGACGATGTGCTCGGCGATGGCGAGGGCGGACGTCGCGGCGGGCGACGGCGCGTTGCGCACCGACACCACGCGTCCATTGCGGGTGATCCGGAAGTCGTCGACCAGTGCGCCGTCGGCCCCCAGGGCCTGCGCCCGTACCCCGCTGGGCCCGGGCAGGACGTCGTCGACGGTGAGCTCGGGAACGTACCTGCGGGCCCGGGCGATGAAGACTCGTCTGCTCAGCGAACCCGCCACCTCGGCCGCTCCGGTGCGCCAGTGCCTGCGGGCGAAGCGGCGGAAGCCGGGCCAGCCGAAGGTCTCGCGCACGTCGGCGAGGCGGACGTCGGGGCGCCGATAGCCTTCGCGGGCCAGGGCGAGCACCGCGTTGGGCCCGATCAGGACCTCGCCGTCCACCCGCGGGGTGATGTGGACTCCGAGGAAGGGATAGCGGGGGTCGGGCACCGGATACACCAGGCCGCGCACGAGGCCGCGCCGGGCGGGCTTGAGCCGGTAGTACTCACCGCGGAACGGCACGATCCGCGGGTCGTCGCCGTCCCCGGCGAGCCGGGCGACCCGGTCGGCGTGCAGCCCGGCGCACACGATGGCCAGGTCGTAGCCGTCGGCGAAGCCCGCGCCGCCGACCACGACCTCGCTCGCGCGGTCGTCCAGCGTCGTCACCGCGCAGCCGGTGCGCACGGCGGCGCCGAGTTCGCGTGCCGTGTCCGCCAGCCGGCGGGTGACGGCCGCGAAGTCGACGATGGCCGTGGAGGGCGAGTGCAGGCCGGCGATGCCCGCGACGTTCGGCTCGATGTCGCGCATCTGCGCGGCGTCCACGGTGCGCACTCCGGGAACGCCGTTGGCCGCGGCGCGCGCGGCGATGCCGGCCAGGCGCTCCCGCTCCACCGGGTCGCGGGCGACCAGCAGCTTGCCGCACTCCTCGTAACGCAGATCATGCTCGGAGCAGAAGTCGCGCAGCAGGCCGACCCCCTGGCGGCACAGGCGGGCCTTGAGCGAACCGGGCGTGTAGTACAGGCCGGCGTGCACGACGCCGCTGTTGCGGCCGGTCTGGTGGGTGGCGAGGCGGTCCTCCTTCTCCAGCAGCGTGACCTCGGCGTCGGAGCGCTCCCGGAGCAGTTGCCGGGTGACCGCCGCCCCGATGATGCCGCCACCGATCACGGCGATGCGTGGACCGGGCATGCCGGCTCCGATCTCTCAGCGGCGAAGGTGAGCGGGCACATGGTACGGCCGGGCGGGGGCACCGCACCTCTCTCGTCGCCGCCGGTCATCAGCGTTTTCCCAGCCAGCTGAGCCCGGCGGACATGATGAAGATGACCGAGGTGATCCGCAGCGCGTGCACGGCGAGGACGACGGGCGCGTTGGCCTTCGACTCCGCGGACATGACACCGATCTGCGCGATGCCTCCGGGCGCGGTGGACAGGAACGCGGTATGGGGATCGAAGCCCCCGAACCGCCACAGCGCCCAGCCGAGCGCGAGACCGAAGAGCACGAAGAGGACGACGCACACCACGATGGGCACGGCGGCGTCCTTGAACTGACGCAGCGACTCGGTCGTGAACGTCTGGCCCAGCAGCCAGCCGACCGCGCAGTAGACGGCGAAGCGCCCCACGGCGGGGATGTCGAAGGTCGTCACGCCGGCGGTCTTGAGCAGTCCCACGCCGAGCATCGCGCCGATCAGCGCGCCGGCCGGGATGCGCAGGAGGGTCGCCAGCAGCGCACCGAGAACGGCGGCGAGCAGGGTGATGGCAGCGGGCATGGCGGCTCATACCTCGATTCGGTCGTCGGGCGCGCTGCGGACCGGGGCCGTGCTCGTCCGCCGCCGTACGGCTCGGGTGATCAGCGGCAGCAGCAGGAGCAGCCCGACCGCGCAGAGGAGCGATACCGACGCGGGCCGCTGCGCGAAGATCGTGAAGCTGCCGCCGGAGATGATGAGGGTCTGCCGGAGCGTCTCCTCGGCCATGGGCCCGAGGACGAGCGCGACGACGGTGGCCGCCGGGATGAATCCGAACTTCCGCATGAAGAAGCCCAGCACCCCGCACGCGAGCATGATGCCGACCTCGACGATGCTGCCGTTGACGGTGTAGGTGCCGAGGACGCAGAGCACGATGATGATCGGTGCGAGGACGTGGAAGGGCACCCGGGCGATGCTCGCGAAGACCGGGATGCAGAACACGTTGAGGACCAGCAGCATCACGTTGCCGAGGTACATGCTGCCGATGAGCCCCCAGGCGAAGTCCGGGTTCTCCTCCATGAGCAGCGGGCCGGGCTGCAGGCCCCACATCAGGAATCCGCCGAGCAGCACGGCGGTCGAGGCCGACCCCGGTATGCCCAGGGTGAGCAGCGGCACCATCGCCCCCGAGGTGGCGGCGTTGTTCGCCGCCTCGGGGCCGACGAGTCCCGGCATGGCGCCCTTGCCGAACCGCTCGGGTTTCTTCGAGACCGACTTCTCGACGCTGTACGACATCACCGAGGCCACCGTCGCCCCCGCGCCGGGCGCGCAACCGACGAAGAAGCCGAGGAACGAGCCCCGGACCATGGCCCACCGCGACTCCAGCCAGTCGCGCGCGGTCGGCCAGAACCGGCTGCCCCGTGCGCGCACGTCGAAGTACTGCAGGCGCTCCAGATGCCCGCCGTTGTAGAGCGTCCAGAGAACTTCGCCCACCCCGAAGAGCCCGATGGCGACGGGGATGAAGTCGATTCCGTTGATGAGCTCCGTCGAGCCGAAGGTGTAGCGCTGCTCCCCGCCCCCGATGTCGATGCCGACCGTGGCCAGGGCGAACCCGATGAGCGCCGAGATCGCGCCGAGCAGCCGGTTCTTTCCCACGATCACGATGAGCGCGAGCAGGCCGGCGACCACGACCAGGAAGAGTTCCGGCGGCCCGAAGCTGGTCGCGACCGCGGCCGTGACCGGCGCGGCCAGGCTGAGCAGGAGAGTGCCGACCGTGCCCGCGACGAACGAGGCGACCGCCGCCATCACCAGCGCCGGGCCGGCCCGGCCCTGTTTGGCGAGCGGGTAGCCGTCGAACGTGCTCGCCACGGTGGCCGACTCGCCCGGCGTGTTGATCAGAACGGAGGTGATCGTTCCGCCGTACATCGCGCCGTAGTAGACCGCCGCGAGCATGACGATCGCGCCGCCGGGCTCCATGCCGAACGTGACGGGAAGCAGGATGGCGAGCGCGGCCGACGGCCCGAGCCCGGGCATGACCCCCACGATCATGCCCATGAGCACGCCCGCGCCGAGCAGGAGCAGGGTGGTCGGCGAGAGGGCCTGGCCGATCCCGTTCACCAGGTTGCTGAGAATGTCCACCGGGGGCCTCCGAGCCGGAGTCGGGCGTGCGGGCGGTCGTCAGAACATGGGGAGGACGCCCGTGGGCAGACCCGCGTTGAGCCCGACCTCGAACAGCAGGTACAGCGCGAGCGGGACCAGCAGGCTGAGCGCGAGGTCGAACACGAACCGGCTGCGGCCGAGCAGCCGGGACATGCCGAAGATGAACAGCCCCGAGGTGAGGATCGCGCCGAGCGGCAGCAGCGTGATCACGACGGCCGCCAACCCGACGGCCGTGACCGCGAGCAGCCACGGGTGCCGCGAGGGCTCGGCCTCGCCGGCCGGTTCCCCGTCCGGCTCCACCACCTCGACCGCCCGCACCGGATCGGCGGACCGCACCGCCTCCACCGGCCCGGCGGGTTCGGCGGCGGGCTCGAGTGACCGCACCGCCGCCACGCAGCACAGCACCATGCCGAGGATCCCGATGATGCGCGGGAAGAAGCCGGGACCGATGCGGCCCGCGTGGGTGCGCCACTCCATGCCCATCGCGAGTTGCGTGTAGACCGCGAGGACCACCACGAGTACGCCGAGGAACGCGGTGAGCGCCGTCGGCCGGGGCCGCCGGTTCGGCGGCCGGACCACGGCCGGCGCCCCCTCGGCCGGTGGAGCCGTCACTTCAGGGCCCCTTGCTCCCTGAGGATGCGTTCGAGCTCGGTCACGGTGTGCTCGAGGTAGGCGCTGAAGTCAGCGCCCCAGCGCACGTCCTCGGTCAGGTCGTTCTTGGCGACGTAGCTCTTCCACTCGGGCGTGACCACGACCTTCTTCATGGTCTCGATCCACCATTTCTGCGCGAACTCCGGCGCCTTCGGCGGCAGGATCAGGCCGCGCGGCATCGAGGGAAGGTCCTTGTAGCCGAGGGACTCGCCGGTGGGGATGTCGGGCAGGGAGCCGAGCGGCTTCTTGCCGGTGTAGAGCAGGCCGGTCATCTTGCGGGCCTGCACCTGGCCGGCGATCTCGGCCGGGTTCGACACGACGGCGTCCAGCGCGCCGGACAGCAGCGACGTCTGGAGCGGCCCCTCCTCGTTGAACGGCACGTAGTCGATCTTGTAGCCGGCCTGCTTGGCCAGGATGGCGTGCAGGATGTAGTCGACGTTGATGGTGCCGATGCCGCCCACCGCGACCGTGCCCTTGCGCTTGGCGTGCTCGACCCACTGCTGCCAGGACGTGATCCGGCTGGACGCGGACACCGTGAACAGCGCGTTGTCGGTGGCGAGCAGGCCCACGGGGGTGAAGTCCTTGTACGTCCAGCCGGTGTCGGCCTGGAGCGGCGTGGTGATGAACGAGCCGGACGTGGTCGAGATCGCGTAGGGGTTGCCGCGCCGGCTGAAGAGGTAGCCCCAGCCGGTGGCGCCGCTGCCCCCCTCGCGGTTCTCCACCCGGATGTCCTCCGGATAGAGCTTGTTCTTCTTGAGCAGGTCCACCATGGTGCGGGCCATGATGTCGTTGCCGCCGCCCGGCCCGAACGCGATCGTCCAGTCCAGTTCCCTGCGGGGATAGTTCTCCGCCGTCTCGCCCGAGCCCGCGTTGGTGGCGTCGCATGCGGTGAGTGATACGGCGGCGGCCACGACCATGAGCAGTGCACTGATGCGCTTTCGCATGTGGAACCTCCTCCCCCGGTGTCCGTTCACCGGGATTCGGAATGGGTCAGCCTTGACGTTCCCCCGTCTCGAGGCGGTGCCAGGAGCCCGTGGCGAAGGCCGCGAGCCGCCCGGCGGTGTCGTACATGCGTGACTCGAGGTGGACGATGCGCCGGCCCGGTCGCAGCAACCGGGCCTCGCACCGGCAGTCGCCCGTGATCGGGCGGAAGAACCGCGTCTGCATCTCGACGGTCATCGCCGTCGACACGTAGCGGTGGCACAGGTGCCCCATGGAGATGTCGAGCGCGGTGGTGATGACCCCGCCGTGCAGCGAGCCCTGCGGATTGCACAGGAAGCTCGCGTAGGGCAGCTCGACCACGCACCGCTGCTCGGTGTCGTCGTAGGAGATGGTGAGGTCGAGGAACCGGGCCAGGAAGAAGGTGCCGAAACCGGGGACCGCATCACCTAGCGCTTGTTCACAACGCGCGAAGAACTCTTCCCGGTCGATGCTCGGATCCATGACGGCCGTCCTCAGGACCAGGTGAAGGCGGGAGACCGCTTGTCGAGAAAGGCCCGTACGCCCTCGGCATAGTCACTGGTGTCGAAGGAGGAGTTGCGCAGATCCAGCGTCGCCTCGTCCTCCTCCGTCTGCCCGGCGACGACCCGCCCGATGATCTCCTTGCCGGCCCGTACGCTGAACTGCGCGCGCGTGGTGAGGAGCTCGGCGAAGTCGTAGGTGTGCGCCTCGAGGTCGTCCGGCGAGGTGACCTCGTCGACGAGTCCGACGCGCAGTGCCGTTCCGGCGTCGAGCTGCTTGCCGGACATCAGCATCCACTTGGCCCGCGACGGGCCCACGAGGTCGACGAGCCGCTTGGTCGACTCGAGGCTGTAGACGAGCCCGAGCTTGGCCGGGGTGATGGCGAGCCGGGCCCGTTCGTCGGCGAAGCGCAGGTCACAGGCCAGGGCGAGTCCACAGCCCCCGCCTATGCAGTAGCCGTGCACCATGGCGATCGTCGGCTTGCGCAATGCCCCCAGGGCCCGCTCGGCCCCGGCCACGCGCTCGTTGTAGGAGCGCGCGCCGGCGGCGTCACCGCGCACCTCCTGGAACTCGCTGATGTCGGCCCCGGCGGCGAAGGCCTTGCGGCCGGCGCCGCGTACGACCAGTACCTTCACGTCGGGGTCCGCCGCGATCTCCTCGATCAGGTGCGGCAGTTCCTCGTACATCGCCAGCCGGATCGCGTTGTGACTGCCCGGCCGGTCGAGGACCAGCGTGGCCACGGCTCCGGAACGTTCGATGCGCAGATCGTCGGACATGCTGGTCACTCCTTGTGAAGGCCCGGGTGCTGGTCGAACGCGACGCCCTCCGCGTACAGCACCTCGATCTCGTCGTCGGCGAAGCCGGTCTCACGCAGCACCTCGGTCGTGTGCTGGCCGAGCCAGGGGGCGGGGCCGCGGACGTCGAACGGCAGGTCGCTGAACTTCGAGGGCGGGGCGATCGTGCGCATCGGGCCGATGATGGGATGCTCGAGCTTGGCGATCATCTGGCGGGCGATCACGTGCGGGTCGTCGAGCGCCTGGTCGTACGTGAGGACCGGACCGCCCGGAACGCCGGCCGCCTGCAGCGTCGCGGTCCAGTCCGCGGTGGTCCGGGTCATCGTGACGGCCTCGATCTCGCGTTCGAGCTCGTCGATCATCGCCATGCGATCGCTGAGGGTGACGAACCGCGGATCCTCGAGCCACTCCGGCCTGGCGAGCACGTCGAGGACCAGCCGCCGCCACAGGCGCTCGTTGTTGGCGCCGATGGTCACGAACCCGTCGGAGGTGCGGTACGCCTGATACGGCGTCGACCTCCGGTGCCGGGTGCCGGTCGCCTGCGGGACCTCGCCGTCGGCGAAGTAGGCGCCGGACTCCCAGACGGTCCACGCGAGCGCGGCGTCCACCAGGGAGATGTCGATGTACTGGCCTTCGCCCGTGCGGCGGCGCAGAAGTTCGGCGGCCAGGATCGAATAGATCGCCGTCGAGCCCGCCGCGAGGTCGGTGACGGCGATGCCCACCTTGGCCGGCCGCCCGTCCGGCTGCCCCGTCATGCGCATCAGGCCGGTGACGCCCTGCGCCATGATGTCGAAGCCCGGGCGATCGCGGTACGGCCCGCTCTGGCCGAAACCGCTGATGGAGCAGTAAATGATCCCCGGCCGTACGGCGCGGATCGCTTCGTAGTCGATCCCGAGGCGTTTCACGACGCCGGGCCGGAAGTTCTCAATGATCAGATCGGCCTCGCGCGCCATGCCCACGAAGATGTCCCGGCCGCGTTCGTCCTTGAGGTCGAGGGACACGCTGCGCTTGCTCCGGTTCGGCATGGCGAAGGGGTAACTCTCGCCATTGATCTTCGGGCCGAGCCGACGCGAATCGTCACCGGTTCCCGGCTGCTCCACCTTGACGACGTCGGCGCCGAGCTCCGCTAGGACCATCGTGCAGTAGGGGCCGGAGAGGAAACGGGTGAGGTCGAGGACCTTGAAGCCATCGAGTGGTAGCACGGACACCTTCCCATATAGTGGGATATTATGTCGCGATACAGGATAATTTAGATACGCGCACCTTGACTGTCAATGAGGTCCCAGCCAGAGTTCGCAGGGGAGGTACCGGTGACCACATCTCTCGGGGAGCCCGCGGAACGGGCGGCCCGGTCCGGCGTGCAGGCGATCGACCGGGCCGTCTCGATCCTGCGCTGTTTCGGCCCGCGGACACCCGAGCTGGGCATCAGCGAGATCGCGCGGCTCACCGGGCTCTCGACGAGCACGGCCCACCGCCTGCTCTCCGCGATGCAGCAGAACCGGCTCGTCCGGCAGACGGCCCACCGCCGCTATGCCCTCGGCCCGCTGTTCGTCCAGCTCGCGCGCAGCGGAGCCGTGCCGACGACGCTTCGCGACCTCGCGCTCGGCCCCATGCGCCAGCTGCGCGACCTGACCGACGAGACGGTGGGCCTGCACGAGCTGCTGCCGTCCGGCGATCGCGCCGTCATCGACCAGGTGGAGAGCCACCAGGCGCTCCGGCGCACCTACACCGAGATAGGCGAGCCGATCCCGTTGCCCTACGGAGCGCCCGGCAAGGCGCTGCTCGCCTTCGTTCCCGACGCCGTACGGGAGAGGGCACTCGCCACGCCGATCCAGCAGATCACCCCGGCGACGATCACGGACGCGGACGCGCTCCGCGCGCAGCTCGAGCAGGTCCGCGCGTCGGGATACGCGATGTCGTTCTCCGAGCGCACCCCGGGCATCCGCACGGTCGCCGCACCGATCTTCGATCACACGGACCGCGTGATCGCCTGCCTCAGCCTCAGCGGACCCGAGACCCGCATGCCGCGCGACCGGATGGACGAGCTGGCGGCGGAGGTGATGGGGACGGCGTGGACGGTGTCGGAGGCCCTCGGGGCGACGCCGCAGGGCGTCGCGCGCCGCCACGCCGTGGCCGCCGCCCCCGACGGCAGCCCCTGAGCGCGCCCCCGCTCACGTCGTCACTTCGTGACGCGGAACAGCAGATGCGTCATGGGCGGTGTCGACCAGCGCCTGCCAGGCGATGAGTGCGGCGAGCGGCACCGCGGCGGCCACCCGCCGGGTGGCCCGCACCAAGGAACGACCGCCGGTGCCGTCGCGCTCGCCCTCGGCCGGCACGAGGTCCACCCGCACGTCAGTGGCCTCTGTCTACCACGCACCTTCTCATCTGTGCAGGCGTTCATATATTGGTGACAGCATCCTGACCGGCCCCCTAGAGGGCACTAACCGCGGAGCGGATGGTCACTCTCAGCGATGAAGGTGCAGCGTTGTGTATCGGGGCCGATCCCTGGTGAAAGGTTCGGTGAGACACACGATGCACGAAGAACCCGGAGGGCACCGGCACCCTCCCACGAGCGCTGGCGAGGCGGCACCGGTCATCGAGCTCCCGCCCGACGTCACCGGTGGTGCCGGTCTGCTGACCCCGGCCGACATCCGCAGAAAGGTGTTCACCACCGTCCGCCTTCGTGAGGGCTATGACCTCGCCCAGGTCGACGTCTTCCTGGATCAGGTCGAAGGCACCTTGAGCAGCGTGCTGCGGGAGAACGCGGCGCTGAAGGCACGGCTGGACAGCCCACGGCAGGCGGGCGACAGCGCGGCGCACATCGTCGGGCTGGCCCACGAGGCGGCGAACCGGGCGGTCGCCCTGGCGCAGGAGGAGGCGAGGGCGATCGTCGCCGACGCCCGCGCCCAGGCCGAGACCGCGAGACATGAAGCGCTCGGCTACGCCACCCGAATGCGGGAGGGCCTCGACGACCAGCTGCGACGGCTGCGGGACCTGCTCGACGAACTGCGGGAACAGGACGGCGCGCGTCACTGACCGACCCGTGCGGCGACCGGCCGGCCGGTACCCGTCGCGGCGGCCGGTCTCCGTACCACCAGAAGATCTCTCGCCGGTGAGCCACCCGCTCTGCCGGCTTTCCCGGGTCACGCCGCGGCCCTGCCGCGTCCGGACTCGACAAGGAGGTGCTGACGCATGCTGTCTACACAGTTGGTGCAGGCCATGGATCCGATCCTGGAGGAGGGGCAGCCCCCCGGCGCGAGCGCGTGGATCGCGGTGCTGCTGGTGTCGGTGTCGACGCTCGCCGGGGCATGGCTGGCCCGCCGTAACTCGACGCGCCTGGTCGTGTGGCTGGCGATCGCGTCCGCCACGATGCTGGTCATCGCGCTCACCGACCTGCTTCCCGATGCGTGGCGGGAGGCCGTCGAGACCGGGCTTCCGCTCTGGGTGATCGGCGTCGCGGCGGCCACCGGCTTCCTGGTGATCACCTATTTCACCCGCAAGGGCTGCGGCCACGACCACGGGGCCGCCGCGCATCGGCCCCCGGGCCGGCACACCCCCGGCCGCCACCGCCGCCGCCTGCAGGAGGCGGTCGGCGCCGCGCTGTTCGGCGGGATGGGAACGGCGGCGGCGTTGACCACGCATCGGGCGATCGAGGGGGCGACACTGGCGTTCAGCGCCTCCATCGTCGTGGTCGTCGCGCTGATGGTGCACTCCGCGAGCGAGGGGCTCGCACTCGCCGCGCTCCTGGAGATGGCCCGGCAGCGGCTGGCCCCATGGCTGGTGGTGTCCTGCGTGAGTCCGGCGGTCGGCGTCCTGTTCGCCACCGTCAGCCCGCTGCCCGGGCGCGTGGTCCCCGTACTGCTCGGAATGATCAGCGGGGTGCTGCTGCGGACCGCGATCGTCGGCATCAAACTCGCGGCCAGCAGGCAGGCGACCGGCCGCCTGTCGCGGCGGCACGTGGTCATCGCGACCGCCACCGCCGTGACGGTCGGTGCTCTGCTGACCATGGCCCATGCGGGTGACGGCCATTCCGAACACGCGGGAGGCCCGGCGGAGGCCCCGTCGCCGTTGGAGGTCCGGCCTTGAACGTCCAGCCGTACGACGGGTCCGACCGGCACCGCCACGGTGATGTGCACCGGAAAGGACACGACCGTGCTCTCGTCTCCGCCGCGGCGAAGCGGCGCGCACCCGCGAAGCACGAGGGCCGTGCCCATGGGCATGAGCACGGGCACGGACACGGGCACGGGCACGGGCACGGGCACGGGATCTCGGCCGACGCGGATCGGAGATATCTGACGGCGGCCCTGATCCTGCTGATGGCCTACATGGCCGGCGAGGTCGTGGTCGGGCTGGCGGCACGCTCCCTGGCGCTGCTCTCGGACGCCGGCCACATGCTCACGGACTCGGCCTCGATCGTCTTCGCCCTGGTGGCGATGCGGCTGTCCGTCCGCCCGCCGCGCGGTGGTTTCACGTTCGGCCTCAAACGCGCCGAGATCCTCTCGGCGCAGCTCAACGGCGCCACGCTGCTCGTGCTCGCCGGGCTCTTCTGCTACGAGGCGATCCGGCGGCTCGTGACACCGCCCGAGGTCGAGGGCGGGCTGGTGCTGATCACCGCGCTCGCCGGTATCGGCGTCAACCTCGCGGCGACCTGGCTGCTCAGCAGGGCCGACCGGACCAGCCTGAACGTCGAAGGCGCCTACCAGCACATCGTCAACGACCTCTTCGCGTTCATCGCCACCGCCCTGTCCGGGCTGGTGGTCCTGCTGACCGGGTTCGTCCGCGCGGACGCCGTCGCCACGCTCATCGTGGCGGCGCTCATGCTCAGGGCCGGGTACGGGCTCATCCGCGACACCGGCCGGATCTTTCTACAGGCCGCGCCCACCGGGCTCGTTCCGGCCGAGGTCGGCGCGCGGCTGGCGGGCGAGCCCGGAGTCGCCGAGGTCCACGACCTGCACGTCTGGGAGCTCACCTCCGGATACGCCTCGCTGTCGGCCCATGTCCTCGTCCGGCGTGAGGGTGACCCGGTCGCGGTGCGGCGCCGCCTCCAGGACCTCATCGTCCGCTCGTACGGGATCACGCACACCACCCTGCAGCTCGACCCCGTCCCCGATGGCGGCGTCGCGGGCGGCGGGTGCGTCGACACCCGTCACTGCGCCGATCCGCACGGTCCCCACTACCTGTCTCCCCGTGGCTGAGCGACCGGCGACGGGCTCCCGTTCGGAAGGGGCGTGAGGTGAGACCGCTGTACGCCGTCGCGGCGATGGTGCCGCTGTGCCTGGCGGCCACCGCCTGTTCCCGTGCCGCGGACGAGGACACCCTCGGCCGGGTGCGCGCCGGCGGAACCCTCAGGGTGGCGCTCACCACGGCCAATCCGCCGTGGAACTTCCTCGACGGCGCCGCTCGCCCGGTGGGCTACGACGTGGACGTCGCCCGTGAGGTGGCCCGGCGGATCGGCGTTCGCAGGGTCACGTTCATCGGAGCCGACTTCGCGAGCTTCGTCGGAGGCATCCGAGCCGACAGGTTCGACGTCGTGATCGCCGGGCAGTCGGTCACGGCGAAGCGCCGCAGGGAGGTCGACTTCTCGCGCCCCTACGCGCTCAACGGCGTCGCCGTGTTCGTCCGGAGGGGCGACCGTTCCATCAGCGGCGTCAAGGATCTCGCCGGCAAGAGGGTCGCCGTCTCGGAGGGCACCGTCCAGGCCGAGTTCGCGCGCGACCGGGTCCGGGACGCGAAGGTCAAGACCTACCGGAACGCCACCCTCGTCCTCACCGACCTGTCGTGGGGTCGCGCCGACGCGGCGCTGGTGTCGCGTTTCCAGGGGATCTATCTGGCGGCGGAGAAGGGGCTCGCCATCACCCCCGTCGGGCCGGTCTGGCGCACCTACCCGCTGAGCATGTCCTTCCGGAAGCACTCCCCCGCGTTCCGGCATGCCCTCGACACCGCCATCAGCGACATGATCGGCGACGGCACCCTGTCGGCCATCTCGCGCCGGTGGCTGGGCGGACTCGACATGGCGGCCGAGCTCCGCGGCCTGCCACCGGACCCGGCCGCCCGGCCTTCCGCACGGCCATAGCGAAAGGAGTGCCCGTGGACCATCTCGTCCTGTCGATGCCCGGCCTGCTCAGGGGCCTGGGCGTCACGATCATGCTCGGCGTGGTGTCGTTCGTGCTCGGCTTCGTCCTCGGCGGGCTCATCACCCTGGCACGGATCTCGCGATCGCCGGTGCTCAAGGCGACGGCGATCGCCTATGTCTCGCTGCTTCGCGGCACCCCATTACTCATCCAGATCATGCTGGTGTACTTCGGGCTGCCCCAGCTCGGCGTGCGGATCGCACCCATACCCTCAGCGATCCTGGCCTTCACCCTCTACTCCGCGGCCTACCTCAGCGAGAACCTCCGCGGCGGCGTGCTGGCCATCGACCAGGGCCAGTGGGAGGCCGCCGACTCCATGGGCATGAGCCACGGCCGGAGCCTTCGGCGCATCATCTACCCGCAGGCCCTGCGCGTCGCCACCCCGGCGATCGGCGGCCGCTTCATCGCCCTCATGAAGGACACCTCCCTGGCCTCGGTCATCACCGTCGTAGAACTCACCCGGGTGGCCGAGAGCACCGGCAGCTCCTCCTTCCGGTACGTCGAGGCCTTCGTGCTGGCCGGAGCCGTCTACTGGCTGATCAACGCCGTACTGTCCATCGGGCAGGCGATCCTGGAACGACGCATGGGAAGGGCGTACACGTGATCGACACTGTGGCCATCGACGTACGGGGCCTGCACAAGCGATTCGGCCGGCACGAGGTGCTCAAGAGCGTGGACCTCACCGTGCGCAGCGGTGAGGTGGTGGCGGTCATGGGGCCGTCCGGTGCGGGCAAGACCACGCTGATGCGCTGCCTGAACCTGCTCGAGGAACCGGATGCCGGCACCATCACGGTCCACGGCCGGACCGTGGACTGCACGTCCCCGAGGCGCACCCGCCACCGCAGCCGCGTGATCCGCGACATACGCACCCGCACCGCGATGGTGTTCCAGAACTACAACCTGTTCCCGCACCTGACGGTCCTCGAGAACGTCATCGAAGCCCCGATCTCGGTACGGCGGCTTCCCCGGTCCTACGCCGTCGAGATCGGGGACCGGCTCCTCGGCCGGCTCGGGCTCACCGACAAGCGGGACGAGTACCCGTCGAGGCTGTCCGGCGGCCAGCTGCAGCGGGTGGCCATCGCCCGGGCACTGGCCATGGACCCCGAGGTCATCCTCTTCGACGAACCCGTCTCAGCCCTCGATCTCGAACTCGGCGCGGAGATCCTCCACATCATGAAGAACCTGACCGCCCGCGGCATCACCATGGTCATCGTCACCCATGAGATCGCCTTCGCACGTGAAGTCGCCGACCGCGTTGTCTTCATGGACGCCGGCTACATCCTCGAGGAACAGCACCCCAGCGTCTTCTTCAGCAATCCCGCCACGCCCAGGGCAAGGTCGTTCCTGCGCCTGGTGTCCGAAGGCGACGGCTCGCCTCCTGAGCTGGAGCGGACGAACTGACACGGCGCCACGTCCGTCCGCGACAGGTGCCGATCGGCGCTCTCGGCCAAGTTCATTGAACACATCGCCCGTCGCCGCCCGTACCCCCTGAGGGGAGAGGCGGGCTCGGCCGCCCTGCCCGCGTGCCCGGTGATCTGGAGGTGCCTTGTGCACGGCTGGCTTTCCGCCGGCCGGTGTGGTGCCGGCGGCGATCCGGACCGTCCCGGCCGGTACGGCGGAGCCCGCGGCCGGCCACGGCGGCGGGTGCGCGCGGCGACCGCGCCGGCGGCGTTGATCGCGGCCGGTGCGGCGGTGGTCCTTTCCGCGGGCCCGGCGATGGCGCACGCCACGCTGAAGAGCATCACGCCGGGAGACGGGTCGGTCCAGACGTCCATGCCCCCGGTCGTCGTGCTCACCTTCGACCAGCCGGTGAATCGCCGTTACACCGACGTCAGGGTGACCGGGCCGGGTGGCGGGCAGGCGGCTACGGGCGATCCCGCGGTCGACGGGGCGGTGGTGCGGCAGCGGCTCCGGCCGTTGCCACGGCCCGGCCGGTACGTGGTGGCGTACCGCACCGTGTCGGCGGACGGGCATGTGATCTCCGGGTCGCGGCGGTTCACCTTCAGACCCGCGATCCCGTCGGGACCCGCTTCCCCGACCCCCCCGACGGCCGACGCGGCCGCGGCCACACCGGTGGCGACCGGGAATCCGGACGAGGGTCCCTCGACCGGATCGTCGTGGGTCGCGCTGGTGGTCCTGGGCGGTGTGGCGGTGGCGCTGCCGGCCGCGTCCGTGACGGCGATCCGGAGGCGGCGCCATGATGACTGAGCGCCGACGCGAGCACGGCTCACCCGAACCGGATCGGACACCGCCGGGTCGCACCCCGCCGGATCCGCCGCCGGACCGCACCCCACCGGACCGCACGCTTCCGGTTCTGGGCGCCACCGCCGTCGCGCTGCTGTCACTGGCCGTCGTCCTGCGGTTCGGTGGTGCCTTCCGCCCCAATGTGCCGACGCTGAGGCAGGCGGGATACTTCACGACCGTCGGGTCGCCGATCGCCAGGCTCACCATGAACGTGGCCGGTGCCATCACCGTGGGCTGGCTGCTGATGGCCGTGGTCCTCCTCCCGCCCGACGGGCGTGAGCTGTCCGATGCCGGACGGCGTTGCGCGCGCGCCGCCTCGCTGAGCGCGGTCACCTGGGCCGTGTCGGCGCTCGGGCTGGCGGCCTTCTCCGCCTCGGAGTTGCTGGGCGTGCCCGTCACCGCGCTGGCGGGGGGCGGCGACCTGCTCGGCTACCTGACCGACCTGTCCCAGGGCCGGGCGTTGCTGGCCGTCACCGCCCTCGCCGCCGTCCTGTCCGTCGCGGCCGGCCGGATTCGCACCCTCGGCGGAGCCGGCCACCTGCTGATCCTCGCGATGCTCGCCCTGCTGCCACCGGTCTTCACCGGCCACTCGATGTCCACGGGTGCACACTCACTGGCCGTCTTCAGCCTGGCGGTTCATGTCGTCGGCGCGGCCACCTGGGTGGGCGGGCTGGTCGTGCTGCTCGCGATCGGAGCGCGGACGGCCGTCCTGCCCGAGATCGTTCCCCGGTACAGCCGGCTCGCCCTGGTGTGCTTCGCCGCGGTCGGGGCGACCGGCCTGATCAACGCCTGGATTCGGCTCGGCGGCCCGCACCTGGGCTCGCGCTACGGCGTGCTGGTGGTGGTCAAGGCCGCGGCGCTCGCGGCCCTGGCCGTACTGGGCTGGTGGCACCGCCGTTCCAGCATCCCGGCACTGCGGGACCGGCGACGCGTCGGCGCCTTCGTCCGGCTCGCCGCCGTGGAGATCATCGTCATGGCGGCCGTGTTCGCGCTCGCGACCGGCCTGTCGCGGACGCCTCCGCCGCCCGCCGACCTGCCGCTGGAGACCAGCGCGGCCGTCCTGCTGGGCTTCCCGCTCCCGGGGCCACCCGGCCCTCGGGCGTACGCGCTGGACTGGTGGGTCGATCCGCTGTTCCTGACGCTGGTGCTCATCGGGGCGGTGCTGTACGGCGCGGCGGTGCTCCGGTTGCGCCGCGAGGGCGGCGGCTGGCCCATCGCCCGAACCGTCGCGTGGTACGCCGGCCTGGCGATCGTGCTGATCGCGACCTGCGGTGGCCTGGGCAGGTACAGCATGGTGCTGTTCAGCGCGCACATGGCACAGCACATGGCGCTCAGCGCGCTGGCACCGATCGCGTTGCTGCTCGGCGCCCCCGTCACGCTCGCCCTGCGGGCCCTTCACCCGGGCCGGGCCGGCACGGGCGTGAGCCCGCGCGAACTGCCGGCGGCCGCGGTGCGCAGCAGGACGATACGGTTCCTCGCCCATCCTCTGGTGGCGTTGCCGGTGTTCGTCGCCGGCCTGTACGGCTTCTACCGCTCGCCGCTGTTCGAGGCGTCCTTGCGCGACCACGCCGTCCACTCGCTCACCATGCTGTTCTTCGTCGTGACGGGCCTGCTGTACCTGTGGCCCATCATCGGACGCACGGCTCCGCACCGGCCGGCCGCAGTGACGCGATTCCTCCTGGCGTTGGCCATGTTGCCGTTGCACGCCGTCTTCGGCATCGGCCTCATGAGGTCCGAAGGCGTGCTCGCACCGGACTGGTACGCGGCGCTCGGACGTGACTGGGGGCTCCCGCCCCTGCGCGACCAGCAGGCGGCCGGCGGGCTGGCACTGGGCGCCGGAGTGGCCGCCGCGTCGCTGGTGCTGCTGGTCCTGGCCGGCCGGTGGCGGAGGTCGGGTCCAGCCGGAGTCGACGGCGAGCTCGATGCCGGGCTTTGTGACCGGCAGCACGAGGACATGCTTTCCATTCACGCTCGCCGCTCGTGAGTAGTGTCACATATCAGGATTATTCGGACTAAGGGTCATATAGCGGGAGTTAACGCCCATGTAACACCTCAGCACGTGATCGTCCGGAACCACTGGACCAGCGTGCGAAGCAAGGAGAAACACGGTCATGAGTAAGATCACTCGTCACCTGGCGACCGCGGCCACCACCCTCACGGTCGCGGGCGGAATCCTTTTCACCGCCGGTGCCGCCTCGGCGGCGTCGAACGGCACCGAATTGCAGAGCGGTACCACCGCCGTCGCCCGCGACCATGGGACGCGAAATGGCGACAGCGGCCATCGCTGGGACGGTCACCGGTGGTGGAACCGCCACAACGGACACGGCCACTGGTACAGCACCGACCACGGCGACCGCTACCGGTTCGACGGCCACCGCTTCTACCAGTGGAAGGGCGGCAAATGGCGGCTCGTGACGGCCGACTATGCGCACCGCCACGACTTCGACCGCTGGCACTTCTCCGGCAACAAACACCATGACTCCGGGCGCTCCGGGCACGGACGCTGAGCACCGGAAAGCACCGAGACCACCGGCGCCCACGAGAAATTCGTCGGGCGCCGGTGGTGTGCCCGGCTTCGCGGCCGACGCCGGAATGACAATTCCCCACCGCTCCGGGCAGAGGGTGCGGGCTTGGTTGATCCGGGCGGGCTTCTTGACCTCGAGTGCACTTGAGCTTCTAGGGTCGTCGACGACGAAAAGGAGCTCGACTGTGACGACACTGGTTACGGGTGCCACCGGGAACACCGGCCGGCACGTTGTGGCAGAGCTGGTCCGCCGAGGAGAGCGCGTTCGGGCACTGACGCGAAATCCGGCTGCGGCCGCGGGAAGGTTGCCGGCCGAGGTGGAGCTGGTGGCCGGCACGCACACGGCACCGGAGAGGTTGGACGCCGCTCTCGATGGCGTCAGCCGGTTGCATATCACGGTGACGGCGGGGCTCGCCGAGGTCGGGCCCGAGTTGGTGCGGCGGGCGGTCGGTGCGGGTGTGCGGCGCATCACCGTGGTGTGGGGTGGTGGCGTGGGGCCGGTCGAGCAGGCTGTGGCGGACTCGGGTGTGGAGTGGACACGCCTGGAACCGCAGGAGTTCATGTCAAACACGTTGACCTGGATCGAATCGGTTCGGACCGAGGGGATCGTGCGCGAGCCATACGATTTTCCCAGCGCGCTCGTCCACGAGGCCGACATAGCGGCAGTGGCAGCAGTCGCACTGCTCGACGATGGCCATGCGGGGCGTGCCTACAACCTCACCGGGCCCGAATCGCTGACCCCGCGTGAACGGATCGCAATCCTGTCTCGGGCGATCCGCCGCGACATCGCTTTCGTCTCGATCACGCACGAACAGGCCGTCGACAGGCTGATGGCCACCGGCGTGTCCCGGGCGGACGCCGAATATGTCATCGGCTGGTACTCCGCTCCCAACGATGCCTCCACAACCGTCGTCGACACCATCGAGCAGGTGACCGGCCGCCCGTCGCGCACGTTCGCACAGTGGACGGCCGAGCACGCAGAACGCTTCAAGGCCCCCCGCGTTATAGCTGGTTAGGCCATGGGCTTCGTGCCTGCCGGGTCGCGCGGGCCGGGCAGCGCACCGGCCGCCGTGCCGCGCTGTGGGCGATGTGCCGCCCTGGTACCGGTCTCCGCCCGATCCACCCGAGCATGGCGAAACCCCGTCTAACCTGGTGAAACGCCTGTCCGCGCGCGCGATCGATGGGTCCCGCGCGCGGCCACGGTCCGGCAGTGAGGTCTGGAGGGCAGTTGAACACACGTCGCAGGGCAATGCTCATTTCGATCATGCTGGCCGGCGGGGCCGCGCTGGCGGTACCCGCACCGTCGGCTCAGGCGGCCACGACCGATCCGTGCGCCGACACCGGGAACGGGAAGTTGCGCTACTCCACGGGCACGGCGCGGCATCTCGTCTTCGCGGTCTCCCCCGGCTACTCATCGAACAAGGTCGTCGTGACCGAGTGCGTGAAGGCGGGCGATTCATGGGAGAAGGTGTCGGTGACGAGCGGGCGCGCGGGCAGGAACGGTTTCGCCGAGCCCGGCGAGAAGCGCGAGGGAGACGGCAAGAGCCCGACCGGCTCCTACGTCCTCAGCGAGGCGTTCGGCGTCCGCGACCCCGGCACGGGCCTTCCGTACCGCCGTCTGAGCGGCAGTGGCGACTGCTGGGGTTCCACGTCCGGAAAGAGCGACTACAACCAGTACTACTCCGGGACCTGCCGTTCCACGGACGAAGACCTCTCCCAGATCATGCGGCAGGGCGCCTACCGGCAGGCCGTCGTCATCGATTACAACCGGCCGGAGGCCGTCGATGGTCACGGCTCCGCCATCTTCCTCCACGTCGGCGGCGTGATGCCGACAGCCGGCTGCATCTCGATCGAAAAGCCGAAGCTGCGCGCCATCATGCGCACGCTGGTCAAGGGCGATCGGATCATCATGGGCCCACGGGCGGCGCTCTTCAGGTCATAGGGGTCACACCCTGACCCTCGTCGCGGCGCCCTCAGCCGATCCGGCCGGGCTTGGTGTAGCCCTTCAGCAGATCGCGGGAGATGATCAGCCGCTGCATCTCGTCGGTGCCCTCGAAGATGCGGTAGAGCCGCACCTGCCGGTACCAGCGCTCGATGGGCAGCTCACGGGTGTAGCCCATGCCACCGTGAATCTGCATGACCCGGTCGACGACCCGGTTGACCATGCCGGCGCCGTACAGCTTCGCCATCGAGGAGCTGTGGCGTGGGTCCAGGTTCTGGTCGACGGCCCAGGCGGCGCGCAGCACGAGCAGGCGCGCGGCCTCCAACTCCACCTCCGAGTCCGCGATCATCCACTGAATCGCCTGGTTGGCGCCGATCGGCTTGCCGAACGTCTGGCGGGTTCGGGCGTACTCGATCGCCATCTCCAGTGCCCGCTCGGCGATGCCGATCGCGTGGGACGGGATGGTGAAGCGGCCCTTGACGATCCACTTCATGCCCAGCTCGAAGCCCTGCCCGATCTCGCCGAGGATGTTGCGGGCCGGTACCCGGACGTCGTCGAAGACGAGCGCGGCGGGGCCGCCCTCCCCCATGGTCTGGATGAACTCCGACGTCCAGCCCATGTCGCGGTCGACCAGGAAGGCGGTGGTGCCACCGCCTCGCACGCCCTTCTCCCGGTCGGTGACGGCGACGACGATCGCGAAGTCGGCGTCGTTGCCGTTGGTGATGAACGTCTTCTCCCCGTTCAGGACCCAGTCGTCACCGTCGCGCCTGGCGGCGAGCTTGATGTTCGCGGCGTCGGAGCCCGCATCGGGCTCGGTGATGGCGAAGCAGGAGACGCGGTCGCCGGCGATGGTGGGCAGGAGGTACTCCTTCCTCTGCTCCTCGTCGGCGTAGTACAAAATGTTGTCGGCCTCGCCGCCGAACCGGAACGGCACCCAGGAGCGGCCGATCTCCGTCCAGATGAGCGACTGGACGACGGCGGGCAGATCCATCCCGCCGTACTCCTCCGGGGTGGACAGCCCCCAGAAGCCGAACTCCTTGGCCTTGAGCTGCAGCTCACGAAGCTCGGAGCGGTCGAGACCGGGCTGGTGCAGGCGCTCCCGGCGGAGCACCTCCTGCTCCAGCGGCATGATCTCCTTGGTGATGAAGGCACGCGCCGTGTCGCGAACGGCCTGCTGCTCGTCGGAGAGCGAGAAATCCATGTCGGCTCCAGGGTGCGGACGGTGGGACGTGGACGGTGAGACGCGAAGGGCGGGGACTCTACGTCAGCGGGCTCCGCCGTTGACGTAGAGGGTCTGGCCGCTCACGTACGACGCGTCGTCACTGGCCAGGAAGGCGACGACGGAGGCGATGTCCTCGGGGCGCCCGACCCGCCGGAGCGGAATGCGCTCGGCGGCGGCGCTCTGGTGCTCTTCGGCGCTGAGGCCGACCCGCTCGGCGGTGGCCTCGGTCATGGCGGTGGCGACATAACCGGGCGCGACCGCGTTGACGTTGACGTTGTACGGGCCCAGTTCGATCGCCAGCGTGGCGGTGAGTCCTTGAATGCCCGCCTTGGCGGCGGCGTAGTTGGCCTGCCCGCGGTTGCCGAGCGCCGACCGGCTGCTCAACGAGACGATCTTGCCGTAACGCTGCCCGACCATGTACTTCTGCGCCGCCTGCGCGCAGTTGAACGCACCGGTGAGGTTGACGGCGAGCACGGTGTCCCAGTCGGCGGCCGACATCCGGAACAGCAGGTCGTCACGGGGGACGCCGGCGTTGTTGATCAGAATGTGCGGCGAGCCGAGATCGTCCGCGACGCTTGTGAAGAGCTCCCCCACCGCGTCCCGGTCGGCCACGTCGCAGCCGTACGCCCGCGCGGTGGCGCCCGTGTCCGCGCCCGTGATGGCGGCCGCGGTCTCCTTGGCGCGATCGGCGGTGAGGTCGACCACCGCGACGGCGGCGCCCTCCTCGGCGAGGCGGCGGGCGGTGGCGGCGCCGATCCCCTGGGCCGCTCCGGTGACGACTGCGATCTTGCCGGTGAACCGGCTCATGGGGTTCTCCTCGCGGGAGCGTCGACGTCCACCGCGATGTCGCTGATGAGCATCTCGCGCTCGGCGAACTCGGCCGCCGGCCGCCGGATGGCGGACTGCTCCTCGGACAGCTCCAGGTTCATCTGCCTACCTCGCTAAGGGGGTGAGCGGCGGCGCCCCGGCTCGCTGGGCGGCCCTAAACTAGCGCTGTTAGTTTTGATGCTAGCTCCGCTAAACTAGCAGTGCAAGTTTTCTGCCGGTCCTGATCACCGCGGCACTGGACGGCCCCGGACGGCCGCCCGGCCGTCCGCCTCGACCCGGGAGGTACCCACCGTGGCGCGACCACGCCGGCGGCTGCTCAGTCGCGAGCGGATCGTGGCGGCGGCCCTGGCCCTCGTCGACGCCGAGGGCCTCGACATGGTGTCGACCCGGCGGCTCGCCACCGAACTCGGCGTCAGCGGGCCGTCCCTCTACAACCACTTCACGACCAAGGACGATCTGCTCGACGCCGTCGTCGACACGGTCCTCGGTGAGGTCGACACCGATATGTTCCGCGCACTCGGCGCGGGCGAGTGCGACTGGCGCACGGCGCTGCGCGACTGGGCGCGGTCCTACCGCGCCGCGCTCGCCGCCCACCCCAATCTCGTACCGGCCCTCGCTCAAGGACCGGGCCGCCGCCCCAACGCCCTGCGGCTCGCCGACGCCGTGTTCGGCGGCCTCGTCGACGCGGGCTGGCCACGCGCGCAGGCCACCCGGGTCGGGGCCATCATGCGGTACTTCATCACCGGCTCCGCCCTCGGCTCGTTCGCGGGGGGCTTCCCCGACGACGCGGAGGTCTACGCCGGCGAGTACCCCCATCTCGACCAGGCGCACCTGCTGGCCGACCGGCAGCGGGAGATCGACGAGAGCGCCTTCGAGGCCGGCCTCCAGGCCCTGCTCGACGGCCTCGCCCTGCAGTACCGGCAGGCGGTGCGCTGACCGGCGATCCACCGGGCCCGCCGGGTCGGCGCACGGCGGTGGCGCTCAGCCCCGGCGACCTGCTTCGCGTCGGCCCGTTCTGTCCGGCTCACCCGTCGTACAGAGCTGCAAGGCCATTTTGCAAATCTCCCTTGCAAGCGGCCGCGGCCTCGGTCGATCGCGTCCGGACGGCCCTCCGGGGGGTGCCGGAGGCGAACGCCCGCGTCGGCGGCAGCACCGCCCAGGATCTCGACATCGCGCGCGCCCAGGGCCATGACCGGCGGGTGGTCATCCCGCTCGTGCTGGCCGTGGTCCTCGGGGTGCTGATCGTGCTGCTCAGGTCGCTCGTCGCTCCCCTGCTGCTTGTCGCCTCGGTCGTGCTGTCGTACTTCACGGCCCTGGGCGGCAGCTGGTTGATCTTCAACCATCTGCTCGGTTTTCCCGCGGTCGACGTGCAGGTCGCGCTCATGGGCTTCCTGTTCCTGGTCGCCCTGGGCGTCGACTACAACATCTTCCTGGTCTCCAGGATCCGGGAGGAGACGGCCCGCCACGGCCATCGCGACGGAGTGCTCCGCGGGCTCGCCGTGACCGGCGGAGTGATCTCGAGCGCGGGTCTCGTGCTCGCCGCCACCTTCGGCTCGTTGGGCGCGCTCCCCCTGGTGCTCTTCATCGAGATGGGGCTGCTCGTCTCTCTCGGCGTCCTCCTCGACACCTTCCTCGTCCGGTCGGTCATGGTGCCCGCTCTCGCGCTGGACCTGGGCCGGCTGTTCTGGTGGCCGGGCCGGCTCGCCCATCGCGACGCCGCGGTGGAACCGGCGGTACCGGCGGAGCCGTCCATTCCGTCGACCCGCTGATCCTCACCTGAGGGGCCCGCTCTCCGGGCCCCTCAGGCGAGCACCGCTCAGGCCGGCGCGGCCTGGGACGCCAGCCCCCGCCAGGCGAAGTGGACGCAGCCCGCCATGAGCGTCACTCCGGAAAGCACGCCACTGACGAGGGGCACCCACTCGACGGCGGACGTCGCGGCGAGGACGAGCCCAGCGACACCGAACAAACTGAGGATCACACCGGGCAGAAGAATTCCGCGGTGCTTCCAGACCGGTGCGAGTGCGATGAAATGGACGCCCACGACGACCGCGACCCACGCGACGTTGGTCTCCTCGGGCCGGTCCCAGGCGCCCAGCAACGCGATCCCACCGAAGAGCAGTACGACCTCGGCCGCGACGATCAGCCAGTAAGCCCGGCTGAACATGTTCGTCACCCCGGGAACGGCCTCCGGCTCGGCACCGGTGGCCCTCGCCCGTCTGATCGAGAGGACCCACATCCCGACGACGCTGACGAGCGCAAGGATCGCGAGCGCGCGGAGGACCGCTCCGACCGCACCGTTCAGCGGTCTGTGCGCGTTGACGATCACAAAGACGGCACCGAAGGTCGCACCGATCAACATTCCGGTCATACGTTGCATGACCGGCAACCTTATCGACGCGTTGATCACTGATCGGCCCGCGGGCATGCCTGGGCGAGGACCGCCGACGAACCCGCCCTGGGCGCCGGCCATCACCCGTACGTGTGTCTAAAGGGGCTGCCCGGCGGCCACCTTGCGGCGGGGACCGCCGGCCCGCCCGGCGGGCGCGCTGGGACCGATGATCGATCCGGCACGCCCACTTCACAGCTGGCCTCTTCTCGCCGCAAGAGACAGCATGGACCCATGGGCGACGTCGAACTGCAGCGCCTTGACGGCGCACAGACCCGGGCACACTTCGAAGAGATCCAGGTCGTTTACGCGGCAGCGTTCCCTGGCAACGACCTCGGCGACCACGAGCACAGGACCATGGGACAGGCCGCGTCTGCCGGATTCGAAACGGTCACAGCCAGCACGCAAGGAACGTTGGTGGGCTTCGTCTACGGCTTGCCGCTCTCCCTGCACTCTGCATGGTGGAAGGGTCTCAAGCCGTCTCGCTCGGATGACTTTACCGCCGAGACCGGGCGCCGTACCTTCGCCGTGATCGACTTGGCGGTGCTCCCCTCGCACCGAGGCCAAGGGCTTGGCCGACGCCTCATGGACGAGCTGCTTGGGTCACGGTCCGAGGAGCGTGCCACGCTCGCAACGAATCCGGACGAGCGTGGCGTCCAGCAGATGTACGAGCGTTGGGGTTGGAGCAGGGTCGGCCGCGTCCCCGGCACGGCGGGCGAAACAAATCCCGCGTTCGACCTCTACGTGATGGCCTTGCGCTCAGTCCCCGACTCCAGCAGCAGCTCCCGGTAACCGATCACGGCAGCCTGATTTCGGCTCCGCAGCGGGATGGCCTCAAGAACCTGACCCGCCAACACGCCTTGCCCGCGTTGAGTACTTCCCTCACCTGGGCGCCGGTGAACATCCGGCGAACCACCTCAGGCCGGGCGAAGGCTCACCTGCCGGCCCGCCGCTCACCCAGGCTCCGCGCGAGCACGTCGCGTGCGCGGCTCACCCCCGCCTCGTTGCCGAGACTGCGGTAGATGTCCAGTGCCTGGGCGGCGGGCTCCCTGGCCTCCTCGGCGCGGCCCGCGTCGAGGAGGACCTCGGCCAGGGTGCGCAGGCCGCGCGCCTCCCACCAGCGATCATCGAGCCGGCGGAAGCTCTCGACCGTCTGCCACAGGACGCCGACCGCGTCGGCGTCGCGGCCGAGGCGGCCGAGGGCCCGGCCCTCCGACAGTTGCGTGCGGGCGACCCCCCACGAGTCACCGAGGCCTTCCAGCGTGTTCTCGGCGCGCCGAACGAAGGCGAGTTCGCGCAACCCGTTCCGGGGGTCGCCGACCTCGCCCGCCGCGCGCAGGCAGCGCGCCTCCTCCCAGTGCTCGGAGCGCACCCGGAAGCTCTCGGCGGCGCGTTCGAGGACCGCCGCCGCCTGGGCGTGCTTGGCGTCCGCCGCCCGCTGGTCGCCGCGCCTGCGCAGATGGCGTCCCTCCGCGGCCAGCACCTCACCGAGCGCCCGCAGCGTCTGTGACTCGGAGTAGGCGTTGCCGTTGCTCTTGAAGACGTCGAGGGCCTGCTCCAGCAGTTCACGGGCCTCGTCGTACCGGCGTTGCGCCAATCGCAGCTCGCCGAGGTTCCGCTGGGTGCGCGCGTGCCACCACTGGTCGCCCTCCTCGCGGAAGGCGGCGATCGCGTCGAGGAGGTAGCGCTGGCCCTCGTCGAGATTGCCCTCGTCGCGAAGGGTCATGCCCACCGTACGGAGGGCGCGGGCGGCCCACCACCGTTCACGTGACTCCTCGAAGATCTCCAGAGCCTCCTTGGCGTCGGCCCGCGCCCGGCCGATCTGGCCCAGCCCGCCGAGCACGGCCGCCCGTTCGAGCCGCGCGATGCCGACCGCGCGGCGATCCCCTAGCCGCCCGGCGGCATCGCACGTGACCTCGGCGACGTGCCGCCACTCGGTCCAGAACACCCGCATGGAATGGAACAGCGAGCACGACGCACGGCCGAGCCGCCACACGAGAGCCCACAGCCGCAGGCCGGTGGCCTGGTCCACCAGGGCGAGCAGCGCCATCCGCTCGCTGGTGAGCCAGTCCATCGCGACCGTGCCACCACGGGATCCGCCGCCCCCGCCGCCCTGGCGATGCCAGTCCTGCGGCCACCGCGCCGCCGCCATCTGTTCCGCGCGCTCCCGGTAACCACCCAGGACCCGCTCGATGGCCGCCTGCCGGTGTTCGACGGTGTCCTCCTTGTCGGCCCGCTCACGCGCATAGAGCCGTACGAGGTCGTGCAGCCGATAGCGCGTCGCCCCCGTACGGTCCACGCCGGAATGTTCGACCAGCTGCGCGTCGACCAGCGCCTCGAGCAGGTCGCCGCCCTCCAGCTCCGACACGCCGAGCAGCTCGCCCGCCGCCCAGCCCTGGACGTCGGGTGCCGCGAGCAACCCGAACGAGCGCAGCAGCCGGCGCTGGGTCTCGGTGCAGTCGTCGTAGCTGAGCTGCAGAGAGGCCCGGACGCTCTGGTCGATGCGCTGCGCGACCTCGAGCTCGTCCAGCCGCCGGCGCCTCTCGTCGGCCAGCCGGTCGGCCATCTCCTGTAGCGACCAGTTCTCCCGGGCGGCCAGCCGTCCACCGCAGATGCTGATCGCCAGCGGCAGCCGGCCGCACAGCTCGACGATCGCGACGGCCGAGGCGAGGTCGTCGGACACGCGGTCGTCACCGGCCAGCCTCGTGAGCAGCTCGATGCCCTGTGCCTCGGTGAACTCGCGGAGCCGGCGGTCGTTGGTGTTGCGCAGGTAGAGGGGCTGCCGGGAGGTCACCAGGACGGCGCAGCCGGGCTCCGGCGGGATCAGCGCCTGTACCTGCTCGGCGTCATGCGCGTTGTCGAGATGGACGAGGATGCGCCGCCCCCGCACCCACGTCCACCAGAGCTTGCGCAGTTCCTCGAGGCCACCGGGAGCGGTCGTCAGCCGGGCGCCCAGTGCGAGCAGGAAGCCGGTGAGCACCTCCTCGGGCCGCACCCGTGACGCTCCCCCGCCGCGCAGGTCGAAGTAGAGCTGGCCGTCCGGATACCGTGAGGCCACCTCATGGGCGAACCGCGTGGCGAGCGCCGACTTGCCCACCCCGGCCGGGCCGTGGATCGACACGACGCGCGCGCCGGTCGGCGCGTCGTCGCGTGAGCGCCTTCTCGGGTGGGCATCCTCGAACAGCCGCCGCAGCTCCGCGAGCGAGTCCGCGCGGCCGGTGAAGTGCGCGATGACCGGGGGCAGCTGAGCGGGCGGCCGGTGACCGGCGTCCTCGGCGGCCGCCTCGATCTCGGCCGACCCGCCCGCCCGCTGGGTGCTCCAGGCGACCAGGCCGGCGAGCAGCGTCACCCCGCCCGTCACGGCGAACCGTGCCGCGACCGGAAGCTCCACCAGGTCGAGCGACATGGTCAGGCCGGTGACCGCAGCGGTTAGACCGCCGACCGTCCACGGCGCCGCGAGCCGGGTCGCCCGCGACGCCCGCTCAGCGCCGGCAACAGTTCCGGACGCCCTTCTGGCCATCGACGCCCTCCGTTACCGGTTCCCGTCTGTCCCGGTGAACACGATCTCGTCTACCACTGACATCGGCCAAGGCCGGTGGCGCTCGGGGCCGACGGCGCCGTGCACCTCGCCAGGCCGATTTCCGCTGGTCGGCGTGGCTTCATCGGTGGTAGGCCCGGCAGCGGCGCATCCTGGCGTTAGCCAACTGTTCACCGACCGGCGACCTCACTGAGTACGACTCCGTGGCTCGGCGAACCGTTCCCCCGCCCCCGCCGTCGTCTCAGCGGATTCCCTGCCTCACTCGAGCCGGATGCGGCTGAGCGCCTGGCGTACCAGCGTCTCCGCCTCGGCCCGTACCTGCGCGGCGGGACGCTCTGCCATGAAGCTCACACGCACGAGCACGTTGGCGCGCCTGGTCCACAACTCGACGTTGTTCTCCCCGGTGTACGGCTCGCGCCGGTCGGGGGTCGGAGGCAGCAGAGGGACGGGGTACCGCCCCGGACGGGCGCGACCGTCGACGGGCCGTCGGGAACGCGGGTCACGTGGTGGGGCCGGTCAGCCCCGCAGCGCCCGGCGGGCGAGCTTGAACCCGAAGCCCAGCCCCAGCTGAAGCGGGATTCCCACACCACACGCGCCGGCGAAGGCGAGCGCGACCGGCTCCACGATCGGGAGCAGCAACCGCACCGTTCCCGCGAGACCATCCGGCAGGGTCAGCTTCGGAATCGTGATGGTGATCGTCATGACGGACCTCCCGTCCGCGGCGTGCCGCGGCGCTGCGCAACCCGTCACGCGTGACCGCCGGTATGTCCGGCCGGGGTCGGCCGGCTCGACGGCGCGGGTCAGCGCAGGCGGCGTACGCCACGCATGCCAGGTGAAGCGGAATCGAACCAGCGATGATGATGATCGCTGCCGGGACTCATCCCGTTCACCTCCTCGCGCTCATGCCACGCCGGACCGGGACCGCGCACGGTCGACGACGTGGTGACGACGGCAGGACGCACCCCTCACGTAAGAGCTTTGGCAATGCACGGCGTGATCCCGCAAGCGGGAAGCCACCTGGGGTCACCCCTTGAGCCGGGGAGACCTGTCCTGACCCAGGGCGTCTCTCGACGTTGCGGGTCAGTGGCCTTTGTCCGCGCATACGCCTCACCTAACGAGGTGCGGCACTTCTAGTGGACCCGCTGGTCAGCGCCTTGTCAAACGATGTGGCGGGCAAGGCGGCCGGATCCCCGTGGAGGCGGCGGGCGGGGTCAGCCGAGGATGCCGCGGTCGTAGGCGACGGCGACGGCCGCGGCCCGGTCCTTGACGCCCAGCTTGCCGTAGATGTGGGTGAGGTGGGTCTTGACCGTCGCCTCGCTGATGAACAGGACCGAGGCGATCTCGCGGTTCGACGTGCCCTTGGCGACGAGCCGCAGCACCTCGCGCTCGCGGCCGCTCAGCGGCTCGTTGCCCGGTGCCCTCACCCGCGAGACCAGCCGGGAGGCGACGGCCGGAGACAGCACCGTCCTGCCCTCGGCCGCCGCGCGTACCGCCGTGAAGAGCTCGTCGCGCGGCGCGTCCTTGAGCAGGTAGCCCGTCGCGCCGGCCTCGATCGCCGGCAGGGTGTCGGAGTCGGTGTCGTACGTGGTGAGCACGAGAACCTTGCAACGCAGCCCACGGCGGATCAGTTCCGAGATCGCGTCGACCCCGCCCCCGCCCGGCATCCGCAGGTCCATCAGGACCACGTCCGGATCGAGGCGGGCGGCGAGCGCGACACCCTCGGCCCCGTTGGCGGCTTCGCCGAGCACCTCGAAGCCGGACGACGACGCGAACATGCCGCGCAGCCCGTCCCGTACGACCGGATGGTCGTCGACGATGAGCAGGGTGACGGTGCGCTCAGCCATAGCGCACCAACGGTACGCGAACGGAGACGGCGGTGCCCCGTCCGGGTTCGGTCTCGATGTCGAAGGCCCCGGCGATGCGCTCCACGCGCATCCGCATGCCACCGAGGCCGAAGCCCCGGCTGGCCTCCCGGTAGGGCGGCGCAAGGGGATCGAAGCCGCGACCGTCGTCGCGGACGTCCAGGCTCACCTCGTCGTCCATGTACGAGAGGGTGACGCCGACCCGTGTGGCGCGGGCGTGCCGGCTCGCGTTGGCGAGGGACTCCTGGGCGACGCGCAGCAGCGTGGCCTCGACCTCGTCGTGCAACGGCTCGACGATGCCGGTGACCGTGCAATCGGCGGCGACGCCCGACGACGCCGACCATGCCTCGGCCATCTTCTTGAGGGCCTCGGGCAGGGCATCGTGCTCCAGTGCCCCGGGCCCGAGGTCCTGCACTGAGCGGCGGGCCTCACCAAGACTCTGCCGGGCGAGGGCCGCGGCCCGCTCGATGTGGTCGCGGGCGGCCGACGGGTCCTCCTGGTCGGCCGCCGCCTGAAGCTGGGTGATGATGCCCGCGAGCCCCTGGGCGATGGTGTCGTGGATCTCCGCGGCGAGGCGGCGGCGCTCGTCGTCGACACCGGCCTCCCTGGCCTGGACGAGCAACTGGGCGTGGAGCGCCGCGTTCTCCTGGAGCGCCTGTTCCAGCCGTGCGTTGGTCCGCTCCAGCTCCACGATGGTGGCCTCGTCCGCCCTGGTGTTCTGCTCCTCCTGGAACCCGAGGTGCCCGAAGAAGAGGGACAGCGAGGTGTTGAGCGCGAACAGCGCGCCGAAGCCCACCCACTGCACCGCGTTCTCCGGCGGCAACCCCCCGGACTGCGAACCCGCCATGGTCACGGCCGTTCCGACCACTCCCGCGTACGCCGCAGGGCGCGGCATCAGCCGGTCGGCGTCGAAGTAACCGAGCACCGCGTAGACGGCGAAGAACGGGTTGAGCCAGGTGAGCGCGAAGGCCAGCGCGAGGCGCACGGTGTAGTAGACCCGGCCGGCCACGGTGTACTCGGACGGCGTGGCACCCCCGGGCCGCTGCCTGACCTCGGGCCGCCGCCGCTCGGGCCGGCTCCACCACAGCTGGAGCGCGAGCGCGGTCAGGCCGACCGGCACGACGGCGTACATCTCGGCCCGGGTCATGAGCAGATGGGCGGTGGCGGCCGTGAGCAGCGCGCCGAGAAGCAGCAGGGCGTAGGGACCCCAGCGGAAGAACCGGTCCCACCATTCCTCGACGGTCATCTTGTCCACGGCCACGAGCATTCTCCCTGGTCACTCCCATTTGAACCAGCGCGCGGCGGCGCCGACCAGCAGCACCGTCCACAGCGCCAGGACTCCGAGGTGCGAAACGTCCGGCCAGTCGCCCGCCATCGCCTGATCGAGCGCCTGCGACGCGGCGCCGAAGGGGGTGAACTCGATGACGCGCTGCAGGCCGTCCGGCATGACCTGGACCGGCACGTACACGCCCGCGGCGAACATCATCGGAAAGAAGACGATCGTGGAGATCGTGGTGGAGGCCTTCACGGTGGGCGAGACCGCGGAGATGACCGCACCCAGGGCGATCGCCCCGAGTGTCGCGAGAATCAGCGCGACCGCGTAGCCGGCCGGCTGCCCGGGCAGGTCGACCCCGAACGCGAGCCGGCCCACGACCAGGACGAGCAGCGCCGAGGACAGGGCCGCGGCGCCCTGCAGGACGATCTGCGCGATGAGCAGTGTCGCGGGCCGTGCCGGTGTGGTCGACATGCGCCGCAGGATCCCGCGCTCCCGGTAGCCGGTGAGCACGGCCGGCATGGCCTGCACCCCGGCCATGATCAAGGCGAGGAGCACCGACACGGGGACGTAGAGATCGATGACCCTGCGGCCGTCCAGATCCGGGGATGTCTCGCGGAAGGCCGGAATCAGGCCGAGGATCACCATCAGGGCGGTCGGGAAGGCCCCGATCCAGAAGACGGCGCCGAGCTCGCGGCCGAACAGGCGGGCCTCGGACTTCAGGACGGCGGTGGACGCGGACATGTCAGTTCTCCTGCTCGGTGAGGTCGAGGAAGGCGTCGTCGAGCGTGCCCTCGGTGACGCGGAGCCGCCGGGCGGTGATCCGGCGCTGGGCGAGCATGGACATCAGTGCGCTGACGGTCTCGTCGGTCCCGCTGATGACCAGAGTGTCGTCGTCCCCTCGCTCGACGGACTTGACCGCGGGCAGGGCGGCGAGCTCATCGTCGCCGAGCGGTTCAGAGGGGATGAAGGAGACGACGGCCGCGCTCGCCGACCGGTCGATGAGACCGGCGGGGCTGTCGAGGGCGACGATCCGGCCCGCGTTGATGACGGCCACGCGGTCGCACAGCCGCTGCGCCTCTTCCATGAAGTGGGTGACGAGGAGCACTGTCACCCCGGAGTCCCGTACCTCCTCGATGAGCTTCCAGCTCTCGCGCCGGGCGCGCGGGTCGAGCCCCGTGGTGAGTTCGTCCAGCACGACCACCTTGGGGTTCCCGATGAGGGCGAGGGCGATGGACAGCCGCTGCCGCTGCCCACCGGACAGCTTGCCGAACCGGGCGTCCAGCCGGTCGGTGAGACCGAGCCGCTCGGCCAGGGACCGCCAGTCCGCCGGCCGGGAGTAGAAGGCGCTGTAGACCTCGAGTGCCTCGCGCACGGTCAGCTTGGCCTGCAGCTCGCTCTGCTGGAGCTGGACGCCGAGGAAGCGGGTGACCCGGTCGTGATCGCGGATCGGGTCGAGGCCGGCCACCCGGACCTCACCGGCGTCGGGGACGCGCAGCCCCTCGACGCACTCGACGGTCGTCGTCTTCCCCGCGCCGTTCGGGCCGAGGACGCCGAAGATCTCGCCCTCCTCGACGGCGAACGTGATGCCGTCGACCACGGCCCGGCCCCCGTAGACCTTGCGCAGGCCGTTGACTTCGATGATTGGCATGCTCCGACGATCCCGGAGCACCACCGCTCGCGGCATCGCCCATCGCGCTCTGAACGCATCCACCGATCGGTTGATCCGGGCGTACGACCTCGGTGCTCGCGAGGCCGGGCGAAGCGCGCCCGAGCGGCGGCCACGGGCGCCCGGGGCGGGGAGCCACCCTCCCCGGCCGGCGCCCGGGTGCAGGGGGCTACCCGGCTTGGCCTGCGCCCGGGTGCAGCTCGGTACGCAGCTCATGGGCCCCGTCGGCCCGGGTCGCCTCGTAGTAGAGGCGCCACCCGCCGTCGGGCAGCGGCAGCGCGCACAGGTAGCGCAGTCCTCGCTGACCGTACGGTGACGCGGCGACGGGCCCGCCGCCCTGCGCCACGAGCACGCCGAACCCCGTTCCCACGGCCAGGCCGGTGCGCTCCTCGTAGTTCTCCGCGGTACTGGCGCGGCCGTCGTAGTAGGCGAAGGTGCGGCCCTCGTGCGGCACGACCGCCGCGACGCGCGTGCCCCGCGCGTCCCACTGCCCTGGCCGGCCGCTCAGCACGGTGCCGTGCCAGGACCAGTCCAGCCCGTCGGCGCTGGTGGCGTAGTCGGTCACCATCCGGTCGGCCTGGTCGGGATCGGCCAGCGGGTGGCAGGACGCCCATAGATGCCACTTGCCGCCGTGCCGCAGGATCACCGGGTCCTTGACGCCGACGTTCAAGCTGCCGGGCAGCACGACGCTGGAGCGGGCCGGGTCAAAGGCCGCGGGGTCCGCCGCCTCGAGCAGCTCGACCCGCCAGTGCTTGGTACCGGGCGTGGCGCAGCTGAGATAGAGCCGCCAGGTCCCGTCGTCGGTCACCGCCAGCGCCGGCCGCTCCAGCGACTCGGCCGCAACCTGCTCCTTGCCGATGACCGTCAGCGTCTCGAAGCGCTCTCCGTCGGCGGCCGCGGCCACGACGATGGCGTACCCGCGGCCGGCCCCGACCGGCCGGCGCAGCCGGTAGGCCAGATACGTCACCCCGTTCACGACACAGGCGCTGGGCGCCCCGGCCCAGTAGCCGTGCGCCTCCTGGGGCGGCGGCACCACCGGACGGGACCGGCCGATCCGGGGAGCGGCGAACGGCGGCTCGAGTTCGTCGGCGGGCACGGGCTCTGGCGCGGGCACATCGGTGGGCACGGGGCAATGATAGGAGTTCAGGGATCGATGCCCCTGGTGTCGCGTGGTTGGAGGCCGTACCGGCCGACGGTCGTTGAGCGGGAGCGGCCCCGCGACCCGGCCCGTTCCCGAAGACCGCCATAATGATCGAACAGGACGACCCGGGCCACCTCGGCACCGTGCGGTCGCAGATCCTCTGGTGGAAGGCGCGCACATGGAATTCCGCCCTCTCGGCGGCACCGGCACCGCGGTCTCGACGCTGTGCCTCGGCACCATGACGTTCGGGGACGAGACCGACGAGAAGACGTCGCACGCCCAGCTCGACCGGTTCGTCGAGTGCGGCGGCAACTTCGTCGACACCGCGGACGTCTACTCGTACGGGGTCTCCGAGGAGATCGTCGGCCGGTGGCTGGCGGCGCGGCCGGCCGTACGGGACCAGCTGGTGATCGCCACCAAGGGCCGGTTCGCGATGGGCGACGGGCCCAACGACCGCGGCCTGACCCGTACCCACCTGTCCCGTGCGCTGGACGCCAGCCTGCGCCGGCTGGGCGTGGACACCATCGACTTGTACCAGGCGCACGCGTGGGATCCGATCACCCCGATCGAGGAGACCCTGCGGTTCTTCGACGACGCGGTGCGCGCGGGCAAGATCCGCTATATCGGGGTGAGCAACTTCGTCGGCTGGCAGTTGCAGAAGGCCGCCATTCTCACCGAGGTGCATGGTCTCGCTCCGATCGTGACGCTGCAGCCGCAGTACAACCTGCTCGCCCGCGACATCGAATTCGAACTCGTCGACGTCTGCCGGAACGAGAACATCGGGATACTGCCGTGGTCGCCGCTGGCCGGCGGCTGGCTGACCGGGAAGTACCGGCGCGACGAGGAACCGACCGGAGCGAGCCGGCTGGGCGAGGACCCCGAGCGCGGCATGGAGGCGTACGGCCCGCGCAACGCGCAGGAGCGGACCTGGCGGATCATCGACGCCGTCCGGCGCGTGGCCGAAGAGCAGTCGGTGTCGATGTCGCGGGTGGCGCTGGCGTGGGTGGCCGATCGCCCGGCGGTGACCTCGGTGATCCTGGGCGCCCGCACCGTCGAGCAGCTCGACGACAACCTGGCCGTCGCCGGGCTGCGTCTGTCGGCGGAGCAGACCGCGCTGCTCGACGAGGTCAGCGCCCCCGAGGTGGCCGACTACCCGTACGGCGTGCCGGGCGTCGAACAGCGGTCCCGCCGACTGTGAACCGGCCGCGTCGGGGTCGTCCCGACGCGGCACTGTGGAGGAGAGGCGCGGATGCCGGTGACCAGAAGATCGACGAACTGGGCGGGCAACGTCGCGTTCCGGGCGGACGGCGTTCACCGCCCGGCGTCACTGCGGGAGGTCCAGAGCCTGGTCGCGCGGAACGGGAAGGTCCGCGCCCTGGGCAGCGGACACTCCTTCAACGACATCGCCGACACCCCCGGCGCGCTGGTCTCGCTCGCCGGGCTGCCCCCCACCTTGGAGATCGACGCCGCCGCCGGCACCGTCACGGTCGGCGCGAGCGTGCGCTACGCGGAGCTCGGCCGGCGTCTGCACGAGAAGGGGCATGCCCTGCCCAACCTCGCGTCCCTGCCGCACATCTCCGTGGCCGGCTCGATCGCCACGGCGACGCACGGCTCGGGCGACACGAACGGCAACCTCGCCACGGCGGTGTCGGCCTTGGACATGGTCACCGCCGACGGCGACCTCGTCTCGCTCACCCGGAGCCGGGACGGCGACCGGTTCCACGGGGCCGTCGTCGGGCTCGGCGCCCTCGGGATCGTCGTCAGCGTGACGCTGGACATCACGCCGTCCTTCGACGTGCGCCAGCACGTCTACGAAGGGCTGCCGTTCGAGGTCCTGGACCAGCATTTCTCCGACGTGGTCTCCCGCGCGTACAGCGTCAGCCTGTTCACCGGCTGGCGGGACGCGCGGATCGACCAGGTGTGGGTGAAGTACCGCGTCGACCGGCCCGGCGAGCGGTCGGCGGACGAGGAGGACTGGTTCGGGGCGCGGCCGGCCGGCGGCCCAAGGCATCCGGTGCCCGGCATGTCCGCCGTGCACTGCACCGAACAATTGGGCATGCCCGGCCCGTGGTTCGAACGGCTGCCGCACTTCCGGCCCGATTTCACTCCGAGCAGCGGGGCGGAACTCCAGTCGGAGTACCTCGTGCCCCGGCGGTACGCCGTCGACGCCCTGCACGCGGTGAACGGGATCCGCGACCGGGTGGCACCGGTGCTGCAGATCTCCGAGATCCGCACCATCGCCGCGGACGAACTCTGGATGAGCCCCTCCTACGGGCGGGACACCGTCGCGCTGCACTTCACCTGGATCCCGGACACCGGGGCGGTGCTGCCGGTCATCTCACTTCTCGACGAGCGGCTGGCACCCTTCGACGCCCGGCCGCACTGGGGGAAGCTCTTCACCACCCCGCCCGAGGCTCTCCGGTCCAGGTATCCGCGGCTGCCCGACTTCCACGCCCTGGTGCGCCACTTCGATCCGGGCGGCACGTTCACCAACGACTTCCTCGACCGGCACCTGCTCGGAGGTCATTGAGAACACTCAGGGAAACGCGGAGGACACCGCGGTGGAAAGGCCGCGGGCGCCGACGACATCACTGTCGTCGGCGCCCGTCGGCGGCTGCGGTGGGTCAGGCGTCGCGGCGTTTGAGCAGGAACGCGGCGACGAGCAGAAGAGCGGCCGTCCAGAGGCAGAAGACCCCGTACCCCTGCCACGGGGTGAGCAGGTCGTTCGGGGCCTGTTTGGCCTGGGCGATCAGGTGACCGGCCTCCGACGGCAGGTAGGCGTGGATGTAATCGCCGGCCCGGCCCGGGATCAGCTGCGCCAGCGGGGCCAGCACGAGCACGAACCCGATCACCCCGGTGATGCCCGCGGCCGTGTGCCGCACGATCGAGCCGATGGCGAGGGCGAACAGCCCGAGCACCGCGATGTACAGCCCGCCGCCCACGACGGCGCGGAGCACGCCCGGGTCGCCGATCGAGACCGGGGCCTTCTCGTTGATGATCGCGGCGCCGAGGTAGAACGAGGCGAACGAGACGAGCACCCCGAGCACGAGGACGAGCACCCCGAACACCACCGACTTGGCGGCGAG
This sequence comes from Actinomadura alba, assembly GCF_014323705.1. Taxonomy (GTDB): domain Bacteria; phylum Actinomycetota; class Actinomycetes; order Streptosporangiales; family Streptosporangiaceae; genus Actinomadura_C; species Actinomadura_C alba. The sequence continues at coordinate 37,900 of NZ_JABVEC010000051.1, forward strand.
CATCGGCAGCCGCCGCGGCGCGGCGAGCACGCTGGCCCGGATCATTCCGGTGGAGTACTCGGAACCGATGACCATCACGCCGAGAACGCAGACGGTCAGCTGGCCGAGCATGAACCCGCTGCCGAGGATCATGCTGGTGGGATCTCCGGCGATCAACGCCTGGTCCCGCTCGGTAAAGTCGTCCCAGCCCGTGGCGGTGAGCGCGGTGAACAGCGCGGTGAAGCCCACGCTGAGCACAACGAGCAGGATCAGCGACCAGATGGTCGACCGGACTGAACGGATCTTGGTCCACTCGGCGAGCAGAAGCCGGTCGAAGCGGTTGCGGCCGTCCGCGGGCGCGAGAGCGGTACTCGTCGCGGCGGTCATCGGGCACCTCCCTGACCGTCGGCGGCCACGGTCGTGCCGTACTCGACGCTCTCCTTGGTCAGTTCCATGAACGCCTCTTCCAGCGAACCCCGGCGGGGGGTCAGCTCATGCAGGACGAAGCCCCCGGCGGCGGCGAGCTGCCCGACGCGCGCCGCATCGAGGTCGGTGACGGTCAGCATGCCGTCGCCGTTCGCCGTGGCGGTCCCGCCCTCGGCGGTGATGGCGCCGACCAGGCCCTCGGCGTCCGGGCTGCGGACCACGACGATCTGCTTGGTGCTGCGCTCTATGAACTCCTCCGTCGAGCAGTCCGCGATCAACTGACCCCGGCCGATGACGATGAGGTGCTCGGCGGTCACCGCCATCTCGTTCATCAGATGGCTGGAGACGAAGACGGTCCGTCCCTCGCTCGCCAGCTGCTTCATCAGGTTCCTGATCCACAGGATGCCCTCGGGGTCGAGCCCGTTGACGGGCTCGTCGAGGATCAGCACGGAGGGATCCCCGAGCAGGGCCACCGCGATGCCCAGCCGCTGACCCATGCCGAGGGAGAAGCCCCCGGTGCGCTTGCGCGCGACCTCGCTCAGGCCGACCAGCTCGATGACCTCGTCGACGCGCTTCTTCGGGATGCCCTGGGTCTGCGCCAGGCAGAGCAGGTGGTTGTAGGCGCTGCGGCCGGTGTGCACGGCGCGGGCCTCGAGCAGCGCGCCGACGACCCGTAGCGGCTGGCCCAGGTCCCGGTAGTGCTTGCCACCGATGGTCGCGTCGCCCTGATGCGGGCGGTCCAAGCCGAGGATGAGCCGCATGGTGGTCGACTTGCCCGCGCCGTTCGGGCCGAGAAAGCCGGTCACCCTGCCGGGCTCGACCGTGAAGGACAAATCGCGTACGGCGACCCTGTCGCCGTAGCGTTTGGTGAGATTCTTCGCCTCGATCATTATGGTTCGTCCCAGGGTCTCATCATTCGATCGTCAAGAGCGAGGTAACGGTAGCGTCCGTATGTTGTCGGGCGTATCCACCTACCGGACGATTTCTTTCTCCGCCTCAGGCCCAAGCCCTTCGGCCGACGAATCGGCCTCCGGCATCCTTCTCGCACGGAAAAGGCCCCTTCCCGTGCGGCACTCCGCTACCGAAGCGGCAGGCGTCATGCGACCTTCTCATGACGGTCATGAAAGGATCTGCCGCACACCGCGGCCGGCGTCGTCGTCACCGACATCGAGCAGAGGGAGATGCGTACATGAGAGCGAACCAGATCCCGACCCGTGAGGTGGAGCGGACGCCGATGCGGTTCACCGACCGGGTCACGGCGGACGCCCGGCACGGCTGGCCCATCGAGGCGGGCCGCTACCGGCTCGTCATCAACCGCGCGTGCCCGTGGGCGCACCGGGTCGTCATCGTGCGCCGCCTCATGGGACTCGACGAGGCCATCTCGCTGGCGGTGACCGACCCTGTCCAGGAGATCATCGACGGCGATCCGCACTGGGTCTTCACCGCCGAGACCGGCAGCCCGAACGACCTCGACCCCGTCCTCGGCATCCACGCCCTCCGCGAGGCCTACCTCGCCCGCGAGCCGGACTACGACGGTGGTGTCAGCGTCCCCGGGCTCGTCGACGTCCCGACCGGCCACCTGGTGAGCAACGACTTCGACCGGCTCACCCTCGACCTCGGGTCGGAGTGGTCCGTGCTATGGCGCGAGGACGCCCCCGACCTCTACCCCGAGGCCTTGCGCGACGAGATCGACGCCCTCAACGAGGACATCTACCGTGACGTGAACAACGGGGTCTACCGCGCCGGCTTCGCGCCGGCGCAGGACAACTACGACCGCGCCGTCACGGCGCTGTTCGCGCGGCTCGACGCGCTGGAGGCCCGGCTGACCCGGCAGCGGTTCCTGCTCGGGGACACGATCACCGAGGCGGACATCCGCCTCTTCCCGACGCTGGTCCGGTTCGACGCCGTCTACCACGGCCACTTCAAGTGCAACATCCGCAAGCTGATCGAGTACCCGGCTCTGTGGGCGTACGCGCGCGACCTGTTCCAGACCCCGGGCTTCGGCGACACGGTCGAGTTCGACCACATCCGCCGGCACTACTACTACGTGCACTCCGCCATCAATCCGGCCCGGGTCGTCGCCGCGGGCCCGCACCCGGGCGGATGGCTCACGCCGCACTTCCGCGAGCAGCTCGGCGGACGCCCGTTCGGCGACGGCACTCCGCCCGGTCCCCCACCGCTGATCGACCGGGTGCCGCCGATCGGCTGATCCCGCGACGCCCGATCCGGGAGCCGAGGGAGAGAACCGACCCCAGACCCTCTGGGCGGTGTCGACGACGAGTTCCGGACTGCGGCGTTCGTCGTCGACGGCGAGCAGGTTGCCCCTCTCGATCGAGGCGAAGCCGCACTGGGGGCTGAGGTGGCTCCCCTGGGACGTCCACGCGCTGCGGTCGTCGCCCCGGCAGAGGTGCATGCCCACGGTGATGTCGAAGTTCTTCCGTTT
>NZ_JABVEC010000052.1 GCF_014323705.1 Actinomadura alba
GGTCCAGAGCTTGGATCTGCGACTTCTCATCCACCGAGACCACGACCGCACCCAGGGGCGGGTCGAGGTAGAGGCCGACCACATCGCGGATCTTGGCCTCCAGCTGCGGGTCGGTGGAGAACTTGAACGTCTCGATCCGGTGCGGCTGGATGCCCCACTTCCGCCAGATCCTGGCGATGGTGGAAAACGAGGTACCCAACTGCTTTGCCAGCAGCCGCGCCGACCAGTGCGTCACCCCGAGATCCTCAGGCGGCCTGCCACCTCCCGACAACGTCGCCACCACGACATCGATCTCATCGACCTCGGCCGGCCGCCCCGACCGCTTCTGATCGGCAAGACCCGCCATGCCCGCCCGCTCATAACGTTCCCGCCACGAGATCACCGTCGGACGCGACACGCCCACCATCGCCGCGATCTCGGTGTTGGACAGCCCGTCCGCCGCCAGCAGCACGATCCGAGCACGCTTGACCAACCCCGCAGGAGCCGACGACGACCGCATCAACCCCTCCAGCCGACCCCGGTCACCCTCACGCAACACCAACGACGCAGCCACATAGACCATGCACCATTGTCCCGCTCACACAAACGTAAAACAACTTTCAACACGCGACACTAGCGAGTACAGCTTGCTCCAGGGCCTGCACCGGTTCGGCACGTGGCACGTCGGTATCCTCGCCCGTGCGCCAGTCTCGCAAGGAGTCGGTTCCACAGGAACTTTTGAGACGGCGTCGCGGATCAAGCTTATCCGGAGTCGAACGAGCCAACCCAGCACCAGAGTTGGCGAAGCGCTGACCAGAGCGCTGATGATGCCTTAGTTCAGGCCGTGCGCCAGGTTGGCGCCGATGGTGGCAGCGATACCCACACCCAGACTCCGCCTTTTCACCCAACCAGCGATCGCCGAAGTTCAGATAGCCACTCAGAGGGGAGGACCTCTTGGAGCCGAGCCTTGGTAGCTGGTGAGATTATTCCATTTGTCAAAGGTACGATGCAGAATTGCACGACCGCCCTATGTTCTTCGGGTGCCTTGCAGATCAATATAGCAAGGACTCTTACCGCCACTAGCACTTCTTTCAGCCGATCGGTTTGCAACAACTCACTAAACGCTTTCCATGCGGTCCGGACAGCAATATCTATCGTTTCAGCCGGTAGAGCAGTACGCCCATTTGCAGCGCGGGAGTCAACTATCTGCGATCCGATATAGTCAGGCATCCTGTCCCAGTACTGCTTGAACTTGTCGATCGCGTACACCAGGCCTACCAGCAGGTCACACCAGAAATGATCTAGCTGCCCTACTTTTTGAGCCCTCCATTCTACTCGCCCAATCTGGCCCTCCAACGCAGGTATAATGCCTTCACTGATTACGTTGCCGATCGACTGAGCATAGGCAATCGTCGCAGGATTACTTGCCAACCAGTCAATAATGTCGGCTACCGCCGCATCCGTTCCTGCAGCCTTCCAATCACCACTAGGGTTTGCTGATTGCGAATCCGCAGCATCGCACCAATCTTGATTAACGCCAGATCGGAACATTTCCCTCTCGGCGCCGGATTGATTACTTGCAAGTTTGAGGCGATAAGGCCAGCCATGTCGGCTGCCGCCGCATTCACAAGAACATTCATGGCGTTTGGCCGTCTCGCAACTAGCAGTATGCGCCACTGCCACCCTCCAAAAATTCTTACATGCAGCATCATCTCCCTCATGATTCGTTCCATATATTTAGATCCTACTGTCCACCTGGATAGGTGGATCGAGACTCTTGGGTATAGACAGACAGGCCAAGGGCCTCATCCGATCCATGCAGGATCGATTGAGGCCCGTGTACACCCAGATCAATCAGATTCTGTTGTTGCGGTGATGATTTGCTTAATCTTGCGTCGGTCGATTCCGTGTTTCTGGGCGAGGAATCTTTGCGATAGCGGACGTCCGGGGCCTTCGAGGCTTGCGAGATAGTCGGCGAGTACAGCTTGCTCCAGGGCCTGCACCGGTTCGGTACCTGGCACGTCGGTGTCCTCGCCCGTACACCAATCTCGCAAAGGGGCCGGTTCCACCGGCACCTTGGGGACGGCGTTGCGGGTCAAGGCCATCAGGAGTTCGAACGAGCCGATCAAGGCCAGGGCAGGCCATGCGCTGACCAGAGCCCCGATGACACCGTGGTTCAGGCCATGCGCCACGTTGGCGCCGACTGTGGCCACGATTCCGACGCCGAGACTCCACTTGGCCAACCCCGGTACACGTTGCTTCCGGCGGCTGGCGTCGAGTACCACCATCGACGCGGCCCAGATGAGGCCGTCCACCGTGAACGGCACCAGCCGCGCCGTAACGCCGGACTCGCCGTGTGCACGTACCAGTTCGTACGCGTGCCCATAGGAGATGACCGCGGCGACCGCGGCTACGGCCACAACGGCGAGCGCCGTGGTGATCCGAATGAGGCGGTCAGCCATGGGCTAGTTCCTCCCGCCAAACGATCACGAGCGGGTCGGCTTCGCCGTGTCCGGTGGAGAGACGCTCAGCCAGCACGAGAGCAGTGATCGCCTGGTTGTAGTTGAGGGCGTGCGGCCATGTGCTGACAAGCCAACTGCCGTCCACTCGCGTAGCCCTGGCGATCTCGGCTCCGTCGATCGTGGCCGTCATCGAGTCTTCGTTGATCTTGATTGACATAGAGGGCTCCCCTCCCGCCCGGAGGGAGCCACGGGAGCCATCTCGGGAGCCAATGCCTTCAAGCTCCCTCGGACCCGCCGCGACCCCCTCAGGGCGTCGGTGCAGGTGAGGGGCTCCCCGATCGACTCAGACAGCCCTAGATCGACTCACCGGAATTGCTTCGGGACGAAGAGGTCGTGGGTTCAAATCCCGCCACCCCGACGCAAGGTTGAGGCAGTACAGAGGGCCCTGCACCGTCACGGTGCAGGGCCCTCTGCCTATGCCTGACCGCCTAAAAGGCCGCTTATCACCTCGGGCTCGTGCCGGCTATCGCTCTAAGCGGGCGTGATCCAGGACGCTGGCCAGAGCAGCGGCGGCAATCACCGCTGCCGCGAACCCTAGGAATTCACGCGTCACAACGGGCGCAGGTGCTCGATCGTGACGTGGTGGTGCTCGGTCAGCCGCTGGGCGATCAACGAACGGTGGCAGGCCTCGGGGTCGCGCTCGACACAGAGCAGCGCTGCGGTCCCACTGCTCGGCAGCTCCGACACGATCGGCGTGAGGTCGGCGCGGTCGAGGATCTCGGTGGTGTAGCGGCGGGTGTACTCGGCAGCGAGTTCGCGGCGCGAGCGCTGCAGGAAGGACTCGCCGCCGAAGCCATAGACGCCGATTGTCACCATCCTGAGCACCGGAAATCACCCACCTGCCTGCTACTCGTGCCGCCTCCGGCAGCGCTGCCGGAGGCGGCGAGGTCGCATCACGCGACGGCGGTCCCCTCAAGCTCGACCATCAGGTCGGGGATCGCCAGCCGTGTCACCCCGAGCATCGTGGTGGGCGGTGCCACCCCGGCGGCGCCCAACCGCGACGCCAGCACGCCGTAGTGCTCGAAGAGCCGATCGACGTCGGTGGTGTAGACGTTGAGCCGGACGAGGTTCGCGAGGGACATGCCGGCCTCGCCGAGCACGGCTTCCAGGTTGTCGAGGCTCAGTGCCAACTGCGTCGCCATGTCACCGGCATGCTGGGGCTTGCCGTCGCCGCTCATCGCGGTCTGCCCGGCGCAGTACAGGGTCCGGGTGTGCCCGGAGACGATCTCACCCTGGTTGTACCCCATCTCCACCGACCACGCCCACGGGTTGACCGCCGTTCGCTCCATTGCCACATCAGCTCCATTCGATTCGTCGACATTACGTACGTCGATCGGCTCGGTAGCCACCATCTTTTTCGTCGTGGTGATAAGCCTCCCGGCAAATCACGACATCCTGTGTCGTGTATTTCTGTAGAGTTTTCGTATGCGCGCCGACCGGCTGGTCTCGCTGGTGCTGCTGCTGCGGCAGCACGGTCGGCTGTCAGCGGCGGCGCTGGCCCGCGAGCTGGAGGTATCCACCCGTACCGTGCTGCGCGACATCGAGGCGCTGTCCGCAGCCGGCGTCCCGGTCTACGCCGAACGCGGCCGGCACGGCGGTTTCGCGTTGTTGCCCGGTTTCCGGACCGAGCTCACCGGACTGAACCACGACGAGGCCCTTGCCCTGCTGGTCGCCGGATCGCGGCGCGGCGCGCAGGCATTCGGCCTCGGCTCGGCGCTCGCTTCGGCGATGCTCAAGGTGGTTGACGCGCTACCCGAAAGCTATCGGGACACCGCGGCCGGCGCGGCCGGGCGATTGCTCATCGACCCGGAGACCGACTTCCTCTCGCGCCGGCTGGTCACTGAGGAGGTGCCCGACACCATAGTGGCCGAGGTCCTGCGCGCGGTGTTCGCCGGACACAAGCTGCGCATCCACTACGCGGCTGTGGACCAGACCCCGAAGTGGCGCACGGTGGACCCGATCGGCCTGGTCACCGTACGCGACCAGGGCTACTTGCTGGCCACGAGGTCTGGCGCGGACCGCACCTACCGGCTGTCCCGGGTCTTGGCCGCCAAGGAACTCGCCGAACCCGCACAGCGACCAGACCGGGTCGATCTGGACCGGGCCTGGCAGGAACGCAGCACGCGGTTTCGGACCGGCGGCGACCAAGTCACCGTGCTGGTACGGGTGAACCCGGCGCGGCGGGAGGACCTGGTGGGCACCGCGCTGGCCGTCCGCGCCGAAGAAACCGACTCAGACGGCTGGCTGCGGCTGGAGGTGACCTTCCAAGATCCGAGACACGCCGAATGGGCGCTGTGGCAGCTCACCACGAACGCGGAAGCCCTGGCCCCGCAGTGGTTGCGCAACTCCCTGCGCAACCGCGCCGCCGCGATCGCCACCCGCTACGGAGCGTCATCCTGAGAGCTGTCGCCTTCCGCGGGCCGCCGCCGACGCGATTCGGACCGCTCCATACTGGTAGGTGCCAAGCGCGCCGAACGACGCGTGCGCAACGCGCGGCGCCGCGTGTATCGGGCTTGGGCAGTGCCCCCTCTTCACCGGCACCGCGTCAGGCCTTGCGCAGGCCCATGAACTGCAGACCGGTGAAGCCCGCGACCACCACCGCCTGGGCGATCGCCAGAGCAGTGCCCAGTCCGGTGAGCTGGAACCACCCGGCGATCAGCACCTCCGCGCTGGCGATCACCCAGGCCACGTTGACCACCATCACCGTGATCACCGCCGCGCGGTTCACCACCGGCCGTGAGGCGAGGTACAACAGGAATCCGGCGAAGGCCACCAGGAAGGCTCCGACCGGTACCAGGAAGGCCGCAGGCAGGCCGAACATCGAGCCGAAGACCGCGGCGGCGGCCAGGTAGACGAGCCCGTTGGCACCCGACCCGATGGCGTCCTGCTTGAGCGCGAATCGCAGCAGCTTGGCCTCGGCCTTGGCGGGAGCGGCGGTGGTGGCGGTAACGGCGGCCATGATCAGATCCCTTCGTCGTGCGGGACGCTGTCGTCCCTGTGCCAACGAAATTACGCAGGTCAGCGCCGCACCGAATCTGTCATCGTGACGGTAGTGCCCGGTCACGGTCACCGGCTCGCGCCCGGGCAAGCGCTCCCGGCGCGAAGGTCTGGGGAGGGTTGCGCGCCTGTGCCTTCACCCCAGCCTCAAGTCCAAGGCGAGGGTCTGGGAGGGAGTGCCCGCCTGGGCCGTCGCCCCGGCCTCGGATCCGGGGCCTTGATCTGCGTTCCGCTAGATTTTCGGCCATGTTGTACGGGCGGGCCGTGGAGCAGGCTCAGGTCGATCGGCTCCTGGAGGACGCGCGGTCCGGGCGCAGTGGCGTGCTCGTGGTGCGTGGGCAGCCGGGGATTGGCAAGTCCGCGCTGCTGGACCACATGAAGGAGCAGGCGGCCGGGGTGCGGGTCCTTTGCGGGGTCGGTATCGAGTCTGAGGCCGAGCTGCCGTATGCCGCCTTGCATCTGCTCCTGCGTTCCGAGCTCGACCGCATCGACGCGTTGCCGGAAGCCCAGGCGGCGGCGCTTCAGGGTGCGCTGGGGCTGGGTGCGGCGGCGCCGGAGAACAGGTTCCTGGTGGGACTGGCCGTGCTCAGCCTGCTGGCCGAGGTCGCGGGTGACGGGGCGCTGCTCTGCCTGGTCGATGACGCGCAGTGGTTCGATCAGGCGTCCATCGACGCGCTGGTGTTCGTGGCGCGGCGGCTGGACGCGGAAGGCGTCGCGCTGGTGTTCGCGGGCAGGGAGGAGTTCCGGCCGCAGGGGCTGCCCGAGTTGTGGCTGGACGGCGTGGACCGTGACGCTGCCGTCGCGCTGCTGGCCGAAGGGGCGAGGGATCTGGCGCCCAAGGTGCGTGACCGCATCCTGGATGAGGCCGGCGGCAATCCGCTCGCGCTGATGGAGTTGCCGTCCGCGCTCACGTCCGAGCAGCGGGCCGGTCAGCTCAACCCGTTCACCACGATTCCGGTCGCCAACCGGGTCCAGGACGCCTTCCAGAAGCAGATCAGGGCACTACCCGGCACGGCTCAGGCGCTGCTCGCGGTACTCGCCGCCGACGACACGGGCGACCTGGGCATCGTGCTGCGCGCCATGCAGTCCTTCTCGGCCCAGCTTAAGGACGCGGAGGTGGCGGAGCAGGCCCGCCTGGCGGATCTGGAGGCTGCGGAGCAGGCCAGGCTGGTCAAGGTCTACGGGTCCGCGGTGGCCTTCCGCCATCCGCTGATCAGGGCGGCTGCCTACCAGAACATGCCGCTGACGTCGCGGCTGGCCGTACGGCGGGCGCTGGCCGAGGTGCTGGACGGTGGCGAGCACGCCGATCGCAGGGCCTGGCATCTTGCGGCCGCGACGACCACGCCCGATGAGGAGGTGGCGCACGAGTTGGAGCTGGCCGCGGACCGGGCGCGCACGCGTTCCGGCTATGCGGCCATGGCCGCGGCCTACGAGCGCGCCGCCGAGCTCACCCCTGACACCGCGAAGCGGTCGGTACGGCTGGCCGCCGCTGCCGTGGCGGCCAGTGACGCGGGCCGGCTGACCCGTGCGGGCGCGCTGGCCGACCGGGCCAGTGAGGAGATCCGGGATCCGCTGGCCCTCGCCCATCTCATCCAGGTGCGGGCCCATCGAGAATTCGAGCAGGGTACCCCGGTCGCGGCCGGTGAGCTCATCGTCGGCGGCGCGGAGCGGGTCGCGCCGCTGGACGCGGAGCGGGCGGCCTACCTGCTGGTGGAAGCGGTGCGCTGCGGGTGGTACGCCGGCGATCCCGAGCTGGCGGGGCGGGCGGCGAAGCTGCTCAGGGCGTTGCCCGAGATCGGCTCTCCGCTGGTGAGCGGCGCGCTCGGGCTGGCCGCGCTGCTCGACGGCGCATTGGGAAAGGCGGTCGCGCTGATACAGGAGCTGGTGCTCGAACCGGATCAGTCCGCATTCCAGGTGCCGGGCCTGCTCTTCGTGGCTCAGCTGTACGCGCCGATCGGGCGCTACCGTCAGGGCGAGGTGGCCGCGGCGCGTGTGGAGGCCGAGTGCAGGGCGCACGGCATGGGCGGCTGGCTGACGGTCGCGATGGAGACCCGGCTGCACGCTCAGATGCTGCTCGGCAGGTATCGCGAGGCGGCGGCCAAGCTGGAGGAGATCATCCCCATGGTCGGTGACCTGGGGCAGCGGAGCGGAGCGGTCATGCTCACCGCGCTGCTCGCCCTGGCGCGCGGCGAGCTGGGCGACGAGGAGGGGTGCAGGGCGGCGGCCGCGGCGAGCGCGGCGGAGGCCGGAGCACGCGGGCTCCGCACGGCCGAGGCGGTCGCGGCGGCCGGGCTCGGGCGGCTGGAGCTGGCGCTGGGCCGTCCGAAGGCGTCGCTGGCGATCCTGGAGGGCATTTCGGCCGCCCACGCGCCGGCGTCCGTCTTCTTCGCACCCGATCAGGTCGAGGCCGCGGTCAGGGCCAGGGAGCCCGAGCGGGCGCGCGAGCCCCTGGCGTACTACCTGGACTGGGCGGCCCGCGTCGGCGTGCCGTCCGCCGAAGCGGTGGCGCTGCGCTGCCGTGCCCTCGTCGAGGATGACGAGGGCCGGTATGAGGAGGCCGTGCGGGCGCACGAGCAGGGCGAGCAGCCGCACGAGCAGGCACGCACGCAGCTGCTCTACGGCGAGTGGCTGCGGCGGGCGCGCAAGCGCGCCGCCGCCCGCGCCCAGCTGCGCGCCGCGCTGGAGACCTTCGACCGGCTCGGCATGGCGCTGTGGGCGGAGCGGGCGCGCGCGGAGCTGCGCGCCACGGGCGACGTCCCCGCAGCCCCGCGCCAGGCCGACGACCCGCTCAGCGTCCTCACCACGCAGGAGAGGCAGGTGGTACGGCTGGCCGCGACGGGCGCGTCCAACCGCGACATCGCAGCCCAGCTCTACCTCAGCCCGCGCACGGTCGGCTACCACCTCTACAAGGCCTTCCCCAAGCTGGGGATCTCCTCGCGGGCGGAGCTGACCGCGATCGTTACCTGAGCTTGCCGTACAGCTCGGTGATCTTTGCTTCGTCGGCGACGAGCGGCAGCTGGTCGAGGGTGAGGGTCCGGTCTTTCGAGAGGAGCCCGCGGCCGACAGGCCATCGGGCCGGGCAGAGCTGAGCCACTCACGCCGACTCGGCGCTGAGGGTTTGTGCCACGGATCGACGGACTGCGATGCGGGCGGGTATGGCGGTGAGTACTGCTGTTGCCAGCACGGCCGCGAGTGCGGCGCCGAGCAGCCACCACGCGGGGGGCATGGTCACCTTTCCGGGGCTGTAGACCAGGATGAGGCCCAAGGGGATGCCGGTGATGGCGCCGGGCAGGGTGGGCACTAGTTGGGCGGTGGACAGTCCGGCTGTGATCTGTCCGGGGGTGGCGCCGAGCGTGCGTGCGATGGCCATGGTCGGTCGGGCTTCCAGTGCTGTGGTCCAGGTGATCGTGATGGTGTTCACGATGGCGAGTGCGATCACCACGACGGTGACGGCCAGCAGTAGGTGGCGTTCTTGAGCGGTTCGCTGATCGTTCGCCATGGGAGAGCCCGGGTAGCCTGTCACGGGCTGGGCGTAGATCATCAGCAGAGCTGTGATCGCGATCAGTGTGGTCGTGATGTTGCACCCGTGCAGGACGGCGCGGCCGGGTCGACGGGCGATCAGACGCAGTCCGAGCAGGAGTGGGGTCGGCAGCAGCGCGGACAATCTGGTCAGCCAGGCCCGGCGCTGGGGCCGGTGGGCGGGATCGGTCAGCGCTGAGATGGTGCCGGAGCGCAGCGCACGTAGGGTCGGGCCGAGGGTGGTGAGGGCCGCCACTGCAAGGGCGACGACGGTCGTGACGGCGACGGTGCCGCCGGTGGGGCCGGTGGCGGTGGTGATCAAGCTGCCGCTGGGATTGATGACGGCGGGCTCGACCAGCCGTGCGATCGTCAGGCCCAGTGCGTCGGCGAGCAGCGCCAGGGTCAGGTATTCGGCGAGCAGGACGGCGGCGATGAGGCCGGGTGTGGCGCCGACGGCCTTGAGCAGTCCGACCCGGCGGGTTTGCTTGGCGGCACGTCCTGCCGCCAATGCGGCCACACCGGCGACGGCCAGGAAGCTGAGCAGCCAGCTGCCGATGACCAGGATCGGCTGGCTGTTCCGGAGTATGACGGAGTCCTGCTCGGCTATGTGCTGCCAGGCTCTGAAGTTCACCCAGGTGTCCGCGAACGCCGGGTCCATGGCAGGGGCTATGGCGGGATTACGCAGCCTCAACTCCCGGGCTGTGTCGGGATCCCGCAGCTTCAGGTAGATGAAGGAGGTCACCGGGAAATCCGTCGACTCCAGTGCCCGGGTATCCCGTTCGGCCAGCCAGACCAGACCGCCGCCGTCGCTCGGCCCGCCGCCCGGACCGATCATCGGCGCCCACGGGTAGACCTCGTGGGCCGCGGTCACGGCGATCCCAACGATGGGAAACGAGCGGCCGGCGACGGTGATGTGGTCGCCGAGACCGGCGTCCAGAGCGGTTGCGAAGCCGCGTTCGACCACGGCGCCTCCGGGGCGGACCCAGCTGCCCGAGGTCACCAACGGACGGTCGACCGGGCCCGGTGTCACATCGGCGCCTTGCACCACCGCGCTGGCCGTGGAGCCACGCGCCGTGAGCTTCGTATAGAACTGGCGGTACGGCCCGCTGTGGGCGACCACCCCTGGGGCGTGCTCCAACGACTCCAGGGCCGTGATCGTGGTCCGGTCGGTGCCAGGGGAAAGTGCGACCACGTCCGGCCCGGCTGTGGCTTCCCGGGTCTGCCGGTAGAGCGCGTCGGTCGCCCCGTGCATCGACAGGCCGAGGGCCAACGTGGCGGTGGCGGCGGTTATCGCGACCAGGAGCATCGCGACCTGGGCTGGATGCCGGCGCATGTCGGCCGAAACGAGGCGGAACACGAGCAGGATGCGTCCCACGGCGTTCAGCCCTCCAGCCCGATCAGGCCGTCGAGTCGCCCGGTGGTGCTGCCTGCCAACCGGATGTCGTCGACGAACATACCGTCGCGCATCGACACCAACCGGTCCGCGATGGCCGCGACCCGCTCGTCGTGCGTGACGATCACGAGGGTCTGCCCCGCGCAACGCAAGTCCTCGAACAGCCTCAGCACATCGAGCGTCGCCGCGGTGTCGAGGTTCCCGGTCGGCTCATCGGCCAACAGGACCAATGGCTCGTTGGCCAAGGCGCGAGCGATGGCGACCCGCTGGCGCTGGCCCCCCGACAGCTCCGAGGGCAGGTGCCGGGCGCGGTCGGCGAGCCCGACCCGCTCCAGCAGTACGGCCGCGCGGTGCCTGGCCGCACGCGCTGAGCACCCGGCCAGCAGTGCGGGCAACTCCACGTTCTCCGCCGCGGACAGTTCCTCCACCAAATGGAAGGCCTGGAAGACGAATCCCACCGAGCCGCGCCGCAGCCGGGCCAAAGCCCGCTCGCTCAGCGTGTCGATGCGCCGGCCGGCCAGCCACACCTCCCCATCGGTGGGCCGCTCCAGGCCACCCAGCAGGTGCAACAGTGTGGACTTCCCGCAGCCGCTGGGCCCCATCACCGCCAGCATCTGTCCCTCTGGTACCTCCATATCGACCTCGTCGACCGCGCGGACCAGGCTCTCTCCCCTGCCGTACTCCCTGCACACGCCGCGGACCCGCAGCACATCGCCGAACTCGTACATGCACCCTCAGATTTCGTCGTCGATCTTCGACCAGGCCCGCTCGCAGGCTTCCAACCAGCGCAGATCCGCCTGTAGTCGCAACACGACCCCTTGCAGCAGCAAGCCGGCGGTCGAGCCATCCGGCTCGGCCAGCACCGCGCGCTGGACATCACGCAAGCGACGCAGCAACTCGCGGCGCTGCGCGGCCACCAGCTCCACCGGGTCTGCGAGCCGGCCCGCGGCCGCCGCGGCGAGTTTGAGATGGAACTCCGCCAGGTCCGGTTTGGGCCAGCTCACCTCGGCCAGCCAGGCGGCCACCCGCTGCTGTCCGGCCGGAGTCAGCGCGTACACCTTGCGGTCCGGCCGGTCCGGCAGCCCATTCACCCGTTCGCAGACGACCAGCCCCGCTCTCTCCAGCCGGGCCAGGGTCACATAGACCTGACCCGCGTTCATCGACTCCCCCAGCGGGCCGAGAGTCCGCCGCAACCGCGCGCGCAGCTGGTAGCCGTGCGACGGTTCCTTCGCGAGCATCGCCAGCACCGCGTCCTGCATGCACCACCCCTAACGGCTAGCTAATAGATAGCGGTTAGCTGATATGGGCGTCAAGCAATACCGTGAAACCGGGCAGTTCCGCCCTTACGCCGCGACCGTGGGAGCCGGCAGCTCCAGGTAGCTCCCATGACGCCCGTGCAGTCGCGGCGATCAGGTGGCCTTGCCGCGGGCGATGTAGACGTTCATGTCGGTGAAGTCGAGGGTGACGTTGTAGGGCTTGTAGAAGCTGTGGGAGAAGTGGGCCAGCACGTCGAACCCGTAGGGGCTGTCCGCAGGCCGGTTGTCCGCGTAGCAGTAGATGTCCTTGGCGGTGGCGTTGCCGAGGCGGACCTCCTTCGGGTAGCAGGGGTGGCTGACGACTGGCTGACCCCCGGCAAAGGCCTCCAATGGGCGGTCGTAGTCGGTGCGGATCCGCAACTCTTTGGCCGTTTCCTCGGGCATGCTCGCGACCTCGCTCGCGGAGCCGGCCACCGAATTCCGATCGACGATCTAGTGGGTTCCGTTCGGGGAGGATGCCTGTGGCGTGCGGGGAAGTCGGATCGTGACGAGGAGTCCGCCGGTGGGGCGGGGTGTGAGGCCGAGGGCCCCGTTGTGTGCTCGGACGATGCTGTGCACAATGGCCAGCCCGAGGCCGACGCCGGCGTGCTCGTCGGTGCGTACGCGTTGTGTTCCGCGTTGGAAGGGTTCGGTGAGGGTCGGTAGTAGTTCCGATGGGACCGGATGGCCGGTGTTCTCGACCCATAGCACGCTCGCGTCGTGCTGCGATTCGGTGTGGATCGTTACGGTGCCGCCGTCGGGGAGGTTGTGGACGATGGCGTTCTGGACGAGGTTGGTCACCATCCGCAGTAGGAGCGCCGCGGAGCCGACGGTCTGTGTCGGCTCGCCGGTGACGTCGAGGGTGATCTGGCGCTGTTCGGCGAGGGGAAGCAGCGTTTCGGTGGCTTCTTCGGCGATGAGGGAGAGGTCGACGGGCTCGCGGGTGAAGCTCCTGCTGTGGCCGCGGCTGAGCAGCAGGAGGGCCTCGGTGAGGTCGATCGCCCGCGTGTTGACCGTGTGGAGGCGTTCGATGAGTTCGCCCTGGTCCCGCGTGGGATCGTTGCGGGCGACGTCGAGGAGTGTCTTCGAGATCGCCAGCGGGGTGCGCAGTTCGTGGGAGGCGTTCGCGGCGAATCGTTGCTGTTCGGTGACGTGGGATTCGAGTTGTTCGAGCATGGTGTCGAACACGTCGGCGAGTTCGCGGAACTCGTCTGTGGGGCCTTTCATGCGGATCCGGTGGGACAGCGATCCGTTCGCGGCCATCCGTGCCGCGTCTGCGATCCGGGTGAGTGGGGCGAGCATCCGGCCGGCGAGGATCCATCCTCCCAGGAGGCCGAACACCAGCAGGAAGGCCAGTGCTTGGGCCGCGCGGGGGGCGAAGGCGCGCAGGAGGTCGGAGCGGTTGGGTATGAACCGCGGGTGCGGCGCCCCGCGCCTGCCGACCCCCGGCCCGGTTATGAGCGCACCGTCGGGTACATAGCGCAGCAGGAACACCCAGACCACGGCCAGCAGGAGAGCGCCGGCGAGGAGGAGGAATCCGGCGTAGCTGAGAGTGAGTTTCAGTCGGGTGCTGAGGCCTGGGCGCCTATTCATGAGTGCTGCCAGGGTGGGCGGGGTCAATGCCGGTGTCGATTCGGTAGCCGACGCCGGGCACCGTGGCGATGAGCCATGGTTGGCCCAGTCGTTTACGCAGGGCGGAGACGGTGATGCGGACGGCGTTGGTGAAGGGGTTGGCGTTGTTGTCCCAGGCCCGCTCCAGTAGTCCTTCGGCGCTGACGACGCCGCCTTCGGCGGCGACGAGGACTTCGAGCACGGCGAACTGCTTGCGGGTGAGCGCGACGTAGCGTCCGTCGCGGAAGACCTCCCGGCGGAAGGGGTCCACCCGGAGGCCCGCGATCTCGCTGACCGGGGGCCGGGCGTGCACGCGTCTGCGGTCCAGCGCCCGCAGCCGCAACACCAGCTCTCGAAGCTCGAACGGTTTGGTGAGGTAGTCGTCGGCGCCCAGCTCGAACCCCGAAGCCTTGTCGTCGATCCGGTCGGCAGCGGTGAGCATCAGGATCGGGATACCGCTGCCGGAGGCGACGATCCGCCGGGCGATCTCGTCGCCGGAGGGGCCGGGGATGTCGCGGTCCAGGACCGCCAAGTCGTACGAATTTATGCCGAGCAGTTCCAGGGCGGAGTCGCCGTCGCCCGCGATGTCGGCGGCGATCGCCTCCAGCCGCAGACCGTCACGGACGGCTTCGGCCAGGTAGGGCTCGTCCTCCACGATCAGCACGCGCATACCTGAAGCCTAAGCAGCACGGCATATCGCCGACATATGCAAACCGGACACGCCCCAGCACGGTGACCGTGATCTCCTCTGCCCTTCGCGACGTCTGCCCGGCCTTCTCGGGCCGGCCGGGTCATGGCTTCACACGCTCAGTTCCCGGGCTCGTGGATCCGGGCACGGTGGCAGCGTCGACCAGGCGCGCGACCAGCTGCTCGTAGGGCAGTCCGGCTGCGGCGAACATTCTCGGTACCTGGGACTCGGCCGTCATTCCCGGCATGGTGTTGAGTTCGCTGAGGACGGGTCCGTAGTCGGTGAGGAAGAAGTCGATGCGGGCGACACCGGCGCAGCCGAGCGCGTCGAACATCCGCAGCGCCGCCCCGGTCAGGGCTGCCCGGTCTGCGCTGTCGATGTCGGCGGGCACACTGAACCGGGCTGAACCGTCGTACTTCGACTGGGTGTCGAACAGGCCGTCGGTATGGATCTCCAGCGGCGGAGACGCCCATCGACAGCCATCGGCCTCACGCAGGACGGCCACATCGATCTCCCGGCCCGCGACGACGTCCTCGATCAGGATCCGGTCGTCGAACCGCGCCGCACAGCGCAGCGCGTCGTGTAGCTGAGAGACGTCGCGTGCCAGGGCGACACCGAAACTCGACCCGGCCGAGGCCGGCTTCACCACCACATCCGTCTCGAACTCGATATCGGCGATCTCTGCTGCCGCCACCAGCCGACCGGGAGCGGTGTGGATCCCGACGGCCTCCGCCACGAGCTTGGTCGCCCACTTGTCCATGCCGACCGCCCCGGCGCGCAGGCCCGAGCCGACCATCGGCGTGTGCGCCAGGGCGCACAACGCCGCGAGTGTCCCATCCTCGCCGGACGGGCCGTGGACTGCGGGGAAGACGACGTCGGCACGTTCAATGACGCTCAGTGCCGCCGCCAGGGAACTGGTGGCCTGCGACCCGAGCGCATCCGCTCCTCGCCTCCACATCCCGTCGCGGTCGATGGTCAGCTCCTCAACGTCGAATCCGCCCGAGCGCAGCGCCTGTGCAACCGCCGTGGCAGTGGCCAGGGAGACGTCGTGCTCGGCGTTCTCTCCGCCGCCGATCACCACGATTCGCTGTGTCATGCGATGCTCCTTTTCACGCGGTGCTCCTTTCACGCGGTGCTCCTTTTCACGCGCGGCCCGATGCCGGTGACGATGGTGTGCGGAATGGTCCCGGCCCAGCGAGCCCAGTCCTGGATGGTCGGGGTCGCGCCCCCGTCCGGGCCGAACACGGTCGCGGACGTGCCGGCCGGGAAGGACTCGGCACCGGTATCGATCACGATCTGGTCCATCGAGACCCGTCCGACGACCGGGAGACGGCGCCCGCGGATCTCCACGCCGGCCTGGGGCGAGCACTCTCGTGGGATCCCATCGGCGTACCCGACGGGCAGGACGCTCAGATGGGTGGCACGATCGGTGACATACGTGCCGGCGTAACCAACCGGCGTGCCGGCCGGGGCCGCCGTCGTGTGCACGATCGGTGCGGTCAGACGGGACGCGCCGCGCATTTCCACGGTCCCGGAGGGATCGATGCCGACCAGTCCCGCCCCGACGCGGACCATGCCGAAATGCGTCGCCGGGTCGGTCACCGTCCCCGACGTGGCCGCAAGATGGACAAGCGGCGAACCCAGCCCCGCCGCCCGGACCGCCTGCCGCGCCTCGTGCATGGCAGCGACCGCCGGCGCGTTCGCCGCGGGGTCGGCCCGGTCGGCCAGCGGAAGATGCCCCATGACACCCACGACGCGGACCCTCCCGGCTTGTTGACCACGCCGAGCGAGACCGATCAGTTCGTCCCACTGCCCGCGGGGGCAGCCGCCACGGGACATTCCGGTGTCCACATGTAGATGAACCCGCACCCTCGACGCGGCTTGCGACGTGGCTTGGGCAACAAGCGCGCCGAGCTCGTCCACCGACCCGACCGCGATATCGACCCTGGCGGCCGCCGCCGCTCCAGCGTCGATACCGCAGGGGTGCAGCCAGGTGAGGATCGGCGCCGCCAACCGCGCGGCGCGCAACGCAGAAGCCTCCGCGACGCTCGTCGTCCCGAGCCACCCGGCACCGGCGGCAACGGCGGCCTTGGCGACCGTGACGGCGCCGTGGCCGTAACCGTCGGCTTTGACCACGGCCATGATCGTGCTCCGGGTCCGCGCGCGAATCTTGGCCACGTTCGCGGTCACCGCCACAGGCAGCGTCTGCAAGGTCGGCGGTCGAAAGGTACCTGCTCGGCGCTGAAGCGCGACCGGGACCCGGTTCACGGCTGCATCCTCGGGTCCTCAGTCGGATCCGCGTACATCGGCGGGCAGCCGTCGTCGACGGCATCGGGACGCCCTTCGTCACGCCAAGGCTCATTGCCATAGATCTGACACAGCCCGTACGCGGCGCCGTGCTCAGACGGCCAAGCGGCGGCGTCCGGATGCGGCAGCCGGGCCGGGGCGGCCGTGCGGTACTCGAAGTGCCACCACTCGTTGTCGTAGACGCGGTAGAGCCCGTACCGCCCGCCGTGCTGTTCGAGCCACCGCGCGCCCTCGGTCGGCCGGACGTCGAGCGCAAGCCCCCGCACATGGCGGGACTCCTGCGGTGGCAGCACCCGGCGCCGCGCCGCGGACACCGAGCCGGTGCGCCGCACCTCCTCAGTGAAGATCCGGTGCTGTTCCGCCGCATCGCGATATCCCGAAGTGAGACCGATCAACTGCCCATCGCGCCAGAACGCCTCGGCCCGCGCATGCGTGAACGCCGTCAACACCTCCGCTGCCAACCCACGCAGATCCTCGGCCGGAAAACGCAGACCCAACGCCCACTGGCACGCCAGGAAACGAGCGCGGCCCGGCGCGCGACAGAAAGCGACCGGCACCAGCAACACCCCAATGAGCCGAGTGACGGCCGCCAAGACACGCGCCTTGATCACCAAGAGCGGATTCACCACAACTCACCACCCAACGATCAAGCCGCACGCAGAGCCTCGGTCGGCGAGAGCCGGGCCGCGCGCAACGCGGGCATCAAACCGGCGACCGCGCCGATGACAACGGCCGAGCCGACACCACCCACCCACGCCTCGGCGGGAATGACGACCGCCCAGCCCTTGACGCTGGCGTACACCGCGGATCGCCGGACTGACGAGCACGATCCTGCGCGTACGACGGGCTGGCGCTGACAGTGATGCGCTGTGGTCCATGCCTCCACTGAAGGCGGAAGACCGTTGCGGTGCCGTATGCGATTTTCGATACACCCGCGATACACCGAATCCCCGGCATCCAGGAACCGGCGCAAGCCGGCAGTGAGATGGTCCCGCCGCTGGTGATCGCGACAGCGCGCGCGAGCCGCGCCCGGCCACACAGCGCCGTGATCAGATCATTGACGGCGTCGGCCGCATCGGCGCCCCCGACCGGCTCGCGGAACAAGTTGATCAGAACGAAGTCGCTGGCCTGCGCCCGCGGAATCTTCGCTCGCTCGCGGACGTACTGGTCGTAGGCCTGGACCACCACGTGCTGGGCGCGCTGTACGCCGCTGTCGCAGCCGGTCTGCCCACCCTTGTAGATATCTTTGACCTGCACTCGCCGTCATCACGCCAGGAGGTGACCGTGCCGTCCGGCAGTGAATTCGTTGATCGCGTCGTCGACTTGGCGTGGGGATCTGGTAAGGCTCACTGGAGTCTGGATTGGTCCAAAATCGAGACTTCGCTGGGCTACTCCCTGCCGTCCGACTACAAGCGCCTGTGTGACGAACTGCCACCTGGGTCGTTCAATGACTTCCTGTTCCTGCTACATCCGATCGGCTGCGTGGGCGCGAGCCTGCTCGGGCGGGCCGCCAGGTTGATCGAGATCGTGGAGATGCTCATGGAGGACGAGGAGGAGTGCCCGGGAGAGCCCGGAAGGATCTTCCCCTGTCTGGTCACCGACAACGGGGACGTGGGCTACTGGATCGCCGACTCGGACGATCCCGATGGGTGGACGATTGCCATCAATAAAAACCGGTCACCAGTATGGGAATCAACCGGACTCCCGCTGAGCGTCTTTCTTTATCAGTTCATCATTGGCGAGTCTGACGTTTTTCCGGAATCCTTTCAAGAAGGCCGACCCGCCTTCGCCTCCGATCTCGACTACTGAGTCGATTCCATCCTCAATTGACCTGGTGATGAAGGAGCTGATTCCATCTTCATCAGCTCGCCGCGCGGGTCGGCAGTTGTTCGCTCCCCGGAGCCGGTGGTCCTCAGGCTTTGGTGAGGACCTGGTACCGGACCGAGATGACCCCAGAGGCGGTGACGGCGTAGGCGGCCGGGTAGACGCTTCCGGTGGCGGGATCGTCGTCGAGCCAGTTGTGGGCCGCACTCTCCGGCTTCGCGTACGTGAAGTGGAGCATGTGATCGGTCGTCCCGGCGATCCGCGCGCCCTTGGTGGTGATATCGACGATCTCGCCTACCTGGAGCTCACTCATCGCTCGTCTCGTCCTCGGCCGGGCGCGTCGAGATCGGCGAGAACCGCCTCGATCTCCTGCACGGTCGGCTGCGGGCCGGTCTCGTCGTGGGCGTCCGCGGCGACGTCCGCCAACTCGTCGCGGTAGGTTTTCGAGCGCAGCACAAAGACATCCTTCGGTCGGCAACAGGGACCCCGGACACCGCGAATGCTTCGCCCCTCTTAGCTGGCGCGGGCGTCCGGCAGGCACGGCACCGGCCTTCGTGACGTCGACTGCTCCCGGCACCGCACACAAGTTCTTGACCGTACGTCGACCAAAACGCGAATCAGAACAAATGGCGGCTTTTGTGGGGTTTCTCACCGATCTTTTGGCCCTACGAAGGTGATCAATTACATAGGGTCATCAATTTTCAAGATCCCTTTCACGGAAAGCTTCTGCGTGATCACGCTTGGGGACGTTATCCCACCGTGATCATGCACAAGCCTTCGGTCAGCGCGCGGTGGTCCGAGTGATGCCGGCGCCCTGAACTCGGGGCACGTGACTCCGGGTGTCCTATCACCCTCGAGAGGACGCGACTTGTGGCACGGAAACAAGCGGACCGACGTACGGCCAGGTGCCGTCCTGGACGACGAAACGGCATCGCCCGATGCCGCAACCGGTCGGCGTCATCGATGCTGTCGGCCCCCGGCGCACATCGCCGCCACCAGCGACATCACCTTCGCACCCGGGTTCGCTCCGCCGCTGTTGCCCACCACGGCCTCATCGGAACGCCTCCGCGTGCGCGACGGTGGCGCGGGTCGAGTCCCGTGGTCGGTTCGTCCAGGAACAGCACCCGCGGTGACAGGATCAGGCCGACGGCGAGGTCGAGCCGGCGCGCGAACAACTGCAAGATCACGGCGAGGGGAAGCGGCCGGGCGGAGCACCACGTCAGGCGTCGAAGCGGCGGCGGGAGGCCTCGATGTGACCGAGGTACTGGCCGGTCCAGCCGCACATTCCATTGACCGTCTCTCGTAGGGCCTGCCCCGGCTCGGTGAGGGTGTACTCGACCCGTGGCGGCACGGTGGGGTGCACGCTCCGCTCGACCAGACCGTTGCGCTCCAACATGCGCAGGTTCTGGGTGAGCATCTTGTGGCTGATGCCCTCGATCTCATTCCGCAGCTCGCCGAAGCGCAGGGTGCGTTCACCGAGAGCCTCGATGATCAGGAGTGCCCACTTATTGGCGATGTCCGAGAAGATTTCCCGTGCCAAAGAGTCCGCGCGCGTCAGGTCTGCTTCCTTGGGCGAGCCCCTGAACTGCTTGGTCACCATTAGGTTCCCCAGTCACCGAAAAGTGCGTTCTTCCATGTCAGCACTCACTCTCCTACAGTTCCTGAGTAACTACAAGAGAGCACAGAGCCTCTTGGTCTTGCGAAAGCGAGCCCACGGGCTCTCATGACGAGGAGGCAGGCAGCATGGCCATCACCCTGGTGAACCCCAGCGGATTGCCGAAAACCGATGCGTACCGGCAGGTATCGATCGCGACTGGGTCGAAGCAGGTCTTCATCGCTGGGCAGGTCGCCTGGGATGCCGATGGGGGCACGGTCGGCGAAGGTGACCTCGCCGCTCAGGTCGAGCAGTGCTACCTCAACATTGGTACCGCCTTGGCCGAGGTCGATGGCTCCTTCGACGACGTGGCGAAACTGACCGTCTACGTCGTCGACTGGACCCCCGACAAGATGCCCCTGTTCCTGGAGGGGGTCGCTCGGGCGGCCGCGAAGCTGGGGGTCACCCCGGTCGCGCCGGGCACGCTGCTGGGCGTTGCAGCACTGGACGTACCCGACCATCTGGTCGAAGTCGAAGCCACCGCGATCATCGACTGAACAGGGTGATGACCGGCGATCACACCGACCGGAGGAATGCCTCCTCAGATAATCCTTTGCACGCCGAACCGATGCCTGCCTAGGCTCCCCGGGGTGCGGCGTACCGTCATCATCGGCGACATCCACGGCTGCTTCGACGAACTGCTCGAGCTGCTCGAGAAAGTCGACCTCCGCCCGGAGGACCTGCTGGTCAGCGTCGGCGATCTGGTCGACCGCGGTCCAGCGCCGGGTGAGGTGGTCGGGCTTTTCCGCGAGCGCCCGAACTCGGTCGTGGTCATGGGTAACCACGAGCGCAAGCACGTGCGCGGGATCTTCTCCTACGCGCAAGAGATCACGCGCTTGCAGCTTGGCGACCACTACGCCGAAACGGTCGACTGGATGCGGACACTGCCGTACTACTTCGAGAACGACCATGTCCGCGTTGTCCACGCCGCGATGCTGTCCGGGATTCCGCCGGCCGACCAGAAAGAGGAGATCCTCTGCGGCTCGACCAGCGGCGAACGAGAGCTCACCGCCCTGTTCCCGGACGGCTACTGGCATGACCACTACACCGATGCCAAGCCGGTCGTGTTCGGACATCATGTAACCGGGCGAGAGCCGATGATCCGCGACGGCAGGATCTTCGGCCTGGACACCGGTGCCTGCCATGGCTGGAACCTGACCGCGCTGTGCGTGCCGGGATTCACGGTGCACTCGGTGGAGGCGCACGCGGATCACTGGTCGATCGCCAAGCGCCAGTGGCAGTTGCCCGTCCTGAAGACCAAGCCTTGGCGTGACTTCACCTGGCCAGAGCTGGCTGAGGTGATCGCGAGGTTCTCCTCGGCACCCGACGCCGCCGCGTGCAGCTGGCTGGAGACGGTCGAAAAGTGGGCAGCGGACCTGCGGTCGTCGTTTCCTGCCCTGGTCGCCGCGGCGCATCGCGTCGCCGACGGGCTCACCACGGACGAGCTGCGGCAGCACCCCGCCGCGCGGTTCCTGTTCCAAGCCCGCAACGGCCGGCTAGACCAGACCAGCCTGGCCAGGCAGTGCTCAACACCCCGCAGAACAATCGACCTGGCGGCCGCGTTCGGCCTGGTCGTACGCGAACTGCCCGACTGACTTCACCCCCTGACGGTAGATCAATGATTCGAGAGAGCGAAGGCGAGACACCTTCCCGCTTACGCAGACACCAGCGTCTTGTCCGCGTCGGGGCGTAGCCCGGTTTCATGAGCGCCCAGCCGATCGCCGAGCACGATCCCGACGACCCGGTGGAGATCTTGCGTGTGCTGCCAGAGAAGTACCACGACCAGTTCCGGCGCGAGTACGAGACAGCCGTGGAGGCCGCCCGGCAGATGCTGGGGTACCGGGCTCTGCACGAACTGCTGAGGCTGTGGCGGCTGCGAGCGATCACCTATTCCGACTCGGGATACGAGATCCGGCTGGCGGCTGTTCAGGAAGCCGCCCGAACCGGCGGCTTGGAAGGGTCGGTGCCGATCGAGGACGTCGTCCCCGACTGGACCGAACGCCTTGAAGCCCACCGCCGCCAACGGTGAGTCACGGCATCCGATTCGAAGGCCATGCCCTTCTGCAGCTCCACCGGTTCCCGTCGGCCGCTCTCGACGCCCTACTAGAACGGGTCGTGCTTTTGGTGGACGCACATGGGACGCTGCAATCCCGCCACCCCGACAGGATGAACAGCAGGTGAGAAGGGGGCTTCGGAGATCACTCCGGGCCCCTTCTTCGGCTGTGGCCGCTCAGTCCCACCGAAGCCGCTGCCCGGTCAGGTCGGTGCGTTCACCTGTGCGACGGCTCAGGGCTTCGCCAGGTAGCCGGCGAGGGTGCCCCGGCTGCGTTGGAGGCCGTCGATACGTTCGTCCATGGCGGCCAACTCCCGGTCCATGATGGCCCGCAGGTCCGCGCACCAGTCGAATTCCGGCCCCTCGCCCCGGGTGCACGGCAACACCACCCGGATCACCTCGGTGGACAGGCCCGCGTTCAGCAAGGCACGAACCTTCCGCACGGTGATCACCGCGTCCTCGTCGTAGCTGCGGTAACCGTTCGGATCACGCCGGGCGTCGAGCACTCCCTGAGCCTCGTAGTACCGCAGCAACCGCGCGCTGACCCCGGTACGCCGGGACAACTCCCCGATCAGCATGTGTGACCCGCCCTGTCCGAGGTTGACCTTCCAACCGATGTGAAGCCATAACGTCGCCTCGTCAACAAGCATTTCCGTTCCTCGATTCCGTACCGCTGGAGGGATGCATGACCTCTTTCGTCGTTCAACGAAACGGGCAGGCGGCGACCGCCGAGGACTTGGCGCCGCTCGCCTTCGTCGGCTATGCCCACTTCACTGCAATGCAGGTGCGTGGGGGCCGGGTCCGGGGCCTCGACCTCCATCTGGAACGACTGCGGTCTGCTTCGGTGGCGTTGTTCGGTCAGGCATTGCCCGACGATCGGGTGCGGTCCTATCTGCGGACGGCGCTGGAGGCCGGTCCGGCCGACCTCTCGCTGAGGGCCACGGTGTACTCGCCGGCGGGCGAGTTCACCGTGGCCGGGGCCGATGTGGAGCCCGAGGTGCTGGTCAGTACCGGACCGGCCGCATCCGGTCCGGAGGGCCCGCTGACGCTGGCGACGGTCGAGCACGAACGGTTCTTCCCGGCCGTGAAGCATGTCGGCGAGCCGGCCAAGACGTACTTCCTCCGCCAGGCCGTTGGACAGGGCTTCGACGACACCGCGTTCGTCGACCGCCGGGGTCGGCTCAGCGAGGGGTCGATCTGGAATCTGGCCTTCTGGGACGGCACCGCGGTGGTGTGGCCCGTGGCCGAGATGCTGGGCGGGACCACGATGGGCATCGTCGGCCGGCAACTGGATCGCCTCGGTGTCCCGCAGCGCGTCCAGGAGGTCACGCTCGCCGACCTGCCGGCGTTGGCCGGGGGTGTGGTCATGAACTCGTGGACGCCGGGTGTGGCGATACACCGGATCGGCGCTGTGCCCTTGCCCGAGGCACCGTCCTTCTTGGAGCTGCTGCACCGGGCCTACCAGGCCGAACCGCTCACCTCGCCGTGAGGGCCGATCCGACCGCTTGAACCCGTGCCACTGCGATCTGAAGGAGAATCGTGGACTCCCCCCTGCTCGAGCCCTACCGCGGCCCCGCCCTCCAACTGCCCAACCGAGCGGCCATGGCCCCGATGACCCGCGCCCGCGCCGACGACGCCACCGGCGTCCCCACGCCGATCATGACCGAGTACTACGCCCAGCGCGCCGCCGCCGGCCTCATCGTCAGTGAAGGAATCTGGCCGCACCGCCTCGGCAAGGGCGGCCCCGGCGTCCCCGGCCTGACCGAGCCGGCCCACGTCGAAGGCTGGCGCCGTACGACGCGGGCCGTGCACGCCTCCGGCGGCCGCATCTTCGCCCAGCTGTGGCACGTCGGCCGCGTCAGTCACCCCGACATCCTCGGCGGAGAACAGCCGGTCGCCCCCTCGGCCGCGGCGATCTCGCACGGCCAGATCTTCACCGCCTCCGGCCTGAAGGATTACGTCGTCCCGCATGAACTGTCCACAGCCGAGGTCGCCGAGGCCGTCGAGTCCCACGCCGCGGCCGCCCGCAACGCCGTCGACGCCGGTTTTGACGGGGTCGAGATCAACGGCGCCTACGGCTACCTCATCGCCCAGTTCCTGTCCGACAGTGCCAACCTGCGCACCGACGGCTACTCCGACCACGTCCGCTTCGCTATCGAGGTCGTCGAAGCCGTCGCCGCCGCGATCGGAGCAGACCGGACCGGGCTGCGCATCTCCCCCGACAACCCGCTCCACGACATCGTCGAGTCCGCTCCGGGCCCGCGCTACCACCGGCTGCTTGGCGCGCTGGACGGAATGAGCCTGGCGTACCTCCACGTGGTGCAGTCCGGAACGTACGCCGCCCTGGAAGACCTGCGCCCCCGCTGGAACGGCACCCTGGTGGCCACCTACGACGGCCCCGAGCCCGGCAGCCGGGAACAGGCCGAAACGGCGCTGCGCACCGGGCTCGCCGACATCTACGCCTTCGGACGGCTGTTCCTGGCCAATCCGGACCTGCCGCGGCGCATCGCCGCCGGCGCCCCGCTCAACGCGATGCGCGAGACCGGCATGTACGGGGGCGACGCGGAAGGATACGTGGACTATCCCTGCCTCAGCGGGTGAAGCCCTCGCGCGGTGCCGGGACGTCGCGCCTCAGGACTCTATTCGGTGTGTTCCGGACCGCTCCTACGAGGTGCGGCGGCCACCGTTGTCCGGCGGTGGTGTCGCTCCCTTCGCACTGGATCCGTGAACGCCGAGAGGCTGTGGACGGTCGCGTCGGACATGCTGTCCTGAGCAGCCCCTATGCGGGGGCGTCCAGGCCCTGCTCGGTGGCCATCTGCTGGCAGGCGTGGAGGCATTCGTCGCAGATGTTGACGTCCGACCCGGCTCGACGAACGAGTGTGGACCGGGCACCGCAGAATCGGCATTCCTCGCTCTCGCCCAATCTGTTGAGCTCCTCCAGGAGGCGGCTCAGCTTTTCCTGCACGCGCTCTAACTCTTCCATTTTCTGGATGCGCCGGTTGTCCCGCCGCAGGGTGACGAGGTTGTTGGAGGCTTCTCCACGCTCGATCGCGACCTGGGCGAGATCGACGCAGACGTTGCAGATGTAGAGCTCGTCAGGGCATCTGATCATCCATTTCACCGCGTGCCGGGCGAGACCACAGAACGAACATTGCAGGATTTGAACATCCGCGAGCAACGGTTTCTCATTCGCCGCCATCCAGTCAGTGTGGTCATACGGTGCGACGCTAGTCAACGATGGGAAACCCATGACGAACACCCCCATCCTGCCCCTGTCTCGGTCTATGTTGGCTAGCCGAGATCAGTTGCCGCTGAGCACGGGGAACGGCGGACCGATGCCCGCCCTCGGGGGTCGGTACCGACCGCCGTACGTTCCCCGAGTTCGGGTGAGGAGGACGACGTGTCAGCCAAGGACGTGTGGGAGTACGGGATCGACACCGGCGACGGCGGCAAGAAGTGGCAGGCCGCATCCGTGCTCGGCCATCTCGAGAAGGCGCAGGACGAGACCAACGCGATGCTCAAGGAAGCGCTTGAGCGGCTCGCCGGCCTCGAGGCCCGGCTGACGGCACTCGAAGGCAAGGCGGAGGCATGACACCGCTCACTGGCCGACCGTCTGATCACGGCGAATGACCGCGATCGTCGGGCTCGTTCATGGCGACACCGTCCACATCGGCGGGGATTCGGCCGGAGTCGCCGGATGGTCCCTCACCGTCCGCGCCGACTTGAAGGTCTTCACCAACGGCCCCTACGCCATGGGCTTCACGGACAGCTTCCGCATGGGCCAGCTCCTCCGCTACTCCCTTCAGGCCCCGCATCCCGAGGGGGACCTCGAGAGGTTCATGACCACGAAGTTCGTCGACGCCGTGCGCAAATGTCTCAAGCACGGGGGGTGGGCCAAGAAGGACTCCGACCGGGAAGAGGGCGGTTACTTCCTCGTCGGGGTGCATGGCCGCCTGTTCTTCGTCGAATCGGACTACCAGGTCGGCGAGGCCGCCGACGGGTACGCGGCCATCGGCTGCGGCGAGGAGTTCGCGCTCGGTGCCCTGTACGCGACGGCGCGGGCGGACATGCGGCCGAAGAAGCGGCTCAAGCTGGCGCTCGAGGCGGCCGAGCGGTACAGCGTGGGCGTGCGCGGGCCCTTCGCGTACGTGCGCAAGAAGGCCGGGGCGTCCTGACGACCGGCCGGCTCCGCCTGGATCAGGCGTCCAACCCGGTCAGAAGGCGGGTCACGTACCGGTGGCATCCCGGTAATGGTGCCCGCCCATCCACAGGCCCGGGACGATCTCGTTCCACGGCGACTCGGCGTCGGGTGTGCGCCGGCCCTTGGTCCGCATCGCGTGTCTCCTCATGACCGGTTCCGGCCGGTGACGAGACGCGCGTGAGGGGCGTCACCGTCTGCGCGATCCAGAGAGATCAGCCGGAACATCGCCCACCCTATGCGCTGAACGAGGCCGTCTGAAGATCCTGATGGCGTACTCCGGAAACGACGGCGGTCCCCGTACCTCTGTGAGGACGGGGACCGCCACGGCCGACATCCGTTTCCATCTCCAAGGAGGCATCGGCTAGGCCGACCCTATCCCCAGACGCCCGAAACCTTCGTGACCAGCGACGACGTGTCGCCCATCGCCACGGGCCCGGCCGGTCGGCGCCTGCGCCGATCGGCATCGAACATCGCACGGAGGATGACGGATCGAACGGGAGAACGCCGGGGGGGCGGCTGGCGGAGGTATGGGTGGAACCAGACACAATGACACGTCATGGGGAGAACTCTGCCGCGCACTCCGGCTCAAGCACTCGAGATCCTCCTCGAGGGCAACGATCGCTTCACCGTCGGTGACCGCCTGCATCCGCACCAGGACGCGGACCACCGGGCGGCGCTCGCACCGGCGCAGCACCCGTTCGCCGTGATCTTCGGCTGCTCCGACTCCCGGCTCGCCGCGGAAATCATCTTCGACCGCGGTCTGGGCGACCTCTTCGTGGTCCGTACCGCCGGGCACGTGATCGGGCCGGAGGTGCTCGGCAGCATCGAGTACGGCGTGGAGGTCCTCGGCGCGCCGCTGATCGCGGTACTCGGTCACGACTCCTGCGGCGCGGTGGCGGCCACGCTCGGGGCCATCGTCGACGGCGCGACCCCGACCGGCTTCATGCGCGACGTGGTCGAGCGCATCACGCTCAGCGTCCTCGCCGCACCGGACGGCCTCACCAACTCCGACGCGGCCGGCGAGGCGCACATCCGCTACACCACGGACCTGCTCGTCGACCGCTCCAGCGTCATCGCCAAGCGGGTCGCCGACGGATCCTGTGCCGTCGTCGGACTCTCCTACCGGCTCGCAGAGGGCAGCGTCCGCGTCATCGCCGGGCCCGGCATCGGGTGAGCCGCCGGACCGCCGGGCGCGCGCCCTCACACGCCGGAGCCGGGCGGCCGAGGCCCCGGACACCCGGCCGCGGCACCGCCGGCCGTCCTCAGTCCTTCACGTGGCGGGGGAAGAGCTGCACCAGTCCGGCGACGGCGACGCCCAGGGCGATGAGCAGACCGAGGCCCAGAGCGAAGGCGTGCGGAAAGCCACCCGCGCCCGGCCGGGTGCCGAGGGCGTCGTAGAAGACCACTCCGATCACCGCCAGGCCAGGGATGATCCACTCGATGCGGCCGTCACCGCCGATCGACAGGGCGGTCTCGGCGAGCCACGCGTACCCCGCCGCCACGACCAGCGTGCCGAGCGTGAGGGTCTGCCGGCCCAGCCGCGCCGCGACCCGGCCCGACCTCATGGAGGCCGCGAAGTAGCCGATGCCCAGCGGCAGGAAGATCAGACCGGAGTGTCGTCGGGTCGGCCGCAGGTGGGCTGCTTGACGTCGACGTGCCGGCAGTCCTGTCCATCGCCGGTGGCGCTGGCCTGGTGGCGCTGCTGGCGTCCATCGTGGCGTCCAAGTCGGGCGACTCCGACACCGCCGGTTTCGTCACCCGCAAGTAGCGAACCGCGCACAACGGCGCCCCCGTCCTCTCCTCACGGAGGGGGCGGGGGCGCCGTTTTCGTGTCCGAGCGTCAGTGGATTTTTACCCGGTTCGGTGGTGGAGCCAGGTGCGGCCCGCAGCCGCAGCACGTGCCCGGTCGGCACGCACCGCAGGTGGCCCGTACCGGGCCTTGTACTCGCGGAACAGGGTCCACAGTGCGGCCAGGCCAGTGACCGCCGCCGATGGTGCGGTCTTCCACGCGGGAAGCTCGGCCAGCAGTGCCTCGGCCTGTTCCGGGGTGTGGCCGGCCTCGATAAGCCTCGGCGCGAGCATCACCGCGTCAACCCACGTGGCGCCCACAGCGGCGAATGACCAGTCGACCACGTACATCGTTCCGTTGACCGTCCGGACGTTCCCGGCGTGCAGGTCGTAGTGCAGCAGGGTGTCTCCGGCCAGCGCGGCTGGCTCAAATGCGTCGACCGCTGCGGCGTACATGGCCCCGTTGGGCAGTTCCCCGTCCGGCTTGCGCAGCAGGGCCGCCGCTTTGTCCAGCAGCGGCTCCACGTTCAGGGCCACTGCGGGGGCGTCCGGCCATTCGCACGGCGTCAGCATGTCACCGAGCCAGGCCACGGTCTGGAGCACCTCGGGCAGGTCCGGGGACCCAGGTGTCAGGTCGGCGGAGTCGCCGGGGAGATACTCGAACAGCATCAGGGCCCATCCGGCGGCCTCGGCGCTCCAGAGCATGCGCGGTGCCGGGACGGTGTGCGGCAGCACCCAATTGACGTTGCGCTCACGGGCGTACAGGCCAGCCGCGGGGCTGTCGCTGTGTACGCCTTTGAGGAAGACGCTGTCACCGTCTGCGGTGTGCAGGCGTGCGGCGAGGCCGGGCATGAGCCCCTGGGCGTGTGACTCGGCCTTGAGCACCGTGCCGCAGTGAGCCTCGACGGCCGTGCGGGCTTGGTCGGGCAGGTCTTCCCAGTGGAGTTTGGTCATGTCACACCACCTTCGGGCTATCGGCGCATCCGGCGTAGCACTGGCTGCACTTCGCGGGACTGACGCGCCAGAGCTTCTCGTCGACCGGTAGGCCAGAGGCCCTCATGGCCGCGAGCGTTGTGGCGATGCGGCCGCTCTTCGCCGGGGCCGGCGCGTCGGCCAGCGGTTCACTGTTGTGCGCAATGGGCTCGTCGCAGCACGGGATAGCGCCCGCAGGGGCGTCGTCGGTGGGTTCGTGGTGGATGAACCGGCCCGCGACGCGGTCGCAGAACGCCGCGTACTCCTTCGTGTACAGGATGAAGGTGTGCCAGCCGATATCCACCGTCGGGGACGGAGACAGGCCGGCGCCGGGGTTGTCGGCACACGCCTTCAGGAACGCCAGTGCCTGGCTCATGATGCGCTCGGCCATGGCCCGGTCGATCTCTTCATCGGCGACGATGCGCCGTACGAGCCGGCCGAACAGGGCGGTGGAGATCAGGTCCCTCGGGTCGGTACGGAGGGGGGATTCGGTGGCCAGTAACACGGTTCCTCCTTCATTGGCCGCCCGGCCCGGTGCCGAGCGGAGTAAGGCGGGGTCAGTGCGGTCGGCGATCCTCGTCGAGGTTCATCCGGTTGACATACATCGATGCCTCGCTCGTCGTCGTGATCGCCACCGAGAGCAGCTGTTCCGAGTGGCGCAGGTAGATCTCGACGTCGCCGAAGTTCTCGTGACCCCTGATTGGAAGTGGTGCGTCCTGAACGAGCAGGAACGCTCGGACCGCGAGCTCCTGGCCGTGCTCGACGAGCTCGCAGAGGTAGTCCGCGACTGGCGCCAGGTCGGCGGCCGTGACGCCCTGCTCGTAAAGCGCTGTTGCCGCCACCTCCATCTGAGCCTTCATCGTGGTCAGCAGGTCGACGAGGGGGCCGGGCGCGGGTGCTATGCCTTCCATGCGGTCAAGCGCATCGCGGAGGCCGTCCGGGTCGTTTTGGGCGGCCGCCGCCAATGCGTCGGCGTGCGCCTGGCGCCGGTCCTGGTGACGTCGGCGTAGCGCTCTCATGATGTTCACCGCCGTCACGCCGGTACGGGGGCGAGCCAGGAGCCGATGCGGTGCCGCGTCGGCCACCACCGGCCGGGCCGGCGGCGGTTCGGTGGTGATGGCGCGGCGGCGCGGGACATGGCCCGCCGGGGGGCTGGCGGGGGGGTCGGCCGCGCCGCCGCGCTCATCTGCGGGGGACCGTACGACCCAGCGCCCGGGGACGGTACGCGGGCCGTACGGCCGATCGGGGGTTGCGTGCGGTTCGAGAGCTGGTCGGCGAGGTCGGCCGGGTTGTAGCCCTCGACGAAGGTGTCGCCGAGCAGCGCCCAGTAGTGCCCGGTGTACTGGCCGAACCAAATCGGGATGCCGGCGAACCGCTGCCGCAGCGCCGCGAGAGCAGCGGAGGGACGCTCGGTGGCGAGATGCATGGGGGTCCTTCCAGGCGTTGGCGCCGCACAGGTCGTCGGCGCGTACAGGTCGAGGTGACACATCACGCCCATTGGCCCTCGCTCCCGAAACGCAGCTCGGGCAGGCCAAGGGCATGTCGCCGGCCCTTCTCCGCCTCGAGGTCGGCCACGGCCGCGGCGAACGCCTCGGGAGGAAGCGCGTTCATCGTGCTGCCGGAGACCGGCGCCCAGACCACATGACGGTTGGCCTGGTTGACGTGTCCCGCCGAGACAAGGCGCTGATAGTGGTAGCCGATCCGGGAGAAGGACGGCGTCACCTTGTGGATGAGCGCGAAGGCACCGGCGGGCGCTCGCCGCAGCGCGTCACCCGCGCGGACGGTCGCGACTCCGTGGTCATCGGTGATTCCCATGGCGCCGGCGCCGTCGCCGCTCACCACGGTCCACGAGTACATCCGTGGCGGTTCCCATGGTCTGCGCGTATTCACCGCGTTGCCTCTCGTCCGGTCCACGTTGTGTGGTCGAGACGCTACGAGCCGCGGAGGTGCTCGCGGGGTGCACCGTGCACCCGGTCCGAAGGGGCGGCGAACCACGCCAAGAATTAGGGGTGCACTCTGCACCCCTTCGGCGACCTGGGCGAACGAAAGACGCCCCGCGGCGCGCGGCCGGCGGGGCGTCTCAGCTTGTTCCCTGTCCACACCGCGCATTCGCGCGTACCGTGGCCAGTACCAGTGGAACAACACAAGAGAGTACGCGATGCTCGACGACCTTGCCGGTTTGTCGACCGGCGCCCGAATTCAAACCCTCCGCACACGTAAGGGCATGACCCGCTTGGTACTTGCCGGACTCGTCGGCAGGTCGTCATCTTGGCTGAAGGACATCGAACGGGGCCGCCGTCTCCCCCCGCGGCTGCCGATGCTCGTCCGCCTGGCCGAGGTCCTCGGCGTCACTGACGTCTCGGTACTCGCGGGCGACGATATGAACCTCGGGGGAGGCACGATCAGCGTGCCGATCGACTCATTCCGGCGAATCCCTCACGAAGCCGTACCAGCGATTCGCGAAGCAATCCACGATCAGCAGCTCACGCGCCCAGAACGGCGCGTGGACGTTGCCGCCCTACGGTCACGCGTCGACCACGCGTGGGGGGTCTGGCACTCCTCGCCGAGGCAGCGCACCGACATTGGGCGCGTGCTGCCCGGTCTCATCACGGACGCCCGCGTGGCCGCTCGTACGGCCAACGGGGACCGGCGCGACGCCTACGCCACGCTGGCCGACGTGTACGGACTCGCCGAGCAGATGCTCGCGTGGACGAGCGAGGCTGAACTGCTGTGGCTCGCCGCTGATCGGGGCGTGGCCGCGGCGCAAGAGGCAGACCGGCCGGAGACGCTCGCCGGTGCCGCGTGGGTGCTGGGCAACGTCCGCCGGGCGGTTGGTGACTACGACGGCGCGATCGAGCTCGTCGAGGACGCCCGGCAGGTTCTCGAGCCGCGGCTCGAGGACGGGCCCGACTCGGTTCGAGGGATCTGGGGCGCGCTGAATCTGCACGCCGCCATTACGTGTGCACGCGCCGGCCGGGAGGGCGACGCGTGGCGGTACTGGGACGAGGGCGACCGCACCGCGGAGCGCCTCGGCGTTCGGTACTCCCATCCGTGGACGGCATTCGGACAAGGGAACGTGTCCGTTCACGCTGTGTCGGTCGGTGCTGATCTATCTCAGTCGTCGAAGGCTCGCGAACGCGCCGAGGAGGTCGACCCGGACTCGGTGCCGAGCCTCGAGCGGCGGTCGCGCCTGCTGATCGAGACGGCCCGGTCGTACAGCCTGAAACGCGATCATTCCGGCGCGCTGCACTGGGTGAAGCAGGCGCACAGGGTCTCGTCCGAAGCGGTGCACTACTCGCCAATCGCCCGGCAGATGGTCAGCGATGCCGTCGACCAGGGCGGCCCATTGATCGAACGTGACGCCCGGTCATTCGGGCAGGTACTCGGCCTGCCGGTGTGATCAGCCGGTGGATCGCTGATCCCGCCGTACCCCTCGAGGAGTTGATCCTCTGCCTGTCGCCGCTCCTCGGCGAGCCGGCGACGGTCGGCCACTGCCTTGGCCCATGAGCAGATGACGGCGATCTGCCGGAAGACCAGCGCGACCGAGAGCACCAGGAGCGCCGCCGGCCATCCCCAGCCAGCGAGGTCCTCGGGCGTACTGATCGCGTCGAAGCGGTACGGCCGGGTGGGACGGTCCCTGATCGTGATCGCGATGGAGCCGAGAACGCAGACGGCGACGGCCGAGACGGTCAGCAGGGTCGCGGTGCCGGGGTGATGTCAGTCAGCAGCACCAGCAGGGTGGCCCACGACGGGGCCGGTGTGCTCGGGGCCGGCGGTCGCGCCGCCGCGTGCTCCGCCGGCCGTCCGGCACCCGCGGTGGTGGTCATCTTGGTTGAGCTCCAGCTCTGTTCGTCGGGAGAAAGGCCCGGATCGGCGCGTCGGCCGATCCGGGCCGATCCGGGCCGGGGATGCCGTCAGGCGGGGACCTTGTCGAGGAAGCCGAGGACGCTCGCGAGCCGGCCGTCCTCGTTCAGCACCGCGACGTCGAAGCCGATCACGATGGCCTCGCCGCCCTCCGGTCCGAGGTGCCAGGTGAACCGGGCGATGTCGTGGTGGGCGTCGATGGGCCCGGCCAGGCTGAACGTGAGCCCGGCGAAGTGTCCCTGTACGCCCGCGATCATCGCGTCGATCGCGTCGCG
Organism: Actinomadura alba; assembly: GCF_014323705.1. Taxonomy (GTDB): domain Bacteria; phylum Actinomycetota; class Actinomycetes; order Streptosporangiales; family Streptosporangiaceae; genus Actinomadura_C; species Actinomadura_C alba. Next base: position 32,943 of record NZ_JABVEC010000052.1, read on the forward strand.
GCCCTCGGCCACCCCGAGCGGGTCCACGTAGGTGCCGTCCTCGGCCCAGACGTCATCGATGACCGCGCGGCGGACGACGGGGTCGGTCTCGTTCCAGGCCCGCAGGTACCGGCCGACCAGCTCGGTGATGTCGCTCATGGGATTCTCCCCGTCTCGGTGATCCGTTCGTTCTTGCCGGTCAAGACGCTACGGAGATCACGAAGTGGAGGAATCTGTCGCGCTTAGGTATTCGGTTTCGCCGTGACCGATCGGCATAGGTACGGTGCCGTACATGTTGTTCGGGCGGGACCAGGAGCTGGCCGCCATCGATGAGCTCCTCGTCGGCGCCCGCGCGCGCAGGAGCGGTGCGCTGCTTTTGCGCGGCGAGGCGGGCATCGGCAAGACGGCGCTGCTCGACCATGCCGCGGCGGCCGCCGGCCTGCGGGTGCTCCGCGGGGCGGGCGTCGAGTCGGAGGCCGAGCTGCCGTTCGCCGCGCTGCACCTGTTGCTCCGCCCGGTGCTCGACCGCGTCGGCGCGCTCCCCGCCGTACAGGCGCAGGCCCTCCAGGCGGCACTCGGGCTCGCGCCCGCCGACTCGGGCGACTGGTTCCTGGTCGGCCTCGCCGTCCTGTCGCTGCTGTCCGAGCTGGCCGAGGAGCGGCCGGTGCTGTGCCTGATCGACGACGCCCAGGGGATGGACAGGGCCTCGGCGGGTGCGCTGCTGTTCGCCGCGCGGCGCCTCGACGCCGAGGGCGTCGCGATGGTCTTCGCCGCGCGGGACGGCGAACCCGGCTTCGCCGCGGACGGGCTGCCCGAGCTGAGGCTGCGCGGCCTGGACGAGCGGGCCGCCGCCGACCTGCTCGGCGAGCACGGCGAGGGGCTGAGCGCCGACGTACGGCAACGGGTGCTGTCCGAGGCGGCCGGCAACCCGCTCGGCCTCATCGAGCTGCCCAAGGCCCTCGGCGACGGCGGCGGCCGTGACGGTGACGGTGACGTGCGGCGCGGAGTGCCAGGAGCCGGCCTGCCGCTGACCGACCGGCTGCGCGAGGCGTTCCGGGGGCAGGTCGGGCGGCTGCCCGAGACGACGCGGGCGCTGCTGCTGATCGCGGCGCTCGAGGACACCGGTGACCTCGGCGTGGTCCTCACCGCCGCGCAGGCACTCGGGGCATCGCTGGACGACCTCGACGCCGCCGAACGCTCCGGGCTGATCCGGGCCGGTGCGGGCACCGTGCTGTTCCGTCACCCGCTGCTCCGGGCGGCCGTGGCGGACGGCTCGCCGCTCGGCGCGCGCGTCGCCGCGCACGCCGCCCTGGCCACGGCCCTCGGCCGGCCGGCGGACGCCGACCGCCGCGCCTGGCACCTCGCCGCCGCGGCGACGGGCCCCGACGAGGCGGTCGCCGCCGAGCTCGAACGCACGGCCGTACGGGCCCGGGACCGCAGCGGCTACTCCGCCGCGGCCTCGGCCTACGAGCGGGCCGCCCGGCTGACGCCGCACACCGGGCCACAGGAACGCCGGCTCGCCCTCGCCGCCGAGGCCGCCGCCGAATCCGGCGACCTCGAACGGGCCGGGCGCCTCGCGGAGCAGGCCGCCGGGCTGACCGACGATCCGGCCCTGCGAGCCAGGCTCACCGAGATACGGGCCGCCGCGTCCTTCTGGGGCGGTTCACGCGGCTCCGCGTACCGGCTGCTGATCGAGGGCGCCGACCTGGTCTCGGCCGCCGATCCGCACCGTACGGCGTCGATGCTGATCGAGGCAGTGCACATCGGCTGGTACACCGGGGAGCGGGAGCTCACCGAGAGCATCGGCCGGCTCTCGGCGGTGCCGCTCACCGCCACGGATCCGCTCACGCCGATCCGGCGGCTGCTGACGCTGGCGACCGCACCGATCGTCGGCGCGGCGGTGACCGGCTCGGCGTCGGGTGAGGAGTCACAGGAGCCGGACGAACTGATCGCGATGGCGCGGGAGCGCGTCGCCGATCCGGCGGACCTGATCCTCGTCGCCGCCCTCGGGCTGATCCTCGGCCAGGACACGGTGACCTTCGAACTCGCGTCGTCACTGGCCGCGCAGTCCCGTGACCAGGGACGGATCGGCCGCCTGCCGCAGGTGCTCTTCTATCTCTGCTCGGCTCAGCAGTTCCTCGGCCGGCACGGCGACGCCAAGGCCACCGCCGCGGAGGCGCTGGACATCGCGCGCGACACCGCCCAGCGGCAGTGGACGGAGCGGCTCGGTGAACCGCTCGCCTTCCTGGCCGCCTTCGAGGGCGACGAAGCGCTCTGCCGGCAGATCACCGACGAGGCGCTCGCCCGCGTGACCTCCGACGACCCGAGCTGGGAGGTGCCCTGGGTGTACGCCGCGCTCGGGGTGCTCGACCTCGGGCTGGGCCGGGCCGAGAGCGCGCTGGCGCGGCTCCGGACGCTCGCGCGGGGACGGGCGCGGTTCCACATCTTCGCGATCCGCAGCACGCCGGACCTGGTCGAGGCCGCCGTGCGCGCGGGCGACCGGGACGCCGCGACCGAGGCGTTCGATCAGTACGAGAGGTGGGCGCGGCATGCCCGGCAGCCCTGGATCGACGCCCTGACCCTGCGCTGCAGGGCACTGCTCGCCCCGGACGGCAGCGCGGCGGACCACTACGAGGCCGCCCTGCGGCTGCACGCGAAGGCCAACCGGCCGTTCGAGCACGCCCGCACCGCCCTGCTGTACGGGGAGTGGCTGCGCCGCGCCCGGCACAAGGCGCGCGCCCGCGCGCATCTGCGGGAGGCGCTGGAGACCTTCGAACGGCTCGGCGCCACGCCCTGGACCGAGCGGGCCCGCACCGAACTCGGCGCGACCGGCACCGCCGCCCCGGCTCAGCCGGCCCCCGCCGCGCTCGCCGGGCTGACCCCGCAGGAGCTTCAGATCGTCCGGCTGGCGGCGCGGGGCCTGTCCAACCGCGACATCGCGGCGCAGCTGTTCCTGAGCCCGCGCACCGTCGGCTACCACCTCTACAAGGCCTATCCCAAGCTCGGTGTCGCCTCCCGCGGCGAACTGGCCGGGCTGCTCGCCGCCATGCCCTAGTACTGCAACGGCGCTCATCACCGCCACGGACCAGCGGACTGACCGGCCCACGGCCGCGATTCAGGCTCACGCGGCATAGGTCCGGGGCCTCCCGGAGGTCTAAGAGGTGACAGAAAGGAGGCGCCGTGAACCGAGAGGCCCGAGAGAGCTTCACCGAGTTCGTCGCGGCGCGGTCGGGCGGTCTGATCAGGCTGGCGTATGTGCTCACCAACGACCAGCACGCCGCCGAGGACCTGCTGCAGAGCGCCCTCACCAAGACCGCGATTCGATGGCGGAACGTACGGGACAACCCGGAGGCGTACGTGCGCCGGGTCATGTACAACGAGCAGATCGACCGCTGGAAGCGCCGTAAGCGGGAGACCGCGCTGGCGATCGCCCTTCCCGAGCAGGTCAGTGGTGACCACAGCGGCGAGGTGGATCTCCGGCTGTCGCTGGAACAGGCACTGCTCGCGCTGCCGCCCGGCAAACGCGCGGTGCTGGTCCTGCGCTACTTCGAGGATCTGCCCGAAGGCGAGGTCGCCCAGATCATGGGCTGCTCCGTCGGCACAGTGCGCAGTCAGGTGCACAAGGCGCTCGCCCGGCTCCGGGAGCTCGCGCCCGCTCTCGCCGCCCATCTCGAACCAGCCGGAGGCTGACATGACGAATGACATGCTGAAGGACGCCCTCAACGACATTGCCGAGCGGGCCCGGCCGGTGGACGGGATCGCCGAGCAGGCGCTGCGCGCGGCCACTCGGCGGCGCAGGTTCATCGGCACCGGCGTCGCGGTGGGTGCGGTCGCCGCGATCGCGGCACCGGTGGCCTTCTTCACCCAGGCGAGCGCGCCGGACGGCGACGCCACGACACGGACGCGGATCGTGGCCGACGGGTCGGATCCGGCGACCGGGGAGGGCCTGCCCGCCGACACCACGGCCGGCCGCGCGGCCGTCAAGGCCTGCATGAACGGCGATCCGGCCATGCCGCCCGAGTTCCGGGACGACGCGAAGCGCCGCCAGGGCTCCGCGCCGAACGAGGCGGGCACCCGGGCGCGGGACTTCCGGCTGCTCGCCGAGCACCGCGTGCCGACCGGCCGGATCGTGTTCCTGGGCAGTTCGCTCGCGCACCGGACCTGCGTCCTCGACCGGTCCGGCCGGGCGAGCCAACTCGACCGGCTGCCGCGCCAGACCGCGAACAGATGGCAGTTCGACATCGGGTACGGCCTGCGGAACATCAAGGGACCGGTGTCGATCCAGGACGCGGGGGGCGGCCTGATCGCGTACGGCACGGCGCCGTACGAGCTCCACGTCGCCGGTCTGGTGCGGCCGGAGGTCGCCAGGCTCGTCATCCGGTTCGGCCGCGAGCGGCCGGTCACCGCCACGATCTCGAACGGGTTCTTCGTCGGCGGCATGGTCGTGCCCTTCGAGACGGGGACCACGCTGATCGAGAAGTCGGTCGACGTGACCGCGTACAACCGTGCCGGCAAGGTCGTCTTCACCCACCGGCGACCGGGAGTCCCCCCGGGGACGTCCGGCTGATCCCCGGCCGGGCGATTTGGAGGCGGGCGACGATCGGGCGTCGCCCTCCTCCGCGGCCGTCCCTCGGTAATACGCCCGCCTGCGGTGTCGCTCCTCTGACGAGCTTCCGCCTCTGACGACGTTCGGGCCGCGCCCACCAGCGGCACTGTCAGTGCCGTCAGGTCAGGGCGGACTGGATGAAGTAGACGACCAGCGAGGCGAGGATTCCCGCCACGTACTGCAGCAGAGCGGCGCTCTTCACCGGCAGCAGCCGCAGCGCCCGGAAATGAACATAGGTGCGGAAGGCGCCGTCGAGATCCTGGTGCAGCAGCAGCTCACCGGGCGGGCGCGACATCTGCGCCATCAGCGGGCTCACGATCTGGTCGATGTGCCGTCGGACGATCCGCGCCATCGTGATGTACGGCTGGACGCCCACATAGAGGGCGGTGACGACGGCGAAGACCGGGAAGCCGATGACGAAGACGCGCAGCAGCATGGGCGGTCGGTCGGCGGTGATGGCGATCGTGGCGAACTCGGTGATGAGCACCCCCACCGCCAGGCTGATCGCGATCCGGGCGTACGTGCCGCACAACCTGACCACGGCCGGCGTGTGGGCCGGGTCGATCCACGCCATCCGCAGGTTCTCACAGCGGTACAGGCGCAACGGCACCTCCGCGGCGGTGAACAACCAGTAGACGACGTTGCCGCCCAGGAATCCCGACCACCCCCCGAGGAGGTAGAGCCATCCGGTCATGTGGATCGGCGTTTCCCGCTGCGTCGACACCGCGTACATCATCAGGACCGCCACGGCGACGCCGGCCGCGCACACCGCGAGCTGCGTCATGATGCTCAGTCTGTGGTGCAGCCAGCGGGTGAACATCCGGCGCTGCGGCGAGGTGGCGAGCAGCTCGGACACGCAGATCGCCAGGTCGGCGGCCGAACGCCAGGCGATCCAGCCGAGCGCCAGCATGGTGATGTTGTTGACGGCCGTGGCGAGCGCGAAGAGATGATCGGCCGACGTGTGCAGCGGCACCGCCGAGCTGCCGCCCGCGACGATCAGCGTGAGCAGGTAGGGCCAGCCGCCCATGAGGACGACCGACACGACGGCGGCCGGCGCGGCGAAGCGGCCGGGAAGCGCCACCGCGACGAGCCGGGCCAGCATCACCACGACCACCCGGGAGCGGCCCTTGTGCACGAAGTCGCGGAGGCGGTCGTCGAGCGGTGCCCCGGTGTCGTGCAGTTGCTGCCGGTCGGCTGCCCGCAGTCTGCTCAGCAGGTCGCCGGACGCCGTCTCACTCGGGTCGCCCACGTGCGAGTCGCCGGTGTGCGACGTGTGCGAGTCGGCTGTCTGCGAGTCCACGGAACTCCCCGCTGTCCTGTCGCGCGACCGGGCCCCGCCCACCACGGTGACTCCGGACCGGCCCGCGCACAAGGGCGCCTGCCCCGGAGGCGTCCGAACTGTGACCGAGCCGGCACCGCCCTCGGCACGCTGCGACCCACCCGGCCCTCCGCGCGCTGCAACCGAGCCGACGCAGCCCTCGGCGCGCTGCGACCCACCCGGCGCCGCCCTCGGCGCGCGCCCGCCTCACCGACCGCCGTTGCGCCGCTCGATGACCCACGCGGCGATCCGCGTGCGGGAGGAGAACCCGAGCTTGGTCAGGATGTGCTCGACGTGCGCGTCCACGGTGCGTTTGGCGACGGACAGCCGCTCGGCGATCTGCCGGTTGGACAGCCCCTCGGCGACGAGCTCGGCGACCTGGGACTCGCGGGGGGACAACGGCGGCCCGCCATGCCGGTCGGGCGGCCCCGGAGTGGGCCGTCCCGGTGTGGCCTGTCGCGGTGTGGGCCGCCCCGGAGCCGGCCGTCGCGGTGCCTGTCCGAGGGCCCAGGCCACCGCCTGCTCGAGTGACAGGTCGCCGCCGCGCTGGAATGCGGCCTCGTGAGCGGACTGGCCAAGCGCCCGCCGCGTGCGTTGGAGGCAGCCCTGGTGATGGGCGAGCAGGACCGAGCGCGACATGCCGGCGAACCCGTACGCCCGCCGGAGCCCGTGGGCCGCGCCGAGCAGCACCGCCGCCCGCTCGGCTCCGCCGTCGGTCTCGGCGATCCACGCCAACAGCTCGACGGCACCGGCGAGGGCGACCGGGTCGGGAAGGTCCCGTGCCAGTCGTACGGCGTCCCGCGCGTGCGCCGTCGCCCGCGCCCCGTCACCGGCGGTCCATTCGGCCCGGGCGAGCACGTACAGCGCGTACGCCTGCAGCAGGCTGTCGCCGCGCTCGCGGCAGATCACCAGGCCGGCCCGGCAGAGCTCGATCGCGCCATCGGTGTCTCCGCGCAGGTCGGCGGCCACGGCCAGCGCCAGCCGGGCGAGCACCGCGTCGGCGTGATCGGCCACCCCCAGGGCCCCGTACCGGGCCAATGCCTCCTCGAGCAGCGCCGCACCGCGTTCCGCGTCACCACCGGAAACGGCGGCGGCCCCCTCGTGATGCGTCGCCTGTGCCAGCGCGAGGGGGTCGCCGAGGCGCTCAGCGAGTTCCCGCCCGAGTCCGGAGAGCCGGGCTGCGGCGTCCAGGTCGCCCTGGTGTCCCGCCAGGAGGGCGCACGCGCCGAGTGCCCTGACTCGGGGGGCGGTCACCCAGGCCGTGAGGGCGAGGCAGCGTTCCAGCCATCGCCGTCCCTCAGCCGCTCGCCCGGAGTGGAGCCAGTGGAACCGCAGCGCCGCCGCCAGTCGCATCCCGGCGTGGTTCTGCGCCGCTTCGAGGCAGAAGTCCAGAGCAGCCGACAGGTTGGCGTGCTCCCGCTCGAGCCGTCGGAGCCATCCGAGCTGCTCCGGCCCGAACCAGTCCCGCTGGGCCTGTTCGGCGAGCCGGAGATAGTAGTCACGGTGCCGGCGCAGGAGCGTCCGTTCCTCGCCCAGGGTGCGCAGCCACTCCTCGCCGTACGCCCGGAGCGTGGTCAGCAGCCGGAACCGCAGCCCGTCAGGGGTCTCCTCGCGCAGGACGATGGACTTCTCCACC
>NZ_JABVEC010000053.1 GCF_014323705.1 Actinomadura alba
GCACGTTCACGCGGAGGCCGTATGCTCCGCGGCGGCACTCGCGATCGCACCCCGCGCCCCCCACAGCGCGCCCGGATTCAGATAGGGATCTTCATGCCCCAGCAGCTCATCGACCCGCACACCGAACCCGGCGGACCGGAGTCCGCCGGGCGCTGGTGGCGAAACGCCGTGATCTACCAGATCTACGTGCGCAGTTTCGCCGACGGCAACGGTGACGGCATCGGCGACCTCCAGGGCATCCGCAGCCGCCTTCCTTACCTCTCCGGGCTCGGGGTGGACGCGCTCTGGCTCACCCCGTTCTACACCTCGCCGATGGCCGACTTCGGCTACGACGTCGCCGACTACCGCGACGTCGACCCGCTGTTCGGCTCGCTGGCCGACTTCACCGCCCTCGTCGGCGACGCGCACGACCGCGGTCTGAAGATCATCGTGGACGTCGTGCCCAACCACACCTCCGACCGGCACCGGTGGTTCGAGGCGGCCGTCCGCTCGGCACCGGGCTCCCCCGAACGCGAGCGGTACGTCTTCCGCGACGGCAAAGGCGCCGCCGGTGAACTGCCGCCGAACGACTGGGAGTCGGTGTTCGGAGGCCCCGCCTGGACGCGCGTCGCCGACGGGCAGTGGTACCTGCACCTGTTCGCCCCCGAACAGCCGGACCTCAACTGGGACTCCCCCGAGATCCACGCCGAGTTCGAGAGCGTTCTGCGGTTCTGGCTCGACCTCGGCGTCGACGGCTTCCGCATCGACGTCGCGCACGGCATGGTCAAGGCCGAAGGGCTGCCCGACGTCGGTCACTCGAGCCAGGTGGAGATGCTGGGCACCACCGTCCTGCCCTATTTCGACCAGGACGGCGTGCACGAGATACACCGCGGCTGGCGCAGGCTGCTGGACTCCTACGACGGCGAGCGGATCGGCGTCGCCGAGGCCTGGGCGCCGACCGCCGAGCGGCTGGCCCGCTACGTCCGGCCGGACGAGCTGCACCAGGCCTTCAACTTCCACTACCTCACCACCGCATGGGACGCCGACGCGCTCCGCGCGGTGATCGAGGAGTCGCTGCTGACGGCCGGGTCGGTGGGCGCCCCCACCACGTGGGTGCTGTCCAACCACGACGTGAAGCGGCACGTGACCCGGTACGGCGGTGGAGAGCTCGGTGTGCGAAGGGCCCGCGCCGCGGCGCTGCTCACGCTCGCCCTGCCCGGCTCCGCCTACGTCTACCAGGGCGAGGAGCTGGGCCTGCCGGAGGTCCTCGACCTGCCCGAGGAGTTCCTGCGGGACCCGCAGCGGGGCCGCGACGCCGACCACGGACGCGACGGCTGCCGGGTCCCCCTGCCCTGGTCGGGGGACGAGCCGCCGTTCGGCTTCGGCTCCGGGGGCAGCTGGCTCCCACTGCCCGCCGGATGGCGTGACCTGACGGTGGCCGTGCAGTCCGAGCAGCCGGAGTCGACCCTGGAGCTCTACCGGGCGGCGTTGCGCATCCGGCGCGACCAGCCGGCGCTCGGCGACGGCCCGCTGCGCTGGCTGGCGGGCCCGCCCGGCACGCTCGTCTTCGCCCGCGAGCACGCGGGCGGCGGGGCGGGCGTCGTCTGCGCGGTCAACGCGGGAGATCGGGCGGTGGACCTGCCGGCGTACGGGGAGACGCTTCTCGCCAGCGGCCCCGTCCGCAGTCACGGCGACCGCGTCGAGCTGCCCCCGAACACCGCCGTGTGGTGGCACGTCGCCGACGGTAACGAGGGGGAGCGGTAAGTTTATGGCCATGACGACGCGCCTGGCCGATATCGCGGCGCACGCGGGGGTCAGCGAGGCCACCGTGAGCCGGGTTCTCAACGGCAAGCCCGGTGTGTCGCCGACGACCCGACAGGCGGTGCTCACCGCCCTCGACGTGCTCGGATACGAGCGGCCGGCTCGGCTGCGGCAGCAGCGGGCCGGCCTGATCGGGCTGATCATCCCCGAGCTGACCAATCCGATCTTCCCCGCGTTCGCCCAGATCATCGAAGGCTCGCTCGCGATGCACGGCTACACCGCGGTGCTGTGCACCCAGACGCCGGGCGGCATCACCGAGGACGACTACACCGAGTTGCTGCTCGAGCGCGGCGTCGCCGGGATCATCTTCGTCAACGGGCTGCACGCCGACTCGCTGTCGGACAAGGCACGCTACACCCGGCTCACCGACCGCGGCCTGCCCATCGTGCTGATCAACGGCTGCCGGACCGACATCGAGGCGCCGTTCATCTCCAACGACGACACCGCGTCGCTCGAGATGGCGGTCGCGCACCTCACCGCGCTCGGCCACCGGCGGATCGGGTTCGCCGTCGGGCAGGAGCGGTTCGTACCCTCGATCCGCAAGATCGAGGGCTTCCGGCTCGGCATGTCCGAGCACCTCGGCGTGACCGACACCGCCGACCTCATCGTCCCGTCGATGTTCACCGTCGAGGGCGGGCAGGCGGCGGCGCGCGCGCTGCTCGACCTCGGCTGCACGGCGATCTGCTGCGGCAACGACATCATGGCGATCGGGGCGATCCGGGCCGTGCGCCAGCGCGGGCTGCGCGTGCCGCAGGACGTCTCGGTCGTCGGCTTCGACGACACCCCGCTCACCGCCTACCTCGACCCGCCGCTCACGACCATCCGCCAGTCGGTCCGCGAGATGGCGCTGGCGGCGGTGGGGAACCTGCTCGACGAGATCCACGGCAGCAGGGCACCGCGCACCGAGCTGCTGTTCCGGCCCGAGCTGGTGGTGCGCCGCTCCACCGCGCCGGCGCCCCCGGCCGAGCTGGCCATGGCCGCCGACGCCTAGGGGCGGCGGGGACGCGCGAGCGTAACGAGTGACGGAGGGGTAGCGCGTGCCGCTGCGGATGACGGGGACCCCGAGCGACCCGGCACTGCTCGGGCTGCCGTGGAACATTCCTCTCGAACAGTGGCCCGAGGACCTCTTCGTCGCCCTCCCCCGCGGCATCTCCCGCCATGTCGTACGGTTCGTCCGGCTCTCCGGGCGGGTCTACGCGGTGAAGGAGGTGGGCGAGCGCCTCGCCGGGCACGAGTACCGGCTGCTGCGCGACCTCGCCCGCCTCGACGTGCCGGCGGTCGAGGCGGTCGCGGTGCTGAACGGCCGCGCCGACGAGACCGGGCAGCCGCTGGACTCGGCGCTCGTCACCAGGCACCTGCAGTTCTCGCTGCCCTACCGCGCCGTGTTCTCCGGCACCCTGCGCCAGGAGACCCTCGTCCGGTTGCTCGACGCGCTCGCGGTGCTGCTCGCCCGGCTGCACCTCGCCGGCCTCTACTGGGGCGACTGCTCCCTGAGCAACACGCTGTTCCGCCGGGACGCCGGGGCCTTCGCCGCCTATCTGGTCGACGCCGAGACCGGCGAGCTGCACCCCCGGATCAGCGAGGGGCAGCGCGCGCACGACATCGAGATCGCCCACGTCAACATCTACGGTGAGCTCCTCGACCTCGAGGCGGGCGGCTTCCTGCACCCGAGCATCGATCCGCTCGAGACGTCCGCGCAGGTGTGCCGCCGCTACGAGGCCCTGTGGGACGAGCTGACGCACGCCGAGGTCGTCGAAGAGGTGGAGTGGCACCGCGTGGAGGCCCGGATCCGCCGGCTGAACGCGCTCGGCTTCGACGTCGCCGAGATGCAGATCCAGCGCAAGCTCGGCACCGCGCGCATCATCGTCGCGCCCAAGGTCGTGGACGCCGGGCACCACCAGCGCCGGTTGCTGCGGCTGACCGGCCTGGACGTGGAGGAGAACCAGGCCCGGAGGCTGCTCAACGATCTCGACACCTACCGCGCCACCCACCGGCGGCCCGGCGACGACGAGGAGATCGTGGCGCACCGCTGGCTGGCCGAGGTGTTCCAGCCGGCCGTCCGGGCCGTGCCGCCCGACCTGCGCCGCAAGCTCGAACCGGCGCAGATCTTCCACGAGGTGCTCGACCACCGCTGGTACATGTCGGAGGCCGCGGACCGGGACGTCGGCCTACCCACGGCCGTCCGCTCGTACGTCGGCAACGTGCTCGCCCACAAGCCGGACGAGAAGGCCGTCATCACACCCGACCTCGCTGAGTGACCCCCGAGACCACTCAGCGAGGTCAGGCGGACTCGCGCACCACCAGGTGCGTGTCCAGGATGACCACCGGGTCGGCGAGCGCCTCCCCGCGGATCCGGGCGATGAGCAGCCTGGCCATCTCCTCGCCCATCCCCTCGACGGACTGGTGCACCGACGTGAGGGGCGGCGCGGCGAACGGCGCGTCGATCGAATCGTCGAAGCCGATCACCGCGACGTCCTCGGGGACGCGCCGCCCCCGCTCCTTCAGCACCCGCATGGCCCCGAGCGCCATCGGATCGGACGCGGCGAAGACCGCGTCGAGTTCCGGGTCACGGTCCAGCAGATCGGCCGTGGCGGCGGCGCCGCTGGCGTCGCTGAAGTCACCGAAGACGATCAGCTCTGGCAACCCGGCCTCGCTGAGCGCCTCACGGTAGCCCTCGAGCCGGTTGATCCCCACACCCATGTCCTGCGGGCCCGCGATCGTCGCGATCCGCCGCCGCCCCTGACGGATCAGGTGATCGACCGCCTGGCGCGCGCCGCCGAGGTTGTCGACGTCCACGTAGCTGATCGGGTCGATCCCCGGCGGGCGACCGCCGAGCACCGTCGGTACCCCTCCGCTCTCCAGCCGCCCCGGCAGCGGGTCGCCCCGGTGCAGCGAGATCAGCAGTACCCCGTCGACGTGCTGGCCGGTGAGGTACTGCTCCAGCTGAGCGTGCTGGGTGGCGGACTGCGACAACGTGAGGAGCAACTGCAGGCCGGTGTCGGCCAGCGCGTTGCTGATCCCGCGGACGATACCGGCGAAGAACGGCTCACCGAACAGCCGCTGCTCGGACTCCGAGATCACCAGCGCCACGGTGTCGGTACGCCGGGTCACCAGTGACCGGGCGGCGCGGTTGGGCACATAACCGAGCTCCGAGATGGCCTGCAGCACCGACTCACGAGCCTGCGGGCTCACCTTCGGAGAACCATTGATCACTCGCGACACGGTGCCCCGGCCGACCCCGGCCCGTGCCGCGACTTCTTCCAGAGTGGGACGCGCCGACGTGCGCGCGCCCTTCACCTCCATCGACCCCTCATGTTCTTCGGCCCCTTCGTCGACCCCTCAGCGGTGACCGGGCAGACCGCCCTGCCTGATCACCTTCGCGTACCAGGTCGCGCTGTCCTTGAACACTCTGCGTTGCGTGGCGTAGTCGACATAGACCAGCCCGAACCGCTTCGAGTATCCCCACGACCATTCGAAATTATCCAACAGGGACCAGGTGAAGTAACCACGCAGTGGTACCCCGTCGGCGATGGCCTCGTGGCAGGCGCGCAGGTGGGCGTCGATGTACGCGATCCGCTCATGGTCGTGAACGGTGTCGTCGCCGTTCAGGTCGTCCTCGTACCCGGCCCCGTTCTCGGTGATGTAGAGCGGGACGGCGGGGTAGTCGGTGTGCAGCCGGGTGAGCACCTCGTGCAGGCCAGGGGCGTCGATGTCCCAGCCCATGCCGGTGACCGGCCGCCCGGTGCCGACGAACCGCGCGAAGTCGCTGCCGACCCATGGCGATTCGGTGGAGAACGGCGACGAGACCGCCTGGGTGGCGTCGCCCGGCAGCCCCGAGACGGTGAACCGGCTGTAGTAGTTCACGCCGAGCAGGTCGATCCGCTCGCTGATGACCGTCAGGTCGCCGTCCCGCACGCAGTCGGCGAAACCCGTCCCCGCCACGTCGGCGAGGACGTCACTCGGGTAGCGGCCGTGCAGGAGGGCGTCCAGGAAGAGCCGGTTCTGCAGGCCGTCGATCCGGCGGGCCGCGTCGTGGTCCTCCGGGGCCTCGCTCGCCGGCGATATGGCGTACAGGTTGACCGCGGGACCGATGCGCGCTTGCGGACCCTGTTCCCGGATCGCGCACACCGCGAGGCCGTGACCGAGCAGCAGGTGATGAGCGGCGCGCATGGCGGCCGCGGGTTCCTTGCGCCCGGGGGCGTGCTCGCCGGACGCGTAACCGAGGAACGCCGCGCACCACGGCTCGTTGATGGTCATCCAGTTCGTGACCCGGTCGCCCAGCGCGTCGTGCACGTGCGCGGCGTAGTCGGCGAACCGCTGGGCGGTGTCGCGCTCGGGCCACCCGCCGGCGTCCTCGAGTTCCTGCGGCAGGTCCCAGTGGTAGAGCGTGGGCCACGGCTGGATCCCCGCGGCGAGAAGCTCGTCCACGAGCCGCCGGTAGAAGTCGAGCCCCGCCTCGTTGACCTGCCCGGACCCGTCCGGCTGCACCCGGGGCCACGACACCGAGAACCGGTAGGCGGTGAGCCCGAGGTCGGACATGATCTCGATGTCCTGCGGGTAACGGCGGTAGTGCTCGACCGCCACGTCACCGTTCTCCCCACCGAGCACCGCGCCGGGCCTGCTGCTGAAGGTGTCCCAGATGGAGGGGCCTCGGCCGTCCTCCCGCGCCGCTCCCTCGATCTGGTACGCGGCGGTGGCGGCACCCCACTGGAAACCAGTGGGGAAGGCCAGGCCCACCTCCGGCCGGACGGCCGCCGCGGTCTGCTGCTGTGCTCCGTTGGGATTCATGCCTTGATCGCACCTTCCATGATTCCGCCGATGATCTGACGGCCGAACAGAACGAAGATCACGAGCAGCGGCACCGTCGCGACCGCCGTTCCGGCGAACATGAGCGTGTAGTCCTGGAAGTAGGCGTTCGCCAACTGGTTGATCGACAGTTGCACCGTGGGGTTCTCGGGATTGAGCACCGCCAGCGGCCACATGAACTCGTTCCAGGTCTGCATGAAGGTGAAGATGCCGAGTACGGCGGCGGCGGGCCGCAGCGCAGGCAGGACGACGCTCCAGTAGATCCGGAAGGTCGAACAGCCGTCCACGCGGGCCGCCTCGATGAGCTCGTCCGGTACGGCCTGCGCGGTGTACTGCCGCATCATGAACACTCCGAACCCGGTGACCAGGAACGGGACGATGACCGACTGGATCTCCGCCTGCCAGTGGAGCCTCACCATGATCATGTAGAGCGGGATGATCCCCATCTGGACCGGGACCATCATGGTGGCGATGATCGTGAGGAGCAGCGCGTTCTTGCCCCGGAACCGCAGCTTGGCGAAGGCGAAGCCGGCCAGGGTGGCGAAGAACACGGTCGACACGGTCACGGCGACGGAGGCGATCGCCGAGTTCAGCAGCCCCTTGGCGAAGTAGGCGTCGGGATTGTCGAACAGCCTCCCGACGTTGTCGCCGAGGTTCCCGCCGGGGGTCATCGGCGGGGGGACGGCGGAGACGACGTCGTTGCTCCGCGTGGCCACGATCACCATCCAGTAGATCGGGAAGACCGAGAGCGCGAGGGCGATGACCAGCGTCAGGTAGGTGAGCGGGCTCGCCTCCCACAACCCGCGGAACCGGCCCGGGCCGCGCCCCTCCCGCTTGCGCGACGTCCGGTCGACGGAGAAGACGGCGGTCACTTGGTGCCTCCCGTGCGCCGGATGAACAGGAAGTTGAGCAGCGAGAACACGATGATCAGCACGAAGAGCATCCACGCGACGGCCGCGCCGTAGCCGTAGTCGTCGTTGCGGAAGGCGTTGTCGAACATGTACATCGAGACCGTCTGGTACTGGTGGACCGGTCCACCCTCCATCCGGCCGCCGCCGAACAGCACCGGCTCGGTGAACAGCTGGAGCCCGCCGATCGTGGAGATGATGACGGTGAAGATGATCGTCGGCCGCAGCATCGGGATGGTGATGCTCCAGAACTGGCGCAGCCGGGAAGCCCCGTCGATCGCCGCGGCCTCGTACAGGTCCTTGGGGATCGCCTGCATGGCGGCCAGGTAGATCAGCGCGTTGTAACCCGTCCACCGCCAGTCGACCATCGAGGCGATCGCGATCCACGACCATCCCCGGTCCGCCTGCCAGGCGATGTCGTCGATCCCGACCAGGCCGAGCAGCCAGTTGACCATGCCGTAGTCGGCGGCGAAGAGCTGGGTGAACACGATCGCCACCGCGGCGGTCGAGGTCACGAGGGGCAGGATGATGCCGATCCGGAACAGCGTGCTGCCCCGTAGCCGGCGGTTGAGCAGGTTCGCGACGAACAGCGCGATCAGCAGCTGCGGCACGGTGGAGATGACGAAGATCCCGATCGTGTTGACGACCGAGTTCCAGAAGTCCGCGTCGACGAGCAGCTCCCGGTAGTTCTGCAGGCCGACGAAGTCGCGCAGGCCGGACGCGAGCTCCCAGTCGTGCAGCGACACCCAGACCGTGTAGCCGAGCGGGAACGCTCCGAAGACCAGGAAGACGACGTAGAAGGGGGAGATGAACAGGTAGGGCGAGAACTTCACGTCGAGCCGGGACAGCCGGCTGCGGAACGGACTGCGGCGATCGCCGGCCGGACCGGTCGCACGGCGACCGGCGGCGGGCGCCGGGCGCAGGTCGACACTCATTCGCCTTCCTCTCTGGAGGGCCGGGTGGTCTTTCCGGGTGGAGACGGCGGTGGTGCCGGGTGCTGAGACGACCGGCACCACCGCCGTGGCCGGAAAGGGGACTACCGGGCCGCCTTCTGGGCCGCCTCGACCGCCTTGGACCAGGCCTGGTCAGCCTTGATCTTGTTCTGGCCGACCCCGAGCAGGACGTCCTCGACGTCCTCACGGACCGCCTCGTTCTTCGGACCCAGGTAGATCGGCTTCACCTGCGACGACATCTCGCTGAAGATCTTGCCGATCGGCGCCTCGCCGAAGTACGCGTTGGTCTTGCCGGTGACCGCCGGGTCCTGCTGGGCCTTCGGCGACGACGGGAAGGTGTTCTTCGACTTGTACGCCGCGAGCTGGCCCTCCGGACTGGTCAGGAACTTCGCGAGCTCCGCGGCCTCCTTCTGGTGCTTGCTCTGCTTGGGCACGGCCAGCCACGAGCCGCCCCAGGTGCCGCTGCCGCCCGGCACCGTGGCGACGTCCCACTTTCCCTTGCCGTTGTCGCCGGAGAACTCCTCGATGCCCCCGAGCATCCAGGCCGGGCACGGAAGCGTGGCGAAGGTGTCGCGCTTGAGCGCGGTCTGCCATTCGGGCGTGAAGATCCGCATGTTCGCGGTCAGGCCCTCGGTCTGGAACTTGAGGGTCGTGTCGAACGCGGTCTTGACGGCGGGGTTGCTGTCGAAGACCAGTTTGTCGCTCGTGTCGAAGTAGGTGTAGCCGGCGCCCTTGCCGCCCTCCTGCGCCACGGTCGTGCGCCAGATCGCGGTGGGACCGTCGAGGAACTTGGTCCCCGAGACCTTGCTCTGGAACTTCTTGCCCGTCTCGAGGAAGGCGGGCCAGTCCGGCCACAGCTTGCTGACCTCGTCACGGTCGGTGGGCAGGTCCGCCTTCGCGAACAGGTCCTTGCGGTAGCACATCCCCATCGGGCCGATGTCCGTGCCGAGGCCGACGAGCTGCTTGCCGTCCGGGCTGAGCCCGAGCTTCCACTTCCAGGGCAGGAAGTTCTGCTCCAGCGAGGCGGCGCCGAAGTCGAAGAGGTTGACGAACTTGCTCCGCTGCTGCATATAGGTGGGGAGGATGCCCTCCTCGATGGCCACCACGTCGCCCGCGCCGCTGCCCGTGGCCATCCACTGCTGCATCCGCGGGATGTACTGGTCCAGCTGCGCGACGTTGCGCTGCTTGATCTTGACATTGGGGTGCGAGGCCTCGTACTGCTTGTACAGGTCCTCGTAACCGAACTGACCGAATGTGTCGACGGTGAGCTCGACCGGGCCGCTCGTGGCGGCCCCGCCGTCGTCGCCGCCGTCGTCCCCACCACACGCAGTAGTGGACAGCAGGATGCCGGCTAGCACCGCCGCGACGGCGGTACTCAGCCCGCGTCGCTTGTTGACCCTCATAGCGGACCCCTCTCAGGTCGTCGCCGATGGATTGTGCGAATGCCGCCTGCTGCATCGATTCGCGGCATATGTGGGAGCGCTCCCACGGAGCAAAGCCGAGAGGTCACACCTCTGTCAAGACACCGAAACGCAACCGTTACATCGATGCGCGCGCCGGGGCGACGGGTCATCGGGGGCGCGAGGAGCACCGACCTGGGGCCCGCCGACCCCGGGCCGTCGGTGAGGCCGATGAACCGGTTAATGGCCGGAAGGCTCCCCGAGGGGAGCGTCCTGCGCCGTGCCGTCGCACGGAACATTCGTGAAAACTGTGAATACGCCATTGCACCTTAATCGGTTAAGTGTTGGGATGGCGACCACCCGACCAACCGAGAGGTCCCGGCCCGGTCTTCTGGGGGCGGTCATGTCGTCACGGTTGCCCTCCGTGGCCGCATGCCACCGGGCCGGGTCTCGGAGCGGGGCGGGATGTACGAGAGCGCTCCGGACGTCGCCAAGCAGCTGCAATCGGCGATCTTGGGTGAGTCCGCTCCGCGATCCGCGCTGCGGGAGGCGGCGAAGATCATGGAGCGCAACGCCGGTCAGCAGCGAGGACGGGTCGTTTCCGCGAGGCCACACCGGTGGGAGCCAGCAGTCGGCCGCGCGGAAACGACCCCCTGGGAAGAAGAACTGGAGTCGCCATGGCAGCCTCTTCCAGCGTTACTTCACCCGGGGATCGTGCTCAGCGGCCTGAAGGGCTGACGAGCCCTGAGCCGGCCCACCGGCAAGCCCGATCGGAGACCTCGTGAGTTCCCACCTTCCCCTGCACGGCTCGTGGACCCTCCGCCCCGCCGGCGGCGACCGCGAGGTCCCGCCCGAGGTCGCGGCGGAGCCGATCCCGGCGACGGTGCCCGGCTGCGTGCACACCGACCTGCTCGCGGCGGGGCTCATCCTCGACCCCTACCTCGACGACAACGAGCTCGGGCTGGCCTGGATCGGCCGTACCGCCTGGGCGTACGAGACGACCTTCACCTGGGGCGGCGGGGGCGGCGACCGCACCGATCTCGTGTGCGCCGGCCTCGACACGGTCGCGACGGTCGAGCTGAACGGGACCGTGCTCGGCGAGACGGCGAACATGCACCGGTCCTACCGGTTCGCCGCCACGTCGGCGCTGCGGCCGGGCGACAACCGCCTGCGGGTCCGCTTCGACGCGCCGTACGCGTACGCGGAGCGCCTGCGCGACCGGCTCGGGGACCGGCCCGGCGCCTATCCGGAGCCGTACAACTTCATCCGCAAGATGGCCTGCAACTTCGGCTGGGACTGGGGCCCGACGCTGGTGACCTCGGGCATCTGGCGGCCGATCGGGCTGCACTCCTGGTCGGGCGCCCGGCTGGCGGAGGTGCGCCCGCTCGTGACCGTGCGCGACGGGCGCGGCGTCGTCACCGCGCACGTGGCGGTCGAGCGGCACACCGGCGACGATCTCGAGGTCACCGTGCGGGTGGCGGGCGCCGAGACCACCGTGCCGCTTCCGGCGGGTGCGACGGCGGCGGTGGCCGAGCTCGAGGTCGCCGATCCGGAACTGTGGTGGCCGGCGGGGTACGGCGACCAGCGCCTGTACGACCTGGAGGTGACGCTCACCGGCGCCGACGGCGAACTCGACGCCGTGCGCCGGCGGGTCGGCTTCCGGGACGTACGGCTCGACACCTCGCCCGACCGGCACGGCTCCGCGTTCACGATCGTGGTGAACGACGTACCGGTGTTCGCCCGCGGCGCCAACTGGATCCCCGACGACTGCTTCCCGAGCCGGATCGGCCGGGAGCGTTACGCCTCCCGGCTCGGTGCGGCGCGCGAGGCCGGCCTCAACCTGGTGCGGGTGTGGGGCGGCGGGCTCTACGAGAGCGACGACTTCTACGACGAATGCGACGAGCTCGGGCTGCTCGTGTGGCAGGACTTCGCGTTCGCCTGCGCCGCCTACCCCGAGGAGGAGCCGTTCGCGAGCGAGGTCGAGGCGGAGGCGCGCGAGAACGTCGCCCGGCTGGCGTCGCACCCGAGCCTCGTACTGTGGTGCGGCAACAACGAGAACCTCGTCGGCCACGTCGCCTGGGGCTGGCAGGAGGAGCTGGCCGGCCGGACCTGGGGCGCAGGGTTCTACCTCGGCCTGCTGCCGAAGATCGTCGCCGAGCTGGACCCGACCCGCCCGTACTGGCCGGGCAGCCCGTACTCCGGGGACATGGCGATCCACCCGGACGAGCCGGGGCACGGCACGATGCACATCTGGGACGTGTGGAACCGGCGCGACTACACCGCCTACCGCGAGTACCCGGCGCGGTTCGCCGCCGAGTTCGGCTTCCAGGGCCCGCCCGCGTACGCCACACTGCGCCGCGCCCTGCGCGACGAGCCCCTCGCCCCCGACTCCCCCGGGCTGTCGCAGCACCAGAAGGCCGAGGACGGCAACGCCAAGCTGGCCGCCGGGCTGGCGGCGCACTTCCCGGAACCGGTGACGTTCGACGACTGGCACTACCTCACCCAGCTCAACCAGGCGCGGGCGCTCATCCTGGGCCTGGAGCACTTCCGCTCACTGTGGCCGGTGTGCGCCGGCACAGTGATCTGGCAGCTCAACGACTGCTGGCCGGTCACATCATGGGCGGCCGTCGACGGCGACGGACGGCGCAAACCGCTCTGGTACGGGCTGCGGCGCGCGTACGCCGACCGGCTGCTCACCGTGCAGCCGCGCGACGACGGCCTGGCGCTCGTCGCCGTCAACGACACCGGCACGGCGTGGGAGACCACGGCCGAGGCCGCGCGCCGCAGCTTCGCGGGCGAGTCCCTCGCCGCCGCGACCCTCGAGGTGAGCGTGCCCGCACGCGGAGCCGTGACCGTGCCCCTCGCCGAGCGGCTGATCCGGCCCGGCGACCCGGCCGCGGAGCTGATCACCGTCACCCCGGCGGAGGCAGAGGCGACCGCGGATTCACGGCGGATCGAGCGGGCGACGTGGTTCTTCGCTCCGGACAAGGATCTCGCGCTGCCCGAGCCGGACTACGAGGGCTCGGTGGAGCAGGCGTCCGAGGGCGCGTACGTCACCATCACGGCGCGCACGCTGCTGCGCGACGTGGCCCTGTTCCCCGACCGGCTCGACCCGGCCGCCGAGGTCGACGACATGCTGGTGACCCTGCTGCCCGGCGAGACCGCCCGGTTCCTGGTCCGCTCCCCCACCCCGCTCGACTCCGACGCCCTGCTCGGCAAGCCCGTGCTCCGCTGCGTCAACGACGTCGTCCACGCGACCGGCTGACCGAAACGTGTTCGGTGTCGGCATACGAACCACCGGACCGCCCCCAAGTGGTGCATACGCCGACACTGAACGATGGACGTTCTGGACTGCCATACTCAGGTCGTGGAGACGGTCGTCCAATGGGTCCGGACCTCCTGGAGCAAGCGGTCGCGCGGTGGCGCCGAGGCCACGCGCCGAAACGCCGTCCCCGTGCGTTCCTCCTGCCGGCCGCGCAGCCGCCGTTCGTGCACGAGATCGACATGTACGAGCACGATGGCTTCCGGCCCCGGTTCTCGGTGCGCGACGGGCTGCCCGACCCTCACTCCGACGTGCTACTCCGCGAGGTCGACGGCCTGCTACGGGTGCACCCGGTGCCGGCGGCCGACGGCAACCCGAGCCGATGGCGGCGTCCGCCCGCGGTCCGGCTCGCCCATGGGCAATGGCTGCGATGGCGGATCAACTACCGGTTCACCGATTCCTGCGACGGTGACTGGACCTACCGGCAGGACACCCTCAACATCGTGCACGGTCGGCCGAGGCCCGACCTCTTCCTCGGCACCCCCGCACATGAGGTCGACGAACTCGCCCGCCTGCGCTGAACGAGGCGGCGTCGACGACGTCTTTGCGGAACCGGCCGATGAGTCAAGTTCTGGTGCGTACAGGCCGCTGTCCCGTCGATGTCGGCAGATCTTGGCGGGAGACCGAGCTCAGTTGCGCACGTGCGTCTCGCATCTCAGGCACGTTGTGCCACGCAGCGGACTGCCCGAGGATCTCAGAGATGCGCTTGTCGAGCCTCGACGAGGTGACGAGCGGTGCCACACCGGCGAGCGCGAACATCCGGGCCGCTGCGTGAGAGGGCTGGGAAGCACGCAGTGCCGTCTGTATCTGCCTTCCCAGGTATTGCGCCTGGAACAGCGGCGACCACCGCCCGATCAGCTCAGCGGCTTCGTCGAGGAGGGCTTCCGCTTCCCGGTATTCACGGAGCAGGCCGAGACCGATACCGACATCACCGATCATGGCTGCCTCTCCGAGGGGAGACAGCCCATCAGTACTACGTGCTCGATCGAATGCGGTACGGGAAGCATTCCCCTGACCCGGTATGGCGGCCAGAGACCGTCCCAGACGCATGTTCAGGAACGCCCGCTGACCGGCTGGAAGATCGGGTAGCCGAAGCCCCTTGCGCGCGTACGCGACACCTCGGGCGTGATCACCCCGGTAGCCGCTGATCCGACTCAACGTGTCATAGGCGTTGGCCTGGCCTTGGAAATCCACGGCACGCCGGGACAGACTCAGCGCGGTCGTTCCCACATGCGCCGCGACGGTGAGCCGCCCCGCGTCATACAGGACCAGTGCGGCCTGATCGGCGAGTACGGATGCCGCCATGAGAAGGCGGCGGTCACGGCTGTCGCCGATCACTCGTCCGGCCTTTCGAACATGGTCGAGCGCGCTCGGCGCAAGCGGAACGCCACCCAGTTCGTACCGATTGCCAGCAAGCCGATCGGCCAGTACGCGCACATACTCTGCATCTTGGTACGGGCTTGATTTCGGGGATGGCACGAAGACAACGGCTGCCGCAGCGGCTACGAAGTCTCTGCGTTTCACCGGATCGACCTCCGATTTAGGCGCTATGCGTAGTTCCCAGCCTACGCGCGCCAAGAGCTTGATCGCTTTTGCGGTGCTGGTGTCTTTCTTTCCGCGCATCGCGTCGGATACCCAGGATTGAGAGATGCCCAGCTCACGAGCCAGCCTGTTCTGCGACCAACCGTGCTGTTCCTTGATCAGCTTAAGGGCTTCCGGGAGGCTCCTGGCTTCCATGCCGTCAGGTTATCTCCGTTAGTGAACGTCCGACTACCGCTTTCCGAATCGGATCGAAACGATGGCGGACGTCGGCCCGGAGAAGCAATACGAAAGGCGCTGGAACAGGCGGAGGTCTGGGTGAAGATCATCAATCAACACGCGATTACGGACGGGATCAGGTGATGTCGGTGTCCTACCCGAGACCGGCCGGCGTGACGCTGGCGGAAATGCGCCTCCCACTAACCGCCTCGAGCCCCAAGATAGCGCGTGACCTGGTCGCCATGACCGCACAGGCATGGGGACTGGCGGACCTCGAGTACGTGGCGAAATTAGCGACGTCGGAGCTCGTCACCAACGCCTTCCGGTACTGCACTGGGATGCGGGGAAGCACGGTCCTGATAGTGGTCACGCGGGCGGATGACCTCTTTCGCGTTGAAGTTCACGACGGATCCAAAGAGCTTCCCCACAAGAAAAGCCCGACGCCGACCGATACGTCGGGGCGGGGGCTTTCCCTGGTGGAAGAGATGGTGAGCCTGTGCGGCGCCTACCCCACACCCTTCGGGAAGGCGGTGTGGTTTGAGATCACCGCCCAATGGCCGCTGGACCTGGCGAAATCCCGGAAAGCGAAGGGAGGTGATGCGAATGAGGCACAGCGCAGGAATCTCCTGGCTGGCCTGCGATCAAGCAGTGTGAGGAATCCTCCCTCCATTTCCGGCCAGGACACCGGCATCCGGTCTTCCCCCGTGCCGTGATCACCGGTGTCCGTAATAGGGAGGCCACGCCGATCGTCATGAGCGTGCTCCGACCGGCGTGGCCCCCCGCCTACGGCACCACCTGAGGCCGCGCCCTCGTCGGCAGCGGCTTCGAACTATCCAGTTGTGGGATGCGCCCAACCCAACGCACTATGGGTGACAGCGCGAGGTCACGGGGTTCGGCGGGGTCGGCGTTGGCCGGTGACCGTCCGAATGCCTGAGCTCCTCGCTTGCCTCTCGTTTCTTCCCTCTCGAGAGCGTGGTGAAGTGCTGCCCTACGTCTACCGGGTCACGAAGTACGACCCTGCCGACCGCGACGAGTGCGGCCGGTACATCGGCGCCGAGGACTCGATCAGCGACCATGGCCCCGTCGAAGCGACCTACCTGGAGGCCGTCGCCGCCTTCGCCGAGGACACCGGGATCCGCCATCTGGCGATACGCGAGCCGGAGATCACGGGCTTTGTCAACTTCGGGTTGGAAGCTCCGATCCACGGCCATGGCCTGACGAAGCTGTTTCCCGCCGACCTGGCCGGTTATCACGACGGTGCGGAGGTCCCGGTCCCCGTTGGACTGGAGTTGGTGCGGGCCATGCTCCGTGACAACGGTGCCTGGTGCCGGCTGGAGGTGGAAGGACGATTCTCCATCCACGTCGGGTACGACCAGTACGTCTACGTGGGCAGCGGCGACCCGTGCGAACGCGCGCAGGCTCGCACCCGTGCACTCGGCCTGTTCCCCGAACGCATCGATGCGTCGCCGTACGATCCGGAGGTCGAGCCGGGTGAGCAGCGCCCCGCGGACGAGGACTTCTGGACCGCTGCCTTCATGAACACCCCTCGGGACGGAGCGCTCCTGCTGGAGGAGGGCTACGTCGGGAACGCCTCCCGATGGCATCGCCTCACCCGCGCCGGCATCGACTCGGTGCGTTCCGGGCTCACTCCACGCGCCCGGCTGACCGTGTGGCCGGACCTGTCCTCCGACCTCGAAGCGGTTCGCGACGCCTTCCCCGAGGACGGAGATATCGAACTCGTCTGGGAAGACCCCACTGGGCAGATCACCAGCCGCATCGGCGACGAGGAGCAGTATGCCGACCTGACTGCGCTACTCGCCGACGCACGTGCCGCGGCAGTGCTGCCCATGACCGTTGACGAACGCCATCCGCTGCTCACCGGAGTACTGCCCGACAGCGACGGCGTCCTGCGCGCCCGTTGGCGAACAGAGCCGACACCGAGCGACATCCGGTGGAGCCTCCTCAAAACGTTTCATCACGGCCAGATCCGTACGGGCACCGTGACCTCGATCCCGAACTTCGGCGTGTTCGTCGACCTGGGCGGTATCGACGGCCTGGTGAGCGTCGCCGAACTGTCCTGGAAACACCTCGACCATCCCAATGAGATCGTCGAGGTGGGCCAGGAGGTGACCGTCGAGGTCCTCGACGTGGACATGCCGCGCGAACGCATGGCCCTGTCGCTGAAAGCCCTGCAAGAAGACCCTTGGCCGGAGTTCGCCCGAACACACCAGAGCGGCCAGATCATCCTCGGCCAGGTCACCAAACTGGTCCCCTTCGGCGCTTTCGTACGCGTGACCGACGGCTTCGAGGGCCTCGTGCACAACACCGAACTGGCGGACCGGCACATCGAGACACCTGAGCAAGTCGTCCAGGTCGGCGACGAGATCCACGTGAAGATCCTCGAAATCGACCTCCACCGCCGTCGCGTCAGCCTTTCGCGCAAACAGGTCGACTAAAGGCGTCGGACCAGGTCGGCGCTTACCGGTGCGCTGGAGCAGCCGCGTCCCTTTTCGTGACGGAGAGGTAACTCACCACGCCGAGGATCGTGACGAGGAAGAGAGCGCTCGTCACGATCGTTCCCAGCCCAAGGCCACCGTCGCCGCGAGCCTGTGAGAGGTAGTCGCCGAGCGAGGCTCCGAGCGGGCGGGTCAGGATGTAGGCGATCCAGAAGGCCAGGACCGCGTTGAGCCTGACGGCGAGGTGCGCCATGGCGACGATCGCGATGAGCGTGCCGAACATGACCGCCGACACCCAGTAGCCCAGGTTCAGCTTCTCCGCCACGAGGTCACCGGCCGCGGTGCCGAGGGCGAAGGTGAAGAGGATGGCCAGCCAGTAGAAGCCTTCCCGTCGGGTCGTGTAGATGGTGTGGATGGACAGAGTCCTCTCGCTCGCGAACCACGCCGCGAACGTCAACGCGAGCGCGACGGCGAAGATGACGGTGGTCGTCTCCAGAGCGACGCCGAGGTTGTCCGTCAGGTTGTCGGTGATCAACGTGCCGACGACACTGATCAGGACGACCGCGAGCCAGTAGATCCCGGGCACGTACTTTCCGGTCCTGAACTGGAAGATCAGCGAAATGACCAGCAGGACGCCCACGATGACGGTCGTGCCGGTCAGGCCCATGTGCAGGTTCGTGTTGAGGAAGTCCGCCGCGGTCTCGCCCACCGTGGTCGCCAGGATCTTGATGATCCAGAAGTAGATGGTGACTTCCGGGACCTTGTTCAGCATCCGGCGGGGGGCTGGTGCGAAGGTCGTATCCCACTGCGCGTTCATAGTCATGCCGCGCGAGTGTTCCAAAACCTGGCTAACCGCCAGGTTAACGTCAGACCAGGTCAGCGCTTACCTAGGGCGGAAGAGCGGCTCGGATCGTGCACGGTCCGATGACACGGAACCGGCCCCGCCGGGTGGGCGGGGCCGGTCCTTTCCGGTTGCGGGCGTGCGTCAGGTGATCAGGGGGTCTTGTCGGGGCGGT
This sequence comes from Actinomadura alba, assembly GCF_014323705.1. Taxonomy (GTDB): domain Bacteria; phylum Actinomycetota; class Actinomycetes; order Streptosporangiales; family Streptosporangiaceae; genus Actinomadura_C; species Actinomadura_C alba. Next base: position 18,420 of record NZ_JABVEC010000053.1, read on the forward strand.
CGGTCACCCGGATCGCGTTGACGAGCGGCTTGCCGTACCCGCTGTGCGCCACGAAGCGCACGTTGAGCTGGCCGTCGGTCACGTTGACCTGATAGGTGCGCTTGACCGCCGCGTAGCTGCCGGCCTCGAGCGCGATGTCGAGTGATGGTAGGACCTCATTGCCCTCGACGAGGACATCGAAGACCCGCTTGTTCGGCTTGGTGTCACCGAGTTCGGCGAAGTTCAGCTCGACCGTGTAGACGCCGTTCGGGACATTGTCGTAGCGGTATTCGTACATGCCCTCCCGGGCCGTCTGGAGCAGGCCGGGATCACTGGTTCGCGTGATGGCCCTGGTCGTCGACCTGGTGCTGGACGTGCCCTGGTAGCCGGCGGCACCCGCCTTGTACGCCTGGTCGGGCGACCAGGTGTCGCCGAGCGTGTCGACCTGGTTCTTGGTGGCCCCATTGTCCAGGGCGGCCTGGTAGCGCGGCACGACCACCTTGATCGGCACGGTGAGCAGCGGCGTCCGGCCACTGGTCGACCGCACCAGCAGGTTCGCCTCGAGCACCGAGCCCGGCGCGACGCCCGCCGTGTTCAGCGAGACGTGCACAGCGGTCTTGCCCGCGGCGGCCAGCCGACCGCTCGGCGGGTCCGCCGACAGCCAGCTCACGTCGCCCGTGGTGGAGCCCGTCGCCTCCTCGACGGTGAAGTCGGCGGCGAGCCCACCGGTGTTGGACAGCTCCAGCGTGCGGGACCGGGACTGTTCGGCCGGGATGACGGCCTCGAGGCCGCCGCCGGACACCGCGACCTTGCCGGTGCGCAGTGCCGCCGTGGACTCCGCGACGCCGCCGGCCGTGACCGCGACCGTCCGCGAGGTCGCCTCGTAGGCCGGCGCGGTGACGTCGAGCTGGTAGGAGCCCACGGGGACCTGCGCCAGGTAGGTCCCGTCGGCTCCGGCCGTCGCGGTCGCGACCGCCTGCCCGCCCGAGCTCAGCGTCGCCTTCGCGCCTTCGATCCCCTTGTCGTCATTGGCATCGGTGATCTTGCCGCTGACGACGCCGGACTTGGTGGTACGGAACGAGATGGCGGTGCCGTCGGTGAGCACAGAGCTGTTCACCGAGTACGAGAACGCGTCGGTGCCCGTCGCGTTCTCCAGCCCGATGGTGGCCTCCGAGCCCGCCTCCCGGCCGCTGCCCGCGACGTCCTTGTAACGGTAGCCGACCGTGCCGTCCTCACCGATGAGCGCGACGAACGAGAGCCGCTGCGCGCGGTCGGAGTAGTGGGCGGCATCGCGCCACTCCACGACGAACGAGCGGTGCGGAGCCGTGCCGGTGACGCCGGTGTAGACGCCCGAGGCCGAGTCGAGGAAGAGGTCGTCCCAGAACGGGTAGAGGGCGCCGTTCGGGACGCCCGTGGACGGGATCGCGGCGTTCGTCCGTGACGTGGCCGCACCGGTGAAGCTGAGCAGGCCGTTGGTGCCCACCGACGCCGAACGGTAGGTCGCGCCGTAGAAGGGGACGGGGAACGGCAGCGTGATCTGCTGTTCGTTGTCATCTCCGGTCAGTGCGATCTTGTCCGTGCCGGCCACGTAACCGCCCGAGGCAGCGCACGCGTAGCCGTACTGGTCGATCCGGTCCGGCAGTGTGAAGTCGGCCGTCACGTCGCCCGACACGGTCACGTGCCCGGAGGTGTCGGAGGCGCACCGGGACGGGGACGCGATCCGCAGGTCGTACTCCCCGTTCGGCAGCGTGAGCCGGTAGCCGCCCGCGGAGTTCGTCGTGGCCGTGACCGGAGCGCCCGGCACGGTGATCGTCGCACCCGCGACGGGTCCGCCGGACGTGCGCACCGTGCCCGAGACCGTGCCGGACGGCGCCGCCTCAAGGGCGAAGTCCCGGGTGACGGTCTCGTTCTCGGTCACCGTGACGGTCCCGGTGGCCTGGACGTATCCGTACTTGGTGACCGTGACGGCGTAGTCGCCGACCATCAGGCTGGGCAGGTTGTAGGCGCCGTCCGCGGTCGTGGTGAACGTACGCTGGAGCGGGCCCTTGACCTTCACCGTGGCGTCCCCGAGCGGCGCGCCGCCGGAGGTGACATGGCCGGTGAGCGTGCCGAGCGCGCCCCTGGGCGCGGCGCTGACCGCCGCGAAGGCATCGAGCTTGCCCTCGCCGAACACGTTGTTGTCGGCGGCGGTCCCGCCGCAGGTGGTGTTGTCGACGTCGACCGCGGTCTGGTCGAGCAGCTGCTCGGTCGCCGCGATGTCATTGCGGATGGCCGGCGAGGCCGACCACATCAGCGCAACCGTCGCAGCGGTGTGCGGCGAGGCCATGGACGTGCCGGAGAATGAGTCATAGCCGCCCGGGATGCTGGAGCGCACGTTCACGCCCGGCGCCGCCAGGTTGGGCTTGATCTCACCGTTCTCGCCGGAGCCGCGTGAGGAGAAGCTCGCGATGGTGTTGTTCACGTCGAAGGCACCGGAACTGTAGCTGATCTGGTAGGTGCCCGGGGAGCCGCTGGTGTTGCAGGCGGGTCCGTTATTGCCGTTGGAGAACGCCGGGAAGATGCCCGCGTTGACCCAGGCCTGGACGATCTCCTTGTACCACGGGTTGAATCCGGTGCCGCCCCAGGAGTTGTTCACCACGTCCGGAGCCAGGTCGGGGCGCGGGTTGGCACCGTTCAGGTCGGTGGGGGCGACGATCCACTGCCCGGAGGCCAGGAGCGAGGCCTGGGAGCAGCTGTTCGTCTCACAGCCCTTGGCCGCGACCCAGGTGGCTCCCGGCGCGACTCCGATCTTGTTGGCGCCGCCGTCGTCGCCGACCATGGTGCCCATCGTGTGGGTGCCGTGGTCGTTGTTGTCGCACGGCGCGTCGCCGGGGCAGATGCCCGCCGGGTCGAAGAAGTTGTAGTTGTGGTCGTAGCCGCCGTCGGCCTTCAGGCCGCGGTAACGCTGCTTCACCGCGGCATGGTCGTACTGCACCCCGGAGTCGATACTGGCGACGACGACGCCCTCGCCGCGGTCGCCGAGTTCGTCCCAGACCCGCGGTGCGTTGATCCGGTCGATGTTCCACTCGACGGCGTCGACCTTCGCCTCATCGCCGCCGAGTATCGGGTCGGGGATCTTGATGGCCTGGTCGGCGTCGATGTGGGCGACCTCGGAACGGGTGGCGATCGTCTCGACGAGCTTCTTGTCGCCCGTCACCTGGAGCGCGTTGACGATCCAGAAGGGCTTGTACTCGGCGCCGGCCGCGTCGAGCGCCTTGCGCAGGCCGGCCTGGGTGGCGGCCGCGTGCTGGGTCTTGGCGCTGTAGACGGCCTTGGCCTTCTCGGTCTTGGTGGTGGCCTTGGCCGCCGCGTCCAGGTCGGCCTCGCTCGTCAGGTAGACCCAGAACGTGGCCTTGTCGTCGCCGGCGAGCTCACCGAGGACCTTCGGCTGAACCTTGGTCGCGACGGCCTGCGCGGTCGGTGACGGATCGGCGTGAGCGGCACCGGCGCCGCCTCCGGCGGCGGCGAATGTCAGCGCCCCCGCCGTCATCAGGGCGACGAACGGCGTGCGCCATCGCTTCAGGTGTCCTGCCACTACGGCTCCCTCTACTGGAGGTGGGGATCGCCCACCTTGCGGGTCAGGACACGTGCGCACGCGTCAAGGCGTCCAGGGGCCATGCCGCAGCGGGGGAGGACGGCGCGAGCCCTTGGAACCTCGGGAGGATCGTGATCGAGGAAACCAGGGCGATCAAGAGGGTGAAGGAAGGTGAAACACTTCACGTGCGGGGACGTCAGGTGGAAAGTCAATTTTCGTCAAGTGTTGTGGTTGGCCTGAGCGGCGGAACGGGGGACACAGGCGCCGTACAACATACGGATCTGCCATACGTACCAAGCGCTTCTTGTACAGATTCCGCGTCCGGGAGTTCTCTGGCCAGGAAGGATGCCGCTCGCGCCCGATGGCGCACGGTGCAGCCGTGGTGTCAGACCGTGGCCGGCGCGTCGCCGGAGTGCACCTCGAACCAGTAGGTCCCCCCATCGCGGTCGCGCCGGTAGCCGTGCCTGGTGGCGATGGCGGCGACGAGCCAGAGGCCGCGGCCGTGCTCGACCCACGGGTCACCGTACGGTCTCGGCGCCGGGACGGCTCCGCCGCCGTCCTCGACCTCGACCCGCACCCCGCGGTCACCGGCCAGTATCCACACGGTCACCGTTCCGCCCTCGTCGCCTGACGCGGTGTGGACTATCGCGTTGGTGACCGCCTCACTGGTGAGGAGCTCCACGTCGCCCAGCACGGGGTGCTCGTCACCGAGCAGTTCGCGCACCAGGCCGCGTACCCCCGCCACCTCCTCGCGGCGGCCGGGGACGACCACCGAGCCGAGCAGGTTGAGGGCCGGCACGCCGCCGCGGCATGGGTGACGGTGGGTGCCGCACGCTCCGAACTCGGGAATCATCGCTTTCCTCTGGCCGTGCCGTCGTGGGTGGAGAAGGTCGGTGCCGTGGTCGGTGGAAAGGGCCGTGCCGCCGCGCTCCCCGTGGAGAGGGGGGCACGGAGGGAGCGCGACGGCGGTCAGCCGGAACCGCAGGCGACCCGTTGAGGACGAAGGAGGCCGCCAGCGGGGTGATGCCGCTGTGAGCGCCTGTCAGGCGTGGCGGTGCTGAGATCCGTGACCCCACCGCGGAGCGGGGGTCAGCCCGCTCCACGGGGATCACGCCCCCAGTGGGTTGCTGGGGTGATCACGCAAAGAGCCGAGGTCTATTCTGTGGTGACGGCACCTCCTTTTCGCGATGGAATGGCCGGGGCCGCGGCGATGTCCGGGCATGGTCCTTCGCCGCCGGCCCCGTCGGTCTTTTGGGCGTGCCCTGCCAGGCCGGCCGCCGTTCCGCGGAACGGTCGCCGCCATGGTCGATGGCATTTCGGTCTTGGCTCGGGTCGCGCCGCCGGTGTCGGTCGGTCGCGAATGCGCGTCGCAGTGGTGGTCTCAGGTCGCGTCGAGGCGGTCCGGTCGCTCATCGATCAGAGCGGGATCCGCGCAGGCCCGGCAGGCCGCCCGGGCGCTCGATCGGCACCCGGGAGAAAGCCGCTGCCGAACGCCGCCGCGTCGGCTCCTGGTCAGATCCGGTCTTCCGCCGGTTCTCCCTTCGCCTCTCGCGACTGCCCTAGGTGGGAGCGCTCCCACGTCGCCACGACCAGAAAAGTACCTCGCTTCACGGCGCGTGAGAAGGGGTTTTCAGCATCAAATTTCACACAGTCGTCATATGGCAGGTCAAGCCCCCGTAACACGAAATGAGGACACTGCCTCCTCACCAAGAGGAATGGCTTCAGGATGGGCCGGGATCGAGGCGGAGCAGGTCGGCCTCAATGCGATCGAGGGCGAGGCGAACGGCGCCGAGTCCGACGGACTCATCGCCGAGGGTCGACGCCTCGATGCGGGTGGGGCCGAGGCACAGCGGCAGCACGTGCCTGCGCAGCTCTCGGACGAGCACGTCTCCGGTGAGCGTCAGGGCCCCGCCGACGATCACCATCTCGGGGTCGAGCGCGAGCACCATGGCCGCGATGCCCCGGGCCATCCGCCCGGCCACCTGGTCCACCCGGGCCAGGGCGGCCGGCTCACCTGCCCGCGCCGCGGCCAGGATCTCCTCAGCGGCCCGGTCCGCCTGCGGCTCCGGCCGCTCCGGCCCCGGGGACGTGCCGAGGCCGGCCAGTTCCGCGGCCGTGTCGCGCAGGCCGAGCTCCGGCAGTGTGCCGACCTCGCCGGCCGCGCCCCAACGTCCGCGGTGCAGCCGGCCGCCGATCAGCGCGCCGGCGCCGGTGTGCAGCCCGGCGAGGACATAGACCACGTCGTCGACGTTCTCGGCCGCCCCGCGCCAGCGCTCGGCCACCGCGGCGAGGTTCGCGTCGTTCTCGACCAGCACCGGGCAGGGGAACGACCGCCCGAGCTCGCGGGCGAGGTGCACGCCCTGCCAGCCCGGCACCACCGTACAGATGGCGATCCGCCCGTCGGCGTCGATCACGCCGGGGGTACCGGCCGCCACCGCCCACAGCTCTGAGCGGGTCAGCCCGGCCTCGGCGAGAGCGGTCCGCGCCGCACCGCGAACCGCGGACAGCCGTTCGCGAGGGGCCAGGCCGACGTCGAGATCGGCCCGGTGGCCGCCCACCACCCGGCCGTCGAGATCGGCGACGTAGACGAGCGTCCGATGTGCGTTGATCTCGACGCCCAGGGCGTGGCCGGCCTCGGCGCGAAAGCGGTAGCGCCGGGCCGGCCGGCCGAGCCGCCGGCCCGCCTCGGGAGCGACCTCCTCGACCAGCCCCCTCGCGGTCAGCTCGCTCAGTGCGCCCTCGGTCGTGGGCCGGGACAGGCTGACCAGATTCGCCAGCTCGGTGAGGGTCGGCTCGCCGCCCCCGCGCAGCGCGCGCAGCGTGGCCACCGAGTTGAGCCTGCGCAGCACCGAGGGGTCGCCCCCGTGCAGCGGAATTCCGGTCACCTGCACCCCTTGACACGGCTCTGCGAGCCCAGCACATTATGAAAGCCTCTTACGAAAGTTTCTCTCGTAAGTATGCCGCCACCCGGCGGTGCGACGTCCGGAGGACGGATGCGATGCCAATGACGCGGGTAACGCTCGCGGTGGCCGGAGCGGGAGTCCGAGGTGCCGCCTACGCCCGGCGCGCCCTCGCGACCGGCGACGCGAAAGTGGTGGCGGTGGCCGAGAGGGACCCGGGGCGGCGTGCGAGATTCGCCGCCGAGCACGACATCCCCCCGGACCGCGTCTTCGCGGACTGGCGCGAGCTCGCGGCGGCCGGGCGCGTGGCGACCGGCGTGATCATCGCGACGCAGGACCGCGAGCACGTCGAGCCCGCCGTCCGGTTCGCCGGCCTCGGCTACCACATCCTGCTGGAGAAGCCGATGGCCGGTGACGAGGCCGACGGCGCCCGGATCGTCGAGGCCGTCGAGCGCGCCGGTTCCATGCTCGCCGTGTGTCACGTGCTCCGTTATACGCCCTACACGCGCAAGATCAGAGAACTGATCGGCGCCGGCCGTATCGGCACGCCGGTGAGCGTGCAGCATCTGGAGCCGGTCGGATGGTGGCACCACGCGCACTCGTACGTACGGGGGAACTGGCGCCGCGAGGACGAGTCCGGTCCGATGCTCATGACGAAGTCGTGCCACGACATCGACTGGCTCATCCACATCATGGGTGAGGTGCCGGCCAGAGTCAGCTCGTTCGGCGGGCTGTCGCACTTCCGGCCCGAGCACCGGCCCGAGGGGGCGACCGACCGGTGCCTCACGTGCCCGGTCGAACCCCGCTGCCCCTACTCGGCGAAACGGCTCTACCTGTCCGCCCTCGGTGACCCGGTACGCGAGACGTGGCCGCTCGGAGCCGTGACCGACGACCTCACCGAGGCCGGCGTGCTGGCGGCGCTGCGCGACGGGCCGTACGGCCGGTGCGTGTACGCGAGCGACAACGACGTGGTGGACCACCAGGTCGTGAACCTGGAGTTCCCCTCGGGGGCGACGGCGTCCTTCACAATGACGGCGTTCACGCCGTTCGCGCAGAGGCAGACGCGCGTCTTCGGCACCCGCGGCAGCATCGAGGGCGACGGACGGCGGATCTCCGTGCACGACTTCGTCACCGGCGGCGTGGCGACGATCGACACCGGCGACGCCCATTCCGACCACGAGGAGTCGACCGGCAGGCACGACACCGCCGACGACGCGCTGCTCGACGCCTTCGTCGCGGCGCTCGCGACCGGCGACCCCGCACCGCTCGACTCCGACGCGAGCGAGAGCCTCGCCGGGCACCGCGTGGTCTGGGCGGCCGAGCGGGCACGGCGCACCGGGACGGTGGTGGACATCGCCCCGATCCAACCCAGGAAAGGTGCAACGAACCGATGAGGACCAAGACTCCGCTGGGCGCCGCCGTGACGGCGCTGGCCCTCGCCCTCGGCCTCGGCGCGTGCGGGGCCGGCGACGACGCCGCCGCGCCCACCGCGTCCGGGCCGGCGAACGAGGGACGCGGGCCGTTCACGTTCGCGACCGGCAAGGACCTGACCGGCCAGCTGCAGAAGCTGGCCGGCAAGTGGAACGCCGCCCACGCGAACGAGCAGGTCCGCATCGTCGAGCTGCCGGAGGCCGCCGACCAGCAGCGGCAGCAACTCGTGCAGAACGCCCAGATCAAGTCCGACGCCTTCGACGTGCTCAACATCGACGCCGTGTGGACCGCGGAGTTCGCCGCCCGCCAGTGGGTCGTCGAACTCGCCAAGGACAAGCTCGACAGCGCGGGGTTCGTTCCGGCCGCCCTGCGGACCGGGATGTACCGGGACCGCCTCTACGCGGCGCCCTGGCTGACCGGGACCGGCATCCTCTACTACCGCAAGGACCTCCTCACCAAGGCGGGCGTCGAGCAGCCGCCCAAGACCTGGGCGGAGATGCGGGCCGCGTGCGACAAGGTGAAGAAGCTGCCCGCCGGCAGGGGCGTCGACTGCTACGCGGGCCAGCACGACAAGTACGAGGGGCTCACGGTCAACTTCTCCGAGGCCGTGCAGTCGGCCGGCGGCACGGTGTTCGACGCCTCGGGTGCGCCGCAGGTGAACACACCGCAGGCCAAGGCCGGGCTCCGGTTCCTGGTCGACGGCTTCGCACAGGACGTGATCCCCAAGGAGGCGCTGACCTTCAAGGAGGAGGAGGGCCGCCGCCGGTTCCAGGACGGCAAGCTGGTCTTCCACCGCAACTGGGCCTACGTGTACGCGCTCGCCTCCGAGGACTCCGCCAAGGTGAAGGGCCGGTTCGACGTCGCGCCGCTGCCCGGTAAGGACGGGCTCGGCTCGGGCACCCTCGGCGGCAACAACCTGGCCGTGTCGGCGTTCTCCAAGCGCCAGGCAAGCGCACGCGACTTCGTCGCCTTCATGACCAGCCTCGAGACCGAGCGTGACTACGGCAAGAAGCAGTCGTTCCCGCTGTCGCGCGCCGCGCTGTACGACGACCCAGAGATGATCAAGCTCTACCCCTACCTGCCCACCCTGAAGGAGGGCCTGCTCCACGCCGAGTCGCGACCGGCGGTGGTGAGGTACGGCGATGTCACCGCGGCGGTCCAGGAGCACGTCTCCGCCGCCGTCAACGGGGAGAAGAGCGTCGACGAGGCGGCGGCCGGCCTGCAGGACGCCCTCGCCAAGCTGAAGGACTGACCCGACCACCAGGACCCGTCCCGCAGGACCCGGCGATCGCCGGGTGCTCCAGATCCCTCCGTCCGGGCGCACCAGCCGCCCGAGGCGAACCCGCCGTCCCCTCACGCCCTGGAGCCCGCGCATGAGATCACCCTTGCCCAGGTCCGGCCGCCGGTCCTTCCTCGCGATGACCGGCGTCGGCTCGGCCGCGTTCGCGCTCGGCACCGGCCGGGCCGCGGCCGACGAGCTCGACGGGGTCGGCGTCCCCGCCGACCCGTTCACCCTCGGCGTCGCATCCGGCGACCCGCTGCCGGACGGCTTCGTCCTGTGGACGCGGCTGGCCCCCGAGCCGCTGGCGCCGGACGGCCATGGCGGCATGCCGCGCCGCCCGTACACCGTGCGCTTCGAGGTCGCCGAGGACGAGCGGTTCACGCGCACGGCGGCCCGCGGTCAGGCGGTCGCGACCCCGGAGCTCGGGCACTCGGTGCACGCCGAGGTGCACGGCCTGCACCCCGGGCGCGACTACTTCTACCGGTTCCGGGTGGGCCGCGAGATCAGCCCGACCGGCCGTACGAAGACCGCGCCGGCACCTCACGCGACACCGGCCGAGCTGCGGTTCGCCACCGCCTCATGCCAGGCGTGGTACCACGGGCACTTCACCGCGTACGAGCACATGGCGCGTGAGGACCTCGACGTCGTGTTCTTCCTCGGCGACTACGTGTACGAGTACGCCATCAACGCCACGAACCTGTGGCGGCAGGGCGTACCGATGCCCCCGGCGGAGCACAACGCCCCGACCATCACGCTGGAGCAGTACCGGCTGCGGTACTCCCTGTTCAAGACCGACCCGCACCTGCAGGCCGTGCACGCGGCGGCGCCGTGGGTGACGACCACTGACGACCACGAGGTGGAGAACAACTACGCCGACGAGCTGTCACTGGAGAGCGGCACCCCGCCGCACGACTTCCTGCGCCGCCGCGCGGTCGCCTACCGCGCCTTCTACGAGAACCTGCCGGTGCGCTCGGCGCCGCGCGGCCCCGACCTGCCGTTGTACCGCCGGCTGCGGTGGGGTCGGCTCGCGGACATCGACGTGCTCGACAACCGGCAGTACCGCGATGGGTACCCGGCCGGGCAGGTATTCGACAACTCCCCCGAACGCCGCGACCCGCGCCGGTCGATCCTCGGCGAGCGGCAGGAGCAGTGGTTGTACGAGGGGCTGCGCCGCTCGGAGGCGACCTGGAACGTGTTCGCCCAAGGGGTCGTCATGGCCCAGATCGACCGCGACACCGGGTCCGGCGAGCTCTACAGCAACGACCAGTGGGACGGGTTCCCGGCCGCGCGCGACCGGCTCTTCGCCGCGTGGCGTCGGCACGGGATCACCAACCCAGTGGTGCTCACCGGGGACATCCACCGGCATGTGGCCGCCGAGCTGAAGGCCGACTGGACCGATCCGGCCTCCGCCGCGGTCGGCGTCGAACTCGCCGGCAGTTCCATCGCCTCCGACGGCGACGGTGCCGAGACCGACAACCTGGCGCCGATCTGGCTCGGCAACCCGCACGTGAAGCTCTACAAACCCCGCCGGGGCTACCTGACCTGCCGCATGACGCCGGCCTCGCTCACCTCCGAGTTCAAGTCCGTTCCCCAGGTCAGGGCACCCGGTGCCTCCATCACCACCACGGCGCGTTTCGTCACCGAGGCCGGTCACCCCGGCCTGAACCGGGAGGTCTGAGCCATGACCGAGAAGAGGACCGTGGGCCGCAGGGCCGCGCTCGGGCTCGCGACGGCGGCTGGAGTCGTCGGCGCGACCGCACGCCCGGCGGGCGCCGCGACCGGTGGCCGGCCGCGAGGCCCGCGGCCGGTGAGCAGGCCGCGGGCGACCGGTGAGCTCGGCCGCATCCGGCTGACCTGGGAGGGCGAGGCGTACGAACCGCTCGTGGACCACTACGCGGTGTACGGCTCCGAGTCGGCCGGCTTCCCGATCAGCCCGCAGACCCTCCTCACCAAGACGGTGTTCAGCACGTTCGCCCACAACGGGATGGGCGGACGGTCGCGCAGGTGGCACTACCGGGTGGTGGTCGTCGACGCGGCCGGCGAGCGCAGCGGTCCATGCCCGGAGTTCTCGGCGTCCAGCACCGAGTCGGTCACCGTGTCGGGCCGCCCGCTCGCGACCGTCGGCTCATTCGACCACAAGAGCCTGGAGCTCGCCCTCGCCCCGGCGGGCTACGCGCAATACCCCGCGCGGTTCCCCTCGGGCGTCAACGTCACCTCCGGCTCCGGCGCTGAGGCGGGCTGGTCGTACATCCACCCCGGGCCGATGGACTCGTGGGCGGGACGCAGGTCGCACCGGTTCACGTTCCGGTTCCGGCTGGACGCCGTCCCGGCGGGGGCGCCATGGCTGGCGATGTGGCTGGTCGACACGCACGCGTCGAGTCCCGGCGCGGCCCTCTTCGCGCTCAACGGGACCCAGGTGCGCGAGGTGCCGCTCGAGCGGGGCGCTACGCGCGGATCGCTCGAGGGCGACGCGACGCTTCCGGGTACGGTCCTCAAGCCGTCGTACGTCGAGTTCGCGCTGCCCACGTCGGCGCTGGTCGCCGGCGAGAACGTACTCACCATCGACAAGAACACCGGGTCCTGGCACGTCTACGACGCACTGGGGATCTTCCTGCGCTGAGCAGCCGAGGAACGGCGGGGGCGAGTGTGACATGTGCCTCCCGCGCGACCGCACGGGCTCCAGCACGACCGCGGTGGCGCTGGGCCTGGAGCGGGTCGGGTGGATCGTCACCGCCGCGGCGGTGCTGATCTCGATCGTCTTTCTCGCCTTTCTCATCTCCGACGTCACGTTCATGAAGGCGTTCGGCATCGGCCTGCCGCTGGCCGTGCTGATGGACGCCACGATCGTGCGGGGAGCCCTGCTGCCGGCGGTGATGCGGCTCGGCGGCCGGGCCACCTGGTGGGCACCCGGCCCGCTCCGCCGCCTGCACGCACGCTTCGGCCTGCGAGAGAGCGCCGGGGACGCCGCAATCGAACCGGCCAAGGCCCTCGCGCCGAGCTAGCCGGCTCCGGCGTTCTCCACCCGTTCCGGCGATCGCCGGCGGTCGCCGAGTGGGCCAACCCGCACGCGGGCGCGCCCATTCGGTTTCGGCGCTCATCAGCCGGGAACGCCCACCGATCCGTCTCCGCCGGCGACGCTGTGTCGTTCGACGGCACCCTTGTCCGATCTCCGTAGAAGGTCTAGGTATGTTCGACTAGTCGAATCCGGCCGGTCAGAGTGGGAGACAGCGTGTCAGATATCGAACTCAACCATGCGGGTGGGCGGATGCCGCTGGAGGTCACGCCCGCGACCGAGGGGCCGGGCGGCCTCGACATCTCGACCCTGCTCAAGGAGACCGGCTACGTCACCCTCGACCCCGGCTTCGTCAACACCGCCTCCTGTACCTCCGCGATCACCTACATCGACGGCGACGCCGGCATCCTGCGCTACCGCGGCTATCCGATCGAGGAACTGGCCGAGCGGTCGTCGTTCGTCGAGGTGGCGTACCTGCTGATCTACGGTGAGCTGCCCACGTCCGCGCAGCTCGAGGACTTCGAGGGCCGGATCCGTGAGCACACCCTCCTGCATGAGGACTTCAAGGCGTTCTTCTCCGGATTCCCCCGCGATGCCCACCCGATGGCGGTGCTGTCCTCCGCGGTGAGCGCGCTGTCCACCTTCTACCAGGACAGCCTGGACCCCTCCGACCCCGACCAGGTCGACATCTCCAGCATCAGGCTCATCTCCAAGCTGCCGACGATCGCCGCGTACGCGTACAAGACCTCGATCGGACAGCCCCTGCTGTACCCGGACAACTCACTCGGCTACATCGAGAACTTCCTGCGCATGTCCTTCGGCCTGCCGACCGTGCCGTACGAGATCGACCCCGAGATCGCGCGGGTCCTCGACATGCTGTTCGTCCTGCACGCCGACCACGAGCAGAACTGCTCGACGTCGACGGTCCGCATGGTCGGCTCCAGCCAGGCGAACCTGTTCTCGTCGGTGTCCGCCGGGGTCAACGCCCTCTTCGGCCCCTTGCACGGAGGCGCCAACCAGGCCGTACTGGAGATGCTGGAGCGGATCCACCAGAACGGCGACGACGTCGACGGGTTCGTACGGCGGGTCAAGGCCAAGGAGCCCGGGGTGAAGCTGATGGGCTTCGGGCACCGTGTCTACCGCAACTACGACCCGCGCGCCGCGGTGGTCAAGAAGGCGACGCGGGAGGTACTCGACCGGCTCGGCAAACCCGACCCGCTGCTCGACCTCGCGATGCGGCTCGAAGAGGTCGCGCTGAACGACGACTACTTCGTCGAGCGCAAGCTCTACCCGAACGTCGACTTCTACACCGGCGTCATCTACAAGGCGATGGGGTTCCCGACCAACGCGTTCACAGTCCTGTTCGCGCTCGGCCGGCTGCCCGGCTGGATCGCTCAGTGGCGCGAGATGATGGCCGATCCCGCGCTGAAGATCGGACGGCCGCGCCAGGTCTACACCGGCTCGCCCGAGCGGCACTACACGGGGATCGAAAAGCGGTAACACCGCCCGGCCGGTCACCCGTCGTAAAGCACGCGTACGTCGGTGGCGCCGCGGACGGCGGCGACCCGGCCGGCCTCGTCCAGAACGGCGTCGCGAACGCGGGCCGGCAACGGCTGGAACGGTGTCACCGTGATCTCCAGCCTGGCCCGGCCCGCCTTCCGCGCCCGCCAGACACCCTCGATCTCACCGTCCACCAGCAGCGCACCGGGTTTGGCGATCATCTTCCAGACCTTGGCGTGACGGGCCTTGTCGGGCACGAGGAGCGCGCGGTCGCGTGCCTGCAGGAACGGATCCGACGGCGGCAGCAGCCGCACCAGGTCCCGCTGGGTAGTACCGATGAACGAGGCGACCTCGGCCGGGGTGGCCGGGCCGTGCAGCCGCAGATAGGCCTCCGCCAGCGCCGCGGTCCCCTCGGCCCGGCGGGGGACCCCCGGCCGCCCCTCGATCGGCGCGAGCACGGCGGGCGAGGTACCCGGCCGGACGAGCACGCCCGCCGGCAGCCCGACCTGCTGGAACAGCGCGCCGGAGACGTGCCGCGCCCCGCACGACGCGCAGTCGTACGTGAGGGACGCCGGGATCCGCGCGGTGACCTCCGTACTGACCTCTCCCCTCGGCCGCGGTGCGGTGACGACCGCCCGCATGGCCTCCGCGGCCGCCGTGAACGCCGCCAGCCCGAGCCGGGCGCCTTCCTTGATCGATGTGGTGGCGATCCGGGCGGTCGCGTCCGCGTCGCTCAGCGGCCACAGAGCGGTGGAGAGCCCGGGCAGGTCCGCGATCCTGTGCAGATGCGGGGCGCCGCGGAACGTCCACACGAGCGCGAGCCCCTCGGGGTCGCCGGCCGGCGGCGTGGCCGACCGCGCTGCGAGGGCCAGCCGCGCCGAACCGGACGGGGTGTCCTGGACGCCGAGATCGAGCACGGCGAGGTCCGCCACGTCGCCGGCCTCCCGCTCGAGACCGTGCGCCATCACGCGGTAGGCCAGGACCCGACCACGGTCGACGTCGAGCACCACCGGCCTCACTCCCTCCCGACGCACGGCGTTCGTCCCGATCTGCCGGCGAGCCTACCCGGCACCCGCAGCAGCGCCGGGCGGGCGGCCACGGCGGCCACCGGGAGGCGTCGGCAATGGTCTTGGGTCTGTACACCGGCGGGTTCCGTGGGTTAGAAAAGACCGTTCCATTGATCAACTTCTGTTCCGGTCACCACCGGCGGAAGGAGCCCCCATGCGGCGACCCCGCTTTGGACGCGCGAAGATACCGTTCGCGGCCGTCCTCACCGCAGCTCTCGTCCCCGTCCTCGGCTTCTCGGGCAGCGCCACGGCCACCTCCAGGAACGTGCCGACGCCCGCGTCGGTGATCGGCTGGGAGCCGTGCGCCGACTACAAACTCGCGACCTACGAACAGGTCGCCGACTACTACCGCAGGCTCGACAAGGCCAGCGACCGGATGAAGCTGGTCGAGATCGGCAAGACGGAGTTCGGCCGCACCCAGCTGATGGCGATCATCTCCTCTGAGCGCAACCTCGAGACGAAGAACCTGGAACGGTACAAGCAGATCTCCGCCAGGCTCTCGAACGCGCGGGACCTCACCGAAGGGCAGGCCCGCACCCTCGCCGCCGACGGCAAGACCATCGCCTGGGTGGACTTCGGCATCCACTCCACCGAGGTGGCCAGTTCCCAGACCGCGCCGCTGTTCGCCTACCGCCTGGTCAGCGACGAGTCGCAGAAGGCCAAGCGGATCCGCGACGACGTCGTCACGCTCGTCGTGCCCAACATGAACCCTGACGGCACCACCGCGGTCGCCGACTGGTACATGCAGAACCTCGGCACGCCGTACCGCGACACCACCTATCCGTGGCTGTACCAGAAGTACGCGGGGCACGACGACAACCGCGACTGGTACATGTACAACCTCGCCGAGACCCGCAACATCGGCAACCAGCTGTACCACGAGTGGTTCCCGCAGCTGATCCACAACACCCACCAAGTGGCGGCCTTCCCAGCGCGGATCTTCGTACCGCCGTTCAAGGATCCGACCAACCCGAACATCCCGCCGGAGGTCACCCGCGGGGTCAACCTCGTCGGCTCGGCGATGACCCAGCAGCTCGACTTCGAGGGCAAGACCGGTGCCGTGTCCCGGCAGCAGTACGACGCATGGTGGAACGGCGGCATGCGCTCGGTACCGCAGTACCACAACATGATCGGCATGCTCACCGAGACCGCGCACGCCTCGGCGACCCCCGCGACCTATGACAAGTCGACCTTCCCGAAGACGTTCGCCGACGGGACCTCGACCTCCGAGCCCTCGACCTTCTACCCCAGCCCCTACCAGGGCGGCGAGTGGCACCTGCGGGACAGCTGCGAGTACATCAACACCGCGTCCATGGCGATGCTCGACATCGCAAGCGAGAAGCGCCAGGACTGGCTGTACGGCGGGTACCTGACCGGGCAGCGGCAGATCAAGGCCGGCGGCACGGAGACCTACGTCGTCCCGGCGAACCAGGCCGACTTCCCGACGGCCGTCAAAATGATCAATGCCCTGCGTTGGGAGGGCATCGAGATCGAGCAGGCCAAGGCGGGGTTCACCGTCGGCACGAAGACCTACCCGGCGGGCAGCTTCATCATCCGCGCCGCCCAGGCGTACCGGCCCGCGGTCGTCGACCTGCTGAACCCGCAGGTCTACCCGGACCGTCGGCAGTACCCGGGCGGGCCGCCGGAACGCCCGTACGACATCGCCGGGTGGACCCTGCCGATGCAGATGGGCGTGGCGGTCGACAAGCACAGCGAGGCGTTCCAGGCGTCCACGACCCCCGTGACCTGGGCGAAGCCGCCGGCGGGAGCCGTGGAGGGCGGACCGAAGTACGCCTTCGCCCTGGACCCCCGGGTCAATGACAGCACCACAGCCGTCAACGGCCTCCTCGCCGCCGGCCAGAGCGTCCAGCGGGCCACCACGGCGGTGAAGACCCGTACCGGCGAGCTGCCGGCCGGTGCGTACCTCGTGAGCCCGAGCGCCGCGAGCAAGCTGACCGAGCCGGCGAACCGGCTCGGGCTGAAGGTCTCGGCCGTGGACGCCGCGCCGGCGAAGGTCGCCACGCTCAAGGCCCCGCGCATCGGCCTCTACAAGGCGGTGGGCGGCAACGCCGACGAGGGCTGGACGCGCTACATCCTCGAGCGCTTCGGCTTCGGTTTCGGCTCACTGCCGGACGCGGAGATCCGTAAGGGCGACCTGCGGTCGAAGTACGACGTCATCGTGCTGCCGGATGCGAGCTACGCCACCATGCGCGACGGCAAGCGGGCCGGCTCCTACCCCGAGGAGCTGACCGGCGGCATGACCGCGGCGGGCGTGGGCAACCTGAAGAAGTTCGTCGAGGACGGCGGCACGCTGGTCACGTTGAACGACGCGGCCGAGCTGCCGGTCAAGGCGTTCGATCTTCCCGTCACCGATGTGACGGCGGGCGTGGCCTCGGACAAGCTCTTCGTGCCCGGGTCGATCCTGAGGTCCACGGTCGACACCACCGATCCGCTGGCGTACGGCATGTCGGAGGAGTTCTCGGCGTTCGCCTCCTCCAGTCCCGCGTTCACCGTCACCGGCGACGGTGTCCGGACCGTCGGCAAGTACCCCGGCTCGGGTCTGCTGAAGAGCGGCTGGCTGCTCGGCGAAGACCTCATCGCGGGCCGGGCGAACGTGCTCGACGCCAAGGTGGGCGAGGGCGACGTGGCGATCCTGGGCTTCAAGCCGCAGCACCGGGCCCAGTCGCACGGCACCTACCGGCTGCTGTTCAACGCCCTCTACCTGGGCACGACCGGCTGACCGGACGGCGGGTCCGTCACCGGGCGGTGACGGACCCGCCGAGTC
>NZ_JABVEC010000054.1 GCF_014323705.1 Actinomadura alba
TAGTTCGACATCGAGGGTGGCAATCGCCTTTCTATGGTGGCTGAGGTCGAGCCGTGCTCACCGGGGTGGACTTGTAGGTCGCAGCGGTGGTCCGGCTTCACGTGGTACCGGTGGAACGAACGCCTCGGCAGGTTCACCGGTGCCACGAGCGAAGTCGGCCGCGAACGCCTTCTCTCCCAGCGTCGCCCGTACCCTGACCAGCCCATCGGATCGCACTAGCACGCCGATTTCTGGTATCGGCGCAGGTCACCGGGGTAAGACTGATGTATCGCCGTCGGATGGGGGACGCCGAGTCAGGCGGGTCGACCTCATGTACCTCCGCTGCCCGGTCGAGCCCATGCTCGCCCGGAGCATTGATCACCTTCCCGCGCCCGAGGAACTACGTGGGGGATCCCGGTATGAGCCGAAATGGGATGGCTTCCGGGCGATCGGGCGCATCGACAAACGCCATGGCGTGCACCTGGTCTCGAGGCGTGGCACGCGGCTGAACGAGGCCTTCCCCGAGCTCGTGGCCGCCCTGTACGAGGAGCTGCCGGCCGCCACCGTGATCGACGGCGAGATCATCCGATGGGGAGCCGGCGGACGGCTGGACTTCGCCGCTCTCCAGGAACGCCTGATCGCCGGGAGCCGGGTCCCCGAGCTGGTGCGCACCCAACCGTGCCATCTGATCGTTTTCGACGTGATGATCGTCGGTGGTGAAGACCTCGTCCGCCGGCCGTTCGCCCAACGGCGCCAGGTTCTGGAGGATCTCTTCACATCCGTCCCGCCGGCATCGCCCCTGGTGGCGACAATGCACACCGACAACGCCGACGAGGCCCGGATCTGGGTGGAGGCGCTGTCCACCCAGGGCATCGAAGGTCTGATCATCAAAGCCGCCGGTGACCCGTACCTGCCGGGGAAACGTCGCTGGCTCAAACTGAAGACGCGCCACACGATCGATGTGATCGTCGGTGGCGTCACGGGATCGCCGAGCCGCCCGCGGGACCTGATCGTGGGTCGGATCGATCCCGCGAGCGGTGGGCTCCGGGTGGTGGGTCGTACGACCGCGGTTCCACCGGCGGCCCACGCCGCGCTGGCCGCCGCGCTGACCCCGGCCGGCGACGAGCATCCCTGGCCGGCCGAGCTGCCGAGCGGGTGGGCCGGCGGAATGTACGGCTCCCCGCCCATGCAGTACGTGCGGGTCCGCCCGGACGTGGTCGTCGAGGTGAGCGTCGACCTCGCCATCGACCGAGGCAGGCTGCGGCATCCCGCTCGCTTCCACCGGCTGCGCTCGGATCTGCGTCCCGACGACGTACCGGCCGGTCTGGCACTGACCTGAGACCGCAGCGCCCGTTCCCAGGCGGTGGTACGGCGACACCGGCGGGTGTCAGGTTTCGTCGTCGATGAGGTCCCAGGTACGGAGTTCCGCCGTCTCGCCGGTGAGCGGTGGATCGGGATCGTGGTCGGAGGGACGAGGCGTTTCCGGGCCGTCGGGTCCGACGCGAACGACGGTCTCGACCCGGATGATCCGGAACCGGCGTCCAGCGACGGTCAACTGGTTGATCTGCTCGCGTTCCAGCAGCCGGGCCGCCTTATGGAACTCGGCGAGCTCGGCCGGTGACGGCTGCAGCATGACCGGTGCGATCTTGTCGAAGTAGGTCGCCAAGGCCATCCGGGCCTCCTGCGGCGACGACGTGGCCACCGTCTGCGCCGGCCAGTACCCGTCCTCCTGCTGGGCGACGGCGAACCGGGTGGACAGCATGACGATCCGCGGGTGAGTGGTGAGCGCCTCCTGCGCGTCCCGGGTCACGCCCGGGGGCACCATCGGGCCCTTGGGCACGACCTCCCACCGCTCCCCCAGTAACGCCGCGCTGCCCGGTGTCCGGGCCGGGCCCAGCAGACCGCCGGTCAGCTTGTCGACGCCCCGGCGGACGCCACCGGGGCATCCGGCAGCGGTGTCGGTATCGGGATCGGTGGAGCGCGGCGGCTCGGGCCCGGTCAGCCCGTACCGGACGAACTGGTCCGCCCGCACCACCCGCAGGTGACGGCCCGCCACCACCATCTCGTTCAGCCGTTCCTCTTCCAGCAGCGCCGATGCCGCCCAGTACTCCTCCCGGGCCACCTCATCGGTGGATCTGCGCCGGGCCAGGACGCGAAACCACCAGCCCAGACCATCGCGGGCCTCCTGTGGCGTCGGATCGCTCATGCCGCTCATCAGCCACCCGGCATCGGTGTGTTCCATCACCCCATAGGTCGGGCCGAACCAGAGAGTGGCCGGATGAGTCCGCTGTGCCCGAAGCGCCCCGAGCCGGGCCGAACCCGCTGCCGCCGAAGCCGACAGCGGGAGGTCACCGCCGAGAGCCGATCCATCACTACCCGTCACATCGCCCATTGTGCGGCGTCGCCCCGGCCCTCGGCGGCCCTTTTCGCGACGGGCCCTCCTCGGCCGTCGAACTCGTCATCTCAATTCATCGGAAAGGCCACTATTCGGCCGAGCACATTCGACTGAGCACCTTCGACTGAGCACCTTCCGACTGACCAGCATCCGACTGGGCGCCGGCTCGTCGCTTCGAGGTCAGCCGCAGTGTTCGAACGGGCTGTTGTAGGCGTTCGCTCCGACCGACCCTCCCCACTTGACGCAGGTGCCCGGGGCGGCCCTGCGCACCGGTCCGGCGTAGTAGGCGAAGCTGCCCGAGTCGGTGGTGCGGGTGCCGCCCTCGACCTCCAGATACGCCGACGTGGCGGAGGGGGTGCCTATCGAGGTGGCCTTGATGGTGACCACGCAGTTGTTGCCGTTGACGTTGTAAAGCAGATAGACCCGCCCCGCCGTGCCCGTCGCGGCCGAGTCGATCACCGAGTATCCGGAGCCGCACACCTCCTCGGGCGTGTACGGATTGCCGCCCGCGCCGCAGTTCTGCGACGTGAGGGTCTGGTTCGGGTAGCCGAACCGGGTTCCGTTGAAGTAGGCGGGCTGGATGTTGGCCGGGTACGACGTGTCAGTGGTGCGCACCTCGTAGTGCAGGTGCGGCAGGATGTTGTTGCCCGGTTTGCTGGTGTTGCCCACCTCGCCGATCTTGGCGCCCCGGCTCACCTGCGCGCCGGCGCTCACCGAGCGCGTCCGCAGGTGGGCGTAGTAGGTGCGCCAGCCGCCTCCGTGGTCGATGACCACCAGGTTGCCGTACCCGTTGGTCGAGCCCTGGTGCGCGGAGGTGAGCACCGTGCCGGAGGCCGCCGCCGACACCGTGTCGCCGAGGTCGGCGTCTGCGGTGCTGCCCCGGTTGAAGTCGATTTCGTACGACTCATGAGCGCTGCTGTTGTCGGAGTCGCCGTTCCAGCTCTGCCCGCAGGGAAAGGGCAGTTGGAACGCGGGGCGCGGGCCGGCCGCCTGTGCGGGGCCGCCGCCGGCGAGCACCATTCCGGCCGCGCCGACGACCAGCGCGATGCCACCTGTGATCAGTCCTCGTAGCCGCATGACCGTCACGTTCACAGCAATAGCGCGGGCGGGCTATGCAAAGAATCAACGAAACACCGGGCTTGGTGTATGAAGGTTTCAGGTTTACGCCGCGTGGCGGATCGCCCGCAGGGTGAGATGGCCGCTAGGACTCTCGCGCCCCGTCGTAGGCCTCGCGCGCCTCGAAGACGTCGTCGAGCCTGCTCTCGACCCACCTGGTCAGCGCCCACACCTGCTCGGCGACGTCGTGGCCCATGGGCGTCAGCGAGTAGTCGACGCGCGGGGGGATGACGGGCTTGGCGTCGCGATGGACGAAGCCGTCGCGTTCCAAATGCCGGAGGGTCTGCGCGAGCATCTTCTCGCTCACCCCACCGACCTTGCGGCGCAGCTCACTGAAGCGGTACGAGCGCTCGAGCAACGCGGCGAGGACCAGCACGCCCCAGCGGCTGGTGACGTGTTCGAGCACCACCCGTGAGGGGCATTCCGCGCGATTGACGTCCGGCGCCGCTCCGCGGAACCCGGCGGCGATGGTCCCGGCCGATATCGACTTCTCACTTACGCCCATGCCAGTACCTTACTTCAAAGTTGGTACTTTCAAGTGGTTAGTACCGGTCGTAGGGTGAGCTCCTGGTGCAGGACCTGCATTCATGACACGACATCCACGGAGAGAAGCACTTCGATGAGCATCGTCATCACCGGAGCGACCGGGCGGCTCGGCCGAATGGTCATCACGGACCTGCTCGCCGCCGGGGTCCCGGCGGACGGCGTCACGGCCGTCGCGCGCAGCGAGGAGAAGGCCGCCGATCTGGTGGCGAAGGGCGTTCGGCCGTACGTCGCCGACTACGACCGGCCCGAGACGTTCGCGGGGGCGTTCCGCCCCGAGGACCGCGTACTGCTGATCTCCGGTACCGACGTGGGCAGGCGCACGGCCCAGCACGCCGCGGTCATCGACGCGGCGAAGGCGGCGGGCGTGGCACAGCTGGGGTACGTCGGCGTGTTCGGCGGTCCCAAGGCCGACTTCCTGCTCGCGAACGACCACCGCGAGACCGAGCGGCTGATCCTCGACTCCGGCCTGCCGTACACCTTCCTGCGCAACAATTGGTACTCCGAGGCGTACGCCGGCGACATCGGCGACCTCCCCGGCGCGGTTAAGCGCGGCGCCATCGTCACCAACGTCGCCGCCGGAAGCCGCATCGCCACCGCGCCGCGCACCGACTACGCCGCCGCGGCGGCGGTGGCCATAAGCACCGACGGGCATCTGAACAAGGCGTACGAGCTGGGCGGCGACCACGCGTGGTCGTTCGAGGAGTTCGCCGATGAGGTGTCGCGGCAGACCGGTGAGAAAGTGGTCCACACCTCTGTCAGCGCCGCCGAGCGCAAGGCGATCCTCACCGGCGCGGGTGTTCCCGAAGTGTTCGCCGACGTCCTCGTCGACGTGGACGACGCCATCAGCCGGGGCGCGCTGGCCGCCACGCCGGGCGACCTGTCGCGGCTCATAGGACGCCCGACGACCCCCATCGCCGACTCGATCGCGGCGGCGCTGGCGGCGCCGGCGGCGCCGGCATCCTGAGGCATCGCCGGGCCGGCCGCGTCGCCACCTGGATCGGTAACGAATCCGGAGATTGAAGAGGCGCTCGGTCCGGTAGGTAACGTGACATATGGCCAGGTCACCCATCGTCACGCTGGTGGTCGCCGCGATGCTCGCCGCGGCGGCCACCTCCTGCGGCACACCCAGGACATCGCCGGCCCGTGCCACCGCGGCCACGACCGTCGCAGCGCCGGGAACGGGCGTCTCGGATCTGACCACGGGCTGGAAGATCCAGTCCTCCGCCGTGGCGGGCACGTCCGGAGCCCGGATCTCCCGCCCGGACTACTCCCCCACGGGCTGGCTGTCGATCAAGCAGCCGGTCACGGTGATGGCGGGCCTGCTCGAGAACGGGCGCTACCCCGGCATCTTCTACTCCGACCGGCTGAAGACGGTGCCGACCGAGCAGTTCGCCGTCAACTGGTGGTATCGCACGCAGCTCACCGTGCACCCGCGTAAAGAGAGCCGCACGTTCCTGATCATGAACGGGGTGCTGGGCACCGCGGACCTGTGGGTCAACGGCACCAAGGTCGCCGACCGCTCGCAGCTCCAGGGCGCGTACTCGCGGCTGGAGTACGACATCACGCCGTACGTACGCGATGGCTCGAACGCGATCGCGCTCGACGTCGCCAAGAACGACCCGAAGACGCTACTGACCGACAGCCAGCTGGACTGGAACCCCCCGGCACCCGACCGCAACACCGGCCTGCGGTTCCCGCCGCAGCTGGCCGAGGCCGGTCAGATCTCCCTGCGGAACGTGCACGTCAACCAGCACAACGCCAAGGACCTCAGCAGCTCCGATCTCACTCTCAAAGCCGATCTGCGCAATGACACGGCATCCGCCCAGCGCGCCGAGCTCACCGAGGCGATCACTCGTGGAGGCACCCGCATCGCCGTGACGACGGAGGTGACGGTCCCCGCGAAGTCGACCCGGACGGTGACGCTGACGCCCGCCGACCACCGGCAGTTGCACCTCGGACACCCGGCCGTCTGGTGGCCGTACCAGCTCGGCGGGCAGCCGCTCTACCACCTCGACGCGAGCGTCCGGGTCAACGGCAAGATCTCCGACCGGTTCACCGAGGACTTCGGCATCCGCACGGTCACCTCGCGCCTGACGCCTGTCGTTCCCGGTAAGACCCATACCCCGCACGGCGACCGCCAGTTCGTCATCAACGGTGTGCCGCTGGTCATCCGCGGCGGCGGGTGGTCGCCGGACATGTTCATGCGCTACTCGCCGCGGAACATCCGCGATCAGCTCTCGTACGTCAAGAACCTCGGCCTGAACACCCTGCGCTTCGAGGGCAACTTCCCGCCCGACGACATGTTCGCGGAGATGGACCGCGCGGGGATCCTGGCGATGACCGGCTGGCAGTGCTGCGACCGGTGGGAGACCCCGTCCAGCACGTGGCCCGAGGCGCTGAAGGCCAACGCCGGCAACCAGGCCACCCGGGTCGCCCGGTGGCTGCGCGACCATCCGAGCGTCTTCACGTTCTTCCACGGCAGTGACGCCGCGCCGGACGCCGCGAAGGAGTCGATCTACCTGTCCGCGTTCGAAACGGCCGGCTGGCAGACGCCCCAGGTCTCCTCGGGGCAGTACAAGTCCTCGCCGAGGCTGGGACCCTCCGGCGCGAAGGAGGGCCCGTACAACTATGTGCCGCCGGGCTACTGGTGGGCGAACGGCCCGGAGACCGCGGGCACCGACCCGACCTTCACCAACGCGGGCAGCGGGTGGGGCTACGACACCGAGACGAGCGCCGGGAACACGGTGCCGACGCAGGACTCGCTCAACCGGTTCCTGACCCCGGCCGAACAGCGGGAGATCTGGGACCCGAGCACCACCAAGGGACCCGACGCCGGACCGGATCTCTTCCACGTCTACCCGACCTACAACCCCTACACGAAGACGGCCCGGATGGGGCAGTACAACACCCCGCTCTGGAACCGCTACGGCGGCTGGTCCGACATGGTCTCGTACCAGAAGATCGCCCAGATGGGCGGCTACGAGACCACCCGCGCCCAGTTCGAGGCGTACATCGGGCACTCCAAGGACCCGGCGAACCCGAGTACCGGCGTCATCTACTGGATGGCCAACAAGGCGTGGCCGTCGCTGCACTGGAATCTGTACAACTACGACCTCGATCAGCCGGGCGTCTACTTCGGCGCGCTCAAGGCGGGCGAACCCGTGCACATCATGTACGACTACGCCAACGGCTCGATCAAGGTGGCCAACCTGACCGGCGGGAGCCAGAAGGACCTGACCGCCTCGGCGCGCTTCATCGACCTGAACGGAACGGTCAAGCGGACGGACCGCGCGCGCGTACCCGACCTGCCGAGCCAGGACGTACGCACCGTGCTGACGCCAGTGGTTCCGGCCGGGATCTCCCGCACGTACTTCCTCGAGTTGACGCTGAACCGCGAGGACAGGACGGTCAGCCGGAACGTCTACTGGCTGTCCACGAAGCGGGACGCCGTCGACTGGTCCGAGACGCTCGGCAAGGGCAGCGGTGCGGTGTTCGCACCCGGCGGCCACGCCGACCTGACCGGCCTGCGTGACCTGGCCCCGGCGGACGTACGGGTGTCCGCGTCGACGCGGCGTGAGGGAGACGACGCCGTCACCACGGTGACGATCCGCAATGCCGGCCGCTACACGGGCGGCCGGGGCGTGCCCGCGGTCTTCACCCGGGCGGACGTACGCCGCGGCACGGCCGACGGCCGCCGGCGCGGAGGCGACGACCAGGTGCTGCCGATCTTGTGGAACGACAACAACGTCACGCTCTGGCCCGGTCAGAGCCAGACGCTCACCGCGCGCTACCGGGCCTCGGAGTTGCGTGGCTCGCCACCCGTCGTCGGCATCACCGGCCGTAACGTACGCGACGCGACCGTGCCGGCCGGCGGCTGAACCGGCCGTGCCCTGACGCCGCGCAGCCGGCGCCGGGATGGCCGGTCAACGCAGCAGGGCGCTCCGCAGCGTGATCCCATGGCGGGTCCTCAGATTTATGGTCATCTCTATCTGGTGCCCACGATCGTCGAGCAGTCCCTTGGCATCCGACACCAGCCGGTAACGGCGACATGCCCCGCATGCTTCTTGCGACGACCGACGGCTGAGCCGGCACCGCCGAATCGGCCGGGCTCCGGAACGGAAGTGATTCATGAGGACGAAGACGCCGTACTGAGCACATCGTGCCTGGTGAGAGCCTTGCACGGCGCACCAGGCGCGCTCCACGGTCAGGTAGCGTGAGGCGGCGCGCGCCGGCAACCGACCAATGGGGGCGTGTTCGATGGGGGTAGGCGGATGGAGCGGGGGGCCGCACCGAGCGGAGCGGGACTGCCGCGCCGGGATCTTCTCGGCGCGGCGGGCGCATTAGGGCTGTCCGCGTTCCTCGCCGGGTGCGGCGTCGGCGGGAGCGGCGCGACCGGCGCGGAAGGATCCGGCAAGGGCACGATCCGGGCGCTGTTCATGAAACAGGCGGGCTACTCCGAGGACGACATCACGAAGATGACGGCCGGCTTCCACTCGGCCAACCCCGGCATCACGGTGAAGACCGAGTTCGTGTCGTACGAGGCGCTGCATGACAAGATCGTCGCCGCTGCCCCGGCCGGCACCTACGACGTCGTCCTCATCGACGTGATCTGGCCGGCCGAACTCGGCTCCACGCGCGTCATCACGGACGTCACACGCAAGTGGCCTGAGGCGTGGCAGCGGGAGATGTTCGCCGGCGCGGTCGAGGTCCCCCGGTACGGCTCCCGCTTCTACGGCGTGCCGTGGATCCTCGACACGAAGTACCTCTACTACAACGACGCGCACGCACGACGCGCCAAGGTCGAGGCGGGCGAGCTGGACACCTGGGACGGGGTGCTGCGCGCCGCCAGGGCGATCAAGGCGGCCGGAGTGACGAGGTACCCGCTCGTGTGGTCCTGGCAGCAGGCCGAGGCGCTCATCTGCGACTACGCGCAGTTGCTCGGCGCCTTCGGCGGCAGGTTCCTCGACCCGTCCGGCCGCCTCGCGTTCAACATCGGCGGGGGCGTGCGGGCACTGGAGTTCATGCGCCGGTCGATCGTGGAGGGGCTGTCCAACCCCGTCTCGACCCAGTCGATCGAAGAGGACGTCCGGCGGATCTTCTCTGCCGGCCAGGCCAGCCTCGCGCTGAACTGGACGTACATGGCCGCGCAGGCGAACGACCCGAGACAGAGCGGCGTGGCCGGCGACGTGAAGGTGCTGCGGACGCCCTCGGGTCCCGGCGGCCGGCCGGGCGTGAACGGCAGCATGGCACTGGCCATCAGCGCGAGCAGCAAGCAGAGGGCCGCCGCGTGGAAGTACATCTCCTACCTGGTCAGCCCGCCCGTGCAGGACCGGTACGCGGTGAGCTCGCTGCCGGTGTGGACCCGTTCCTACGACGAGCCACAGGTCATCAGGGCCAATCCCGTCCTCGTGCCGCAGGCGAAGCGACAGCTCGGCGACCTCATCGCGCGCCCCCAGGTGAGGAGCTACAACGCGGTCTCGCAGTTGCTGCAGTCGGAGATCCAGAAGGCGCTGCTCGGGCAGAAGACGCCGCAGAAGGCGCTCGACGACGCCGCGCACAGAGCCGAGGACCTGCTGTGACCGGCATGGCCATCGCGACGCGGATCCGGCGCCGGATCCGCGTGCCGACGCTGACTGGGACCGGCACCCGAGAGGTCCGCTTCGCGATCGCCCTCCTGCTGCCGGCCGCGCTCGTCGTGTTCGGCGTCGTGATCTATCCGGTCGGGCGCACGCTGGTCCTCTCGCTGTTCGGCGTGGACAGCGCGATGCCCGGGCACTATCCGTTCGTCGGGCTGCGCAATTACGCGAAGGCCTTCACCGACCCGGCGTTCTACCCGGTGCTGTGGCACACCGTGTACTTCACGTTCGTGTCGACCGCGCTGGAACTGACGCTGGGCATCGGTGTCGCCATGGTGCTGAACGCACCGCTGAAGGCCCGCTGGCTGTGGCGCAGCATCGTCGTCCTGCCCTGGGCTCTGCCGACGATCGTCGACGGCGCGCTCTGGCGATGGATCTACAACGGCCAGTACGGCGCGCTCAACGGGCTGCTCTCGACCCTGCACATCAGCCACACCGACCACCAGTGGCTGGGCTCGCCCTTCCTCGCGCTCAACATGGTGATCGTCGCCGACGTCTGGAAGAACACGTCGATCGTGGCGTTCTTCGTTCTCGCCGGCCTGCAGACCATCCCGCACGAGCTCTACGAGGCGGCGCGCATGGACGGCGCCGGGCCGGTGCGGTCGTTCCTGCGGGTCACCCTGCCCTTGCTGCGGCCGAGCATCGCCGTGGTCCTCATCCTGCGCACGATCGAGGCGTTCAAGGTGTTCGACATCATCTACGTCATGACCGGCGGCGGGCCCGCCTCGGGCACCCAGACGGTGGCCTTCTACACCTACCAGCAGGCGTTCTCGAACCAGCTGTTCGGGTACGGCTCGGCGCTCGCGTATCTGATCGCCCTCGCGGTGTTCGCGCTGGCGATGGTCTACCTGCGCATCCTCCGCCAGGGCGCCATGGCAGGTGTGCGGTGAGGACGAGCAGGCGGTACCTCGCCTTCATGTACGCCATGGCGGTGCTCATGGCCGTGATCATCCTGGCCCCGTTCGCCTGGCTGGTCATCTCCAGCATCTCGTCGCCGGCCGACCTGGTGTCGTCCCACGTCCACTGGCTCCCGGAGCGGCCCACGCTGGAGCGCTACCGCCAGATCTTCACGTCCGCGTCCGGGGGCGACAACGTCGCCGGCGACTTCCGCGTGGCGATGCTCAACAGCCTCATCGTCGCCGGCTCGACGACGGTCATCTCGCTGGTGCTCGGCTGCCTCGGCGGGTACGCCTTCGCCCGGCTGCGGTTCCCGTTCCGGCGCACCACGCTGATGTCGTTCCTCGCGATCTATATGCTCCCGCCGATCGCCCTGGTGATCCCCCTCTATCTCGCCCTGTCCGGCCTCGGGCTGCTCGACACCAAGCTGGGCCTCATCGTCACGTACTGCTCGCTCGTCACCCCGTTCTGCCTGTGGACGATGAGCAACTACTTCCTGTCCCTGCCACCCGAACTCGAGGAGGCCGCCCGCGTCGACGGCTGCTCGCGGTTCGGAGCGCTCGTACGGGTCGTTCTGCCACTGGCCCGGCCCGCGATCCTCGCCACCGCGATGTTCGGGTTCCTGCTCGCCTGGGACGAGTTCCTCTACTCCCTGATCTTCACCTCGACCACGAACTCCAAGACGATCCCCGTGGCCATCGCCGAGTTCACCGGCAAGTTCTCGTCCGACTTCGGGCTCGTCGCCGCCGGCGGCGTACTGGCCGCGCTGCCCCCGGTGCTGCTTGCCCTCGTCTTCCAGCGCTTCATCGTCGGCGGCCTGACCGCCGGCGCCGTGAAAGGCTGACGCCTGCAGACGGGCCGAGGCCTTACGGCCCGGACCGGTCGGGGCGGCCCGCGATGAGGTCGCGCAGCCGGTCCATCTTGCGCGTCAGCGGCCGGCGCAGCCGCTTTTCCCGCCGCCGCGCCGTGGCGAGCTTGGCGGATCCGGGTGGGTAACGCCAGCGCGCCCACGGTGATCCGGGCCGCGCCAGCCGGATCGCTCCGACCCAGAGCAGCAACGGTAGGAACAGCCCGCTCAACCCCGTCGCGACCTTGCCCTTGAACAGGGTCACCCCGGCGAGCAGCGCGTTCACCAGGATGGTCATATGAGCCGCCCACGCGAGCATGGCGCGGAGGTGGGGGTCGGCTCCGGGCACGACGACACCGATCGAGAGAGGATGCGCGCCGAGCACCAGCATCCCCGAGAGGGCGAGCGCGATGAACACGGCATCGACGGAGACTCGGCCCTGAGCGGTCCAGTAGACGTCCTTGAGTCTCAGGATCAGCGCGAACTCGTCCAGCACAAGTGCCGAGCCGACGCCGAAGATCGCCCCGGCACCTGCCCGGCCGGCAGCCGAGGATTCCGGCACCGTGAGCGCGGCCAACCCGCCGACGAGCATGATGACCACGCCGAACACCATGTGGTGGATGTGCAGTCCGCCCGGAGTGATATTGCCCGGCCACCAGCGGACCCCGGCCCTGATCATGCGCACGCTGAACCGGATGAACAGGAAGGCGGCCAGGAAGGAAACGAAGAAGAAGAACAGTGGCAGCCGCCCAGTCTGCACGATCGACCGGCTGAACCAGCCCTCCATGTGGCACTCCTCCCGCGGCGGACCCTGCGGGGCACGGCAGGCGACCGCCGGGCCGGCTTCGGCGGATCAGGCGAGGTCATCCCCGGGTGGCGGGAAAGGGAACCCCGATCCGGCGGACCCAGGACGTAAAGACCGTCCTGCCGCACCGGAGTGAGACCGTCCCCGTGGCCATCGCCGACTTCACCGGCAAGTTTCAGAACGGTTGCACGTTGCTTGTCACTCACTCCCTCATTGATCGTACGAGTGCAACGAGGCAGTGAGAGGAGACACAGCACATGAGTGACGCTGGGCCGTCGTTGTTCGACGTTGTGCCGATCACGATCAGCTGCGGATGGGAGACGCTCGGTCCTCTAGGGATCATCACAACGGGAATCGCCGTACGGCAGATCGACCGGTGGCACCACAGCCCCCTCCGGGCACCCCGACAGCCGCGGACACTGCAAGAGATCATGAGTTTGCAACGCTCTCGGGCCAACGACATCACCCCCGCCCTCCTGCTCGTCGGGCATTGGGTGGAAATTCTCGGCTGGTGGTTTCTCACCGTCCACGCGGGCCCGCTCGGCTGGGTGGCCGGGGCCCTTGTCATGGCGGTGAAGTTCCGGCACCTGCAGGAGGTCGGTCACTTCGCCGTCCACGGCGTGCTCACCCGCACGAAGGCCGCGGGCGCCGTGCTCACTGAAGTCGCCGTGCATGCCCCGCTGGGCTTCGTGACGGTCTCGGCACGACGGGACAAGCACGTCCGCCGGCATCACCCCAATGCCACCGTCTCAGGCGTTGACCCCAACCTCGCCGAACTGCACGGGGCGGGCCTACGACCCGAGGTCGGCCTTGCACGGTTCGCGCTGGCTTTGATCTTTCCCCTCACCCCCCGGGGTATCGCCGAAACCGGTCGTGGCCTCGCCACGGGCCTCCGTCAGCAGGCCCATACCTCCTGGTCGCGGCCGGTCGTGTTCGCCGTGGTGCCGGTCACGGCCCTCCTGATCGGCTGGCCCACCCTGGTGTTCGGCCTCGCCGTCCCCCGGCTGCTCCTCTATCCGCAGCTCGCCTGGATGTCCCTGCTCGTCGAGCACTGCTGGTTCGACGCAGCGCCGGCCCGCCGACCAGCCACCGTCAAGGCGATCGAGGCCACACGCTGCATGCGGCTGTACCCGCGCAATCCCCTCCTGGCGCTGGTCGCCCGGACCACCTGGCTGCCCTACGGCGACCTGTTCCACTACGCGCACTCTGTCCATCCCGCCGTGCGCTGGAACTATCTGCCCGTGCTCGAAAGGATCCTTGGCAGGCCGACCTGTACACCGTCCGGCGTGTTGGTCGGCGTACGCGCGGTGATCCCACGCCACCGCCGCGCACTCCGACGCCGGCCGACCGCTCCAAGCCGTGCCGGACAGGAGCCGGCGTTCCTGACCGTTGCGCGGCAGGAACACAAATCGGCGGAATGAGCGTGCCTCAGACGGTCGGATGCACCCCGGCCGCTGACAGCGCCTCCAGGTTCTCCTTGAAGAGCGCGTCGAACGCGGTGATCTCCGCGAAGTCGGTCTCCCCCACGTACTGGATCGGGCCCTCGCCGAGCAAGACCGCCGGATCAAGTTCGGCCCGGAAGACGACCGTGGCGTTTCCCTCGAGAATCGGCTGCCACCGGCCGTCACGATCCTGCAGCCGACTGCGTGCGACGCCTCCAGGGTTGCGCACCAGGACGGACTGGTGGGGAGCGACAAGGCCCAGCCGCGACAGCACCGCGCGCGAGGCCGCCACGCCGGATCCACACGAGGGAGTCAGTCCGGCACCACGCTCATAGGTCTGGATGAACACCTCGTCCGCGGACGGGACCAGGGGAAGCACGAAGCTGACGTTCGCACCGATCGGAAAGACGGCCGATGTCCCGGCGACTCGCCGGCCGGTCGTGACGAGTGCGTCCTCGCTGTAGGTGTCGATCACCGTGACCAGGTGCGAATTCGGCACCGCCAGAGCGGTCACCGCAAGAGACGGATCGAAGGCGGGGAACACTCGGCCGACGAACGGATAGCCGACACCGGCCACGATCGGTTCAGCAGGGGTGAAGTCCACCGGCGGCAACTCGACGGCCACCTGCCTCACCCCATGCTTGCTCAGGCCGGCGTCCCGGACGGTGAAGGCGTACGGGCCCGTATGCACGACCGTCTCCTCGGTCGCATACCGGTCCAGCAGCAACCGCCCCGCACCGCGCATCCCGTTGCCGCACAGCAGCGAGGCCGATCCGTCGGGGTTGAAGAACCAGGCCCGCGCCGTGCCATCGCCGTCGACAGCGAGGAAGTACACGCCGTCTGCGCCCAGCCCCAAGCGCCGGTCGCACAGCCGAAGCACCGCACGAGCCACCTCGCCCGAAGCGAAGTGATCATCAGGCGCACCGTCGACGACCAGGATGTCGTTGCGGGACCCATGAACCTTGGTGACAGACAGCTGTGACATGGCGGCTTTCTCGTGCGTTCATGCTGAGACGCTGGTCAGCCCACATGTTACCGGGAGGGCGGTCACGCCCGTCTCTATGCGCCTGCCCCGCTCGGCGTCACAACTGGTCGACGCAGGCGCGCGCCTGAGCCTCATCCCACGCGCCCGAGGTCAGCAACGGGCGAGCGGCGGACTCGTACGAGGTCATTGTGGCAGGTGCCGAAAGCATGCCGTGGCCCCAGATCGACTCGAACCGACCGATCCAGCGCTCCACGCTCTTGAAGTACACCGACGAACGGCCCTGTACGTATGCCGCGTCGCCCTGGTCCTCCTCCACCAGAACCGCCGACCGGGCCACCACCACGAAGTCGATCGCCTGTTCGGCTCGCAGCCGGTCCCGCACCGCCAGGCCGCACTGCACGCCGAGCGAACGGTGGTAGTCGACGAGCTCCAGCAACGGCCGGACGAAATCCTCACGTGTCAGATCCCGACCCCAGCAGATGAACACCCGCTGAACCGTGCCACCCTCCTCGACCAACCTGCGATTGGCCGCCAGATACTCGCGGCGCGTGCTCAGCAGGTTCGGGTTCGTCGTCAGATCGGCCGCCAACACTTGTTTGGGTTGCGACGGCGAATCCACCAAGGTCTTGAGCAACAGCACGGAAAGCCGCGGCACTTCCGAGGCATATACCTGCAGATGTCCGTCGGCCAGCTCCCCGAAATCGGCGATCAGTTCCGATTCCAGATGCGAGCGGACCAAGTCGAAATATGATGGATCGGCCATGGCGCGGTTATTGGCCCGACGCAGTTGGATGTAGATCCGTCGCAGCCAAAGATGGTTGGCCACCATGAAGACCAGCAGCGCCGTCTCCACCGCCAGCAGGACGTTCTTCACACTCACCCGCGCACTGGCCCATGCCACGATCGGCACCGCCACACCGGTCAACCCGACCAGCACGTTCAGCACTGAGGACGACAACACTTTGAGTAGACGTGTGGAGAAGTCCGGGCGCGAAGGTGTCTGGTCCATCAACACGTCCTCAGGTAGTCGGGCCGTCTCCGACGAACCTTATGATTCACCGGACGAACACACGCGGCAAGCGAGACCGCTGAGAACGAGCTGCACCTTGGATACAGCAAGCGGCCGTCGGCGCACTCCAGACCCAGGTCTTTCAGCCAGGTGATATCGAACCGTTTCGTCAGCTCATCGATGGGCTGCGCCATGACCCCTCATCCGAGCCTGGATTTGCGAAGAACTTTTCAGGGTATCGGAATCAGAAGATTGTCTCTAGTTGTTTGCCTGGACTGACCAGAATGGGACGGCAGCAAGCAAGTCCACAACGAAGCCTCGCCTGACTAACCACAGGTCTTGGCGCATATTGCGCAAGGCTCCCCTCATCCTGTACGGGGATTCAAAGGTCGTGCTCTCCGGATCGAACGAGACGTGCGAACGCCGCCCACGCGGCATGATCGAAAGCGAGCCATGGCCCGTCCGGGCTCTTGGAGTCGCGGACTGCGATCACATCGCCGACGGATGCGATCTCGACGCACTCACCTTGGCCACCACTGCGGCTGCTCTTGCGCCACGCGGCGTCTGACAGTTCACGGGATCGGGACATCAGGTTCAGGTCTCTTGTCGGGGATGGGCCTAGATCTTCACTTGTGCGGCGATCAGCCTGATCGTAGCCTCAGGACTCAGCGCAACCGCTGTAAGTTGACGAAACCCCCGTCAGAATTCCTCACGGGCGACAACCCACTGAACGTGTGGCTGGTGCTCAACGAAGCGGTCCTCCGGCGCACCGTGGGCAGCCGTCTGGTCATGCGAGGGCAGGTGGCCGAGCGGCGCAACATGACGCTGCAGGTCCGTCCCTTCGACACCAGCGAACACGCGGCCACGCACGGCGCCTTCAAGCTTCTGAAGTTTCCCGACGCCCAAGCGTCCGCCCGCCTGCTGGATGGTGATGAGGCGTGAACTCCAATTCTATCCCCGTACCTTAAGTAGTGCGCACCAAGACCGCAACCCCTTGATCACTTCGTCGCACTTGGCTAGTGTCGCGTGTCCAGGAAGAGTTTTCTGTGACATCTCCGCCGTTAGGAGGTCAGCTCAAATGGACATCGAAGTGCGCGAGGTCGAGCCTCTCAAGGCGACCATCTGTATCCCCAGCTGAGCTGGGTGCGTGTGGAAGATCTCTGTTGCGCTCGTCGTGGTGAGAAGATGCTACGCGAGGATGTATCCGTCGAAGGGGAGGGCGAGTTCATGGACATCGAAGTGCGCGAAGTCGAAGACATCAAAGCGACCAGATATATGCCCATCTGAGACGGGTCGAGGCGATAAGCGGGCCATCCTTCGTCAGGAGGATGGCCCGCCGTCGCGCACCAATAGGATTGCATTCTTTCGAGGTTGTGTTCGACGAACGCACGACGATTCGACTGCGTCAGCCCGTCGATGTGTCGGTCTTCGTGGAAAACTGCGGAAGCTCGGGTTCGTCGAACAGGATGACGCGGCCACCAGGTCACCGGGACGCACGGCTCCGATTCAGCAACGCGGCTGGTTCCGTGGCGTCTCCCAAAACCTGGCTCGGCCCTTCTTCCGCCGGACCACATGGGATACCTGTGGATCGGTTGGACTGATCAGTTTCGGTACCGGGGATATCCGCCCTGCTCGGGGAGTTCGTCTTCGTAGTCGCAGGCAGCGACTGCGTCATAGCCCGCTTGCCAGGCAGATGTGAGGATCTCGGAGACCGCAGCTACGACCTGGCGGGTTGTGGCGTGTCCCTTTTCGATCTCGATCTTGACTGGCCAGGTGGGAAAGTCGGCCGCGTCGTGGGTGAAATCGGGGTTGCGCAGGATTTCGATGTCGATGCCGTCGATGTGCAGGAGGCTCCCGTCGCGTGGGGCGCCGGTGGCGTGGGCTGCCAGCTCGACCGCGGCGTCTTCGGATAGGCCTCGTAGATAGAGCCCGCAGTAGTCATAGTGCTCTGGGCTGGTCATGCGGCGTCTCTCCCATCGTGGCGTTCCAGCAGGATGCCCCGCTCGAAGCGGGCGCCAGCGCGGACGAGGGCGACCAGGTGGGGAGCGTTCACAGCGCACCAGCGCAACCTGGTCCCGCTCTTGTGGAGGCGAAGGCCTCCCACCCGGGATGGGACTAAAGGTCGTACTCTCCGGATCGAACGCGGCGTGCGAACGCCGCCCACGCGGCATGATCGAAGGCGAGCCTCGACCCGTCGGGGTTTTTGGAGTCACGGACGGCGATCACGTCGCCGATGGGTGCGACCTCGACGCAGTTGGCACCGCCGTTGCCGCTACGTCGGCACTTGCGCCAGACGACACGGGAAAGGTCCATCTGCCCGTACCTTCCCTTACTCCTGATGTTCCATCTGCTCAGCAATCTTCTTGATCAGCGTGCGCGAGTCATCAGGAGCGAGTGCTTTCGCACGCAGATGATCGAAGATCAACCCATAAGCGGCCACTTCTGACTGTTGCTCCAGATATAGGCTGCCTGTCCGGTATTCAACGTACACGACGTCGGGGTCCAATGGCTCGGCGAAGCCGAGGATGAAGAACCCATGTTGCATGGCGGGATGGGCACCCGCACCAAACGGCAGGACCTGTAGTGTCACGGTGTTGAGCCGAGAGACCTCGACAAGGTGGCGGAGCTGGTCACCCATCACCGCACGGCCTCCGACCTCTCTTCGCAGAGCCGCCTCGTTCAGCACGACCCACAGATGCGGGGCATCGTCCGCCGTCAACAGCTCTTGCCGCTTGAGCCGCACGGCGATACGGCGCTCCAGTTCCTCGTCACCTGGGAGCGCGAGCTCAACGTCCATCAGGCCGCGAATGTAGGCCTCGGTCTGGAACAGGCCGGGGATGATCTCGCATTCGTACTCGCGGATCTTGCCGGCCTCTTCCTCCAGGCCGACGTACACGGTGAACCAGTTGGGGATCGCGTCGTTGTACTGCTGCCACCAGCCGCGCTTACGGGCCTGCTTGGCGACGGTCAGCCAGGCGTCCTTCTCCTGGCCATCGACGCCGTACAACTCCAGCATCCGTGCGACATAAGCGGGTGGAGCACTGGTGGCCGCAGACTCGATCTTTGTGATGGTCGCAGGTGCACAGCTGACGAAGTCGGCGACTTCCTCTCGGGTCTTTCCTGACTCCTTGCGCAGCCGCTTCAACTCGGCCGCCAGTCGCCGACGCCGCACGGTGGGGCTGGTCCGGTTCGCCACTGTTGTATCTCCTTACGGCCTTTGTGATCGCCGGATCTTATGAAAATGGCACTAGTTCCATCGAAAGAGCTTTACGCAGCCATAGGCAGCCATGCACACTCTGAGCTTAGCGATGCTGACACAGAGTGTTCGCTGATCTCCCTAACCCGATCTGTGTGACCAATACGGCGAAGGAGCGGACGGTCGGCTAGTAGGAACCGAACGGCGACTTACCGGAGGATTGTCATGACGGCCGCTGTAGTCCTCGGAACCATCGATGTGCCGGCCGAGGCCTGCCGCGTGGCAGCCGCGCGACACTGGCTGCGTGATCTGCTCGGCACGGATCACCCCGCGGTATTCGAGGTCGAACTGCTGGGCAGCGAACTGATCACCAACGCGGTGCTGCACTCCGATTCGGCCAGGCTCGACGACCACGGACGGCCCGGAATCATCTCGATCGTCGTACTGGCCGTCGGGCACTCCATCCGGGTGGAGGTCACCGATTCCGCATCAGCATGTGACGCGCCCCATGTGGTCGATGCCGGTACCGATGCCATCAGCGGCCGTGGCCTGCGTCTGGTGCGGGAAGTTACCGGCGGGCGATATGGGACACATGCCCACGGCAGAAACCGAACCGTGTGGTTCGAACTTGCCCATGCTCCTGCCGTCTCCAACAAAGATCACCCATGACGCTCCGACACGCCGGAGCAGCGAGCCCGTTGGGCCGTACGACCTCAAGAACCGGCGCGGTGGTGCGGTCGAGCCCCCTGCCCCCGAGGGAACCTCCCGCACCGCCGCGCCGCCGGACACCCCCGACCGGCCAGACCATCACCGCCAAGGAGACCATCGTGACGCTCCCCGCCGACCGCCTCAGCGTCCGGGACCGCCAGGCCATCGATCTCGCTGACCGCCTCCGCCGGCAGATCGGTCAGTGGCTCAACCTGCGCGGGATCATCACCGCGACTGTCGGGATCTCCCCCTACGTGGACCCTGCCGACCGGCCCAGCGTCGTCATCTGCATGAACGCCTGCGCCGCCCAGGCTCTTTTGCACGATCTCGGTGAGCTGCAGAGTGGGATGTTCGGCCTCCCATTCGCACCGTATCCTCACATCGACGGCAGGTAAGAGCCGATCTCCGGGCGATGGTGGTTCTCATGCGTTGCGGGCAGCCGTGGCGGGGAAGGTACGGTGCGGTCATGCCGATTGGGAAAGGTCCTGCGCCGTATGGTCGGACATTTTCCAAACCTTGAGTCGGTGACGTTGCGCACGCTGCCGGATGATCTCTCCTCACTACCGCCCGGAGAAGACGGCACGGCCGTTGCCGACGATCAGTCGAAGAGGTCTTCTACGGACTCGACGGTCGCCACCCGCCTGATCCAGTTCTCAAGCTGATCGAGATCTGTGCAGGACGTGATGCGGACACGCGCCTCCTCTGAGAGCGTCAGGTCACGGGCGGCAAGGACTTCCAGGATCGCCTTGGCCTCACCCTCCGCCTTGCCCTCACCGTAGGCACGGCGGAAAAAGTCACTCTTGTATTCGCGGGTGCGAGCGGTCATCAGGATCTCCAGCAGTCGACGGACGAGCGGATGACCGGCGTGAACCTGGTCTGGACATCGGACTCTGAACCTGATCGTGGGGTTCATGCGGCGTGCCAGGCTCAGCCGGCGACGCATCGTCAAGGTCCGCACAGGGGCGTTCCGGCAAGGCGTCTTGCTCTTGCCGCCGCCCTGTGACTTCTTCCAACGCCCGGCATCACCGACCTGACGGGCACCCATCGGGTCTTCGACAGCACCAGGCCGGTCCCGCTGCGCGAAGACGTTGTTCGTGGTCCGAACCATGCTGCAACGGAATGCAGAGCCCTGCCGGAATGGGCGGAGCGCGGGTTCGGAGCATTGCGGCCACGCTCGCCACCTCACTCGGCCCAGGCGCAGGGGCCGAACAGCCGGAGAAGACGGCACGGCCGTTGCCGACGATCAGTCGAAGAGGTCTTCTACGGACTCGACGGTCGCCACCCGCCTGATCCAGTTCTCAAGCTGATCGAGATCTGTGCAGGACGTGATGCGGACACGCGCCTCCTCTGAGAGCGTCAGGTCACGGGCGGCAAGGACTTCCAGGATCGCCTTGGCCTCACCCTCCGCCTTGCCCTCCGCCTTGCCCTCACCGTAGGCACGGCGGAAAAAGTCACTCTTGTATTCGCGGGTGCGAGCGGTCATCAGGATCTCCAGCAGTCGACGGGCGGGCTCTGGCTGTACCGCGAGGACGTTGTCAAGGTAAGTCTGCCCCCGAACGGCCTCGACCTGCTCCATCATGTCCAACAGCGTGGTGAACACCTTCTCCCCGGCAGGCCCCGCACCGTGCACGAAAGCCGACACCACGACGTCGAGTGGGTCCGTGGCCTGATCCGAATTGAGGATCACCGGCACGTCACGCTGTCCGATCACCAACGGACACAGCACCGACCCAGGATTGCCGAGCGGGATGGGTTCGCGGCACTTCTCGGCCTCGGTCTCGTTAGGGCAGATCACCACGAGTAGCACCGGGCATCTGCGGCGCCCACGCAGATTCGCCACATAGGCGGGCCAACTCCAATGCTTCTCATCAACGTACCGCCGTTGCATCTCCAGGATCACCGCGAGCACCGGGCGCTTGTCCATGGGGTCGGCGTAAAAGCTCACCACCTTGTCAGCCCGGTACTCCGTCGGGTTGTACTCGGCGAGGTCCCCTGAGTCCACGCGCACCTGGGCGAAGGGCGGGATCTGGTCGATGCCCGCCCACCGCAGCAGCACGGCGGTGAAGGACGGCTGGTCGTCGATGAGTTCAAGCCAGAACTCATGTTCACGCGTCGGCACCCGCCAACACTATCCGTATTGATTCAACTACATACAGTGAAGAGTAAAGGTCTCAGTCCGACCCGGTGGATGGTGCTCCCAGGGAGGTGAAGGCGGGGCGACCGGTCATGGTGAGACCCGGTGCACGATCAGGCCTGAGGGGACGGCGGTCGCGAGCAGGCCGTTGCCGAGCGGGGCACAACCGACGACCTCGTGGTGGACCGGGATGACCTGTTCACACCGGCCCGTCGTGGGATCCCAGATGCGGACCGTACGATCCTCTTCGCCGTGCGTGGCGAGCAGCGGATGGCCGTCCAGCGTCAGGACGCCGATCCCGGCGAAGCGGGTGCCCGCCCCTCCCTGCAGGACGCACTGCTCCTCGGCGGTCAATGGATTCCAGATCCGTAGCCTCTCCGAATCCTTGGTGGCCACCAGGGGCCGGTCATCGAGCATGAAGGCGAAGTCCGCGCTGGGTCCCGCCATATCCTGCCAGGCGGCGTCGGCCGGATACCAGATGCGCAGCCCGTGCCCTCGCTCGTTGGCGACCAGCGCGGGCCGGCCGTCCACCGTGATCCGGCCGAGCCATTGGAGGTCGGAACCCCACTCTTGCTCGTGCTCCAGCTTGCCGGTGGCAGGATCCCAGATCCTGAGGATGGAATCACCGGCCGCCGCCAGCAGCACCCGGCCCTCCCGGCTGAACGAACAGACGATCGTGGGCCCCTCGTCCCACCGCCGCTCCAAACGCCTGAGCTGCCGTCCGGCAGCCGGGTCCCAGATCCGGATCAGCCCGTCGTCATAGATGGCGAACGCGCCCGCGAGCAGTTCCCGGCCGTCCAAGGTGAACGCGTGCACGTCCTCAACGCCGAACATCGATCCCCGGATCCGGCGGATCTGCGTTCCGGTCTCTGGATTCCAGATCCGCAGTGACTCGTTGGCGACGCTGACGACCTTGTCCTGGAAGGCCCAGACCCCGTAGACGGCTCCGGTATGGCCCTTGGGGCGGGGACTCGTGCCGGGACCCAGCGGATCCCACAGCCGTACGGTCCTGAGGTAGCCATCGGCGCTGGCCAGCAAGGTCCGGCCGTCGTGCTCGAAGGAGCACAGTGCCTCGGTCGGCCCCCGGCCGTTCTGGATCCGGTTCACCAGTTCGCCGCTGGCCGTGTCCCAGACGCAGAGCCAATCCGAGTACTTCTGCGGTACGGCGAGCAGCGCCCGGCCGTCGGCGCGGAAGAAGCACGCCTGCTCCACCCAGCTGTCCGGCGGGATGAAGACCTGGAGGGGCGATCCGGTGTCCTGGTCCCAGATCCGTACGGTCTTGTGTCCGACGCTGACCAGCCGCTCCCGGCCGCCCAACTCGACGGCGCGCACGTGCGTGATCCGATCCAGGGTGGCGTCGACGAGCGGTTCGTGCTCGATGACGCCTGCGACCTCGCCGGTGGCCGGATCCCATAGCCTGATCCGGCCGCCCTCCATCTCCTTGTCGTATCCCGCACTGGCGAAGAGGGTCTTTCCGCCGACGGTGACCGCGCAAAGGTCCACGGTCGTGTGACCGTCGGGCTTCACGATTCCGCGCAACTCACCGGTGGCCACATCCCAGAGGCCGACGCCCCCGGCCACGGCCGGCGCCATCATCAGATCCTTGCAACAGGCGACGGCCCGCCCGGTCGCGCCGGTGATGACGTGACGGGTCTCTCCCATGCGCGGATCCCACAGCCGTACCGAGTCCCGCGCGGCGCTCGCGACCAGGGTCTCCCCGCCCACCTCAACGGGGATCGCACCTTTATGGTCTGTCAGTTTCCCGAGCTGCTCACCCGTGACGGGGTTCCACGTCCGTACGGTCCTGTCACGCCCCGAGCTGACGAGCACGCCGCCGACGTTGAGCACAGTGTCGACCCCGTCCGCGTGTCCGTGCATGACACGGACCTGCCGCTCGGTGGCCGGGTCCCAGATCCGCAGCGTGCCATCCGCGCTCGCGCTGACCAGCAGCGTGCGGCCCTCCCCCTCGATCGTGCAGAGATCCGCCGCGCGGCCCACATGCCCTTCGAGGGTGGCCAGCTCCACTCCGGGCGCCACCGACTCCCAAACCGCCTCAGAACGCATTCGGCCCATATTAGAGATCTTGTGGCTGCACACTTCCCTTTCGGCCAACGGCCGGCGCTCTGACCTGGCCCCCATGAGAGCATCCCGGCATGGGTGACCTGACCGGCGCGGCGAAGCTGAGGGCGGCGCGGCCGGACGAAGCCGAGGCGCTGAGCGGGCTGATAATGCGTTCCAAGGCGTACTGGGGCTATGACGAGGCGTTCCTGGCCGGCTACCGAGACGATCTTCGGCTTCGGCGTGGTGAGGTCGTCGAACGGCGCACGGTGGTCGCCGAACGGAATGGGCTGGTCCTGGGTGTGGCCACTTTGGAGGGTGATCCGCCGGACGGTGAACTCGGCCTGCTGTTCGTTGAGCCGGACGCGATGGGCGGCGGCGTGGGGCGACTGCTGTACCGGCATGTGCTGGAGGAAGCGGGGCGGCTGGGCTTCACCCGGGTGACGATCGAATCCGACCCCAATGCCGAGGCGTTCTACCTGGCGATGGGGGCGCAGCGACAGGACGTCGCCCGGCAGGCGACAGCCCGTGCCCTGCCTGTGCTCGTAGCGTGGCCGGTCCGGCCGGAGCCAACCTGGTCAGTGGCCTGGAGCGCGGGAGGACCTACGGTCCACGTCGGCAATGTCACCGAGTTCAACGGCCAGTTCGCCGGCGGTGCGCGGGGTCCCGACCACTACTCCTGCCTGGCCGCCTTCTGCGGTCCACGCCCCGCGATGATCGTTCTTCCCCAGCGGGTCGACGATTGGTGGGTCCGGGACATCGCTGCCGCCCTCGGCTGGGGGGAGGTGGAGGTGCACAGCGGGATCACTGATGACGGCCGCGTGTCCGAAGCGATCCTGGCTCGGCCGGACCTGCTGGAACGCCTCACCTCCCGAGGGTCACCCGTGCTGCCGTGGGGTCGGACGGCGGCGTTCGAGCCGATCGCCCCGTCACCCGGCGGTGTGCTGGAGGCCATCGGCCGGTATGAGGCGAAGAGCCGTGCGCACGCGTTGTTCCGCGCGCTGGCTTCCGATCACCCGGGAATCGTCGTTCCCGCACAACGGCCGGTCGGCTCGCGTCGCGCACTCGCACGGGACCTTGCCGAAGGGCCTCGGGTGGTGCTCAAGCGGGAGTACGGCGTCGGTGGGTCCGGGACGCTGATCGTGTCCCCCGAGACGGAAGGCCTCCGAGCCCTCGCACGGCGATGGTCGAGCGGCGGCGTGCTGCTGGAGGAGTACGTGGAGGGATCCGGCCCGTACCGGGATCCCACCTTCGACGCCGTCATCGACTCCGACGGCGAGGTTCACCCGGTCGGTGTCGGGCTGATGGACGTCGACGAGACCAGCTACAGCGGAGTCACCGTCGGTCTCGGTGTCCTGCCCGATTCACTCACCGACACGGCCGTCGGGTTCGGGGTCGCGGTGGGCCGGGCCTTGGCCGAGGACGGCTATCGGGGTTGGTACGACGTTGATTTCGTCACCGAACGGTCGGGCCGCCTCGCGCCAACTGAGATCAACCTGCGGCTCACCGGACCGGCCGTCGCGTTCCATCTCCAGGCCGCCCTCGATCGCCTGCGAGGAGGACATCACTTCGTCCGCACACTCGACCGGCTACCACTAGGTGCACGGCTGCCTGCGGGGCCGCTGCGCGAACACGTCGCCCGCACTGCCCAGAGGTGCCGGGCGCTCGGCACGACCCTGCTGGTCACCATCCCGACGGCAGCATTCGATCCCGTTCCCTACCTGGGCGTGGCGATCGCCGCCCGTACCAGGCGGGCCCTTGAGGAGGCGGAGACCACCGTCCGCGGCGCGAACGCGGCCCTGGGCGAGATGTTCGGCGAT
Source organism: Actinomadura alba (assembly GCF_014323705.1). Taxonomy (GTDB): domain Bacteria; phylum Actinomycetota; class Actinomycetes; order Streptosporangiales; family Streptosporangiaceae; genus Actinomadura_C; species Actinomadura_C alba. The sequence continues at coordinate 25,574 of NZ_JABVEC010000054.1, forward strand.
CTGGAGGTCAATCTGCGCGATGCTCGCGGATCGCAAAGGCGACGAGCACGGCTGCGGCGATCATCAAGGTGATGTTGAACCCGTAGACGAGGGCGGCCTGACGGTCCCAGTCGGTCTTGGCGGCAAGCCGGTAGAAGTTGTCCTGCGGCCACCAGGCGACCAGCAGCCAGACGATCGACAGGTGGGCGAGCGTGGTCAGCCATGGCGGGCGTCCCAGACGGGTCAGCCGCCTGCGGCCGAGGAACAGGAAGCCGATCCCCAAACCGAAGGACAGGCATTCGGCCACATAGAGCCCGGTGAAGAGCCCGGCCCACGGTTGGGGCACCGCCGACAGGTCCGTGGAGCCCGGCCAGAAAGCGTCGGTCATCAGGAACGCCACCAAGGCGATGAACCCCGCCAGCAGCAGCATGACCACCCCGAGCGACGCATCGCCCAGATCCGGCAGCGCCCCCTTGCCGCCCGCCGCCCGTCCCGGCAGCACCGGAAGCGGAAGACCTTCGCGGTCCACCTCATCCGAACTGGTGCGGGGCAGGGAGTCCACCGGTATCACGGCCCGTGGCATTCGGTTGGGCCGCAGACGCGGGCCCGACAGGAACGCCCGGATCTCCGCTGGATCGGCCCGTCCAGTGGTGACGACGTACGCGACGAGTGTGTTCTTCCGTGACCCGGTCCGGATCCTGGTGACCACGCAATCTCGTACTTTCGGATGCCTGCGAAGCTCCGCCTCGACATCGTCATAGGCCATGCCAGATCGCCCCAAGCAATCGGAAAAGCGCCAACCCGCGCAATGATGTCACGATGCGGGCGCTTCAGTGGGGCTGCTCCTTGTGGGAGTTCCAGGCGTACGGCTCGATCGGCTCGCCACCGCCGGCGAGCACGACGCCGATCTCCGCTTTCAAGCCACGGTCAACACCCGAAGCCTCGTCGCCACCACGACCGCATGAGACGGGCCTCGTACGTCAGGCAGGCTCCGCGTGTCGAGAACCGAGCGCATCATTGTGGTCACTTAGGGTAAGCGATCAGTCGTTGTTTCTGATCTCGACCCGTCCTTGAGGGGCGGGTCCCTGCGGCTACGGAGAACCACATGCGACTTCGGTCGATCGCACTGCTTGCGGGAAGCACGATCACTTCGGCGATACTCACCGCTCCGACCGCGAACGCCGCGGACACCACCGTGACCTTCACGGTCAGCTCGGGTGCGTTGACGATCACGGCGCCATCAGGTCCGGTCAACCTGGGCAGCGCCCCACCGGGCGGTGGTGTCAGCGGTGCGATCGGCACCGTGCAGGTCACCGACGCCCGGGGCGGTACACCCACCTCCGACTGGATCTCCCGGGTCTCGTCGACGGCTTTCACGAGCGGCCCTGATTCCATCCCTGCCTCGAACGCGACGTACACCCCTGGGCCCGGAACTCTTGTGCTCGGCAACGGGACGCTCACTCCGGGCGCGTCGGGGAGCCTGGCCGCGCAGCGCATCGCGATGAGCTACACCGGCGGCACCGGGAGCAGCCAGGCGACGTGGGATCCGACCGTGGCGGTCTCCATCCCGCTAGCGGCTGATCTGGGCACCTACACCGGGACACTGACCCATTCCGTCTCCTGACCGCCGCGCTGGCCTGGCCCTGGGCGTCCTGCTGTCCGTGCTCTTCACAGGCGCGGGCGGCGGGACGGCCCAGGCCGCCCGCACCGTGGTCGGCGGTACCACAGGTGCGGCCCATGCCAGCGCGGATCGCCCCAGCGACGGACTCGGCATCCGCCTGCTCGACGCCCCCGTCTCCCGCCGCAAGGATCCCCGCGCACGTACCGGGGTGGTCGACCATCTCAACCCCGGCACCACGATCACCCGGCGTTTCGAGGTGTCGAACACCACGAGGCGCTCGCTGCGGGTCGCGCTGTACGCGGCCGCTGCCGACGTCGAGAACCGTACTTTCGCCTTCGCACCGGAGCGCACGCCGAACGAGTTGACGACGTGGACGACCGTCGAGCCGGCCGAGATCGATCTGCCGCCGCACCACAAGCGAACCGGACGGTTCACCATCCGGGTGCCCAAGACCGCATGGCGTGGCGAGCGGTATGCCATGATCTGGGCGCAAACTGGGGCACCGCCCGATAAGAACCACAACCTCGGGCTCCTCAGCCGCGTCGGCATACGGATCTATCTCGACATCGGTCCGGGCGGTGAGCCGCCATCGGACATGCGCATTGAGAAGCTGACCCCAGAACGCGACGCCGCCGGGCGGCCCCGGCTCGTGGCCCAGGTCCGCAACACCGGTGGCCGGGCATTGGACCTGTCCGGGCGGCTGTCCCTGACCGACGGCCCGGAAGGCATTCGGGCCGGGCCGTACCCGGCCACGCTGGGCGTCACCCTGAAACCGGGCGACACCGGCCAGGTGGTCGTCGAGATGGGCAAACGGCTGCCGAACGGTCCGTGGAAAGCCCACCTGGTCATTCAAAGCGGTCTGGTGAAGCGGGTGGTGTCGGCCAACGTCACCTTCCCCGACACCGGGATAGGCCGGTCTGCCGTCCTGCTGGGCACCCGTCACATGCTGTTCCCGTCGGCGCTGGTCGCTCTCACCCTGGCGGTCGCCGCCGTCGTACTCCTCCTCCTTCGCCGGCGGCGGCGGCGCGTCAACTCCGGCTCCGCTTGAGCGAAAGACATCGATGTATCGAAGAACGGCACTCATCACCACGACGGCCGTACTGGCCACCACATTCGCCGCACCAGCCGATGCGGCACCGAGCCTTGCCAGGTTCATACCGGCCAAAGCAGGCTCGCTGACCATCAGCGTCCCTGCGTCGGCGGCTCTGGGTAGCGCGCGCTCAGGGGGTCAGCTCACTTCACGAATAGCGACGGTGACAGTGACCGACACCCGCGAACCCGGTGCGGGATCGTGGACCACGACCGTCTCCTCGACCAACTACACCAGAACCAGCCCGCCCACGGCGACGATCAGCCGGGCGAACGTGTACTACTGGTCCGGCCCGGCCACCGACACACAAGGCGGCGGGACCTTCACCCCCGGCCAGCCCACCGCCGCCCAAAGAGTCAGCCTCAGCACCACCCAGACCGCCTTCTCCCACACCCATATCGCAGGCGTCAACAGCGCAAGCTGGGCCCCGACACTGCAGGTATCAATCCCATTCGCCACCACCGCCGGCAACTACGCCGGAACCATCACCCACTCAGTCGGCTGATCCGAGAACCGGACACCACCGGAGTCGCCGGGAAGGTTACGGTGCGATCATGCCGATATCGCTCGAGGTTCCCACCGAGCCCGGCGCGGTGACCTTCGCCGTGTCGCCGCTCGTGGAGCTCGGCTGGGCATGGCATGTGCTGGTCGGCGTCGACCACCATCCCGACCGCGCCGAGTGGGCCGCGGGGGTGCGCGCACTGCTGCCCGAGGGCCTCGCCGAGGAGCTCACGGCCTGGGCCTTCACGGTACGCGCCGTGCGCGCCACCCTGCTGGTGGATCCGACTCTCGTGGGGTCGGGCGGCTGGGAGGACCGGCTGGACCGGGTGGGCCGGGTGCCGGTCGGAGAGTTCGCCGCGATGATGTTGCGGCCGTTGCTCCGAGAGCGCGGCCGGCCGGGCGACCTGTCGAATCCCCGGGTACGCGCCGGGATCACCGCCCTGGCCCGCGCCCGTGGACCGGCGACGGTGCGCGTCGTCCGGCTGCTCCTCGACGACGCGGAGACCGCGCGGGAATCACTGGTCGCCGTCCTCTCCCACTGCTGGTCGCTGTTCTTCCAGGCGGAGTGGGAACAGGCGGCTCCCGTCCTGCGCCGTGAGGTCCTGGCTCGTTCGCGGCTGTGCGCACAGTCCGGCCCGTTGCTCGCGCTGCGGGACCTGTCACCGGCCGTGGACGTCGCGCCGGACGGCCGGATCGTGATCGACAAGGTGCAGAGCAAGCGGCTGGCCACCGCGCGGCGCGGACTGGTGCTGGTCCCGACCGTCTTCGGCGATCCCCATGTGTACGTCGCCGACGAACCCGACCGGCCGGTCGTCGTGCACTACCCCTTCCCGGCCCCCTCGCGGGCGGCCGACCGGCGCTCGACGTGGCAGCGGCTCAGCGTGCTCGCCAACCCGGCACGGCTGGAGGTGTGCCGGGCCATCGCGGTCGAGCCGCGATCCGCACGGGAGATCGCGCGCCACTGGCGATTCACCGAGGCCGCGGTGACCAAGCACCTGTCCAAGCTCCGTGCGGCCGGGCTCGTGCGGACCGAACGGGCCGGGCACTTCGTGCGCTACTCGCTCGACACCGAGGCGATCGAGATGCTCGGCGGCGACCTGCTCGAGGTGTTGCGCCGCTGACGCCCAAGCCTGCCCGAGACGAGCAGGCTTGCGTTCCGTCCCGACCATGCTTCCTACGCTCGGGCCCATGATGACGAAGAGACCACGGCTCTTGACGGTCGGCGAGACGGTGCGGCGCACGACGGTCGACCGCGGCCTGTTGATGGACCGGGTGGCCGGCCGCCCGGAGGACGAACTGATCGCCCCATATCTGGTCCGCGGCGGTCCCCTGGGAGACTTCTGCGAATCGCTGCGCGACCTGGTCGCGCACGTCCTGATGTGGGACGAGATCAGTCTGGCCGTGCTGACCGAGGCGCGCCATGGCCGGGCGCACTGGAGCCTGGCGGAGCGCTGGGAGGAGCCGGAGGTCGGCGCTTCGCTGAACGTCTCCGGGGTGGCGGCGGGGCGTGAACTGCCGGTCGACCTGCTCCTGGACAGGTTCACGGTCGTCCGCGACGCGCTCCTCGACGAGCTGTCCCGCTATGACGGCGAGCGGTGGAGCGCCCCGATCGAGACGGAGGAGCCCCGCGCGGAGAGCATCGGGGCGCTGGCGCAGCACGTCATGACGATTCCGCGCCATGAGCCGTACTGGCACGCGGCCATCCACCTCGGCGAGCTGGCGGAGGTGACGTCCTGATGCCCCTCGATCCGGATGTGCGGGCCATCGTGGCCGGGGCCGGCGAGAGCCGGCCGCTCGCGTCGCTGTCACTGGAGGAGGCCCGGGCCATCACCCGCGGGGTGGTCACGCTCCAAGGCGAACCGGTACCGGTCGCGGAGGTGCGCGATGTCGAGGCCGCCGGTGCGGGCGGTCCGGTGCGCGTCCGTCTCTACCGCCCGCTGCAAACGCGGTCGCCGGCCCCGGTGCTGGTCTGGGCGCACGCCGGCGGCTGGGTCCGCGGCGACCTGGACACCTGGGACACCCCGTTGAAGGATCTGGCGAGCCGCATTGGAGCGGTGGTGGCGAGTGTCGACTACCGTCTGGCGCCGGAGACCAGGTTTCCCGGTGCTCTCGAGGATGTGCTGGCGGCGTTGCGCCACCTCGCCGACCACGCGTCCGATCTCGGCCTGGACGCCGATCGGATCGCGGTCGGCGGCGACAGCTCGGGCGGCAATCTCGCCACGGCCGCGGCGCTGGCCATCAGAGACCTGCGGGCCGGCCCTCCGCTAGCCGCCCAGGTGCTGGTCCACCCGCCCACCGATCCCCGGTACGGGATGCCGGGCTTCGTGCGTTACGCCGATGGGACCCCGCTGACCGACGCCGAACTGCGGGAACGCGACGACCTGGGCCACCTGTGGACGCAGTACCTGCCCTCCCCGTACGCGGCCGACCATCCGTACGCCGCGCCCATGCGCGCCCGCGACCTGGCCGGGCTGCCACCGGCGGTGATCGCCACGGCGGAGTACGACGTTCTGCGCGACGACGGGGAGGCGTACGCGGCCCGCCTCGCCGCCGCCGGTGTGCCGGTCCGGCTGCGGCGCTTCGCCGGGATGACCCATTCGTTCCTGCACTTCACCGGCCGGGCACCGGCGGCCAGGGCACTGCCGGAATGGCTCTCCGCGCAGGTGCGGCCGCTGCTCGGCCTGGAGTCATCGAGCGGAGCCTGACCGGCCGATGGCGTGGCCGGCCGCCTCGACCCGGTGCTCAGGAGGTGAGGGTGGTGATCGCCACGACGAGATAGAGACAGCCGCCGACCGAGACCGCCACACCGGCGATCGCGGGCACCCAAGCGACCACCGCGGCGGCCGGCGATCGGCCGCGCACGCGGCGCGCCAGCACGGCGTACCCCCGGATCGTCACGACGCCGACGCCGGTCAGCGTGAACGCCATCCCCGTCCCGAAGACGATCACCAGTACGACGGCGTCGAAGGCCCGGCCGGTGAGCAGCCCGCTCACCAGCACGAGGAACGCCGACGGCGACGGCAGAAGTCCACCGGACAGTGCGAGCGCGACCAGTCCCCGCCGCGACCACGGATCGGTCGGCTCGTCGTCGTGGCGGTCATGCCCGTGAGAGTGCCCATGCCCATGGCCGTGGGAATGCCCGTGCCCGTGCCCGTGGGAATGCCCGTGCCCGTCGCCCTGCGACGGTGAGTGGGAGTGACCTCGACCGCGCAGATGGCGATAGGCGAGGTGAGCGCCGACGCCGATCACCACCAGCCCGGCCACCACCTGCATCCAGGCCGTCACGGTCTTCGTACCGAAGCCGCCGAGGTCGCTCAGCCCCACCCAGGCGAGCGCCAGCACCAGCACCGAGACGGTGTGCATGACCGCGACGATGACCCCGAGGCGCAGCGCGTCCCGGTAACGGCCCTGGGTCCCGACGAGGTACGCCGCGGTGATGCTCTTGCCATGGCCCGGCGCAACCGCATGCATCGCGCCCACCCCGAGCGCGATGGCCAGGGCCACCCAGAAGACGCCCTTGCCGTCGAAGAAGGCGATCAGATGGTTCTCGTAACCGGTCACGCCGTTCACCGGCGTCCCCTCGCGCGGCGCCGCATCAGCAGCGCCACCGCGCCGATGCCGCACAGTGCCGCGGCGGTACCGACCGACGTCGTGACCACCGCCCGTGAGCCGCCCGACCCGGAGAAGCGCAGGCGCTGCGTACGCTGTGTCGCGGTGAAGAGCGACCGCGACGGCGTCGCGGGGGACTCGCTGGTGAGCATCGTTCGGTACGCCTGGTTGAGGTCGGTGAGGGCGCCGACCCCGACGTCGATGACCACGACGGGGGCAGGGCAGTCGAAGGTCAGCCGGGCGCCCTCGGCCAGCAGCCGGTCCAGTCCGGCAAGCCGCCCCTCGCACGGCCTGCCGTCCTGGGCCACCGTGATCGTCTTCAGGAGGTAGTCGCGTACGGCGGGCGAGCGCTGAAGCTTCTGCTCCCCTGTCAGGTCGGTCGACACGGCGCCGGTACCGGGGTCCTCGAAGGCCCCGACCGACTGGCCGAGCGCGACCCAGTCGTCCTCGGCGGCGAGCCATGAGATGGCCACTCGCGAGCCGTCGACGCTGATCCGCGCGGTGGACGGCGGTCCGAACGGGTGGGCGGCCGCCGCGGCGGCCGGGCCGACGACCCCGGCCACCGCCGCGACACCGGCGACCAGCGCGCTCTTAAGCGCGCGGGTACGGATCGTCACATGAACTCCTGTCGAGCTCATGCAGAGCTCTTGTCGAGCGGAGGACCGGCGCGGGCCGCACCGTGGCGGC
>NZ_JABVEC010000055.1 GCF_014323705.1 Actinomadura alba
GCGCGAACAACTGCATGATCACGGCGGGGAGGGGCTTCGCGGGCCGGTGATGTTGCGTCAGTAGACGAGGGCTTGGGCGCCGTCCGCCGAGATCTCCTCCACGAAGGTCGGCGCGCCCGCGATGCGCACGCCTTCGATCAGGTCCTCGGGCCCGATGTCACGGCGAGCGGCGCACTGCGTGCACACGGTCACCTGTCCGCCGGCGAGCACGACCTCGAGCAGGTCCTGTAGTGGGGTCGCGTGCGGCAGCTCGAGCTCCTTGGCCCGGCCCGGCAGGCCGTACCACGCCGACTCACCGGTCAGCCACAGCGAGACGGTCAGACCGCTCGCCACCGCCGCGGCCGCGACCGTGAAGGCCTGATTGCACCGTTCGGCGCCATCAGCACCGGCAGTTGCCTTGATCACAAGCGATCTCGCCATATCGGCACATTACTCCGAACGGGTCCGGCATGGCGCTGGAGAGCGGTCACGCCCCGCCGTACGGACCAAAAATGCGGTCACCGGCCCGGCGGAGCGAGCGGATACCGGGCCTCGGAAGACCAGCGGTGGGCGAACGCGCTCGGTCGGCGGTCGGCGGTCGGATGGCGGATGCGGTCGGATGCGGGGAGACGGAGCCGATCGCTACACTCCGGGCCGTGGCCGGCCTGTTGAACGTCGTGGCTCTCTCCCTGGCGCTGGGAGCCTTCGTGGCGCTCACCGTGCTCGCCCTGCTGAAGCTCTTCCGCATGCGCTGATGCGAAGCACCGAGATCCGGATTCCGGAGCGGATCCGCGCAGAGCCGCCGGTAGTCACCTGCTTGCGGAGTAACGCCGCTAGGCTTCTCAAACATGGAGACTGAGCTGCATCCCGCCCTCGAGCCTGTGAAATTCCTGCTCGGCCAGTGGGAGGGGGCTGGAGTCGGTGGATACCCCACCATAGAGAGCTTCCGCTTCGGTCAGGAGATCTCCTTCTCCCACATCGGCAAGCCCTTCCTCATCTACACCAGCCGCACGTGGCGGCTCGATGACGAGGGGAATCTGGGGATGCCGCTGGCGACCGAATCCGGTTACTGGCGGCCACAGCCGGAGGGCCGGCTGGAAGTGATCATCGCGCATCCCACCGGGATCGCCGAGATCTACCTCGGTGAGATCACCGGCACCCGCGTGGAGATGAGCACCGACATCGTCGCCCGCACCGAGACCGCCAAGGAGGTCACCGCGGGCAAGCGCCTGTACGGGCTGATCGGCGAGGATCTCGGTTACGCCTACGACCTGGCCGCCGAGGGGCAGGGCCTGCAGTCGCATCTGTCGGCCCAGCTCAAGCGCGTCAGCTGAGCCGACCGAGCCGGGCGCTCGCCGGCCGGGGGTGATGACCTGCCGCCCGGCCAGGGTGACGCGCTGCGCCGAAAATGAACGATCCCCGGACCTTCCCGCGGGTGCGGGGGATGGGCAGGACGAGCCCATCGGTCCGGGGACCGGGTGTCTGTCTTGTATTTCGCCAGTCGCATCGCGACCGGTTTCCGTCACCGGAGTGACGGAGCCAAGACGGGACGGCGACTAACGGACAGCCACCTCGCGTGTCCTAGAACAACTCATGTCTTGGACCACCTCCCTCCTGCGTAATCCGCACGTTATGCGAGGCTCGTCGCGCGGGCAAGTGTTTTTTCCCTGACTATCCGGGCACAGCGCGCCATAGACTCTGGACATGGCCGATACCTGGCAGGAGGAGTTGCGGGCTCGGGGCTATCGCGTCACTCCGCAGCGCCAGCTCGTACTCGAGGCGGTCACCGATCTCGAGCACGCCACCCCGGAAGAGATCTGCACCCAGGTGCAGCGCACTGCGCACGGGGTGAACATCTCGACCGTCTACCGCACGCTCGAGCTGCTCGAGGAGCTCGGGCTGGTCAAGCACACGCATCTCGGCCACGGTCCGCCGACCTACCACCTCGCAACCGAGGCCGAGCACGTCCACCTCGTGTGCCGCAAATGCGGCACCGTCGAGGACGTCACGCCCAGAGTGGCCGACGGGCTCGTCGAGCTGCTGCGCGCCCGGTTCGGCTTCCAGACCGATGTGCACCACCTCACCGTGCACGGCTGCTGCGGCGACTGCGAGGGAAAGGCCTCAGGGCGGTCGTGATGACGTTCGGCGGGCGCGCTCGGGGCGTCCACGGCCGACGGCGGCCCCGGGTCGCCGCGTAGCCTGGGAAGCATGAAGAGCCCGCTGCTGGATCTGCCCGGAGCCGTACCCGCCGACGCCCCCGACCAGGAGGTCGCGGCCCACTACGGAGAGCCGTCGCACGAACAGCGCGCGCTCGAGGCGGGGGACGCCTTCGTCGACCGGAGCAACCGCGGCATCGTCCGGGTCGCGGGTCCCGATCGGCTGCGCTGGCTGCACAGCCTGCTGAGCCAGCGGCTCGACGACCTCGAACCGTTCCGGCCCACTCAGGCGCTGTTGCTCAGCCCGAAGGGCCATGTCGAGCACCACCTTCACCTGGTGGACGACGGCGAGGCGGTCTGGGCGCACGTCGAGCCCGGCGCGGCCGGCGCGCTGGTCGAGTTCCTCGACAAGATGCGGTTCATGCTGCGGGTCGAGGTCGCCGACCGCACCGAGTCGCACGCCGTCGTGACCGTGCCCGGAGGCAAGCCGCAGGAGGGCGCCCTCTCGCTGGGCGACGATCTGATCATTCCGAGGGCCGACCTCGGGCGCGATCGGCAGGGCCGGCCGGCCGGCCTCTGGGCGTACGAGGCGTTGCGCATCGCGGCGCACGTGCCGCGGCTCGGGCTCGACACCGATCACCGCACGATCCCGCACGAGATGGGGTGGATCGACAGCGCCGTGCATCTCCACAAGGGGTGCTACCGGGGACAGGAGACGGTGGCCCGCGTGCACAACCTGGGCCGGCCCCCGCGCCGGCTGGTGTTCCTGCACCTGGACGGCAGCGTCGATCGGTTGCCCTTGCACGGTGCCCCGGTCGAGCTCGACGGACGCCAGGTGGGGTTCGTCGGCTCGTCGGCCCGGCACCACGAGCTGGGCCCGATCGCCCTCGCCCTCGTCAAGAGGAACGTCCCTGTGGACGCCGACCTGCTGGCCGACGGGGTGGCCGCTGCCCAGGAGGTCATCGTGTCTCCCGACACGGGGGCCAACGCGACGATCGATCTCCGTCGTACGGCGGCGCGGCGGGGGTAGGACCGAGTGCCGAGGGCATACTGAACTCGCGTGGCGCATGCCCCGTCCTGTTCTCCAAAGGAAGATCGAGTACGGCCTCTCGAGTGAGAAGGTGGTTCTTTATCGATGGTTGCGGACCCGGATAAAGAGACATCACTGCTCGCGGGGAAGGGGAAGATGGGGCGACGGCGTCGACGTCGGCGAGAACCGGCCTTCGTGTGGTGGGTTCTGTTCGCAGCGCTGGGCGCGGTGGCCTGGTTGCTGCAGTCCTGGCGCGTGGGGCTGCTGGTGCTCCTGCTCTGGTGCCTGTACGAGTTCTGCCTGGTGCCCACGGTCTGCCGGATCACCACCCGCCAGGGGCTCTGGTGCCTCGAGCCCGTCCGGGGCCGGCTGTTCGCCTGTACCCCCGCCCATCAGCAGGTCAAGAACGACGCCCTGTGGTGGCTGATCGGGCTGCGCAACCCGTTCCGCAAGCGACAGCTGCCCGACACCGGCCGGAACACGGGCGTGCTGGTGGTGTCTCCGGTGGTACGGGCGCGGCTGGACCAGACCGATCGGATCGTGCTGATCCTCGCCGGCGGCGGCACGCTGGTGACCGCCGTATGGGCGGTGTCGGGCTACTTCTGAGCCCGCCGGGGCGATGGGCCCGCGATGGCCCTGCAACGGCCCTTCGACGGCCCTTCGACGGCCCTTCGACGGCCCTTCGACGGCCCTTCGACGGCCCTTCAATGGCCCTTCAATGGGCCGCGATGGCCGCTCAGGCCTCCAGGATCAACGTCACCGGCCCGTCATTGATCAACGAGACCTTCATGTCGGCACCGAACTCACCGGTCTCGACGCGTGCGCCCAGCGCCCGGAGCGCCGTCACGACGGCGTCGACGAGAGGCTCCGCCACGGCGCCGGGGGCGGCCGCGATCCACGTCGGCCGGCGGCCCTTGCGGGCGTCGCCGTACAGAGTGAACTGGCTGATCACGAGCAGCGGCGCACCCACGTCCGAGCACGACTTCTCACCGTCCAGGATCCGCAGTCCCCACAGCTTGGCCGCGAGCTTTTCCGCCTGTGCCGTGGTGTCGTCGTGGGTGACGCCGACGAGCACCATGAGGCCCGGCTCGTCGATCGCCCCCACTATTCGATCTTCGACGGTCACCTTCGCCTGACTCACCCGTTGGACGACAGCCCTCATGACAAGGCATTCTGCCGGTTATGGGAGCAACGACGCTCATCACCGTGGCGCCCACGGGCGCCGAGTCGGCCAAGGCCGACGTCCCGGCCCTGCCCGTGACGCTCGAGGAACTGGTCCGCACCGCCGAAGAATGCGAACAGGCCGGCGCGGCCGTGATCCATGTGCACATCCGCGACGACGCACGGCCCACGCTCGACCTGGCCAGGTTGCGCGACACCGTGCAGGCCCTGCGGCAGAGCACGAACCTGATCGTGCAGCTGTCCACGGGCGGCGCGGTGACCGATCCGTACGAGGATCGGCTGCGGGTGCTCGAGGCGGAACCCGACGGGTGTTCGCTGACCTGCGGCACGGTCAACTTCGGCGACGACGTGTTCATGAATCCGTGGAGCTTCATGGTCGAGCTCTACCAGCGGACCCAGCAGCTCGAGATCGTGCCGGAGTTCGAGCTGTTCGATCTCGGTCAGGTCAGGGCGCTACACCGGCTGCTCGACAAGCACGGCCCTCCCTACGGCGGGCATGTGCACTGCGACCTGGTGATGGGGGTGCCCGGCGGAATGCCGGGGGACACCCGGACGCTGGTCGCCGCCGTCGAGGCGCTGCCCGAAGGGGCGAGCTGGTCCGCGACGGGCGTGGGTCGCACCTCGCTGCCCGTCATGTACGCCGCGCTCGCGACCGGCGGCCATCTGCGGGTGGGCATGGAGGACACGCTGACCTACGCCAAGGGGCAGCCGGTCACGGGCAACGCCCAGCTGGTCGAGCGAGCGGCGACCCTCGCCCGGCTCGCCCAGCGCGGGCCGATGCCGGTGGACGAGGCCCGTGCGTTCCTCGGCGTCAAGGCGTCCGCACCCGCGTGAGGCCCTGTCTCACAGGTGGCGGGTCCTGGGCCGGTGGGGCAGGCTCGGCCCCTTCGAGTCGTGGCGGGGGGCCTCGTCACGACGGTTGCGCTGCGAGGGGCTGCCTTCGATGATCCCGCCGGCGACCGGGCCCCGCTGGAAATCACGTCCCTCGCCGTAGCGCCGTTGCCCGTGCACCGCGTGGATGACCAGCGTGATCCACGCCGCCAGGGCGAGCACGAAGATGAGCGGCCCTGCGACGAGCCATTGGTTGTTTCCGAGTTCTTCGGCCAGCACGCTTCCCACCTCCTCATGTCGTCCCCTACCCGGCGGGAGAAGGCAAAACATATGGGACGAAAGGAAAACAGCCGGAGCGATCAGGTCAGGCTGCGGAACTGGCGGGTCTGCGAGATCGCGCCCGACGTGGCCAGGGTGAAGGTCCGCATGGAGTCGGCGAACCTCGAGAGGTCCCATTCGGCCGGGCCCTCGTACCAGTAGAGGTTGTCGGCGCCCTCGGTGCGGACCCCCGCGTCCTCGACGGTCTTCGCCCACTTGTGCACGTTGTCGAACACGATCGCGTACGGCAGGTAGCGGGAGAACATCGCGATGCGCTGCCGCGACTCCACGTCCGAGGCCTCGCCGCGGGCCAGGTAGGCGCGGAACCCGAGCGTGTGCGCGAGCACGGTCGCGCCTCTGGCCGTCTTGGCGGGCATGTACTGCCCGCCGATGGCCAGGGCCGCGCCGGCGATGATCACGGCGAGCCCGATCAGCGCGAGCTCGGTGAAGAACGCCAGCGCGACCGTGCCGACGACGCCCACGACGGTCAGCACCATGCCCACCGTCGTCCACCGCGTGCGCACCGAGTCGGGCCTGCGGGCGAACCAGCCCTGCCGCACCACGTCCTCGTACAGCGCGCTGCGGACCTTGGCCAGGTCGGCGGCGAAGGTACCGCCGAGCTCCGAGAGCCGCACGGCGTCCCGGTCGGCGAAGAGCGCGTCGAACAGCGTCCGTTCGTAGGGGAACAGGTCGTCCACGGGCCGGTTCAGCTTGCGGAGCGTCCAGTCGCGGTCGTCCTCCTCGACCAGCAGATAGCCGCGGACGGCCAGGTCGACGACGGTGGCCGTGACGTCGATGACGTCGGCCTGCTCGTCGATGAGCGTGCCGATCTGGCCTGGCCGCACTCCACTCGGTGGCTCGAACGACATGCCGTTGACCGGGGTGTGGTCGCCTTCGGCGGCCTTCTGGCCGACGATCCTGGCGTCCCGGCCACGGAGCTGGTAGAGGAGCCCGAGGCCGCCGAGCAGCAGCACCAGCAGCGCGAGCAGGGAACCCCCCGTGACGGTGTTCACCGTGAAGGCCGTGATGAGCGTGCGGCGCTTCTCGTACAGCGGCAGTGCCCTGGTGACCCCCGGCGGGTAGCCCACGGCGACAGTCATGGTCTCGCGCGGCAGCATGTTCCGCTGGGTGAAGTTCCCTCGCGTCTGGACGTGGCTGCCGACCACCTGGGTGCAGCCGACCGAGCTGCCGAGAGCGCCGGCGAAGCAGTTGAGGTTGCGCATCGCGCCGTTGGCCTCGACCGACACCTCGGCCGACGCGACCTCCACGTTCCAGCCGCTCACCGCGGTCCAGCGCAGCTCGTCGTTGCCGCCGATCCTCGAGATTCCGCCGCGCACGTCGTACTCCAGTGCGATGGTGCGCCGTCCGCTGACCGGGTCGCCGCCGCGGACCGCGACGACGGTGAGATCGCCGTCGCGGCTGACCGACACGCCGGTCGGCCCGCCGTCGGGGCTCGACGCCTTGAGATTCTCGATCTTGAAGAGCCGATCGCGGGTGTCGTCGTGCCGCGCCCGGGTGACGAAGGACCGCTCGATCCCGCGGCCGCCGGCGAACTCGTACGTGATGGTCTCCTTGGCGTGCACGACGCCGTCACCGCGGACCGTCAGCACGACGTCGTCCTTCACAACACGTTCATCGCTCAGGGAACCCGCGTGCGCGGGCACCGGAGCGGCCAGGCAGACGAGAACGGTGATGGCCAGCGAGCCGACGAGCGAACGCAGCAGCATGGGCGGAAATGCTACCGGTCTAGACGACATCCGAGGTGATGCCCGGTATATGCGTGTCTGGAAGTGTCCACAGACGGCCGTGACCGGCTGACCTGCGCAGTCGGTATCGCCATGTTTCTGCATATGCCATGATTTTTAACCATGGTCCGCCAATACCTTCCGCCTTCGCCGCCGGGTGACGGACGTGCGCCCGCCGAACCGGCCGGGCGGTCGCCGGCGGAGGGACGCGGGAGGGCATCGCGCGGTGGTGATGGATACGGCCGCTACACCGTCCCCCGGCGCCGTGCGCCGCGGCGTACGGCCGGCGGCGCCGTCGTCGGTGTGCTGGGCAGCCTGGCGGCGGTCTTCGTGATCGCGATTCTGGGGATGGCGATGTACGGCCAGGAAGGCCGGGGCGCGACCGGAGAGGGCGGAGCGCCGGACGGCACGGCGAGTCGCTCCGCGGCCACCGCCAACAAGCTCTACAGCACCGGAGTCCTGACGCCGGTCGCCTGCCGGGCGCCGCGGATCGCGCCGGGCAGCGACGAGTCCATGCGCCGGTTCATGAACGTGCTCGCGGGGTGCCTCGACGTCTCGTGGCAACGGCAGTTCACCAAGGGAGACCTGCGGTTCACCCCGCCCGAGCGGGTCTTCTGGTCCGAACCCGGACGCAGCCCCTGCGGGTCGTATCCGCAATCAGGAGCGGCGGCGTTCTACTGCCCCGCCAACAACTCGATGTACGTCGGACTCGCTCATGTCGTCGAGACGGCGGGCGACGAGCCGGTGTCGAACTACGCGGTGTACGCCCGCGTGATCACCCATGAGTACAGCCACCACGTGCAGGAACAGGCCGGAATCCTCGCGTACGGCCACCGGTTGCTCGGCCGGCGCAGCGCGACGGGCCGCACGGACGCCAGCCGCCGCATCGAGTTGCAGGCCCAGTGCCTCGCCGGGGTCTTCCTGGGCGCTGAGCGCAGCTCGCTGCCGATGACGGCGCGTCAGTACGTCGCGATGATGAACGACGTTCGCGGCCGTGGCGACGACGATCAGCCCCCGGATGAACGGGACCACGGATCGAGCCTGCACTACGCGGGCTGGGTCGAGAAGGGATTCCGGAATCGCGTGCTCTCGGCGTGCAATACCTGGACCGCCCCTGCCTCAGCGGTTTCATAGGGCACTATTTGATCGGATAAATCGTCCAAGTCGGCGTTCCGCCGGTGTTTGACGGCTTTCTGGCGTTGTGAACGGCCGTTGAGCGGTACCAGCCGCAGCTGACGGAGGAGGCACGACAGTGGTGGCAGGGTCGAGCGGACCGTTTCCGCCGCCAGGGCCGGGTCCGGGGGCGTACGGGCCGGTCGGTCCGCCTGGACCACCCGGACCACCCGGACCGCCTCCTCCGGGACTGATGCGGCCGCCGCCCGTACCGCAGGGGCCGTCGCCCGGGCAGTTCGGACCGCAGTGGGGGCCGCGGCCGGTGTACCACTACGCCCCACCGCGTCGTGGCGGAGGCGGCGGCGCGCTGGTGGCGGTGCTGGTGCTGGGGTTCATGGCGGTCCTCTTCGTGGGCGGCGCCCTGCTCGCGAGCGTGATGGGCGACTCGTCACCGGGATCGCCCGGCGGTGAACCCCTGGCCTCGGAGACCGGACGGCCGTCCACGCCACGGGGCGCGAGGAGTTCCGGGCCCGGCGGCGGTTCTTCGGGCGCGCAGGCGGCGACCGCCAGCAGGCTCTACCAGGTCGGCACGATGAACGGTTTCGGCTGCGCGGGCCGGCAGATCGCGCCCGGCGACAGCGCCTCGTTCGAGGCGTTCCTGAACAGCACCACGAACTGCCTCGACCGTTCCTGGTCCACGGCCTTCAGTCGCGCGGGCCTGCGGTTCAGCCCGCCGCAGCGGGTCTTCTGGCGCACCCCCGGCCGCAGCCCGTGCGGTGACTATCCGGCTCCGGGGGCGGCCGCCTTCTACTGCACGCTCAACAACGCGATCTACATCGGCGTGGGGGGCCACGCCCAGAGGTCGGCCGGCAACCTGCCCGTGGCCTACAACGTCACCTACGCGCGCAATCTGGCGCACGAATACGCCCACCACGTACAGGAGCGGTCGGGAATCCTCGCGGAGAGCCGGGAGCAGCGGGTGTCGGCGTCCTCGATCGAGGAGCGCAACGCCGTGACGCGGCGCAGTGAGTTGCAGGCCCAGTGCTTCGCCGGGGTGTTCATGGCGGCCGTCCGGCCGACCTTCCCGGTCACCACGCAGCAGTGGCGGGTCACACTGCGCGACTCCTACGGCCGTGGCGACGACCCGTCGAGCCCGGGCACACGCGACCACGGGAGCGGTGGGCACTACGCGGGCTGGCTCAACCTCGGCTTCACGCGCGCGACCATGCGATCGTGCAACACCTGGACCGCGCCGCCGTCCCAGGTCTCCTGACGCGAGCAACCTTCACGGGGTCCGTGGTGTCTCTTCCACATGGAACCTGATCTGATACTCATCGGCCGTGCCGCGGATCGGCCGCCCGATGCCATATGGGCGGCCGTCGCCGACCTCTACGAGGGCCACGCCCTCGCGTTGACGCGCATGGCGCTGGTGATGGTCGGCGACAGGCCCACGGCCGAGGACGTCGTGCACGAGGCGTTCCTCGGCCTGTACCGGCGCTGGCCGCACCTTCGTGATCCGGAGCGTGCGGTGGCGTACGTACGATCCGCCGTTCTCAACCGTTGCCGGAACGTGTTGCGGCGCCGGCGGGTGCCCTTCTTCGCGGAGCACCTGCCACCCGTCTGGTCGGCCGAGGCCGCGGCGCTCGTGGGCGAGGAGAAGCGTGAGGTCATGAACGCGCTGCATCGCCTGCCGGCGCGGCAGCGGGAGGCGTTGGTGCTGCGCTACTTCTGCGACCTGTCGGAGGCACAGACGGCGGAGACGATGCGGGTCAGCACAGGCACGGTCAAGTCCACCACGTCGCGCGCGCTGACGGCGCTCGGCCGGATCCTGAAGGAGGGGCAGTGAACAGTACCGAGGAACAACTTCGAGCCGCCATGTCCGCGGTCGGTGACACGCTCGGCCAGGAGGACATCCGGCCACTGGCACGTCCCGCCGGCCGGCGGTCCCATCCCTCGCGGCGGGCAGCGCTGATCGCGACCGCCGCGTCGGTGGCCGCGGTGGTCATCGGAGTCTCCATCGCCACGGGTTCCGGGGGTTCCGGAGGACCACGGCCGGCACTCGGGTCGTCCCCGTCCGCCCGGACGACGCCGGATGGCGCGCCGCCCAAGGCCGATGTGTTGATCATGCTCTGCGGGAGAACCTCGGCGAACCCCACATGCGACCGCACGGCGGTGACCCGCGCGCAAGTCGACGGCATCAAGAACGACCTCATGGACATGCCCGCCGTGCGGAAGGTCGAGTTCGTGTCGAGCCGGGAGGCCCACGAAGGCCTCCTCAACGGCCCGGCCCGCGACGACCCGGTGGTCGTGGGAGGCCGGCCGGAGGACGTCGCCGCAATGTTCCGGGTGGACCTCCGGGACCCCGATGACCGCAGGATCGTCATGAACGCGTTTCTCGGCCGCCCCGGCGTGGACCTGGTCGTCACCGGGGACGGCACCGCGCTCCCGCCGAGGTGAGGCCGAGGCCGTTGTGAGCGGCCTCACGCCGGCGCTTGCGGGGTGCTTGCTCGGGTGCTTGCAATTGTGAGCAGCCTCACGCCCGAGTGCTTGCTGGAGCGCTTGCAAATGCAAGCAACCTGGCGCATGGTGGGACACATGGCAAGTTCGAAGGTCGGTTCCCTCGGGGAGTACATCCGGGAGCAGCGGCAGCGAGCGAAGATCTCGGTGCGGCAGCTGGCGGACGCGGCAGGGGTGTCCAATCCCTACCTCAGCCAGATAGAGCGAGGGTTGCGCAAGCCGAGCGCCGAGATCCTGCAGCAGATCGCCAAGGGGCTGCGGATCTCCGCTGAGGTGCTCTACGTCCAGGCCGGGATCCTGGAGGACCGCGAGGCGGACACCGACGTCCAGGCCGCGGTCCGAGCCGACCTGCTCCTCACGGAGCGGCAGAAGCAGGTGTTGCTCGACATCTACGTGTCGTTCGTCAAGGAGAACGAAGCAGCCGGCAATGGCCCAGTGGAGAAAGACCTGAGGAAGGATGAAGTCGAATGACGCTCGCCACCAAGCTGCGCGGGAGCAAGGCCGTCTATGCGGGCGCCGGCGCGGTCGACCTGGCGGTCGAGAAGCTGCGTGAGGTACCCGTCCACGTGACGAAGCTCCAGGGCACGGCCAAGGAGAACGCCTCTCGCCTGCAGGAGACCGCCAAGGAGAACGCCACCAGGCTCCAGCAGAACGCCAAGGAGCTCCAGGACAAGGTCGACACCAAGGACCTCCCGGGGGCGGCGGTCGCGTACATGACGCACCTCGGCACCCGGGTCGCCGAAGTGATCGACGAACTGGCCGCGCGCGGCAAGACCGTCGTGAACCGGGTCGAGGCCGTGGTGCCCGAGATCTCCGAGCCCAAGCCGACCCCGCGTGCCAAGGCCGCCACGGCGAAGAAGACGGCGCAGACCGCCGCCAAGAAGGCCGGCAGCTGACCGTCCGCGTTCCAGGAAAGCCCGGCCGGCTCCGCTCCGGCCGGGTTTTTCGGTGGCATAGGCTGGGCCGTACTCGGGATGCCGCGGCGTATGCGATCTGGCGTCGCCGCCTGCTTGGACAGGAGCAATGATCGCCGGTGAACGACAGCTTCAACCTGTTGCAGTACTTCTTCTGGCTGCTCCTGATCATCGCTTTCGCCGTTGAAGCCTGGGCGCTGTTCGACGCCGTCCGGCAGCCGGCCGGCGCCTACGCGTCGGCGGGCAAGCTCACCAAGCAGTGGTGGATGATCATTCTCGGGGTCGCGACGGCCCTCGGCTTCGCCCACGCCGCCGCGCCGATGGGCGGCATCTCGCCGATCACCCTGCTGCTGGGCATTTTGCCGGTCGCGGCGTTCATCGCGTCCGCCGTCTATCTCGCCGACGTGCGCCCGGCGGTCCGGGAGTACCGCGGCGGCCAAGGCGGTGCCTCCGGGCCCTACGGCCCCTGGTGACCGGCTCCGCGGGCAGGTAGGCGGGGTTCGTCGAGGCCGAGCCTGCGCAGGTCGGCCACGAACCGGTCGGCGAAGTAGCGGTTGCCGGCCGCGTTCGGATGCACGCCGTCTCGACGGATGTAAAGGCGCGCCGTCCCGGTGCGCTTTCGCACGTTGCCGGTGATCCATTGCTCCTGCAGCGGATCGATGAAGGGCAGTCGCAGCTCGCTCGCGACCCCTTTCAGTGCGTCGCGCACGCTCAGGGCCTGCGGCCGTGGATCACTGCCCGCCATCGGGCCGGTGAGCACGAGCCGCGTCGAGGGCCACTGCTGCCGGATCTTCGTAAGCAGCTGCCGGGCGGCGGCGGTCACCAGGCCGGGCCCGTGCGGCCAGTCGTTGTGGCCGCCGGCCACGATGATCATGTCCGGGGCCGGGCGCCAGGCGAGCTCCTCGTCGAACAGCATCTGGAAGGTCTTGCCGATCCGGCCGGGCGCGACGAAGCCGGTGCCGCGGTAGCCGGCGATGATGATCTGCCAGCCGAGAGTGCGCGCCACCTCGGCGGCGTAGGTGGACTCCGGCGGAGTGCCCGGTATGCCGGCGGTGTAACTGTCGCCGAGGATCATCACGACCGGTGCCGAGGCCGCATGTTCACCGCCGTCGTGCATTTCGCCGCCCGTGGTCCGGGAGGGCTGAGGAGATCGCTGCGGTGACTGAGAGGCGGCGGCCGTACAGCCGCTCACGGTCAGGATCGCCGCGACGGCGTACGGGACCAAACGGCGCATTCCTGCGAGACCTCTCTACCGAACCCGGCCCGTGACCCGGAGACGTCACGCGGACAAGCAGCCCACGCGCACCCTAGGGTGACAAGTATGGGGAAAGACCACCACGGGCGTACGGCTCGGCTCGAGCTCGATGACCAATCGCTACGCGAATGGGACGCCGTCATTCTCGAATCCGGGCCCGAGGAGATCATCCTGGACAGGTCCGCATTTTACCCGGGAGGCGGTGGGCAACCACCGGATCACGGGGTTCTCCTGTGGCAGGGCGTGCAGACCAGGATCGTCGGGGTCAGGAAGGGGGAGGATCTCGCGCTGATCCCCGCCGAGGGCGATCCGATCCCGCCGGCCGGCACGAGTGTCCGCGGAGCCGTCGAGGACGACCGCCGTACGGCGCTGATGCGCACGCACTCCGCGCTGCACGTGCTCGGCGGGGTGGTGTTCCGCGACTACAAGTGCCTCGTCACGGGCGGGAACATGGAACCGCTCGTCGCGCGCATGGACTTCAACCTGCCCGAGGTGCCTCCCGGCTTCAAAGAGGCGGTCGAGGCCGCCTGCAACCTCGAGGTCGAGGCCGATCGGCGCATCGACGTCAAGACCCTGCCGCGGACCGAGGCGTTCGAGATCCCCGACATCATCCGCACGGCGACCAATCTGGTGCCGCCCGAGGTGCAGAACGTGCGCATCGTCGACATCGTCGGGCTCGACACCCAGGCCGACGGCGGCACGCACGTGGCGTCGACCCGGCAGATCGGGCGCATCGCGGTCGCGAAGATCGAGAACAAGGGGCGCGGATTCCGCCGCATCCGCATCAAGGTGGTGACCTAGCACCATCACGCCCGGGTCGGCTCTCGGCGTGGCGGCCGGAGTTCCGCGGCTGCGGAACTCCGAGGGCATCGGTCAGTGCGGCAGCGCGTACAGCAGCGGGGGGATGACGGCGATCAGGATCGCGGCGACCAGGATCGCGGCGCGGATCGCCGGATGCGTCGGCGAGGGTTCGACCAGGCGGCTCACCCGGGCGAGCACGGGGCTGGCCGCCGTGGCCTCCGGGGCGAACGGCCTGCTGCTGGACGGGACGGACCCGGCGTGCCCGGCCGGCTGCGCCTTTCCGACCGCGGCCAGCGCACCGGACGGTGCCGCCGCGGGCCGCGCGGCTGCGAAGCGGAGCAGTGCGGTCGCGAGCTCACGTGGCGGCCGGTGCCTGCGGGCCCGGTCGTCGGCGGTCATCTCGATGAGCAGTTCGACCGCGTCGAGGGACCGGCTGACCAGCCCGAAGCGCGGGAAGACCTGGCGCAGTGAGGAGAAGGGCAGCAGTACGAGATCGTGGCGTTCGCGCGCGTGTGCCCGCTCATGCTCCAGCACCGCGGCGAGTTCGGCCTCGTCGAGCAGCCGCATGGTGCCGGCGCTGACGACGACCTTGGCCGAACGCATCCCCGGCACGCAGTACGCCGCGGCCGCGGGGTGGTCGAGGACCAGGGTGCCGTCCGGTTCGCCGCGGGCCACCAGGGCCAGCAGCGCGCGGTGGCGGCGCCGGGCCCGTACGACACGGAAGACGGCGAAGAGCAGCATCGCGGGCAGCACGGCGGCAAGGCTGAGCGCGCACAGCAGCGAGGTGAGCTGCAACAAGCCCAGGCGTGTTCCCGAATCCCCGGCCAGCCCGTGTAGGCCGCCGGCGATGCCGTCGCCGTAGGGCAGCAGCCCGACGCTGAGGAGTGTGCCGATCGTGGCGATTCCCCAGGCCAGGCCGAGGGCCTGCCAGAGAGCGATCGCGGTGCGCGGCGTGCGCCAAGGCCACCGGGCGCGGGACAGCACATGCGCCCCGACGACGGTGCCGGCCGCGATGGTCGCGAGCAGGGCCGCCCCGATCATCCTGGAGACTCCTTACGGGTGAGGTCCTCCAGCGCCCGGCGGAGCACCTCGGCCTCGTTGCCGGAGACCGACTGGGCGAAGCGTGCGAGTGCCGCGTCTCGGTCGCCGGTCAGTTCGAGCGCACCGAGCATGAGCTCGGTGACGTACGCCTCGCGGCTGGCCGCCGTGCGATAGCGCCATGCCCGGCCGTCCCGGGTACGGCGCAGAAAGCCCTTCTTCGCCAACCGGTCGAGGACCGTCATCACCGTCGTGTAGGCCAGGTCGCGACCGGCGAGGGCACGGCCCACCTCACGGGCGGTCGCCGGCTGGCCGCCCGCGTCTTCGTGTGCCCAGAGGACTTCCATGACCGCACGTTCAAGCTCTCCCAAACCCTTCACGGCTCCCAGCTTAACCGGGCTCGGCAATCTGGGTCGACAGGCAGTAGTACGACTGTCAGTAGTACTACGAGCCGTAGTAGTACGATCATCCCATGGACCTCCTCGCCGTGGGCGCCTCCCCGGCCGACTTCGCCGCGGCCCGCACGCAGATGGCCTTCACCCTCGGATTCCACATCGTCCTGGCCAGTATCGGCATCGGCCTGCCCGCGCTCATGCTCCTCGCGGACTGGCGCGCCCTGCGCACCGGCGACGCGGTCTATCGCGAACTCGCGCACCGCTGGGCCAAGGCCACGGGCGTGCTGTTCGCGGTGGGCGCCGTCTCCGGCACCGTGCTCTCGTTCGAGATGGGCACCCTGTGGCCCCGCTTCATGGACACCTACGGGCAGGTGTTCGGCGTGGCCTTCGCCCTCGAGGGCATCGCCTTCTTCATAGAGGCCATCTTCATCGGCATCTACCTGTACGGGCGCGACCGGCTGCCGCCGAGGGTCCACCTGCTGACCGGTGTACCGATCGTCCTGGCCGGCCTGCTCTCGGCCTTCTTCGTGGTGACCGTCAACGCGTGGATGAACCAGCCGCGCGGCTTCCGGCTGGTCGACGGCCGGGTCATCGACGTACGCCCGCTCGCCGCGATGTTCAACCCCGCGACCCCGCCGCAGGCGGCGCACTTGATCCTCGCCTCGCTCATGGTGTGCTCGTTCATCGTGGCGTCGGTGTACGCCGTCGCGCTGCTCCGGGACCGGCGGCGCGGAGTCACCGACCGTTACCACCGGCTCGGCTTCGCGATCCCGTTCACGCTGGGCGCCGTACTGACCCCGCTGCAGGTGATCGTCGGTGACTGGGCGGTCCGGTTCGTCGCCGACCGCCAGCCGATCAAGTTCGCCGCGATGGAGGGCATCGAGCACACCGAGGCCGGTGTGCCCTTGAAGATCGGTGTCTTCGAGATACCGAACGCGCTGTCCATCGCGCTCCGCTTCGATCCGGACGCCACGTTGCGCGGGCTCGACGCCTGGCCCGTGGAGGACCGGCCGCCGGACGCGATCGTCCACCTCGCCTACCAACTCATGATCGGTATCGGGGTGGCCCTGCTCGCGCTCGCCTTCTGGTGGGCCTGGACCCACCGGCACCTCATCCGCGCGCGACGCGGCCGTCCCGGCGGGCGGTCGCCGGTGCGCTGGTCCCCATGGCTGCTGCGCGCCGCGACCCTCGCCGGCGTGGGAGCCGCCATCGCCATGGAGGCCGGCTGGACCGTCACCGAGGTCGGGCGGCAGCCGTGGATCGTGTACGGCGTCATGCGCACCACCGAGGCGGTCAACCCCGCACCCGGGCTCCGGTTCGGCCTGTACGTCGTGCTGGTCGTGTACGCCGCCCTCGCCGCCGCCACCATCAGCGTCCTGCTCCGTATGCGCCGCCCCGCGGCCGCCCCGGCGGAGCCGGACGGCGAGGACGGTGAGAGGCCATGAGTCACGCGGATGTCGCCCTCGGGCTCGTGCTGGTCGGGTTGTCGGCGTACCTGCTGTTCGGCGGGGCGGACTTCGGTGCGGGCTTCTGGCATCTGCTCGCCCGCCGCCGTGCGCGGGCGACTGCGCGGTCGCGAGTGGACCGGGCGGCCGGATCACCGGGCCTTGTTGAGTCGTGGCGTGTCGGGGTTCACGGGCACCTGGAAGCCCCGACACGCCACGAGTCGACGTCGTACATGGACCGGGGTGATCCCGCCATCGTCCGCGCCGAGGCCGAGCAGGAGGTGATCGAGCACGCGATGGGCCCCGTGTGGGAGGCGAACCACGTCTGGTTGATCTTCGTGATGGTCATGACATGGACCGCGTTTCCGCCGATCTTCGCCGCCGTCATGAGCGAGTACTGGGTGCCCCTCTCGCTGGCCGCGCTCGGCATCGTCGTCCGCGGCAGTGCCTTCGTCTTCGCGAAGGCACTGCCCCAGACCGGGTGGTACGCCTGGGCGTTCGGCGTCTCGTCGCTGCTCACCCCGTACTGCATGGGGGCCGTCGCCGGTGCGATCGCGGCCGGTGGGACGGGCTGGCTGAGCCCGTCGGGTGTGTACGCCGGCCTGCTCTGCACTGGGCTCTGCGGCTATCTCGCCGCCGTCTACCTCACCGCGGACGCCCGCCGGCTGGCCGGGCGCGAGGTGACGGAACGGTTCCGGCGAGGCGCGCTCGCCGCCGGCGTGGCCGTCGGTCTGCTCGCGCTGCCGGGGACCGCGTTCTTCGATGTGAGCTCGCCGCTCATCGCGCTCTCCGCCATCGCCGGCCTGGTGTCGCTGGCACTGCTGGTCCTGCGCCGCTACCTGGCCGTACGGGTGAGCGCGGCGCTCGCGGCGGTCTCGGTCCTGTGGGGCGCCTGTGGGCTCAGCGGCCTCGACTTCGAGGGCGCGGCCGCGCACGACGCCGCGCTGGGGGTGGTGTTCTGGGCGCTCGGACTCGGCGCCATCGTGCTCGTACCCTCACTGACCTGGCTCTACGTACTCTTCCAGCGGGCCGAAGAGGCGCGCTGAGACGGGGGACGACGCGAACCGATCCGGCCGGCCGGGTGAGCACCCGAACTGCGCCGATGGGGCCGGTTCGCGTCATCCCCCCTCGCAGGTGCGAGATCGCGGGAGAGATCTCGTCACCAGGTGGCGACGTCGGTCCGCTTCCCCGGCTCCTCGACCAGTTCACTGACCTTGCCGTCGTCGATCCGCTCGAACCTGCCGGGGCCCCTCACCAGCAGATGGCGGCCGGAGCGGTCCACCGCGAGCAGCCCGTCGACCGGCTGGTCTGTGCGCCAGACCTTGAGCACCTCGGCATCGGACCGTCCGACGGTGGCCCTGATCAACGCGTAGGCCGCCATCGTGCCCATGCTCGATGGAGCCGTCGCGAAGCGGGACTGCGCGACCACCGCGAGGACGGTCCTGCCGTCGGGAGCGAGCATCATGCCGTTGACGTCGCCCCACTGCGCCGTGGGGACCATCACGACCCTGCTGGCCGAGAGGAGGTCGCCTCCGGGTGCGGTGGTGTCGAGCGCGCGGAGTTCGATGTGCGGCCGTGCGGATCGGCGCGCGGGCATCTTGTAGGTCCGAAAGCCGATGGTTCGTCCATCGGCCGTCCAGGACGGTTCGCTCAACTCCAGTTCCGCGGCGCTCACCCAGTCGCGTCTCTCCCCGGTCGCCACCGAGAGCACCGAGATCTTGCTGTTCTTGAAGGTGGGAGCCCTCTGCCCGGCGATGCAGGGGCGCTCCACGAACGCCAGCCGGGTCCCGGACGACGATACGGCCAGGGAGAGGATCTCCCGTCTCGTGACCTTGCCGTTCGTGACCGGGGCGAACTCCCGGATGGCGCCGCTCTCGTCGATCTTCAGCCTGCGTATCTCGCCACCGCACCGCATCCGGTTGAGGACGCTGACGAAGAACGTCCGGCCGTCCCCGGCGGCGGTCACGCTGCCGAAAGCCGCCGTTCCCTTCTGCTGTGCGATCTCGCGGTCCAGCACCCGGCCCGTCCGCGCGTCGCGAACCTGGAGTTCGGCCCTGTCCTGCGGGCCGGCGGCGAGATGGATCGACACGATGAATTTCGGGCTCACCGCGGCGGCGAACGGTTCGGCGCGCTCCTCGGATCCAGGCCCGTTCAAGGTCATGGTCACGCCGATCACCAGGGCGAACAGGGCAGCCGCGGCGGTCAGCTGGGCGCCGCTGGAGGCGGCCGCTACAAAGGCGTGGCCCCGGACGCTGAGATGGCCGCGGGCAAGGTATGCGACGACAGAGGGCAGTGTCAGGACTCCGCAGTCCTCGCGGGAATGGAATGGGCCGCGACCGAGGTCGATGCCAAGGTCGTCAACATGAGTCTCGGCGGGACGGACTTCCCGGGGATCGATCCGCTGGAGCAGGCCGTCGATACGCTCACCGAACGGACCGGGGCGCTCTTCGTGATCTCCGCGCGCAACAGCGGGCGTGGAACGCCGCCGGGTGTGTCGAGTCCGGGCAGCGCGGACGCCGCGCTCGCCGTCGGCGCGGTGGATAGGAGCGACATGCTCGCCGGGTTCTCCAGCACCGGCCCACGCGTGGGCGATCATGCGGTGAAACCCGACCTCACCGCGCCCGGGGTCCAGATCACCGCCGCCGCGAACGGCACGGCCGAGAGTCCGTACGCCGTCAAGAGCGGCACGTCGATGGCGGCACCGCACGTGGCGGGCGCGGCGGCGATCCTCGCTCAGCGGGACCCTGGGTGGGGGGCGGCGCAGATCAAGGCCGCGTTGATGAACGCCGCGGAGCCGGCGAGCGGCTCGAGCGTCTACCAGCAGGGCGCCGGCCGCCTGGAGGTCGCACGGGCGGTCGAGCAGACCGTGACGACGACCGAGGCGAACCTGTCCACCTATCTGCGGTATCCGAGCCGTGACGCGGTGAAACGCCCGGTCACCTACCACAACGCCGGTACGGAACCGGTGACGTTGAAGCTGGAGGTCAACGCGGCGGAGAACGGCGGAGGCACGGCGCCAGAGGCACTGTTTGCGCTGAGTGCTCAGACCGTGACCGTTCCGGCGGGTGGCAGCGCCGCCGCGGACATCACCGTCGATCCCACTGTTCACCGCCGTACGCCGCGGCCGCAGCCGGCATCCCGCGATCCAAGCCTGCCGGCAAGCCCTCCATCAGGCAGTCAGCACACAGGCAATGCCGCAGACGACAGCGTCGCGGATGGGCCGATTCCTCTACCATGGCAACCATGACCGAGCTCCCGGCTGATGACCAGTACGAGGTGATTCATCTCGGCGGTGAGGCCGCTGTCGTTGTTCCGTTGGAGGAGTACCGGCGCCTGCGGGAGTTGGAGCGGCGGGCGCGGCTTAGTGAGCAGGCCGACGCGGACGAGGCCGCGGCTCTGGCCGAGTACAGGGCGCAACAGGAGGCGGGCACGGTTGCGGCCGTTTCACAGGCTGAGGTGCGGCGCCGGTTCGGGCTCATGGCTCGGTGAGTTACGCAATCACCTGGAGCGAGCGAGCCACTTCTACCGGGTCTCGGTACCTCGCCGACGACGCCGCGGGTCTGGCCCAGGTCTTGGATGCCACCGACATGCTGGCCGACGACCCACGCCCGGTCGGGTCGTTCCCGTACGGCAGTGAGGACCTGCGGCGTAGCCACGTCGGTCGTTACCGGGTTCTGTACGAGATCTACCCGGCCGAGCAGGCGATCATGATTCTGCATGTTGGACGCATCGCCTGATTGAAGCGTGCCGGTACGCGTTCAGACCTCGTCCACATCCGTGTGTCCGGCGCATTCGGTGACGGTCTTGTAGCCGTCGGGGACGGTGGCGCGTTCCACTGGGCGAACTGTGGCGGTGCCCAGCGCGCGGCCGGACACGGGTTTTCGTGTCCGGCCGCGCGCGATGACAGATCAGGCGAAGCGCCGGATGTGTCGACGTGCGGTACAGGTCAGTTGTTGGTCGCTGCGCCGAACGTGGTTGCACCACCGACGATCGGCAGCGTCACGGTGCTCTTCGTCGAGTCGACGGAGAGCTGTGCGCCGGGCTTCGGCCGGATCGTGTAGTCGTAGTCGCTCGACAGCAGCACGATGCCGACCTGGTGGCCTGCGGCGAAGACATAGTCGTGTGGCTGCATGTCGACGTCGATGCGGTACGGGGTGCCGGGCTTGACCGGTTCGGTCTTCCAGATCGACGTGCGGTTCTGCGGGTCCGTCCAGCCTCGAGTGATGATCTTGGCCTTGCCGTTCTGGTCATAGTCGACGAGCAGCGCGGTGACGTTCGCGGCCGGCCGGTCGAACGACATCCGCAGTTTCAGGTGTGGCGTGCCGCTGAACCGGACCGGGGCGGCCAGCTTCGCTGACTTGTAGGCCAGGCGGTTCGGCGAGGTGACCGCATCCGCGAGGGTCTGCGCCGGTTTCGTCGCGTCGTCGACGATCGTCTCGGTCACCGGCTCGCCCAGGCGGGTCCTGTCGAGGGTGAGGTCGCCCGCGGTGCCGTCCACGCTGGGCGCGAGGTTGAGCGTGGTGTCCGCCGAAGCCGGGTCGGGCCACTCGGGGTATGCCACCAGTGTCCTGTCCTCGCGCTGAACCAACGCCCGGGGGTCGGTTTCCACGCCGTTCTCGACACCGAACAGGTACCGGGTGAACCAACGGTTGAGCACGTCGAGGCTGGGTGAACCGCCGTGTCCACCCTGGTGCAGGTAGATCTTGTGCGGAACGCCGCGTGCCTTGAGCGCCTTGTACCACTGCGCGGCGTGCTTGGTCTTGACGTTCCAGTCGTTGAGCCCGTGCGCGACCAGAACCGCGGCGTGGACCTTGCCGACGTCATTCATGTAGTTGCGTTCGTCCCAGAAGCCGCTGTAGTCGCCGGTGACCCGGTCCTGCTCCTGCGCGAGCTGTTCGATGACTTTTCTGCAGATTTGCTTGTCCGCGCGGGTGTAGACGTATTCCGCCAGCACGTCGGTGTCCTCGCCCTGGTAGCCGCCTGGGGCGGCCACAGCGCCGTTCGCGCGGTAGTAGTCGTACCAGCTTGAAATCGCCGAAATCGGCACGATGGCCTCGAGGCCCTCGACACCCGTGCTGGCGACCGCGTTCGGCAGGGTGCCGTTGTACGACGTGCCGATCATGCCGACCTTGCCGGTCGTCCACGTCGCCTTGACTTCCTTGCCGCCCGCGTCGTACGCGTTCGCACGGCCGTTCAGCCAGTCGACGACCACCTTCGCGCCGATGGTCTCGTTGCGTCCGCCGGTGGTCGGGCAGCCGTCGGACTTGCCGCTGCCCAGCGACTCGGCGTGGACCACCGCGAAACCCCGCGGCAGCCAGTTGGCCTCGTGCCTGGTGCTGATGGCGGGCTGCGGGCCGGTTTGCTCAGCGGCTTCGCCGCGGCCCGCGACAGCCAGCCGCTCGTCGGTCATCGGATCCGTGACCGATCCACCGCGATTCAACCAGCCCTTGCCCGGGCGGAGCGCCTGATGGAGTTCGTGGTCGACGTCGTGGTTCGTGATCGGGTTGCCGCCCGCGTAGTAGGGGCTGGCCTCATAGACGACGGGTGACTTCAACCCGGCGGTCTCGGTCTCCTTGAGCCGGGTGACCTCGGCGTGCACCCGGTCGTTCTTACCGTCCCCGTCGCTGTCGATCGGGGTGTCGATCCACATCTCCTCGCGGATCCAGTCGGCCGCATTCGCGGAGAACACCGGCTGAGCCATTCCGTCTTTGAAGACCGGTTCGACCTGCGGGCCGGCCGGACTCGCAAGGGCGGAGGGGGCCGCGAGCCCGGTGAACGTCATCGCCATGGCGATGCTCACAACCGTGGCAGCGCGGCGGTTTTGCCCTGGACGGCTCCGATAGTGGCGGGGGAAAGACATCAACAAGCCTTCCTCAGATTGTGCGGGGCGATACGGCATCCACTGCGGCATCCGACCGCCGCAGGGGGCATCCGCACGATAAGGGCCGGCGCCTTCAGCTGTCTTCGGACGGACATAAAGGACCTAAGCGTGATTTTTTAGCACAAGTTGGACTACGACGGAGGTCAAGCAAGGGCTACGGAAGGCAGGTGGCGGCCTGTACCGCTTCGGCCGCCGCAGCGGCGCGGCTGCGGCGCGGGCCTCCATCGCGGCGAACTGGGCTTCTAGTAGCTCAGGGGTATGGCCCTTCAAACCTTGCTGCGCGGCACGCGCGAGGTGCAGGGCCTCGCGGTGCTCACCGAGGTAGTTGGCCTGGTGGCACATGGCCGACAGGGTGCTGGCCCCGAGCATCCGATCTACGGCGTGGTGGGCTAGCGCCAATGCCTGCACGAAGTATCGGCGGCCAAGGCCGTGCATTGCCCCCGCAGTAACTGTGTCCCGCTCAGGTGATGTTGCGTTCCTCAGTGCAGCGGTAGCCATGTCGAGTGTGTCAACTCGCGGTGCTGGTGTCTCGTTCATCGTGCTGCGGCGAGTCGAGAAGCGCGGCGTTGCGGACGGATCGCCGGGCCGACCTCGCCGCCACGCTCACCAATGAACCAGTTGTTCGGCCCAGTGCCTCCGAGCGGTCAGAGGCATTGATCGGTTGGAGGTCCCGATCGACGGGCGCCCGATACCGTGCCGTCTATGATCCAGAACGACGGAGCGCAGGTCGTCGGGCAGACTGCTGCGGCGATCGAGGCGTTCCTGGCCGGCCGGACGGATGGTTCTCGCAGAGTGACCCTGCGCCCGCTCTCCAGCCGTGATCAGAGCGAGTTTCTTGAGCTGGTGGGCACCAGCGTCGACCTGCACCGCCCGTGGATGTCCCTGCCCTTCACTCCGCAGGAGTTCCAGGCTTATCTCACGCGTTATGAGCAGCCCGATGAGGAGTCGTTGCTGATCTGCGTGCGTGACACCGGTGCCATCGCCGGCATGGTCAACATCAACAGCATCATCCGTGGACGCTTCCAATGCGGCTCTCTCGCCTATGCGGCCTTCCCCCCCGCTGCCGGTCAGGGCTATATGTCCGAAGGGCTCGACCTGGTGGTGCGCTATGCCTTCGAGCAGTTGCGGCTCCACCGGCTGGAAGCCCAGATTCAGCCTGAGAATCATGCCTCGTTGAATCTGGTCCGACGCATCGGCTTCCGCAAAGAGGGTTACTCGCCTGAGTTCCTGTTCGTCGACGGTGCGTGGCGAGGCCACGAACGGTGGGCCATCACCAGTTCCATGATCGAGATCGCCCCCACCGACCCGCATCCCACGTTGCCCGAACGCTGAGGTGCTTCAGCTTCGTTGGTGAGCCGCCATCCAGACGTTGGTGGGTCTGAACCGTCCCGGGTCTGGTGGAGAGCCGTGGGGCCGGCTTGGGTTGACAACAGCCAGGAACGGACCGCTCAGCACGGACCAAACAACGAGCCTTCCGGCCGCAGCTCGCGAACGACCGCGGGCCGGGGTTGACCTTTGCGCAATCGTTGGTCTTGGCGTAGAAGCCAGTGCAGGTCACCCCAGACTCAGCAGCGAGAGTCTTCAGGGCACAGCGTCCGCCCGGCGGGATCTCGCCCCGTAGCGGCCGGTCCATCGTGGCTCGGATCGCTTGCTCATTACGAGCCCTGGTCTCATCAGAGAGCCGTCCCATGCTCAATCCCCTTCATCCGGCGCTGGCGGGTTGGTGTTGGCTGCGTCGATTTCGGTGACGACTTGCTGTGCTCGGGCGACCTCGGCTTCCAGACGGCTGCGTTCGGTCTTCTGACCGCGGCTGAGACCGGCGACGAAGACCTTGCCGTTGTCGGCGGCCTCAGCCCAGACCGGCCGGTGGCAAGGGTGGTGGGTGGCCTGGGGGCAGCGCGCTGAGTCGCACATCCCGATCGGCCGCGATGGCGTTCCATCTCTCGTCACTCATGTACTAGAGACACCAGCGGGCCTCCCGGGGTTGACCGCCGACCTGGGCGAATTCGCGATGACGTTCGCGGGTGATGCTTCTGGCTTTCTTCTGGGCGCAAGCAAGTGACCCCCGCGCTGCGGGTTTCGCGACATCCGAGTCAGCGGGCGGCGAGGGCCCGTTCGAAAGCGGCGTAGACGTCCGGAGTGAACAGGACGAAACGCACGTCGTGGACGCCGGTCGGGGTGGACCGGACCGTGCTGACGGCTATCCGCGCGGCGTCGTCGACCGGCCACCCGTAGATCCCGGCCGACACGGCGGGAAAGGCCACCGACCCGGCACCCAGTTCGTCGGCCACCCGCAACGACTCGCGATAGCAGGAGGCCAGCAGCTCCGAGCGGTCCTCGGACTCGGCGTAGACAGGGCCCACCGTATGGATCACCCATCGGGCGGGTAGTTCGCCCGCCGTGGTCGCCACAGCCTGGCCGGTCGGCAGCCCCTTTCCGTAGTGGGATGCCCGCAGCTTCCGGCAGGCCGCCAGGATCGCCGGTCCGCCGCGTCGGTGAATGGCGCCGTCGACTCCGCCACCGCCCAGCAACGAGGAGTTCGCCGCGTTGACCACGGCGTCCACTTGCTGCTCGGTGATGTCCCCCTGAACGAGCTTGATCTCCACAGCACTGTGACCTTCCGTGATGGCCGCGATCGACGGCCGGTGCTCGCCACGCATCCTGCCAGGTCCGGGACCGCGCGCCTTCCGTTCTTCAGGCGGCGTCCGACGGGGCGCGGCCGGATCCAGGGGGACCGGCGAAGGCCTGGGCGATGTCCAGCCAGCGGTCGGCGTTTTCTCCGGTCACCGTGAGGTCCAGGTCGGCGCGGTGCCGCCGCTGGGTCACCAGCAGGCAGAAGTCGAGCGCGGGCCCGGTCACCGACTGGGCGGCGTCCGCAGGGCCCCATGTCCAGGAGTCGCCGGAGGGTGCGGTGAGGCCTACCCGGAACTCCTCCCGGGGAGGGGTGAGACCCCGGATGTGGAACGCGAAATCCCGGGTGCGCACCCCGATATGGGCGACGTGCCGCAGCCGCTCCGTGGGCTCGCGTTTCACTCCGAGCGCGTCGGCGACGTCCTGGCCATGCGCCCAGGTCTCCATGAGTCGCGCGGTGACCATCGACGGCGCGCGCATCGGCGGTCCGAACCACGGAAGCCTGGTGCCGCCGGGAACGGCGGTCAGCGCCTCGGCCAGCCTCAGCCGCCCGGCCCGCCAGCGCAGCAACAGCCGGCCCGGCTCTTCGCCGGCTCCCTCCTCCGCACCCGCGTCCACGTACTCCTGTGGACTCGCGGTGGCTTCGGAGAGCATGGCGGCGAAGGCGTCCGGATCGGTCGCCGCGGTGATCGCCAGCCGGTCGGTCCACGCGAGGTGCGACACCTGGTGCGCTATCGTCCAGCCCTCGGCCGGAGTCGCGAGCGCCCACTGATCGGCGTCGAGCGGCGCGACGAGCCCGTCGAGGTGCTCGCTCTCCGCGTTCAGCGCCGCGAGCAGCGGCCGGATGTCGGTCATGAGATCCCCTTGTCGGTGTCGCCGGCGCCGGTGCCGGAGGCGTGGGTGCAGGGCGAGGCGCCGGTGCCGCCGGCGGCGGTCAGGACCGCGCGGGCCGCCGCGTAGTCGGCCTTGCCGTTGGGCAGCCGTAGCCCTCGCGCGGTGCGCAGGAACGCCTTGGGCAGCTTGTAGCGGGCGAGATGCGCTGCGCAGGCCGAGCGAAGCTCGTCGTCGGTACGTTCGGCCGACAGCCGGACGACCGCGACGACCTCCTGGCCCCAGCGTTCGCTCGGGCGGCCGACGACGAGGGCGTCGGTCACGCCCGGCACGCCGCGCAGTACGTTCTCGACCTCCTCGGCGAACACCTTCTCGCCGCCGGTGTTGATCGTGGTGGCCTCCCTTCCGTACACCACGACGGTGCCGTCGGCCAGCAGCCGGGCACGGTCCCCGGCGACGGCGAACCGTCGCCCGCCGACGGTGATGAAGGTGGCGGCCGTCTTCTCCGGGTCGCCGAGATAACCCAGCGGGATCGTGCCGGTCTTGGCCAGCCAGCCGAGCTCCTCCTCACCCGGGGCCAGGGCACGGGTGCGGTCGGCGCTGAGCACGGCCGTTCCCGGCGCGGGAGTGAAGGGGCGGTCGTCCGAGCCGTTTCGGGCGACCTGGAAACCGGTCTCCGTCGACCCGAGGACATCGGTGATCCGTACGGCCGGCAGGGCGGAGGCCAGCCGCCGCTTGATCCGCGGACTGATCGCGGCACCCGAATTGAGGATCTCCCGCAGCTCCGAGAGGTCGTGGCGGCCGGCCCCGCGATCGAGCTCGTCGGCGATCGGCCGGGCGAACGCGTCGCCCACGATGGTCACCCGGGTCACCCGCTCGCGGGAGGCGACACTGAGCAGGTCGCCGGCGTCCAGCCGGTCGACCCGATCCGGGATCACGACAGTGGCGCCGGCGCGCCATCCGCCGAGAGCCGACCACGTTCCGGTGCCGTGCATGAGCGGCGGCGCGATCAGTACGCGACGCCGGGAGGTCACAGCGGGTTCGAGGGCCTCCGCCAGATCCGTGATCGGGGTGCCGTCCCGCCGCCGCAGCCCCAGCGGCCCGCTCAGCAGGTCGCCGATGCGCCACAGGACGCCCTTGGGCATTCCGGTCGTGCCACCGGTGTAGAGGATGTGCAGGTCATCGGGGCTCGGCTGGACGTCCAGCGGCTCGGGCGAGGCCGCGGCAAGTGCCTGGTCATAGTCGAGGGCTTCGGGCAGGAGTTCGGCGCCGGACTCGTCGGGGACCTGCAGCAGCAACGCGGGCCGATCGAACCGATCGAGGATCCGGCGCAGCGTCCGCGCGAAGCGGGCGTGATAGACGATCGCGGCCGGCCGGGCGTCGGTGAAGAGGTGGGCGAGCTCGTCGTCGACGTACCGGTAGTTGACGTTGAACGGCGCGACCCTCGCCTTGTGCGCGGCGAGCAGGCCCTCCAGGTACTCCGGCCCGTTGTGCAGATAGAGGGCGAGATGGTCGTGGCCGGACGCCCACGGTGCGCCGGTCCCGCCCCGTGGCCCGAGCCCGTGAGCGTGCAGCACCCGAGCCAGCCGGCGGGTCCGATCGGTGACGTCGTGCCAGGTCAGCCGCCTGTCCCGCCATACCAGGCACTCCCGGTCGGGTACGGCGGCCGCGATCGCCTCATGCAGCGTCGCCAGATCGAGTCGAGGCAATGGATCTCCTCATCGGGACGAAGAGAATGTAACCGAATGTGAATCGGTTTCCCAGTACGTACCCGCCTAGCGCGTCCGGCCCGTGGAATCTCCTGCCTGGTCCGGACTCCGGCCCGCGGAGGGCACTGTGCGCGTGCGGAAGCGCTCCAGCTCGCGGCCGAGGTGTTCCGGGGTATGCGCCTCGATCAACCGGTCGCCGGCCAATGCCCACCAATGGCCGGTCGCCTGGCCGAACCACAGCGGTACGGCGGGGAACCGCTGCTCGAGCAGTGCCAGCGCCACCTCAGGCGCTATCGCGGGAAGCGGAGGAGGGGGGGCACCCGCGACCGCGGACTCCGCCTCGTTCCCCGCACTTCCGCAATGGCGCCCGTGATGGCCGCTCACCGCTTCGGCCGCGGTATGAACGGGCCGGGGCCAGGCGGCAGAGACGTCAGCCGTACGAGGAATCGCCTGAGCCGTGGTCGGCCGGACGGTGGCGCGGCGGCGCGCGTTCGAGGCTCCCCGGGGGCCGGGAACCCGTCACGTTCGCGCCGCCGCGCCGGTTCGAGGGGGTCGTACGGCCCGGCACCGTTGCTCCGGCGGTCGATACCAGGCCGTACGACGTCGCCCGGGCCTTCCCCTGTCCCGGACGTCAGAGCGGGTACGGCGGCCATGCCCATACGGGCCTCCGCCGTACCGCTTGCACTGGTCACCGCCGCGGACGGCGGGTGATGCGGGTCGCCCCACGAGATGCCCACGTCAGACCCGCGTGCTCTCGATGTCGCGCTGACCTACGAGCGCGTCACGCAGTTCGTCGGCGGTGTCCCCGGCGACCGTGTGCGCGAGACCGGCCCGCATCTCCTCGGTGGTGAGGACGCGATCGCGTCGGGTCGCCCACCAGGTACCGGCCTCGCCCGTCGCCGTCCGCGCCCGCCACACATGCCAGCCGGGGAAGTCGTCCTGAAGCCGTTCGAGAGAGACGCGGTCATCGACAGTCACGAGGCGATCACTCCTAGTTGCGGCGATGGGGCGTGGGTCGGTGCGGACGATGAGGAGTCGGGGATGCGCCCATGGTGGCGGATGCTCGACAAAATATCAATACTCTTTTTTAGTCGAGATGTTTTGGTGTCTGAGTGTTGATGCGGCGGTGATGTCCTACGATCTCCTCACTGCCAGTGATGATTCGGAGACGCCAATGTCCAGCCCTCGTCGTAGTCCGACGCTTCGACGGCGACGCCTCTCGGCAGAGCTGCGAAGGCTTCGGCGAGATTGCGGCCTTACGGCACTCGATGTGACGGATCGGTTGAACTGGGCCGCTGGGAAACTGACGCGGATGGAGCGTGGGGAGTGGGTGCGGCCTAACCCGAGGGATGTGCAGGACCTGCTGGACGTCTACGGTGTTACCGATCAGCACCAGCGTGAACAGCTCATGGCATGGGCGCGTGAGGGACGCGAGCGTGGATGGTGGCATCCATATCGCGACATGCTGTCGGAGTCCTACACGACATTCATAGGGCTGGAGGCCGAGACTGCCACCGAGCGCACGTTCGAGCTCGCGGTGATCCCGGGGATTCTGCAGACGGCCGACTACGCACGCGCTCTGATGAGTCGAGGTCCCGCGGAGATCTCCGCGGCCGAGATCGATCACCGCGTGGAGATCCGGATGGCTCGTCAGCAGATCCTGACCGGAGAGGATCCGCTACGCCTGTGGGCGGTGATCGACGAAGCGGCCTTGCAGCGTCCGGCAGGTGGTGATGTGGTGATGCGTGCGCAGATGCAGCACCTCATCAAGGTCGCGGAGTTGCCCAAGGTGACTCTTCAGGTCATCCCCTTCAGCAGCGGTACTCATCCAGGGACCAAGGGACCGTTCACCATCCTTGAGTTCAGGGAACGGCAGGATCCAGATGCCGTTTACGTCGAGAACGTCGCAGGCGAGCTGTTCATTGAGGAGCCGGAGGAAGTGGATTCATTCCGAATCGCTTTCGAGCGGCTGACGGCAGTCGCCAAGAGTCCCGAGGATACGATCGCGACGATTGCCGGACTTGCACGGCAATGACCGTCCCCTCGAGCAGAAAGCGATGTGGCTCATGTTCCGACACGGTGAACGGGCGCATGCGCAGTGGCGTAGGAGCCGTCGCAGCCAGGAGCAGGGAGCGTGCGTTGAGCTCGCGGAACTGCCCGGTGTGATCGCCGTTCGTGATTCCAAGAACCCTGAGGGTCCCGTGCTCGTGTTCGATGCCGACGTCTGGCGGGTGTTCCACGCCCGGATGGTTGCGGGCGGGCACGACCTCTGACAAGTGCACGACGGTGGCGGCACGGTTTCACGGGGCCACGGCGGACCAGGGGAGGGTGACCTCACCGAGCCGCCACCGGGTGCGGCCGCCGGCGGGCGGCCGGGTGATCACCGGCCAGGAGCGGGCGAGGGCCTCTACCGAGGCGAGCCAGCGCTGCCGGGGCCCGAACACCGACTGGGCGGCGGACGCGGCCCAGCAGCGGTCGAAGTCGGTCAGCAGCGCGTGTACGCCCTCGCCGGGTACGTTCCGGTGGATCAGCGTCTTGGGCAGCCGCTCGGCCAGCTCCGACGGGCGGGGCAATGACGGGAGATGCGCCGAGAACGTGATGGTGCGCGGCCCTTCGCGGCCGAGCGCCACCCATCTGGTCCGGACTCCGGCCCGCGGAGGACGCCGTGCGCGCGCGGAAGCGCTCCAGCTTGCGGCCGAGGTGTTCCGGGGTGCGCGCCTCGATCAACCGGTCGCCGGCCGATGCCCACCAGTTCCTGCCCGTAACATAGGGCAGCCGCCTGGTGATCTTTGATTTGTGACGATCAACGATCTTGGGGCGACCGCTGCCGCCACCGTAGAGGCTGAGGCGGTTGGCGGCCATCTTGATGACCTGATGGCCGCGATGGCCGGATATTTCCGCCACCAACGAGCCCGCCTTGCCCGTCGATAACCAGATCACGATCTCGGACTGCCGTAGTAGGCGGTGGACCCAACGATTCCCGAGAGCAGCACGTCCCGTTCACTCGCTGGTGGTAGATGTAACTCTTTGTGACCATATGGCGCGCGCCAAAGTGCATTAACTGCAAGCCTTAATCGTTGAATTGGGCCTCCGAAACATGCGATACCTATAGGTAAGACACCGTTTACTTCGCATTTACCGGTAAGCGTGCAAAATGCCGTCCCAAATTTCATGATCACTGGTGGAGTACTGCCCGCTGGCCGGTGTGCGCCGGTCCGAAGAGAAGGAGTGGGATGAGCGTTCGTACTCGACTGGGGATGTTCGGCGCGTGCGCCGTGGCCGCCATGGGACTCACAGTCGGCATGGCGGGACCCGCCTCGGCGGCCAATGTGAGTATTCAGGTGTTCAGCGCCTCGGGGCTCTTGCTGGGGAACGGCGGCTTCACCGTGGGCGCGGACGGCGGCACCGTCTGGGCAGAGGACAACTACTGCGACGGTGACAACGGCATCATCGTCGAAGCCTCCGTCCGTCGGGACGGCGTTTATCGGGTGAGTGGGCTGGCGAGCGTCCGCGGATGCGGCAGCATCAACCGCAATAACCTCGCCGACAACAACCCACGGCCCGTGTGGGGCGAGGAGATGCGGATCCGGGCGTGCGGCATCACGGCCGACGGCACCTGGAAGCACTGCAGGACCACGTACACCACCAACAACTGAACCACCGGAACACCAGGGCAAGCCGACGACTAGCGGAAGCCATGCGGTGTGACGCATGCGGAGGGCCCTCCACGTGATCCAGTGGGTCAAGCCATGAGTTCGCTGACCTGTGGGGCTTCGTCGGCCGAACGTGACGGCCCCCACCGGAGCGAGAGCGCTTCGGTGGGGGCGCCTCCTAGCGCGTCGGCGGGTGGGACATCGTTGGGGCTGGTCGGTGGCGGCGTGGTGCTGGCGGTGGTCGTGCGGCCCGGGCGGCGGTGACGGCGCAGGCAGCCAGGGCGGCCATGTGGACATGTTCGTCCGCGGCCTGCTGGCCGACTTGCCCCGCAAGAACTGCTGGACGATTGCTGAGTGGGCCGGTGAGGCTGGTTCTGCTCGTGAGAGTTGACGTTGCTTGCCGGGTGACCGCGGTCCTGTTCCGGTGAAGTCGTTGTTCGTGAGTTTTGACCGCACAGTGTGGCTTACGGTGACGGTCGCGGGGATACCGGCCGGCGGGTTCGCGTTTGGGGTCGGTCGTACTCGGTGCGTGCCGACTCGGAGGTGTTCCGGCTAGGTTGATCGCGCCCGTCCAACCCCGAGAGGAGTTCGCCGGCTTCATGGCTTCCATCCGCCACGAGATCCTGATCGACGCGTCCCCCGAGCACATCTGGGACGTGCTGCGCGATGTCGGCGCCGTGCACGAACGCCTGCTTCCCGGCCGTGTCACGAGCACCCGGATTGATGGTGACCAGCGGTTCCTGACCTTTCCCGACGGGCATGTGATCCGCGAGCTGATCGTTGCCATCGATGACGGGGCCCGCCGCCTCGCCTACGCCGTCGTCGAGGGTGCGCGACCGCCGCTTGAACACCACCACGCCTCGTTCGAGGTCCGTCCGGAGGACGACAAGAGGGGCCGGCTGATCTGGACCACCGATGTGCTGCCGCACGCATTGGCCGCCGAGATCCGCATTCGCGTCGAACGCGGCGCGTGGGAGATGAAGCAGGCGATCGAGGCCACAGCACACGGCTGAGCCGCCGGATCTAATGCATAGGCACCGGCGCGAGGAAGATCAGTGCTCACCCCATGGACCCAATCGGCCGTATGCCCGGTATGCCGCCTTGCGAGGCGCGCCAGATCACCCGGTGACGGCGGCCTCGACAGGCTGAGCACCTCTGCACCTTTACCTGTACCCGACGGCCTATTCGGGTGTGACGATGTGCCATGTGCCTGATGGTGTGATCCAGATCAGGAGGCCTGGCCATGGTTGTTGGAGTTTCCAGCCAGAATGTTGGTCTGGGTCGGCCCCGGGCGCGTTGCCTGGATTTCTCCGGGCTTG
>NZ_JABVEC010000056.1 GCF_014323705.1 Actinomadura alba
GTGCGCCCAGCCTCACCACCACGCTGGTCGCGAGGCAGAAGGCAAGACCCGAGACGGTTCCCGTGTTCACTGCGATTCACTCGACGAAGGAGGAGCCCGACTTTGTCCCAGCGGCATCGCCACGAGTACGCCGTAGTTCTTCCTCGTGGCCTCCCGGACAGCATCGGCATACCGGCCAAGGAGTTCCCCGCCACAAACATCGGGTGCGCACCGCCTCCGGCCCAGATCCGCCAGGTTCGAGCCGGTGTAAGTTTGAGGGACGTAACGACGCCGGTTCCTCGCGTACTCCTCTCCATCACGCTCACCAGGCCCGCACCATCTGGCAGTGCTGGCACGCCCCGGCTTTGTCAGAGCTGCTCCCACCCTCCCCGGCACCACCCGGATCAGGCTGCTCTCAGCTCCACCTCCCTGCTACGACAGGGCAGGCGGCGAAGGTCTCTCACCTCCACTTGAATCACAGCGCCTCACGGCGCAAGCCGAAAACCGTACAGTCCCCGGGCTATCGGTGGATGACGCTCGGATCGGGTTCGAGTGTGATGGAGTCCAGGTTGACATTGCCGTTGTCGTTCGGGCCGAACACGAAGTTCAGCGGGGTGGCTTGGCTGAGGGGGAGGCTGACCTGGTGCTCCGACCAGACGTCCCAGGTCGCCAGGGCAGGTAGCCGGAGTTGGACGGACCGCGTCCCGCTGGTGAGGGTCATGGTCTGGGTCGCGCCCATGCCGTTGGCGTAGCGGAGGCGGATGGTGTAGAGGCCGTCGGCGGTGACCGGGGCGGTGAACCGCACGCCGCTGTCCTTGGTCTTCAGGCAGGCCACGAAGCCGGTGCCGGTGTAGCCGGGGTGGTCGGTGCGTCGGCATGCGCCGCTGACGAGCTGCGCGGACTCCGCCTCGATCCGGCGCGGCTCGGAGGCGAGCGCCTTGCCGGTGGCCAGCAGGTCGGCCGAGACGTCCGGGGCGATCGGTCCGGCCTCGACCAGGGTCGTGAACCGGTTGAGGGCATCCCGCATCTTCGCCGGGTCGGTCGCGACCGCCGCGGCGACGGCGGCTTTGACCTCGGAGGCGAGCCTGCCCGACAGGTCCTGGTCGAGCGCGCCCGCGTCGGTGGCCTTCCGCACCTTCAGCGCGAGCGAGAAGAGCCCTTGCGGTAGGCCTAGCCGGGCGGCGAGCCGGTCGTCGATGGCGGTGCGGGCCTGCGCGGTCACCTCGGAGAGAGGGAGGCCGTAGAGGGCCAGCCGCACTTCTTGGAGGGCCAGGAGACGACCGGTCGGGTCGCCCTGACGGAGCTTGCTCTCGGCCTGGTTGATCGCGGGCTGCAGAAGTGACAGCGCGGTCGAGGACACTTCGCCGGACTTGCGCAGTTCCCGGACGAGCCCGAGCAGCGGACGCGTCTGCGCCACGTGAACCGGGCTGCCGCTTTCGCCACTGGGCGCGCCCACCGCGACCCGGAAGTCCTGGTCCGGCACCTCGGCGGCGGGGAGCGTCCACTCGACGGTCCGGGTTCCGCCGCCCGCGACGCGGACGCTCCGCACGTCACCGGCGGCCCGGCCGTCCAGGAACACCCCGGCCTGGAGTTCGGCCACGGTGCTGCCCGTGTTGGTGAGCGGAACCTTCACGGTGAGCCGCTGGGTGTCCGGGTCCAGTACGGCCTGGGGGTTGCCGTAGTCCGCACGGGGCGCGGCGTACCAGCGCAGGTCGCTGAGATCCGCGGCGGTCGCGGGCCTGATCTTGACCGCTTGGCCACCACCGCCGACCAGCGACATCGACAGCCGGGTGGACGATCTGACCAGCGTCTTGCGGATCTCGACGGGCAGCGGGTCGCCCTTCCAGGTGGTCTCCTGGGCGTCGGCGTAGGTCTCCGCCACGAAGGTGCCGTTGGGGAGGAACGACAGCGGCACCTGGAGGGTCCGGTCGTTCTCATCGGTGATCGCGCCGAGGTACCAGGTGTCGCCGTTCCGTCGGGCGGTCGTGGTGTGGTCCCCGATGACGCTGTCCAGGACGCGGGTCTCGTCCCAGGTGGCGGGCATGTTCTTGAGGAAGGCGAATCCGGGGTGGGCGGCGTAGTTCTCGGGGGTGTCGGCGAGCATCTGCGCCGGGCTGAAGAACGTCGTGTACAGCGCGAGCTGTGCGGCCGAGGTGGTCTGGACACGGGTTCCGAGTCGGGCCGGGTCCCAGGTGACGTTCAGGACGCCGGGCGTGTAGTCGGCGGGACCTCCCATGAACCGGGTGAAGGGGAGGATGGTGGCCTGCGCGGGCGGGTTGCCGTTGACGCCCATGTAATTGTGCTGCTCCATGCCCGCGACGCCTTCGCCCGTCATCATGTTCGGGTAGGTGCGCGCCAGGCCGGTGGGCTTGATCGCCTCATGGGCGTTGATCGTGATGCGGTGCCGGGCCGCCGCGTCGATCACCCGCTGGTAGTGCCGGACGGCCTCCTGGTCGTAGTGGCTGCGGTTGACCCCGCCGAGCAGGAACTTCGTGGCGTAGCCGGTCTTGATCGCGTGAATGCCGAGGGCCTCGTACCTGGAGAAGATCTTCTCCAGGTTCTGGTCGT
The DNA here is from genome assembly GCF_014323705.1 of Actinomadura alba. Taxonomy (GTDB): domain Bacteria; phylum Actinomycetota; class Actinomycetes; order Streptosporangiales; family Streptosporangiaceae; genus Actinomadura_C; species Actinomadura_C alba. The sequence goes on from NZ_JABVEC010000056.1 coordinate 2,548, forward strand.
AGTAGTCGACGTCGCCCCGGGTCTCGTTGTGCGCGATGTACCCGACGCCGTTGTCAGCGGCGTACCGGAGCACCTCGGGAAGGTCGAAGTCGGCCTGCGGGGTCAGGAAGTCCTGGCCCGCCCACGCGCCGCCGGAATTGGTGTTCCAGCCCTCGGCCAGCACGAATTTGGCGCCCGCCTGCTTGGCCAGGTCGATGTACTGCTTGAGCCGCGCGGTGGTCGCGCCGTGCTTGGGCCCGGCGGTCCAGGTGGTGTCCCGTCGCTGGAGCTCCCACCAGACGCCCACGTACGTCGCGGGCTTGATCCAGGACGTGTCGTCGCAGATCGCGCACGGGTCGTTGAGGTTCTCGATCAGATGGGACTCGCCCAGGTCGCCGGGGCGCTCGCCCACGGTCAGGGTGCGCCAGGGCGTGGAGAACGCGCCGTTCAGCTTGGCCTTGGTGCCATCGGGGAGGGCGATCAGGTCGCTGGAGAACCGGCCGGGCCGTCCCGGCACCGCCTTCAGCGTCATGCTGGGGTAGTCGGTCAGGTCGGCCTCGTGCACCACCACGTAGGAGTCGGCGGCGGGCGAGGCGGTGATGGGGGTCTGGGCGGTGGAGACGCCGGACAGGGGCAGGTCGCGATAGTGCTTCTCGTCGGCGGCCCAGGTCGTGCCCGCGGCGATCGACCAACTCCTCGCGCCGGGATCGAGGGCGAACTCGGTCTGTTCGGCGGTGACGGTGTAGGCGTCCAGGCCGGACTGGTCGGGGAAGTGGTAGCGGAAGCCGACCCCGTCGTCGAAGACCCGGAACACCAGGTCGAGCTTGAACCCTGTGCCGGCCTGGACCGCGTGGACGGTGAGCTCGCTCGCGTGGTTCCTGACCTGGCTCGAGGTTCCCCAGACGGGCTTCCACGTCTCGTCGATCGTGCGCCGTTCGACGGACTCGATGGCCATGCCCTGCGTGAGGCTGGGTCGTCCCGCGAGATCCACGCCGAGTCCGGACGCGCCGACGAGAACCCTGCCGTGCTTCCCCACGCTGTAGGTGAGACGCCCGCCTTCGGCGGTGACCGCGACCCGCAGATCACCGTCCGGCGACTTGACGACCTGAGCATCCTTCCCGACGACCTCGGCGAGGCCATTGGGCGGGGCGGGCTCCTCGGCCAGGGCCGGGGCCGCCACGATCCCTCCTGAGACCAGGAGGGCCGCCGTCATTACAAGTAGTCCCACCCGTCTTCTTCGCCACTCCGTGCCTTCGCGGTTCATGCATGCCTCTTCTGTGCAGGGGGTGGGTGGAGTGATGGAGAACACTCCACAACAGGCTCCGTGATCGTAGATACAAGAAAAGACTCTGGTCAACACTCTTAATATGAGATAATTAGTGTGTTCAGTGTTGTAATTCGGTACGCTCGGCCGGTGTCCAGCCCACCGAACCAGCGGATCGAACGCAGCAGGCGCGCGATCCTCGACGCGCTGAATCAGTCCTTCCCCGCGACCCGGCAGGACCTGAGCCGCCGGACCGGGCTCGCGCCGAGCACGGTGGCGGGGATCGTCCGGAGGTTGCTGGCCGAAGGGCTGGTGCATGAGGATGGGGCCGCCGACCACGCGGGACGCGGCAGACCATCGTCACGGCTGTCGCCGCGCCGCCCTCCGGGATATCTCGTCGGGATCGACTTCGGGCATACGCACATTTCGGCGGTGCTCGCCTCGACCGCGCAGGAGATCGTCGCCGAGGGCAGGGTGCCCCTCGACGTGGACGCCTCGGCGAGCAACGCGCTCGACCAGGCGGCGGTTCTGGTCGCCGACCTACTGGACCGGGCGGGAGTCCCGGCCGGTTCGGTGCTGCGGACGGCGGCGGGGATCCCGGGACCGGTCAACCAGGTGACCGGCCAGATCCAATCGGCCACGATCCTCGCGGGCTGGGCCGGAGTCCGGCCCCGGCAGGAGCTGATCGCCCGGCTCGGCGGGGAGGTGGTGATCGCGAACGACGCGGAACTCGCCGCGCTGGCCGAGCACACGCACGGGGCCGGACGGAACGTGTCCGACCTGATCTTTGTTAAGGCGTCCCACGGCATCGGGGCCGGGCTGATCCTCGCGGGCAGACGGTACACCGGAGCGTACGGGGCGTCGGGGGAGATCGGGCACACGCTGATTCAGGAGGGCGGGACGCAGTGCCGGTGCGGGCAGCGCGGCTGCCTTGAGTCGGTGGCGTCGATCGGCGAGGTGTGGAGGCAGCTCATCGCGGCGGGTCTGCCGCCTTCCGAACGGCCCGACGACCTCTCCCTGCACGCCCTGCTCGGCAACCCGGTAGCTGCCCGGATCGTCGCCGACGCGGGACGTCGGCTCGGACGGGTCCTGTCCGACCTGTGCAACGCCCTGGACCCCGCGATGCTCGTCATCGGCGGCGAACTCGCGACCGGAGGGGACCCCCTCCTGGAGGGAATCCGCGAGTCCCTGCGCCGTTTCGCCCAGCCTGCGATCAGCGACCGCGTCCAAGTCCACTCCTCCTCCCTAGGTCCCCGCGCGGCCCTGGTAGGAGCCCTGACTCTCGCCGCGACGGAATCCACTCCCTGAAAGACGATCAGTGGAGACCTCCGGTGCCGTCGTGGGCCGGGGACGGCAGGAGTGTCAATCCCCTCGAAGCGTGGAAACCGCGTTTTGCCACTTCGGGCCTGAGGGCCGTTGATTCGCAGCCGGCAGATACCGGCGGGACCCCGCCACCCTCTCATCGGTGGTGACCCCGCTCCCGAGGCACCCGGCATGGCCGGCTGAGGGCACACCCAGACCACGCAGAAGTGGACCACCTTGGGTGATCCACTTCTGGGCACGGCTCGGTCACGCGGCAGAGACGGTCTGCGGGTACAGCACGCTCGGCTCCGCGGACAGGGCGGCCTTGACCTGGACGGTGTTCTCGTCGGCGAGGATCTCGATCTCGCCGGCCTCCAGGCCGTCGAGCGCGGTGCGCACGACGTCGGCGGGGTCGTTCTTGTCGATGTCCCAGCCCGCCATCATGTCGGTGTCGGTGCTGCCCAGGTGCAGGCCCGTGACCGTGGTTCCCTGACCTGCGAGTTCCAGGCGGATGGCGTTGGTGAGGCTCCACTCGGCCGCCTTCGCCGCGCTGTAGGCGTTGGCCCCGTCGTAGGACAGCCACGACAACAGCGACATGACGTTCAGGATCGACCCGCCGCCGTTGCGGGCCAGGATGGAGGCGAACGCCCGGACCATGTTGAGCGTGCCGAAGTAGTGCGTCTCCATCTCCAACCGGATCTTCTCGATGTCTCCGGTGACGAGGTTCTGAGAGGTCGAGACGCCGGCGTTGTTGATCAACAGGGTGACGTCCCCGGCGGCGGCCGCCGCGGCGGCGACCGACGCCGGGTCGGTGATGTCGAGCTGGAGCACCTCCACGCCGGGAATGTCGACGAGCTCGGGCGTACGCGCGGTCGCGTAGACCTTCGCCGCGCCCCGCTGCAGCAGCTGCCGCGAGAAGTGCCGGCCGATGCCACGGTTGGCGCCGGTGACGAGCGCGACAGAATCGGCGATCTTCATGGTTGCCTCCGATAGGCCTGAGTCGTTCTTGTGCAGGTCGTTCGCGGGCTACGCTAGAACCTGACGTTGACGTCAGAGGCAAGGACTATGACCGGGGTCACGAGGAAGGCGCCCATGCGTATCGGCGAACTGGCCGCCAAGGCGGGCGTGAGCGTGCGGGCCCTGCGGTACTACGAAGAACAGAATCTGCTGGCCTCAGCGCGCAGCCCCAGCGGGCAGCGGCAGTATCCGCACAGTGCGGTCGACCGCGTACAGCTGATCCAGCAGTTGTACGCCGCGGGGCTGCCGAGCAAGACGATCGTGGAGATGCTGCCGTGCATCGAGACCGGTGAGGTGACACCGGTGCTGCTCGACCGGCTGTCGGCCGAGCGGGACCGCATCGATGAGCAGATCGGCAGCCTGGTGAGCACCCGCGACAGGCTTCAGCGCATCATCACCACAGCCACCAGGGCCAAGAACGTAGGCCATCGTTGCCCCGGATGGGTGGGCCCTCCGCCTCCCTGAGCCACACGGTGAGCGAGGCGATGCGGACGGTGGTTTCGTAGCGCGAGCACGTCCAATCGACCGGCCAGGCCGCGAGGTTGTTCGGCGTTGATGACGCTCGGGCCGGATGTGGGGCGGCGTGCCGTAATCCGGTTGATGGCCGGTGGAGGACGTGGGTACTGTGCCTCATGTGACGAGCCCTGAGTCAGACAGAACGGAGCCGCCGGTCACTCGGCGGCGAGTTGTTCTCTGACCAGTAACTGATCGGTTCTCGGTCGATCTCGCTTCCAGTGACCGGACACGTGTTCCGTGTGTCTGGTCCATTTCGACTCTCGCCTCAGTTCGCGGTTGACGTAGGTCGACGCCCGGCGCGCGGATGCTTCTGATCGCATTCTGCAAACGCTGGAGTCGACCCCTTGCCTCTGTTCGTCTACGTCCTCAGCCTTGCCGTCTTCGCGCAGGGAACCTCCGAGTTCATGTTGTCCGGTCTCGTACCGGGCATCGCCCACGACATGTCCGTGTCGGTGGGAGCCGCCGCGAGCCTGACGTCCGCGTACGCCATCGGGATGATCGTCGGCGCGCCGGCCATGGCCGCACTGAGCGCGCGATGGCCGCGTCGTCGAGCGTTGGCGGGCTTCCTGGCCGCGTTCGTCGTCGTGCACGTCATCGGCGCAGTCACGACGAACTTCCCAGTGCTGTTCGGAACACGCATCGTCGCCGCGATCGTCAATGCCGGCTTCCTCGCGGTCGCGATGTCAGTTGCGACTGCTCTGGCCGTCCCGGCGAAGAAAGCCAGAGCCACCGCAACCCTGCTGTCCGGGGTGACGCTGTCGTGCGTTGCCGGCGTACCCGCAGGCGCGATGCTCGGAGAGTGGTCTGGCTGGCGATCGGCTTTCTGGGCGGTCGCCGCCCTGTGCCTGCCCGCGCTGGCGCTCGTGTTCCGGTCGGCGCCTGCCGGCGCGGCCCGTCATCACGACGTCTCGATCAGGCAGGAGACGCGCGAATTGAGGTCGCGACCAGTGCAGTTGGCACTGACCCTCGCGGCTCTGGTCAATGGGGCGACCTTCGCGACATTCGCCTACCTCGCCGTCATCGCGACGTACGTCACTCACCTGCCTGGCGATGCGGTTCCCGGGCTACTGGCCGCGTTCGGCATAGGCGCGTTCATTGGGGTCACCACAGCCGGTCGTACCGGCGATGGACGGCTACGGCGGGGCCTGGTCCTCGCCCTGTGCGCCCTACCCGCCGGGTGGGCGGTGCTGGCCGTGACCAGCGCCCATACAACCGCGCTGTTCATCGTGGCGATCATCCAGGGTGGGCTGTCGTTCGGCGTCGGGTCGACGCTCGTCAGCCGGGTCATGCACGTCGCGTCCCGGGCCCCATCGCTCAGCGGGTCGTTCGCCACGGTCGCACTGAACGCCGGGGCGTTCGTGGGACCGCTACTCGCGGGCGTCGCAACCGAAACAACGGACGACTACCGACGCGCCGTGTGGGTCAGCGCCGTAATGGCCGCAACGGCCGTCGTCATCATCGTCGCTTCCGGACCGCGCGCTGCGCACGGACATGTGAGGGAAGCGCGGTGACTCACCGCAATGCTCCGCTGACGCCCGAAGGCCGGCTGGCATGCGCCCACGTGCCAGATGCCCTTACAGGTCGGTGGCGATGATCTTTTCGATGTTCCGTTCGGCGAGCGCGGTGATGGTGACGAACGGGTTGACGGTCGTGTTGCCGGGGATCAGCGAGCCGTCGATGACGTACAGGCCAGGGTGGCCGTGGAGGCGGCCGTGGTTGTCGGTGGCCTTGTTGAGCACCGCACCGCCGAGCGGGTGGTACGTGAGGTGATCGCCCCAGATCTTGTAGACGCCGAAGAGGTCGGTCCGGTAGATCGTCCCCTCCTTCGCGTTGATCTTGTCGAAGATGGTCTTGGCGGCGTTGATGGACGGTTGCTTCCAGGCGGTCTGCCAGCTCAGGTCGACCTTGCCCGTCCCGGCGTTCCAGGAGAACGCGGCGCGGTTCGGGTTCCTGGTGATCGACAGATAGAACGAGGCGAACGTCTCGATTCCGGTGGGCAGCGGCGCGACCTCGGCGAACGCGCCACCAGCGGTCCAGTTGTCGATGCCGGCCGTGGGCATGGACGCCTGGAGGCTGCCGGTCGGGTCCCAGAGATGGTTGGCGCGGCCGCACATGACGTTGCCGTTGTCGCCCCAGCCCTTGCCGATCTCGGCGTTGAGGCCGGGCAGTGCGCCGGTGGCCTTCAGTTTGACCAGCAGCTTGCTGGTGCCGACGCTGCCGGCCGCGAAGAACACCCTGTCCGCGGTCACGGTCTTGGTGGCCGTGGTGTCGCCGCTGGTGTTGATCTGGTCGATGGCGACCGTGTAGCGGCCACCGGCCGCCGGGGCCACCGAGGTGACCTTGTGCAGCGGCGAGATGGCGACCCTGCCGGTCGCCTTGGCCTGGGCGATGTACGTCTTCTGCAGCGACTTCTTGGCGAAGTTGTTGCCGTACAGGATCTCGCCGGCCAGCGACGACTTGGGGACGGTTCCGGCCGCCTCCCGCTTCATGTACTCGAAGTCGTACACGTTCGGCACGAAGACGAACGGGAAGCCGGAGCGCTGGGCGTGCTTACGGCCGACGCGGGCGTACTGGTAGCAATCGGTGGTCTCCCACCAGGCCAGGTCGACGTTGTTGACCCCGAGCCCGGCGTTGGCGCGTGGGTAGTAGGTGCCGTACATCTCGTCGGCGTTCACCGACGGGAGGACGGTGCCGAAGTTCTCGCGCTTGGGAGTGACCGCCATGCCGCCGTTGACCAGCGAACCGCCGCCGACGCCGCGGCCCTGGTAGACGGTGATGCCGCTGAAGTTCTCGGCGTCCAGGATCCCGGTGTAGCGGGGGATGTCTCTGTCGATCGGGAAGCCGAGGAAGTTGCTCAAGGGCTGTTCGGTCTTGGTACGGAGCCAGTAGGACCGGCCGTCCGGGTTGGTGGTGTTGGCGAAGATCTTGCCGTCCGCCCCGGGGGCGTCCCAGGCCATGCCCATCTCGATCATGTGCACGTCAATGCCCGCCTGGGCGAGCCGCAGAGCGGCGACCGAGCCGCCGTATCCGGTGCCGATCACCAGAACCGGGACGTGCGCCCCGTTCTCGATGGGAGCGGCCGCGGGGACGGCGGCCGCCGGAGCCGCGACGGCCCGGCCCGCGTGGGCCACGATCCCCAAACCCAGGATAGAACCTGTTCCAGTGATGAATCCACGGCGCGAAAGGCCGTGGGAACCAGTACCACGCAGTGTGGGATCACTCATGTGATTTGCCTCACTCATAGTGGATGGGAACAAGTTCTACCTCTGAACGTGGTATCGAGTCAACCAAGTGCTTGCTAGGTTTACATCCATGAACCGATACGTCCCGGCCTCCGGCGCATGATCTCCACGATCGTCTGGGGCACCGGCAACGTCGGCCGCTCGGCCATCCGGGCCGTCGAGGCCCATCCCGCGCTGAAACTCGCGGGCGTGCTGGTCCACAACCCCGACAAGGTCGGCCGCGACGCCGGCGAGCTCGGCAGGCTCGGCCACGACCTGGGGGTGGCGGCGTCCGGCGACGTCGGCGCAGTGCTGGCCGCCGGTCCCCAGGCCGTGGTGTACGCGGCGTCCGGTGACATCCGCCCCGACGAGGCCCTCGCCGACATCGTCAGGGCGATCCGGGCCGGAGCCGTGGTCGTCACCCCCTCGATGTACGCGCTCTACGACCAGCGCAACGCTCCGCCGGAGCTGCGGGAACCGGTGCTGGCGGCCATCGCGGACGGCGGCGGCTCGCTGTTCGTCTCCGGGGTCGACCCCGGCTGGGGCAACGACGTCCTGCCGCTGCTGATCAGCGGCCTCGGTGGCACCGTGGATGTCATCCGCTGTCAGGAGATCTTCGACTACTCCACCTACGACCAGGAGGACTCGGTCCGGTACCTGGTCGGCATGGGCCAGCCGATGGACTACGAGCCGCCGATGATCGCGCCGACGGTCCCGACCATGGTGTGGGGTGGGCAGGTACGGCTGATGGCGAGGGCCCTCGGCGTCGAACTCGACGAGATCCGCGAGACCTTGGATCGGCGACCGCTCGACGCCACGGTGCGCACCGAGACGATGGGCGACTTCGAGGCCGGCACCCAGGGCGCGGTGCGGTTCGAGGTGCAGGGCATCGTCGACGGCGAACCCCGCATCGTCATCGAGCACGTCACCCGCATCCATCCGTCCTGCGCGCCGGACCTGCCGGTGCCGCCCGACGGCGAGGGGGCACACCGGGTGATCATCGAAGGCCGTCCGCGCATCGAGGTCACGGTCGAGGCCACCGACGAGGGCGGCAACCGGTCCGCCGGCGGGAACGCGACCGCCGTCGGCCGGCTGGTCAGCGCCATCGACTGGCTCGTGGACGCGGAACCCGGACTCTACGACGCGCTCGACGTCCCACTGCGCCCCGCGGTCGGCAAACTCGGAAGGAAGCGGTCATGAACATCGACATCCCCGAGGGCAAGGGCGCGATCGCGTACGTGTGGGGCGAGATGGTCCCCGGCATCGGGGTCGCCGCCTCGAATTTCTCGCTGGCGGTGTACGCCCACACCACTCTCGGGCTCCGCGAGTTCGAGGCCGCGCGGCTGCGGATCGCGCAGATCAACGGGTGCGTCTTCTGCCTCGATTGGCGGACCGAGCGGGATGGGCAGAAGGTCGAGGAGGGGTTCGCCGACGCGGTGACCGGGTGGCGCACCACTGACGCCTTCGACGACCGCACCCGGCTGGCCGCCGAGTACGCCGAGCGGTACGCCCTGGACCATCACGGCCTCGACGACGAGTTCTGGACCCGGATGACGACGCACTACAGCCAGCTCGAGATCGTGGAGCTGAGCATGAGCATCGGCTCCTGGCTGGCGTTCGGCCGGCTCAACCATGTGCTGGGTCTCGACACCATGTGCGTGCTGCCGGGCGCTGAGGTGCCCCGGGCCGCCGGGTGAGCCCGGCGGGCCGGACGAAGGTCGTCGACCGGATCCCGTAAATCCGCAGCTTCCGGCTTACTTTGTAAAGGCGCCTGGCGATGACCGTCCGGCCGGACGGCGGTTGATCACTCGCGCGGACGGGGGCGCTCCCGATCACAGTCCGTGCCGCCGGTCGCCGAGCACGCGGTCGCAGACCTCCCGCTCCATCCGCGCGGAGAAGGGATCATTACGGGCCGCCACGGCCCGGCGGGTCTCCTCGGCGATCAGGTCGGCGTTGATCGCCGCACCGGCGCGCACGCCCGCGGCGGCGGCACCGATCACCTGCTCGGTCAGGTTGGCCACGTTGCCGGCCACCCACACCCCGGGCAGCTCGGTGGCGCCGGTCGGGTCGGCGGCGACGTAGCTGCCGATCACGTGTCCGCCCATCTCCTGCTCGGTCGTCTCGAGGCCGAGGCTCGTCAGGATGCCGGCGCGGGCTGTGAAGCGCGGAGCGATCGCCATGGCCCGGCACGGGATCGTCCGGCCGCCGGCCAGGGTCACGCCGGTGAGCCGGTCGCCGGTCACCTCCAGCCCTGTCACCTGCCCGTCCACCACGGCGATGTCGCGGGCGGCGAGCCGCTCGTACTCCTCGTCACCGGGCTCGGGTCCGGTGTGCAGGAACAGGGTCACTTCCTTGCTCCACTGCCGCCACAACAGGGCCTGGTGGACGGCGAGCGGACCCGTGGCGAGGATGCCGATCGCCTGGTCGCGCACCTCCCAGCCATGGCAGTACGGGCAGTGCAGCACGTCACGTCCCCACCGCTCCGCGAGACCGGGCACCTCGGGCAGCTCGTCGACCAGGCCGGTGGCCACCAGCAGCCGGGCCGCCACGACCGCCGACCCGTCGGCGAGCGCGACGCGGAAGCCCCCGGCGTCCGTACGCCCTGCCGCCACGACCTCACCCTGTACGACTTCGCCGCCGTAGCCGAGCACCTCCGTACGGCCCGTTGCCAGCAGCTCTGAAGGCGCGATTCCCTCATGCGCCAGGTAGGTGTGGACCCCCGCCGCCGGCGCGTTGCGCGGCCGGCCGGAATCGATCACCAGCACCGAGCGACGCGCCCGGGCCAGGGTCAGCGCCCCGCTCAACCCGGCGGCCCCGCCACCGACGACCACGACGTCATAACGCCGCTGCTCACCACCGTGGCCTGAGTGGTCGGTCACCTTCTGCTCCGTCCGTACGGTCATCCCAGTACCTCCGTTCACGTGAGTGAGATGATCGGCGTACGTCCGCGAACATGACAAACCTTATTGCCGTATTGGCAAATAGACGCGGCCGCTCGGCCGCTTCGGGCCTTACCGCGATAAGATATTTGTATGGCGTCAGAGAAGATCACGGTGACGGTCCCCGCCGAGGTCCTCGGCCCGGTCCGTGAGAGCGCGGGCGGGAACCTCTCGGCCTATGTGACCCGAGCGCTGCGGGCGCAGCTCGTGCATGAGGCCATGGATTCCCTGGCAGAGGATCTGGAGGCCAATCCGGCCTTCCGGCTGGCACACGACGAGTGGCTGGCGGACATGCAGGCCGAGCAGACCGCGATCTCCGAGGACCACACCGAAGGGAATGCCGAGTGAGGCGTGGCGAGATCTGGCGTATCAAAGGACCGCTTCGCCGTGAGCACGTGGTGCTCGTGGTCGGCTCCGATGCCCTCGCCAAGTTCTATCCCACGGTCCAGGTCGTGCCGATCTTCGACCCCGGCACCGCCCGCGACACCCTGGTCACCGTGACCCTTCCCAAGGATCCCTACGAGGGAGTCGCACTCTGCCCCGGCGTCTACCCGGTCCGCCGTGAGGACGCTCCACTGGAACGCCTCGGCAAGGTCGGCACCGACGTGCTGGAGCGCGTCGACGTCGCATTGCGCGCCGTGTTCGATCTCTGATCGGCCGGTCCGGCGGCGTCCGCCCGCCGGCGCTCGGCCGGCGAGCGCCCACGATGTGCTCGTTCAGCGCCTCCCGGAACCGAGACCGAGCCGGAAATAGCCGAAGCGGCCCGCGGCCCGCCCCCTCGTCTGACATTCGGTCGTCCTTTACTGCCGGGGTTCATCGCCGAAACAGGACCTTCGGGTCGCATATCCCTTTCCCCGGCCGGGTAGGTCGACGCCTACCGGCAGATCGGTGAGGAGCGCGCCATGGGACTTCCCCGCTGGATCCGGTCATGGCCGGTCTACCGGCAGCTGACCGGCTCTGATCCGGCCGGGCTCGGGAAGGCGGTGCGCAGCCCTCGCACCGAGGCGTTGAGACCGAGGGTGAGCACCGCCGACAAGGTGGTCAAGTCGGTCTGCCCGTACTGCGCCGTCGGCTGCGGCCAGAACGTGTACGTACGGGACGGGAAGGTCACGCAGATCGAGGGCGACCCGGACTCCCCGATCTCGCGCGGCCGTCTCTGCCCGAAGGGGTCGGCGACCTTGCAGCTCACCACGGGTCCCGCCCGGATGAGCACGGTGCTCTACCGGCGCCCGTACGCCGTGGACTGGGAGCCGCTCGACCTCGACACGGCGATGGACATGATCGCTGACAGGGTGATCTCGGCCCGCCTGCACGGCTGGCAGTGGGAGGACGAGCACGGCGCGCGGGTGCGCCGGACCCTCGGCGTCGCCAGCCTCGGCGGGGCGACGCTCGACAATGAGGAGAACTACCTGATCAAGAAGCTGTTCACCTCGCTCGGCGCCGTGCAGATCGAGAACCAGGCCCGTATTTGACACTCCTCCACCGTCCCCGGTCTGGGGGCCTCGTTCGGTCGTGGCGGCGCCACGAACTTCCAGCAGGACCTGCGGAACTCCGACTGCATCGTCATCCAGGGCTCGAACATGGCCGAGTGCCACCCGGTCGGGTTCCAGTGGGTGATGGAGGCGAAGGCGCGCGGCGCGACGCTGATCCACGTCGACCCCCGCTTCACCCGCACCAGTGCGCTCGCCGACGTGTACGTCCCGCTGCGCGCCGGCAGCGACATCGCCTTCCTCGGCGGCATCGTCAGGTATGTGATCGAGCACGAGAAGTACTTCCGCGACTACGTGCTCGCCTACACCAACGCCGCCACGATCGTGACCGAGGAGTTCCGGGACACCGAGGACCTCGACGGCGTGTTCTCCGGCCTCGATCCCGAGACCCGCACGTACGACTTCGCGACTTGGCGCTACGAGGGCACCCGGGTGCCGCCGGGCCCCGCCGGCGAGCAGGACCAGGACCGCGAGGACCGCGACTCCCGGTTCGAGGCGGCCGCGACCCGGAAGGCTGCGCGCGGTGAGGCGCACGGCGCCGGTGGGGCCGACGTCCCAGGCCGGGCGCGCACCGACGAGACCCTCCGGCATCCCCGCTGCGTGCTGCAGATCGTCAGGCGGCACTTCTCCCGGTACACGCCCGAGATGGTCGAGGAGATCTGCGGTGTCCCGCGGGCGACGTTCCTGCGGGTCTGCGAGCTCATCACCAGCAACTCCGGCCGTGACCGGACGACGGCCTTCGCCTATGCCGTCGGCTGGACCCAGCACACCGTGGGCGTGCAGTACATCCGTACGGCATCGATCCTCCAGTCGCTGCTCGGCAACATCGGCCGGCCCGGCGGCGGGATCCTGGCCCTACGCGGGCACGCGTCCATCCAGGGCTCCACCGACATCCCGACCCTGTTCAACCTGCTGCCGGGCTACATCCCGATGCCGCACGCGCTCGCGAGCCGGGACCTGGAGACCTTCCTCAGGGCCGAGGGGACGGCCAAGGGCTACTGGGGCGACATGCGGTCGTACGTGGTGAGCCTGCTCAAGGCGTGGTGGGGGGACGCCGCCGACGAGTCCACCGACTTCTGCTTCGATCACCTGCCCCGGCTGACCGGCAGCCACGGCACGTACGACACTGTCCTGGCCCAGCTCCACGGGGTCTGCAAGGGCTACTTCCTGATGGGGGAGAACCCGGCGGTGGGCTCGATCAACGCCAGGCTCCAGCGGCTGGGCATGGCGAACCTGGACTGGCTCGTCGTCCGGGACTTCTCGCTGATCGAGAGCGCGACGTGGTGGAAGGACGGGCCTGAGATCGAGACGGGCGAGCTGCGCACCGAGGACATCGGCACCGAGGTGTTCTTCCTGCCCGCCGCCGCGCACACCGAGAAGTCCGGCAGCTTCACCAACACCCAGCGGTTGCTGCAGTGGCACGGCCAGGCCGTCGAACCCGCCGGTGACACGCGCAGCGACCTGTGGTTCACCTACCACCTCGGCAGGCGCATCCGGGAGAAGCTGGCCGACGCCGGCTACCGCGCCCGCATGAACCTGGACGAGGACGAGCGAGCCGTCGACCGCGACCGTCCGGTGCTCGACCTGACCTGGGACTACCCGACGGAAGGCGTACAGGACGAACCGGAGGCCGAGGCGGTGCTGGCCGAGATCAACGGCCGCGACGCCGAGGGCTGGCCGCTCTCCTCGTACGAGCAGCTCGCCGGTGACGGCTCCACCACGTGCGGCTGCTGGATCTACTGCGGCGTCCACGCCGACGGCGTCAACCAGGCCGACCGCCGCAAACCCGGCCAAGAGCAGGACTGGGTGGCCCCCGAGTGGGGCTGGGCGTGGCCGGCGAACCGCAGGATCCTCTACAACCGGGCCTCGGCCGATCCCGAGGGCCGGCCGTGGAGTGAGCGCAAGGCCCTCCTGCGCTGGGACGCCGAGCGGCGCAGGTGGACCGGCCCGGACGTACCCGACTTCCCGGCGACCAGACCGCCGGACTTCCGCCCCGGCCCGGACGCCACCGGCCCGGACGCGCTGGCGGGCGACGACCCGTTCATCATGCAGGCCGATGGCAAGGCCTGGCTCTACGCGCCCGCCGGGGTGGTCGACGGGCCGTTGCCCACGCACTACGAGCCGCAGGAGTCGCCGTTCACCAACGCGCTGTACGGGCAGCAGCGCAATCCCGTACGGCAGATCCTGGACGGCGACCCGGAGTACCTCCATCCGAGCGACGGCGACCCCGGTGCCGAGGTGTTCCCCTACGTCACCACGACCTACCGCCTCACCGAGCACCACACGGCGGGCGGCATGTCCAGGTGGCTGCCCTACCTGTCCGAGCTGCAGCCGGAGTTCTTCTGCGAGGTCTCGCCCGAGCTCGCCCGCGAGCGCGGCCTGGAACACCTCGGCTGGGCCACGATCATCAGCGCCCGGAACGCCATCGAGGCCAGGGTCCTGGTCACCGACCGGGTCCCGCCGATCGACGTTCGGGGACGCCGGCTGCACCAGATCGGGCTGCCGTACCACTGGGGGCCCAACGGCTACTCGACCGGAGACGCCGCCAACGAGCTGTTGCACCTGGTGCTCGATCCCAACACCCACATCCAGGAGGCGAAGGCGCTCACGGTGGACATCAGGCCGGGACGGCGGCCGCGCGGACCCGCGCTCCTCGCCCTCGTCAGCGACTACCGCCGGCGAGCCGGTATCACCGAACAGACCGGGAGAGAGATGTGACGGTCTCCGACCACGACCCCGCGGCGGTCTTCGGGCACGACCCCGCGGCGGTCTTCGGGCACGACCCCGCGGCGGGCGCCGGTTACGTCCCCGGGCACCCGCCCCGGATGGGGTTCTTCACCGACACGTCGGTGTGCATCGGGTGCAAGGCGTGCGAGGTGGCCTGCAAGGAGTGGAACGCGATCCCGGAGGACGGGCTGGTCCTCACCGGGATGTCCTACGACAACTCCGTACGGCTCAGCGCCGACACCTGGCGGCACGTCGCCTTCGTCGAGCAGCGCAGGCCGCCGGTGCCGTGGGGCCCGGGCGGTGACGGCCGCGACGAGCCGACCGACGTGGACGTGCTCGCGGTGGCGGCACTGCCGACGGACACGCCGGGGGAGTGGCCCGGCGCGGCGACGGTGACGGTGCCGCCCGACGGTCCCGGTGCGCCCGGTGAGCTGCGCTGGCTCATGGCCAGCGATGTGTGCAAGCACTGCACGCACGCCGCCTGCCTCGACGTCTGCCCGACCGGCTCGCTGTTCCGTACCGAGTTCGGCACCGTGGTGGTGCAGGAGGACATCTGCAACGGCTGCGGCTACTGCGTCCCGGCCTGCCCGTACGGCGTGATCGACCAGCGCAAGGGCGACGGCCGCGCCTGGAAGTGCACGCTCTGCTATGACCGGATCGGCGACGGGCTCATGCCCGCCTGTGCGCAGGCCTGCCCTACCGAGTCGATCCAGTACGGCCCGCTCGACGAGCTCCGGCAGCGCGCCGACGCCCGGGTGGAGCGGCTGCGCGACGCCGGTGTGCCGGAGGCGCGGCTCTACGGCGACTCGCCGGACGACGGGGTGGGCGGCGCCGGGGCGTTCTTCCTGCTGCTCGACGAGCCGGAGGTGTACGGCCTGCCGCCCGACCCGGTCGTCACGACACGGGACCTGCCGGACATGTGGCGGCACGTCGCCATGGCGGCGGGCGGGCTGGTCGGCGCCACCGCCCTCGCCTGCCTCACCGGCCGCCGGGGGAGGCGCCCATGAACGGCCCGCCGAGGGACCGCGAGCCCACCGCCGGCGGATCGGGGGTGGGCGCCGACGACCGTGCCGGCCCGCCGCGTGACGCCATCCCGGGGTCGACCGGCGATCGCGGCCGACGGCGGCCTGGCGGCCGGGGCGAGCGGCGGATGGTGCCCGGCGCGGAGTTCACCTCCTATTACGGCCTGCCGATCCTCAACGGGCCGGTCTGGCAGGCCCGTGACATCGCCGGCTACTTCTTCCTGGGCGGCCTGGCGGGCGCCTCCTCGGTGCTCGCGGCCGGCGCCGTGCTGACCGGCCGCCCGCAGCTCGCGTACGGTGCCAAGATCGGCGCGACCGGGGCGATCGCCCTGGCCGCCGTCGCGCTCGTGCACGACCTCGGCCGTCCGGAGCGCTTCCTCAACATGCTGCGGGTCGCCAAGCCGACCTCGCCGATGAGCGTCGGCTCGTGGCTGCTCACCGGCTACGGGCCACTGGCCGGCGCGGCCGCCGCGTCGGCGGTCACCGGGCGGCTGCCCGGACTCGGCCTCGCGTCAACCCTGGGCGCCGCGGCCGTGGGCCCGGCCATCGCCGGCTACACCGCCGCGCTCATCTGCGACACCGCCGTGCCCGCGTGGCACGACGCCTACCGCGAGATGCCGTTCGTGTTCGTCGGTTCGGCCGCCGCCGCGGCGGGCGGTCTCGGCCTGGTCACCGCGCCCATCGAGCAGACCCCTCCGGCCCGTGCGCTGGCGCTGGCCGGGACGGCGGCCGAGCTGGTCTCGGTCGAGCTGATGGAGCGCCGGCTCGGCATGGTGGCCGAGCCCTACCGGCGCGGCCGGTCCGGCCGGCTGATGACCGCCGCGAGGCTGCTCGCCTGCGCCGGAGTCGCCGGCGCCTACCTCGGGCGCCGCAGCCGGGCCCTCTCCGCGCTGTCGGGCACGGCGCTGCTGGCAGCCTCGGCCGCCACCCGGTTCGGTGTCTTCGCGGCCGGGGTCGCCTCGGCCGCCGACCCGAAGTACACCGTGGTCCCCCAGCGGGAACGGCTCCGCCGCCGCGCCGAACAGGCGGCCGAGGCGCAGGCCGGGCCCGGCACGACGCGGTAAGGCCGCCGAAGCCGCTAAAGGTTCAACTGATCGGCGTCGTGGTGTTTTCGTACAGGTCGGCGTCCTCGCTCAGTTCGACGAGTTCATCGAGCGCCTCCCGCCGCCGATGCCGTCGTCGATCCTGGTAGTCGAGCAAGTCACGGAGTAGGAGACGGCGGTGTCGGCCCGGCTGTTCAAAGGGAATCTCGCCGTCTTCGAGCAGGCGCACGAGCGTCGGCCGGCTCACGCCCAGCAGGTCCGCGGCCTCCTGCGTCGTGAGGGTCTGATTGTGGGGGGCCACGGTCACCGCCTGGCCGTTGGCCATGGCCGTCACCACGGCACGCAGCACTTCAAAGAGCTCCGGCGGAATCGAGATGTGCTCACCCGACGGACCAACGAGCTTCGCCTGTGATCGCTGTGTACGAGAGAACAGATCAACCAGGTTGTCCAACGGTCCAGCGGGCGGAAGCACGGTCCGCTCTGCGGATTCGGCACTCATCAACGACTCCCTTCGATGACCCAGCATAACCGAAACGAACAAAACGAAACCCGTGAACGTCGGCGTGATCACGCACGTGCTACCCACGAATCCTGTGCACGGGAATCCGTACGCCGACACCGGGTGGGTGGACGGGCCGGTGGTGGAGGCGCGGGGCTTGGTGTAGAGGTGATCCGTCCAGGTTGAGAGCGCGGGCTCGTTCGTTACAGAGGAAGCCATTCGGGGAGGGGTTCGCGGGCGGCGAGCCATTCGGTGGGGATGGGCTCGGGGCCCTGGTGGGCGGCGATGGTACCGCCGACGATTGCGGCCATGGTGTCCATGTCGCCCCCGGCCTCGACGCAGGTTCGTATCGCCGCCTCGTAGTCGTGGAGGTGTGTGGCGATCGTCCAGAGGGCGAACGGGACAGTATCGGGGGCGCTGATACGGGAGCCGTTGCCGAGTTCGACGGCTACCTGGGTGGTGGGGCGATCGAGGAGGTCGAGGGCACGTCGCAGGCCGTCGCGGACCATGCTTTCGGGGGTGTGGTCGAGGGCTACCGCGATCAGGTCGGCACCGGAGAGGGGGCGGCCGCGGTGGGCGGCGGCGTGGGCGGCGGCGACACCGACCGCGATGCCGCCGGCGACCCCCTCCGGGTGGGCGTGGGTGACCTGGGAGGAGGCTGCGGCCTCGGCTGCGGCCCGCTGGAGGTCATCGTAGAAGTAGGCGCCGAGCGGGGCCACGCGCATCGCGCCGCCATTACCCCAGGAACCCTTGCCCTCGAAGAGCTGCGGGGTGATCTCACGCCAGCGGCCGCCGTGTTTGACGTGGTCGATGAACTGCAGCGCCCCCATGCCATAGTCGCGGAAGGGATCGGCGCGCATGGCAAAGGCACGGGCGAGCGCGTCCTGGTCGACCCGGCCGTGCGTGTCGACGATCTCCAGCAGTGAACAGGCCATCTGAGTGTCGTCGGTCCAGGCCCAGGAATCGGCGTGGCCGGGTGATCGTACGACCCACTGCGAGGGGAACGCCTGATTACCGAAGGCGTCGCCCACCGACAGGCCGGTCAGGGCGTCCAGCGCGAGGCCGCGGCGTTGATCGAGTACCATTTCGGGATTGTCGCGTAGGCGGCGTCGGCCCCTCAACTGCGTTTCAGCGGTGTGCGTGCTGGGTGAGGACCTGGGTTACGAGCGGTTTTCGGCATCGGAGATCGGGTGAGTAGCTCGTTCGATCTCGGCCATGGACGCGGGGACCGGGCATGACCATGCTCGACGGCGTCATCGACACTCGTCCGCTGCGGTCGCACCCGGGGTTCCGCCGGCTCTGGATCGGTACGACGACCGCGAGTTTCAGCGGCCAGGTCGCGCTGGTGGCGGTGCTCTACCAGGTCTGGCAGCTCACGCACAGCTCCGCCTGGGTCGGCGTCATCGGCGCCGCGACCGCCGTCCCGACGATCGTCTTCGGGCTGCTCGGCGGTGCCCTCGCCGATGCCGTCGACCGGCGCCGGGTCGTCATGCTCACCAGCACCGGCGCCGTGACCGCGGCGGTCCTCCTCGCCGTCCAGGCCGGTACCGGTGTGCGGTCACTGCCGCTCGTTCTGATCCTCGTAGCGGCGCAGGCGGGGTGTTCGGCCCTGGGAGCGTCGGCTCGCCGCACGTTCGTGCCACGGTTGCTTCCGCGCGAGCAGGTGCCCGCCGGCATCGCCTTGAACCACGTCAGCTTCCAGGCGGCGATGCTGGTCGGACCGGCGGTCGCCGGTCTGGCCATCGCCCACTGGGGGGTGACGTCGGCGTACGTCCTGGACGCCGCGGCCGTCACCGTGTCCCTGTACGGCGTGGCCCGGCTGCCGAGCATGCGACCGGAGGGCGGAACCACGCCAGTCAGCCTGCGGGCGACCTGGGACGGGTGGCGGTTCATCGTCCGGCGACCGGCGTTGAGCGGCTCCCTCGCGACCGACCTCGCGGCGACCGTGCTCGCGATGCCCATCGCGCTCTTCCCCGTCCTCAACGAACAGCGATTCGCCGGAGACCCGCGGACCCTTGGCCTGTTCCTGTCGGCGATCGCGGTCGGCGGCATCGCCGCCGGCCTCACCTCGGGTCTCCTGAGCCGGGCGCCCCGGCCCGGGATCGTCTCGCTGACCGCCGCGGCCACCTGGGGGGCGGCACTCGCGGGCTTCGGCCTCGTCGACACGCTGTTCCCGACCCTCGCGTGCCTCGCCGTCGCGGGAGCCGCGGACACGATCGCCGTCATCTCCCGCGGCACGCTGATCCAACTGGCCACCCCCGACCGCTACCTCGGCCGGGTCAACTCCGTGGAGCACGTCGTCGGCGTCGCGGGACCCGGCATCGGCAACGCCCGCGCCGGAGCGGTGGCCGGCCTCACCTCGGCTTCGACGGCCGCGATCACCGGCGGCCTCGCCTGCGCGCTCACCGTCGCCGTGCTGGCCGCCACCAACCCCGCGCTTCGCCGCTGGAGACACCAGGCCGCGGAACCGGGTGCGGCGACCCCGACCTGACCGAGGGTGCGGCCGCCGCTAATGGTCCACGCGGCTCGGCCCCGTGTACTGAGGATGGGGTGGGTGGCGGCACGGCCCGGGGGCCGGCCGCACCGCCACCGCTCGTCCGGTCTTCCCCTACCGGACGGGGGGTGCGTGCGCCCTGCGGCGCGCGCACGTTCTCGGGCGCCTTCTCGCGTGCCGCCCACCACGTCGGGTCGGTCCAGGAGACGCCCACCGCTATCGGCCGGTGCGGGCGAGGTCGTTCGTCACGACCCGGCCGCCAGCCTGGCCCAGACCCACTTGCCGCTCGGCGTGGTCCGTTGGACACCGCAGTCGGACGCGATCGCCCGCACCAGCGGAAGTCCCCAGCCGCCGTTGTCGTCGAAGTTCTCCGGCGACAGGTCCAGGTCCGCCGGCTCCAGTTCCCTGATCGACCGGACCTCGGGCATGCGCTCACTGGAATCCCACACTCCGAGGAAAACGGTAGAGGGCTCCCGGACGAACCTGATGTGGATCCGTTCCCCAGGGGTCGCCCGGCAGGCATTGACGATCAATTCCGTGGCGACGAGACATGTGTCATGCGCGATCTCCAGCAAGTCCCAGGCGGTGAGCCGGTACTCGATGCGCTTGCGCATCTCGGCCGCCACGTTCCTGGCGGCGAGACACGATACGTCCAGCTCGTCAGCGCTTATTGCCTGCATCTCGCCCGCTCTCCGTCTCTCGTTCGCGGGACAAGAGTCGTGCCGTTCGACTAGTTTTTCGCTGACTCCAGAGTCATTGGAGACAACCAAAAATTCCGGAGAGTAGCCCATGAGCCTCAGACAGTCACTCGACCCGAGATCGTCGATGTGGCACTTACTGGCCTACTACCTGCACTTTCTCAGGGAGAAACACGGTCTCTCCTGTGCCGGAGCGGGCAGGATCGCGAAGGCGGCGCGGCAGACTGTCTCTCACTGGGAGGCGGGCAGGCTCACGCCTTCCGAGGACCAGGTCGCGGCGCTGGACCGGGAATACGGAACCGGCGGCCTGCTCAGCCTCCTGCTCTACCACGCCAAGACCGGCCATGATCCCGACTGGCTGAGGACCCACCTGGAGCTCGAGTTGAGAGCCTCGGTGCTCAAGATCTACGAGCTGGGATGGGTGCCCGGCCTGCTCCAGACCGAGGACTACGCCCGTGCGTTGTTCGTCCCCACGGGATTGAAGGATGTGGAGGGGCAAGTCGCCCAGCGCATGGAGCGTCAGCAGATCCTTGGTAGGGAGGATCCGCCGATGTTGTGGGTGCTGCTCGCCGAACCGGTGCTCGAATGGCAGGTGGGCGGAGCCGAGGTCATGCGAAACCAACTGACCCGGCTGCTGGAGATCTCGGAACTGCCGAACGTCGTGCTGCGGATCGTCCCCAAAACTGCCGGCGCTCATATGGGCCTCAACGGTAGTTTCAAGATCATGAAAGTTTCCGGCGTGGATCTCGTGTATACGGAGGCCCTGGGCGGTGGCAGACTGGCACAGGGTTCCCCGGAGGTGGAGGCCTACGAGGAATGGCACGACCGCATCGGGGCGGTGGCACTTCCCATCGACTCCTCGCGGGATCTCATCGCCGGCAAGTTGGAGATCAGCAAATGACGGAGTGGCGCAAGTCCAGCCGTAGCGGCAACCTGGAGAACAGCGACTGTGTGGAGGTCGCCGGCCTCACCGGCGCCATCGGAATTCGGGACAGCAAGGCCCCCGACGCCGGGCACATTCGCATCTCTGCGGAGAGTTTCGCCGACCTGCTGATCCGCGTGAAGCAGGACGCGCTGGATCTTTAGCGAAGGCTGTACCGCGGACCTCTGCGAGAGCGACCGGGCCCGGGTTGGGAAGAACCCGTCCCGGGCCCGGATGCTGTCAGGTCACGGGGTGCCGGGAAGCCGGAGACCGATCACGACCGGGTCGTGGTCGGAGGCCCGGTAGGCGTCCGGGGCGTACAACCCGGGCGGGTTGAACTCGGTGTTGTAGTCCAGGATCAGCGGCTCGTCGCTGTTGATGTGCCAGATCGACGCACCGGACACGAACTTCGACAGGTTCCGGGCGGCGAGCACGTGGTCGAGCTCGCCGGACTGCCCGTCGAAGACGTACTCTACGCCCAGACGGCCTCGGCGATGAGTCGTCTCACCATCGATCACGTTCAGACCAGCGGTCACCAAGTACATCTGCACCTGGGGCACGAACCCGTCGTGCTCCCCGAACCGCTCGATACCCTGGCCATGCAGGTCGTCGCAGCCCGGCATGGCCACGCCATCATCGGCGACCAGGGAACCTCTCCCTGGCTGTTCCCCGGCGGCCAGCCCGGCCGTCCCATCAGCGCCTTCCGCATGGCCGAACGGCTCCGCCAACTCGGCATCCACGCCGGCCGCCCGCTCTGCAGCCCTGTTCCACCTCGCCACCGAGCTGCCCGCCGCGGTCCTCGCCCGGATGCTCGGCATCCACATCGCGGTCGCCGTCACCTGGCAACGCGCCTCCGCCGGAGACCGGACCACCTATGCCGCCGAAGTCAGCCGACGGAATCCCACACACTGAGACGATGCCGAGACACGAGACGCAAATCCCGCTCGCCGCTACCCAGCACAAAGCCGAGGCTGTTGTTGTGGATCTACCACCTGAACTGTGGGAACGGCTGGAACAGCTCCAGTCCGCCGCCGTTCTCGCCCAGGACATCTCCGACCTCTTCCTGGACCGGGTGTTCCCCGGCGAGCCGGTTTGGATCGCCTGTGACCTCCTCGTCGCGGGAATCGAAACACCGGCAGTAATCGCTCTTGCCTGCGAATCGCCGACCCAGCTCACATTGCGAGAAGGAGAACCGCTCGTCCGGCAGCTCTTGAGCGAACTTGCCGTCGAACACATGGACATCCACCAAGCCGGCTGGATCGCAGCACGTGACATCGCCCGCGAGATAGAGACCGCAGCGCTCGATGCGGAAAACGGGGCCCACCTTCTGCTCGGCCTCTGGCACGCATGCCAGCAACCCAAAGAGATGAGCCCGCTCCCCAGCGCACTGAACGACTGGGAATGCACCCCACCCCAGTACCGAGACCACGGACGGTTCAGCACGACGATCCGAACACTCGCGCGGACCATCATCCAGGCTGCCCCTGCCCAAATCGCCCGGCACCAGCCATCGAACGAGAAGGGCCGATGACGGAGGTATTCAGAGAGTTCCAACATCTGAGTCCGCCAGAGCACGTCCACGCCACGCATGTCGAAGCCGCCTGGACGCGAGATGATCCATCCCGGGCGCGGCGGCGTCGCCGGGCCGGAGGCCGTCCTGGACGAGGGCGACCTCCGGCCCGCGCGGTCATGGATCGACCAGCCGTCCACCACCGGTTATGACGACAGAAGGAGCCAAGGCAGGCGCGGAAGCGCGTGAGCCCGGGCGGCCGCCCGGGCCGCGGGCCCGCTCAAGAGTGAGCCGGTGATCCACTCAGCAGAGGTTGAGAAAACCACCCGGTCCTCACTGTTGACGACGACGATCTCGCCCGTAGAGTCCCCGAGGTGGTGCAGGACCAGCGTCTCGAACCGGGTGATCGGCACATCGGCGCCGGCGACCCCGAGGAACTGGCCGTCCACCTCGACCGGCACCGTGAGGGTCAGCAGGTAGCGGTCCGTGCCGTGCACGTCGACGTAGGGGCCGACGATGTGCCGCTCCCGCGTCTGCCGTGGGACGGCGAACCACTTGGCGGCCGCGTAATCGTAGAAGCCCAGGCTCTCTGGGTGCAGGTCGACCTCCAGGCGCTGCGGCTCCTCGCGGGCGGCCTCCAACTGCCACCACTCGAGTCGGAGCGGATGCCCGGGCAGGAGCCCTGGCTCGACGATCAGGCCCATGCCGACGGCCAGCTCACCCTCGCGCTGGAGCAGTTCGAGGATGTCGGGCGCGAGCAGGCCCAGGGTGGTGTCCGTCAACTCGGCACCCTCTGCCCGCGCCGCTTCGTGGCACTCCACCATGAGGTCGCGAACCTCGGTCACACTCTCGAAGATCCGCTCGATGACCTCTCCGATCACACGCGCTGCCTCCGGTGGATGGGAACTCCTAGCCATCATGGGCCCGTCACCCCCTCTGGCGTCGGCGGGTCAGCTCGATGTGCTGTGCGATCAGCACCTGGGTGTCCTCGGCCAACTGCACCTCGGTCAGCTCCCTCGCTAGGCGCGAGTCCCGGCCGGCTATCGCCTCGGCTACGGCTTCCCGGTCGGCCGCGAGCCGCGAGCGCCGGGCCGGGTCGTCGCCCGTCAAGCACCAGGACAACGGAGCGAGCTCCGCTTGAAGACCGATCTCCTGCTTGGTGAGCCGCACCGACTGGGCCGCGGCCGCGACTTCGATGAAGAACCTGCCGTCGATCCGGTGCAACTCCGCCTCGTCCTGTAACTCCCCCACCTTGACCGCGAGCGAGCGGAGTCGCACGATCTCGGTCGCGGAGGCGCGCTGCGCCGCAAGCTGTGCGGCGGTACCCGCCACCGCCATGTGCACATCGCCGAGGTCCCGCAGTTCGGATACGCCGACCTCGGCCAGCCGCTGCCGGGACAACTCGGCCAACGCAACCGGGCTGGCCCTGACGAAGCTGCCCCCGGTGCGGCCGCGCCGGGTCTCGACAAGGCCCTTGGCGCGCAGGTCGGAGAGTGCGTCGCGCAGCGTTATCGTCGAGACGTTCATCGACAGCGCGAGCTCCTGCTCCGACGGCAGTTGCTCGCCATCGCCGATGAGGCCCATTGCTATTGCGCCGGCCAGTCGCCGGGCGACCGCCTCCCCTCGACCCCAGCTGTCGTCGAGGGGGGCAAAGACGACACGACGGGCAGCATCGGACAGCATCCCGACCACGTTTCCCTCTCCTCGTTCCACTGACCCCCCCCTTGAGAGAATACATCTAGACCTATATGTTTCCTGCCCAGTGCGTGATGCCCATCACTCTCCCCGGCGCAGGAGGCCAGGCATGACTCAGCCCCACGAACCGCCCATCCGGCCGGACTCGCTCTCCGGCCCGTTCACCCCGGGCATGCGGGACAACGCCGACGACCTCGCCTCGATGCCGGACGAGATCGCACGGCCGTTCGAGCTTGCCGATGGGTCCTCACCGAGCCAGGAGTTCGCCGAGCAATGGCGCAACGCCTCGTACAACTGCTTCTCGTCAGGGCACAAGTTCTGCCGCGAGGTATGCCCGGTCATGCAGGTCACCCGCAACGAGTCGTGGACGCCCACTGCGTTCCACGCCAACGTGGTGGCGATGGAGAGGGGCGAACTCGAGGTCGCCGACGTCGCCGCCGACTACGTCAACTGCACCCAGTGCGGCGCGTGCGAACTCCGGTGTCCCAACACGCTGTTCACCGGTGACTTCTACAAGTTCCGCACCCGCACGGTCGACGTGGTGAAGGCGGTCCGCGCCTTCGCGGTGGAGAGCGCCGTACATCAACCGCAGTGGAAGCTGTGGAATGAGCGCACGAACGAGCGCACCCACGAGCCGGTACTCGGGCAGACGCCGGTCAGCCAGGAGCGTGTGCGCGACTGGGCCGACGGCCTGGACCTGCCGGTCGGTGGCGAGACGGTGCTCTTCGTCGACTGCGAGGCCGCCTTCTACCGCACGTCCGTGCCCCGCGCAGTCGCCCAGGTCCTGCGGCTGGCCGGCTACGAGTTCGGCCTAATGGGCGAGCAATGGTGTTGCGGCGGGCCGGCCGCCGAGATGGGCTACGTCGAGCAGGCCAAGCGCTTCGCCCAGCACAATCTGGACAACTGGCGTTCGACCGGCACCAAGCGGGTCCTGGTCCTGGACCCGCACGACTACATCACGTTCACCGAGGACTACCCCAAGTACTTCGGAGCGGACTATGACATCGAGATCGTTCTCGTCGTGGAGTTGCTGGCCGAGCTGATCCGGGGTGGGCGGATCACGCCGTCGGTGCCGGTCGAGCGGACGATCACCTACCACGACCCCTGCCGCCTCAACAAGCGCAAGGGCATCTGGAAGGAGCCCCGCGAGATCCTGCGGGCCATCCCGGGCCTGGACTTCCGCGACGTCGACCGGGTGACCCAGTGGTCGTACTGCTCGGGCGGCGGCGGGGGGCTACCTGTCGAGAAGCCCGAGTTGACCGCCGCCATCAGCGCCAACCGGCTCGACCAGGCATCGGCGCTTGAGGTCGACACCCTCGTGAGCGCCTGCCCGTGGTCGGAGCGTCCGTTGAGCAAGGCCGGTGACGACACCGACATCGACGTCGTCGACATCCACGAACTGCTCGCAGAGTCGCTCGGCATCACCGTCGGCGGCAGTCGCGGCGAGATCGGTGACAGGAGGGGAAGGTCGCGATGACCATTCAGGCCGAACGGATCGACGAGGTCGTTGCCGCGCTGCGCACCGTCCTTCGCGACGACCAGATCCTCACCTCGAAGGCCGACCGCCTCAACCGGGCCCGCGTGCCGGCACCGTTCCCCGTTCACCGGTGGGCCGAGCGGCTGCCCGACCTGGCCGTCCTCCCGGTGAGCACAGCGGAGGTCGCCGCCGTCGTGCGGATCGCCAACGACCTTCGGGTGCCGGTGGTGCCCCGTGACGGCGGGACGGGACTCACCGACGGGGCGGTCCCGCTGCGCGGCGGCATCCTCCTCGACGTGAAGCGGATGAACCAGGTCAAGGAGCTCGACCTCGAGAACCGCACGGTCACGGTCGGCACCGGCATCAACATGCTCAAGCTGAACGAGCAGCTCGGGAAGCACGGCCTGTTCTACCCCGACGACCCCGCGTCCTACCCGTGTTCGCTGGTGGGCGGACGGATCGGCACCAGCGGCTGGTCGCTCATCGGCGCCCGCTACGGCCACACCCGCGACCTCGTGCTGAGCTTCGACCACGTGCTGCCCACCGGCGAGGTCATCCACGTGGGCGACGGCATCGGACACAAGATCAGCAAGTCCTCCAGCGGATACCAGCTCAAGCACCTGCTCATGGGGCACCAGGGCACGCTCGGCATCGCGACCGAGGCGACCCTGAAGCTCTACCCGAAGCCCGAGGCCGAGCTTTCGCCGTTCTGGGCGTTCGACAACTATGACGACGCCTATCGGTGCGTCGGCGCCCTCGCCCGTGCCGGCGTGGCCACCTTCGCCGGTGCCGTGCTCTTCGACGAGTACAAGGTCGCCTACCTTCGCCGCGACGATGAGGCCTACATTCCCCAGCCCGGTGACGTGCGTGCCCTCGTCTGTGCCGTGATGTACGGGTATGAGGACGAGGTCAGGCCCGCCGGGCGCCGCCTCTTCCGGATCGCCAGGGAGCACGGCGCCCGCTACCTCGGCGACGAGATCTCCGAGGGCGACTGGGCCGCCCGGCACGACCGCTACGCCACGCCCCTGCACGGCCGGACCAAGGCAGGTCAGGTCGTGCCGATGAGCTGGCACTGCGAGGACGCGGCCATCAACTACACGAACCTGCCCGCCGTGACCAAGGCCTGGCACGAGATCGTCGCGGACCTGCGGCGCCGGACCGACGTCTTCGACGACTGGGGCATGTTCGCCTACACCTCGGCCGACACCGGAGTGGACTACCTCACCGAGATCGACGTGGGGATCTGGGAGCAGCAGCTCGACGACCGCGCCTGGGAGCTGTGGGTGAACGCGAAGCGGGACATCGCCGCGGTGGCACTGGCCCACCAGGGTTCGATCAGCGCGTGCCACGGCTCCTGCCGCGAGGGAGAGGTGGACCTGGTGCCCGACGAGCTCGGCCGGGGCTTCGACCTGATGCTCGACGTCAAGCGGTCCCTCGACCCCAACAACATCATGAACCCCGGCAAGTACCACCTTGACCGGGCGTACGACTCAGGAATCCGCCCATGAGCGACCAGCAGGTACCGGACACCACCACCACGTCCAACAGCGGGACGGTGGGTTACCGCTACGCCGAGCAGCACTCCCCGCCCCCGGCGGAGCGGGTCACAGACGTCGCGATCACGACCTTCGAGCACGTCTTCGAGGTCGACCCCCGGCTCATGGAGCGCTGGGTGCTGCAGCAGGAGTTCCCCAACTGGGACAGCCTGCGGATCATGAACAGCCGCCACGACCACCTCGACTGGATGCACCGTCACTTCGCGGAGCGCGTGGTCACCGGCTCCGAGCTCCTCGCAGAGATCGAGACCGAGCAGCCCGCCGGAGGGCAGCGATGACAGGTGAGGCCGCCCGCGACCGCGACGCCGAGCACCTCTCCTCGCTCGGCTACGAGTCGAAGTTCCGCCGTGAGATGAGCCCCTGGGCCAACTTCGCCCTCGGCTTCACCTACCTCTCGCCGGTCGTCGGCATCTACACCCTGTTCGCCTTCGGACTCATGGCCGGGGGGCCGGCCATGATCTGGTGGCTGGTCATCGTCGGGCTCGGCCAGCTGCTCGTGGCCCTCGTCTTCGGCGAGGTCGTCTCCCAGTACCCCGTGGCAGGTGGCGTCTACCCCTGGGCGCGCAGGCTCTGGGGACGCAAGTGGGCGTGGATGACGGGCTGGGTCTACCTGGTCGCCCTGCTGACAACGATCGCGGCCGTCGTCTACGGCTCCGGCCCATACCTGGCGCAGCTGCTGAGCTTCGCCCCTGGCACCGCGTCCACGATCACCTGCGCGCTGATCCTGCTCGGCATCGCGCTGGCCATCAACATGATGGGCACGAAGTGGCTGGCCTACGCCGCGATGATCGGCTTCACCGCCGAGCTCCTCGGGGCCCTGGCGGTCGGCTCGTGGCTGCTGCTCACCGAGCGGCACCACGGTCTGGGCGCCGTCTTCAGCACCGAGGGCGCCGGCGGCGACGGCGGCTATTTCGCGGCGTTCACGGCCGCCGCCCTCATCGGCATCTTCCAGTACTACGGCTTCGAGGCCTGCGGCGACGTCGCGGAAGAGGTTCCCGACCCCACTCGACGGATCCCCAAGGCCATGCGCATGACGATCTACGTCGGCGGCGCGGCGGCGATCTTCGTCTGCTTGTCGCTGCTGTTGGCCGTCAGCGACTACGCCGCCGTCATCGGCGGGCAGGACCCCGATCCGGTCACCAGCGTGCTGCACGCAGCCTTCGGTGAGGAAGGAACCAAGGTCGTCCTGATCGTCGTGATGCTCTCGTTCCTCTCCTGCACATTGAGCCTGATGGCCGCCGCCAGCCGCCTCATGTACGCCTACGCCCGCGACGACATGATCATGGGTTCGCACCTGCTGCGGAAGTTCGACGAGACGCGGCACGTGCCCCCCTACACGATGCTGGTCGGCGCAGCGGTGCCGGCAGTGATCGTGCTCGGGTCGATCTTCTCGACGAAGGCCCTGACCTCGATCATCTCGTTCGCCACGCTGGGCATCTACCTCGGCTTTCACATGGTCACGTTCGCGGCGCTCCGGGCCCGCCTCAAGGGCTGGGTCCCGAGCGGCCCGTTCAACCTCGGCCGGTGGGGGATGGCCGTCAACGTGATCGCCCTGGCCTACGGCGTGCTCGCAATGATCAACATGGCCTGGCCCCGAACGCCGGACGCACCGTGGTACGACAACTGGCTCGTCGCACTCTCGGCCGCCGTCGGTGTCGGGATCGGCGCGATCTACCTGACCGTCGCCCGTCGCCACGAGCGCAGCGACGCCGCCCACGGAGACGCGGCCTCTGGGCGGCCCGGCACCAGCCCGGAGCGGATTCTGGACTGACTCGCGGCTGGGCCCGAATATCGTGATGCGCCTCGCGTTTTCCGGACAGCTGCTTAGCCGAGCCTTGAGTGGCGAGCACGACGCGCGTGCTCACGGGTCGGGGTATCACCGGCGCCATCGGAATTCGGGACAGCAAGGCCCCCGACGCCGGGCACCCTTCGCATCTCGGCCGAGAGCTTCGCCGACCTGCTGACCCGCGTGAAGCAGGACGCGCTGGATCTTTAGCGAAGGCTGTACCGCGGACATCTGCGAGAGCGACCGGGCCCGGGGCGGGAAGAACCCGTCCCGGGCCCGGAGGCCGTCAGGTCACGGGGC
>NZ_JABVEC010000057.1 GCF_014323705.1 Actinomadura alba
TTATCGAATCAATGGCTGGGTGTCATCGTGATGGATGAACAGAACGCCATTCTTGTGAAATCGCAGAGGTGCGTTCTAGTGGCCCGAATCGGATATATGGGAATTCGTTCAATAGATAGCCTTTGTGTGGTCCGGGCGTCGATATCGGCCGTATCTCCTCAGGAGGTATCGCCCGTGGCCCGGAACGCGGTGGCCGGTTCACACCGTCTTGCCGGGGGGCGCCGCCGGGGTCGGGGTCACGGCCCAGCCGACGGCCAGTGCCTCGACCAGCCGGACTTCACCTCGATCGTGGAGTTGCGGCAGCGTGCCGCGTAGGCCGCTTCCTGCCACGCGTGCGCACCGGCGAGGAGATCCGACCCGGCGGCGGTGACGGTCAGCGCCGCGCGCCGCGCGTCCTCGTCCGACGCCGCACGCCGGAGGTGGCCTCTCTCTATCGCGTCCGCCACGAACCGGCTCGCGCCCGAACGGTCGATCCCCAGCTGATGGGCGACATCGGCGACCGAGACCCCCGCCTTCGACCGCGCGGCCGTGTCGACGGCCTCCAGCACCATCACGTCCTGAACCTTGCGCTCCCGCCCGGGCGCCTCGCCGACCGCTCCGGTCGCCCATCGGCGTGACCAGAACCGGACCAGGCGAAACAGCGCGGGTCCGCCACCGGTGACCGTTCCGTTCTGAGGTGTCAGCCGGCCGTGGCGCGACAGGTGGGCCAGGGCCTGCCCGGCGTGCTCGAAGGCGCTCACCCTCTCCTCATGTCCGGTGAGCGGACCGCCTTTCGTGGGGTCGCACAGGGCGCGGACGTTGGCGATCATGAGCCGGCGCATCGTCTTGATCAGCTTTGTCACCCGCGAGGAAGTCCGCGCCGGCGGCCTGAATCTGGTTGGCACCCTGCGGCCGTCCTGGTGCTACGGCACCGCGCGGGCCTGGCCCGCGCGGTGCCGTAGCCCAGCAACTCGCCGCCCTGGCCACCGCCGACACTGATCGGCAGGCCATGGCCGGGGACGCCCTGGCCTGCGCTCTGACCGACCCAGTCCAGCTCGCGGCGACCACCGATACCTCGCTGTGCCACGGATACGCGGGCTTGGCCCATATCGCCGTCCCGGTCGCCGCCGACGCCACACCGGCACTCCGCGGATTCCTGCCGGGCCGGGATGCGCGAATCCGATCGCGCCAGGAGCAGAAGGGGGGTCGCACTCGCCGGCCGAGTGTCGAAGGCGTCCTCGAGGGCAGCCCGAGAACCCGGCGAAGAACGTGCGGCGATCCAGGACGGTATGCTCAGCGCCACCATCGCCCAGCAGCCCAAGCTGCTCGGCCGGCTGGCCGTCCAGAGCGCGATCAAGGCGGCGAAGGGCGAAACCATCCAGAAGACCATCGCCGTGCCCGTGAAGGTCGCGACGAAGGAGAACATCGCCCAGCTCACGAGCTTCTGAAGGCGGCCATGACTGCGAAGCCCCACGACGTCGTCGTGGTCGGATCGGTCAACGCGGACCTCGTGGTACGCGTCGACCGGCGACCGGCGCCCGGCGAGACCGTCCTCGGCTCGGATCTCGCGACCCATCCGGGCGGCAAGGGCGCCAACCAGGCGGTCGCCGCCGCACGGCTCGGGGGACGCGTCGCGATGCTCGGCCGGGTCGGCGACGACACGCACGGGGAGTTCCTGAGGGGGACGCTCCGCCGCGAGGGCGTCGAGGTCGAGAGCGTGATCAGCACACCCGGTCCCAGCGGAGTCGCGTTGATCACGATCGGCCCGGACGGTGACAACACGATCATCGTCTCGCCGGGCGCGAACAGGTGGTTGTCAGAGGCCGACATCGCGGGGGCGCGCCCGCTGCTCACGGCGGCCGCAGTGGTCTCGCTCCAGCTCGAGATCCCGATTCCTACCGTGCTGGCGGCGGCGCGGGTCGCCGCCGAGGCCGGTGCCCGGGTGGTGCTCAACCTCTCACCACCCGACCGGTTGACCGACGAGTTGCTCGCGCTCTGCGACCCGCTCGTCGTCAACGAGCATGAGGCGGCCTTCCTGCTCGGCTCCTCGCAGGACCTGAGCGGGAAGCCCGGCCCTCGGTGGGCCCGGGCGCTGCTGGCGCTCGGCCCGCGGTCGGTGGTGATCACCCTCGGTGCGGACGGCGCGGTCGTCGCCGACGGTACCGACGTGGAAGTGGTGCCGAGCCCGAAGGCCGAGCCGGTGGACACCACCGGCGCCGGGGACGCGTTCACCGGAGCGCTCTCGTGGCGGCTCGCGGTGGGCGACGACCTGGCGACCGCGGCCCGTTTCGCGGCCCGGGTGGGCGCCGCGGCCGTACGACGGGAAGGCGCACAGGGTTCCTATCCCACGCTGGAAGAGGTGGCGGAGCCGTGAAGCGCGCCGGGATCCTGAACGCCACCCTCGCCGGTGCGTTCGCCCGGCTGGGCCACACCGACCACGTCCTCGCGCGAACGTGTTGCTGCGCTGCGGCGTCGCGTTCTGACAAGCCGTGGGTGGGGTGCCCGCAGAACCTGCGACGGTGACGCGGCGGCCGGCGCCCGGCCGGCGCGTACGGCAGCCGTGGCGGGCGGGGAGGCGCGCTCCGGTGCGGCCGGAATTGACCTGAACAAGAGTTGAGGTTCTACGGTCGGCCCGTGAGCAGGGTTCTGGTGACCGGTGCGACCGGCAATGTGGGCAAGCGCGTCGTCTGCTCGCTGGCCGGAGCCGGATTCGGAGCGCACGCTCGGCGTTGCCAAGCCGACCAATCGCTACCTGGTCGTGGACCCGGCATGGGCTTTCGCCAATGATCGACCGGTCATGCTGATGTACCTCAGCGACGAATACGGCGGCGCGTACCTGGCAGCTGACATCAAAGGCAAAGTGCTACGCCGCGTTCCTCGAGGCGGCTGACCGCGGACGCCGGTGGGTCAGGCGGCGTAGTCGCGGACAATGCGAAGCGCGTCGGCTTTGGGCGGCCGACCCGTACCGGGTGCGCGTTCCGACCGGTGCGGTGGTGGCGGCAAGGCACGATGGGGGCGGGACCTGATCCTGCGCACTGCTGACACGAGCCATCAGGTGCCGTGGCCCCGCCCCATCTCCCGGAGAGAGTGACCGTTGGAGCGCCACGGTCCTACGCCGTCGGCTGGATCCCCGCGATCCGCCGGGCGAGCAGGCCGCGGAGCTAGTCCTTGATGACCTTGTCGCGCGGGCCGCCGTAGACCGGGTTCTTGTCGTAGCGCTTGTCGGTGACGAGCAGCCGGACCACGCCGAGCTGCGCCTCCTGTGCCTCCCAGACGACCCAGTCGTCGCCGACGCGAGTGTTCTGCCTTTTCGGGTCCATCGTGAAGCCGTAGCTGTTGGGGTTGGGATCGATGATCTGGTAAACGACTTTCAGGCCGCGCTTCTCGATCTCCGGTACGACCTCGCGCACGGTCTTCTCGTCCACCCGGTACCCGGCGAGTGAGCCGCTCTTGGTGGTGGCCAGGGCGCTGTCCTCGTAGGCCTCTTTCGGCTTGGCCGGCCGGCCCACCTTGAAGTGCTGGCCGGCGGTATTGGTGGAGAAGGACAGCAGCATGGTGCAGCCCGGGCTCGTGAGCGCGCAGCCTTCGGGCTCCTGGTCGACCGTGAAGAACGAGGTGCCGGACTTCCCCCTGAGGACGGCACCGCTCTCGAAGATCTGGCCCACGAACCGCGGGGAAGCGGGCTCGAGCTCGAGCGTCACGTCGACGCCGATGGCGCGGAAGGCCTTCTCGAACTCCGCCGGGTCGGCGAACGGGTCCTTGATCCGGCTCTTCCACCGGTCGCCTTCCTTCCAGACCTCGATGGCCGAGCTGGCGTAGGAGGTGGCGGTGCCCTTGCCGTTGACGACGCTCGGGCCGATCAGGGCCGCGGCCGCGAGCGCTGCGGTGGCCGTGGCGGCCGGCAGTATCCGCTTCAGGGGCCGTCGCCGCGGGGCGGGAGCGGGCTCCTCGGCGACGATGGCGGCGAGGAGTGCCTGCGCTCCCGCGCCCGACGCTTGGCCGGCGAGGTCCTTGTCATCCACTCTGGCGATCTGCTGCAACTCGTTCATGCGGACTCCATCGCAAAGTGGTGGGCTGTCACTCCGGCACTGGCCAGGGCTTGGGAGAAGCGCTTGCGCGCGCGGTGCAGCCTGATGCGCACCGCGTTGCGGGACACACCCATGACCTTGGCGATCTGGGCGTTATCGAGGCCCTCCCAGGCGACCAGCGACAGCAGCTCGCGGTCGTCGTCGCTCAGCTCGCGGAACGTTCTGGCGATGGTGTTCAGTTCGGCAACGCCCTCAGGCGTGCGGGAGTAGAGCTCGGCGATGTCGACGTTCAGCTCGGCGCTCCTCTGCTGTCTGCGCACCTGGCCGCGGCGGTGATTGGCGAGGGTGTTGCGGGCAACGCCGTACAGCCACAACCTCGCCTCGTCACCGTGCGGGAGGGCGTCGATTCGCCGCCAGGCGGTCGCGAAGGTCTCGGCCACGACGTCGGCCGCATCCTCTGGGCTCGGGCAGCGGCGCATGGCGTACCCGAGGATCTGTTCATAGGTCTCGGTGTAGACCGCCTCGAACCTCGACGTTCTTGCTTGGGTGCTCACATCTTGCTCATGTCTTGAGAGGCATCAGCATTTCAGCCTTCATTCGGACGTGAGACACATGAGTAAGGCCCGCGCGTGCGCGGCGGCTTCATCGACCGTCGTGATGAAATCCGGTGATCCATGGTCGTGCCCCCTCTTACGGCGACTCGAAGGGACCTGCCTCAGGTGTTGCGGCGGGGGCGTCCGGGTGGCGGGCGGCTTCCTCATCGCCATCGGGCAGTAACGCCGACTCCAGCCGTTGCAGGGCCATCAGCAGCGCGAGGACGACGACCGGACCCAAGATCGCCATGACTATCATCGGACACACCTCGCTAACCTTTTGCCCCTTTTGTCCTGATGTGTCCTACCGTGTGAACCGGTGTCCAAACACGGCGTTCTCCGAGGTCGTCCCATGTGGTCACCGTGGGCGGCCGGCGCTGGTCGGGTTGGTCGGACGGGCCGCCGGTGACGGCATCTCAGTAGTAGCCGATCTGGCCCATCGAGCCGACTCGATGGGCCGGATCGGCGTTCTCCACCGGGCCCACGCCCACCCTTGACGTATCAAATGAACGGTCTTTTAATTCCGTCATGGGCCGCATCGCAGGCGTCACCGCCGCCGAGACCCGAGAGCGGCTACTGCGCGCGGCCGCGGACGTCTTCGCCGAGCGCGGGTACGACGGCACGCGCGTCGCCGACATCGCCGCGGCCGCGGGGGTGAGCAATGGTGCGTTGTACGCGCACTTCGGCTCGAAGGCGGAACTGCTGGTGGCCGCGCTGCGCGCGCACGGGCGGCGGCTGCTCGCCGACTACCTGTTCGCAGCCGATCCCGATCGCTCGATCGCCGAGCTGCTGCTCGTGATCGGCCGGTCGCTTCCCCGCCGCCGCGACGCCCGCGGCCATCTCATCGTCGAGGCGCTGGTCGCCGCCCGGCGCCACGAGGACGTGGCCCGGCTGATGCGCGACTACGTGGGAGAACGCGCCGATTGGCTCGTCGGGCTGGTGGATGTCGCCCAGGCCGGGGGCGAGCTCGACCCAGCGCTGTCGCCGAACGCTTTCGCCCACTTCTGCCTTCTGCTGGCGATGGGAAGCGCGCTCGTCCCGCCGGACCTGCATGGGGTCGGCGGCGAGGAGTGGGCCGCCTTGCTGACCCGCGTCGTGGGTGCCCTGGCCCCCACCGACTCCACGGCACAGATGGGAGAAACGCAGTGAAAGTGCAGATCGACTCTGGGCGTTGCCAGGGGCATGGCCGCTGCTACGACCTCGTCCCCGACCTGTTCGGCGAGGACGACGAGGGCTACGGGACGGTCCTCGGCGACGGCGACGGCGACGGCGTCGTGCCGTCGGGCAAGGAACACGACGCGCTGCTGGCGGCGTCCAACTGTCCCGAACGTGCGATCAACGTTCTCAAGGAGGCGTGACATGACCGCCGACGACCGCTTCGCCGAGGACTTCCAGGAGATGCGCGAAGGTCGTCCCCTCGGCACGCGCAACGAGATCATCACCGGCCCGGTGTCGGACTGGGCGACCGACTTCTCCCACCTCGAGCCGGAATGGGCCGCCGATCCCTACCCCCTCCAGGACGACCTGCGGCAGCGCTGCCCGATCGCGCACACCGAGCGGTTCGGCGGCGCTTGGCTGCCGACGCGCTACGAGGACGTCGCGGCCATCGCCTACGACACCGAACGCTTCTCCTCGCGGGCGATCATCGCGAGCAACTTCCGCCCGCCACGCGAGCTGGCGCCGATGGGCGCCGTGCCGCCGATCTCGTCCGACCCGCCGTTCCACCACGGCGCGCGCAAGCTGCTGCTCCCGGCGTTCACCAAGTCCGTGGTCGCGAGGCTGGAGACGGCGACCAGGGCGTTCTGCCACTCGCTCATCGACGCGTTCGAGGGACGGGACGTCGTCGACGCCGCCCACGACTACGCCCAGCACATCCCGATGCGGGTCATCGCCGACATGCTGGGCTTCCCCCCGGAGGACGGACCGCGGTTCCGTGACTTCGTCGAGAACGCGCTCGAAGGCGTCAACCTGCCACCCGAAGAGCGCATCGCGCGGATGGAAGACCTGTTCGACTACCTGCTCACGCAGATCCACGACCACATCGACAACCCGCGCGACGACCTCACGACCTACCTCATCAACGCCGAGCTCAACGGGCACAAGCTCGACCCGTCCCACGTTTCCGGCACGATGGCCCTGCTGCTCATCGCCGGCATCGACACGACGTGGAGCGCGATCGGCGCCTCGTTGTGGCACTTGGCGAAGACGCCCGACGATCGTGAGCGCCTCGTGGCCGAGCCCGAGTTGCTGCCGGCCGCGATGGAGGAGCTCCTCCGGGCCTACGCGCCGGTCACGATGGCAAGACTGGTGAAGGAGGACATGCACTGGAACGGCGTGGACATGAAGGCCGACGACTGGATCCTGCTGTCGTTCCCTGCGGCCAACCGTGACGCCGCGCAGTTCGACCGGGCCAGTGAGGTCGTCATCGATCGCGAGGTCAACCGGCACGCCGCGTTCGGCCTCGGCATCCACCGCTGCGTGGGTTCCCACCTCGCACGCATGGAGCTTCGGGTCGCCCTCGAAGTCTGGTTGGAGCGGATCCCCGCCTTCACGCTGGACGACCCCTCGGCGGTGACATGGGCCGCAGGTCAGGTCCGAGGACCACGCACGCTCCCAGTCCGCATCGGCTGACCCCGGACGCCCGGGCCGGTCCGAGTTCGCGTCCGGTCGGGACGAAATCGTCTCCGACCGGCGAGACAGGTGACGAGGCCGCGGTCGATGGCAGACCCGCGAACTGCAGGCACGGCTGCCGCGCTCCTTACCGGCAGGACGGCCCCCGCCGAATCTGACGCCCCGTCTGGAAGAGAGGCATCGTGACCGACGCATCATCGTTTCAGAAGGCGCTGGAGCTGGAGCAGTTGGACAGCGATCTGTTCGAGGCCCTCTTTCCCGGGGTCGGGAGGGGACGGACCTTCGGTGGCCAGGTGGCGGCACAGTCCCTGCGCGCCGCGGGC
This sequence comes from Actinomadura alba, assembly GCF_014323705.1. GTDB lineage: Bacteria > Actinomycetota > Actinomycetes > Streptosporangiales > Streptosporangiaceae > Actinomadura_C > Actinomadura_C alba. Next base: position 7,555 of record NZ_JABVEC010000057.1, read on the forward strand.
CTCACCGTCGGCAGGTCCAGAAACGTGCATTCCCTGCACTCCTACTTCATCCGTCCCGGACGACCGGAGGAACCTCTGCGTTTCGAGGTCGCCAGGACGCGCGACGGGCGCACGTTCTCCACCCGCTCCGTGACGGCCGTCCAGGAGGGCAAGCCGATATTCGAAATGATCGCATCCTTCCACGACCCCGAACCGGGGGAGGACTGGCAGGCGGTCGCGCCGCTGTCCGTGCCGCCACCTGAGGACCTGCGGCCCGTGCGGCTCTCCAGGCTGTTCGGAGATGGCCAGGCATTCGAGATCCGTCCCGTCGTCACCCCTGATCCCGAGGGCTTCCCGATCTCCCATCCCTTCTGGGTACGGGTGCCGGTGCCCGTCGACATCGAGCCGGACCTCCATGCGTGCCTGCTCACCTACCTGTCGGACATCGCCGTCGTGCGCGCCGCCCGCTCACCGGAATCGGATGTGTCCTACGGCCTGAGGGTGAGTCTCGACCACTCGATCTGGTTCCACCGGCAAGCCCGGGTCGACCAGTGGCTTCTGTACACCATGAGTCCGGTCGCCCACATCGGCGTCCGCGGCCTGGCCCAGGGCTCGATGCGGGATGTCGAAGGGACGCTGGTCGCCTCGGTGGCCCAGGAAGTCCTCCTCCGGCGTTGAGACCGCCGGTCGGTACGCGTCTCAGAAGGAAAGAGGCCGAACCGGGGTCGGTCAGTCTTGAGCGAGTTGTACGTGTATGAGTTCGGCCAGGTGTGCGAGTCCGTCAACGCCGATGTCTCCAGGGCGGGGATCACGCAGCCGAACCGCCGCCGGATCGCTGAGACGAGTGCAGCGGGTCAGGCTCGAGTTGACCGAACCCGTAGGGGCTGAGCGGGCGCTCAGATCCTCACGCATCGCACCCAAACGGCGAATCGGCCGTATTCCCCTAGGGCGGGCACTTATGATCATCTACAGCGATTAATGCGTCGTAAGCATCCCTGGACGGAGACTTTGGTGAACGAGCAGCAGGCGGAATGGGCGGCCAAAGGGGTCGACATCACCAAGCCGAGCATTGCCCGGGCCTATGACGTCGTGCTGAACGGCAAGGACAACTTCGCGGTCGACCGCGCCTTCGTCGGTGAGATCGTCAAGGTCGTGCCCGAGATCTATGACGTGGCCACCTACAATCGCCAGATCCTCGGCCGAGGAGTGCGGTTCCTCGCCGACCAGGGAATCCGGCAGTTCCTCGATCTCGGTTCGGGTCTGCCCACAGTGCGCAACACCCATCATGTGGCCCAGGAGGTGGCCAAGGAGTCACGCATCGTCTACGTCGACAACGACCCGATGGTGCTGGCCCACGGCCGTGCCCTGCTCGTCGAGAACGACCGGACGACGGTGGTGACCGCCGACGTCCGGGAACCAGAGAGCATTCTCGGCGACCCAGAGGTCAGAAACCTGATCGATTTTACTCAACCGGTCGCGATCATGCTGGTGGGCATCCTGCACCACCTGCACGACGACGAAGGCCCCCAGCGCATCGTCGACATGTTCATGAACGCCGTCCCCTCCGGCAGCCATCTGTTCGTCACCCACTTCTGCGCCTCCAGCCAGGACGCCCGCGACGCCGAAGAGAAGTTCCTCGCACTCCTCGGAACCGGCCGCTTCCGGACCGAAGAAGAGATCCACGCTTATTTCAGTGGCCTCCAGCTCCTCGAACCCGGCGTGGTCCCGCTCCCGAACTGGCGACCTGACGGCCCCGTCCCCGACGAGCTCACCATCGGCCAGAAGCTGATGTACGGAGGACTCGCACTCAAGCCATGAGCAGGAACCGCAGCGCGACTGCACGTCGTCCCGGTGCCGGGCGGCATCAGCCGGGCCGGTCGGTAATGCTGCGCTCCAGCAGCCGGGTCAGCTCTGCGGGTGGCTGGACGGCCGACACCGGAGGCCGGGTGCCGACCAGTGCGGGGACGCCGGTGACGCCGTCCTCAACGGCGTGTTCCCCGTCGGCCCGGACGGCGCCGGCGTAGGCGTCCCCGGACAGCAGGGCGCCGACGTCGCCGGTGTCGAGACCGGCCTCGGCTCCCAGGCGTTGCAGCACATACGGGTCGGCAATGTCGGATCCGTCGGTGTGGTAGGCACCGAGCAGGTGTTCCAGCATCTGGTCGGCTCGGCCGCAGGCGGCGGCGAGGTGGAGGAGCCGGTGGGCGTCGAAAGTGTTGACCGGCCGAGCCTTGTGCAGGTTGAGCTTCAGGCCCTCTGCAGCGCCGAGGCGCCGGATCAGATCAATGCGGGCAGCCGCCTGATCACCCCACCACCCGCCACCGGATCATTCTCTGGCATGGCGCGGCTTCAGGAGTCGGTCCGCTGGGGGCCGGGCCCCACCTCGCGCACCACCACGTATCGGGGGTCGCCGCTCATCCGCGGTTCGGCATTGCCTGACATGCCCTCCAGTGCGTGGCCGATCGCGGCCATCCGGCCCTGGGTGCCGGATGTCGCCTCGAAATGGCGGTAGTCGGCCTCGCCGGCCCAGTGCACGATGTTGTAGACGCGGGTGCCGTCGACGCTCACGTGGAAGCGGGCAGACCGGTAGCCCGGATAGAACCGCACCCAGCGTTCCTGAATCTCCGCGAAGGCCTCCACCAGCTCCCGCTGGGTGTCGGGGCCGTCCACGGTGTAATCGATGATCGAGTAGAAGCCGGAATCCGCGCTCACCGACACGCTCCTCACAGTCAGATGCGGGGCAAACCCTTGCGCCCCCATCCTTCAACCTCGACCAGAGTTGAGGTCAATGGTCGAATGCCGGACTCCCGGACCACACCCGCTCGGCGTCACCGGCGTGTACCCGGCCCCTGGCTCGCGCCCAGCGCGCCACCACCCGTGCCGCTACGTCCAGGTACCAGCGAGCAAGGAGCCGTGCCCAGAGTGTCGCGGCCGGGATGTCACGTCTCGGCGGTGGAGCCCGGCCTGTGATGAGTCGCCCGGTCGGTTTGGCAGCATGGGAGCGTGGCGTCGTTTCCGTCTACCTCTCAGCCCCTCCTGACACCGCGCAGTGCGATCGAGTTCCGCGGCGGCGCGGACCGGGCACTGGTCGCGGCGCATGACCGAGCGTCGCTGGAGGTGACCAGCAGCGGACTGGGCTGGCGTGGAATAGCGGTCGAGGGCGGCCGGATGCCGGGCTGGGACGTCCAGGATCTGGTCGTCGAACAGCACATGATCGCGGTGAACCTGGATACCGAGCCGTTGGCCTTCGAACGGGTCGAGCACGGCCGGACCCAGACGGCCACTATGCCCCCGGGCTCGGTCTGGGTGAACCCTGCGGGCGAACCGATCACCCACAAGATCCAGGCGCGTTCGCACTTTTTGAATCTGACCCTGGAGCACGCGCGGCTTACGCGCCTGACCGGTCAGGGGGACCTCGAGTTGCGCGGCGTGATCGGGGAGACGAACCCGCAACTGGCCGCGTTGATGACCGCGGTCTCCGCTGAGGCGCGCCAGGGCGGCCGGCACGGCCGCCCGCTGTTGGACACCCTCGCCTTGGCGGTCGCCACACTGTTGTGTCAGGACTTCGCTGCTGCCGGCCCGGTCCGTGAACCGACCGGGCCGCTCGCCGATCGGCAGATCCAACTGGTGATGGAGCTGATGAAGTCACGGCTGGCCGAGGGGGTGTCGGTGGTCGAACTCGCCGACACCGTCGGTTACAGCCCGGACCACTTCGCCCGCTGTTTCCGCGAGGCCACCGGCGACACCCCGCACCGGCGCCTGACGTTCCTACGGTTGGAGGAGGCGCGCCGTCTGCTGCTGGCCACCGACCGGCCGGTGGCCGAGATCGCCGCCGCCACCGGATTCGCCGACCACTCGCATCTGACCCGCAGCATGCGCCGGATGTTCGACCTCACGCCCAGCGAGTTGCGCGCCGCCTGACCGAACCTGTCCCGGCCGCCGCTCTCGCGGAATCGTTCAAACCGGCTGCACGCTCACGTCCAAGCCGGCAAGGCGCCCTCGGCGGCAGGCTGATCTCCGAAGCCGACGAGCACTTTGAAAGCTGAGGAGACACGATGATCACCATCACCGGACTCGCCGACCGGCTGGCCATCATCGACGTGGTCAACCAGGTCGCCACCGCAGCCGATCACCGGGACTGGATCACCTGTCGGGCGGCGTTCACCGACACCATCGACCTGCACCACGACTCCGGGCCGGGCAGCGACACCGTCGCGGCCGACGACGTGATCGACCGCTGGCGCCGGATCTGGGACGGCTTCGCCGCCACCTCTCACGCCGTCACCAACCACGACATCCAGATCGACGGCGATCGGGCGCGCTGCCGCTCCCACGTTCAGGCACTGCACGTCGCGGCCGGTACGGTCACCGGAGAGAACACCTACACGACCCACGGCTTCTATGATGACCGTCTGACCCGCACCACCAACGGTTGGCAGATCACCGCCTGCGAGTACCGGCAGATCTTCGAGTCCGGCAACAAGGAGATCTTCGCGAACCCCGCCGAGGACACCCGGACCCGCAACGTGACCGCCGTGCAGACCTACTTCCGCCTTCAGCAGGAACAGGACTTCGAAGTCTGGATCACGTTGTGGGCCGACGACGGCGCACAGGCCATCCCGTACGCTCCTGAGGGGTTCCCGAGGCTGGTCACCGGCCGCGCCCAACTGGAGAGCGTCTATCGGAAACTGTTCACCGGCTACGCCAAGCTCACCATCCACGACCTCCGAGTCGAAGCCCTCCACGACCCCACCCGGGTCCTCGCCCGCTGGCACACCCACGCCGACCTCACCGACGGCAGCACCTACGACAACGACCTCATCGGCCTGTTCGAATTCAACGACGACGGCACGCTCCGCCTCCTGACCGAGTACTTCGACCCCACTCCCTTCAGCGCCGTCACCGGCTCGTAAAGCCGCCTCGTGGCGGTCGGCGATTTCTTACCACCTGCCGCCACAGCCGGCAGGGGAGCGGTGTCGCAGCCGCGCTGCATGACCTGCCGACCGATCCGGCACAGGTCCACATTCATCACAACGAGTAGCGCGCATATCACGTACTGGGGTAGTTACGCAGATGCTGACGAGTCATACCATCAGGCGTCATGAGCACGCGACGGGTCGAGGTCGAGGCCGAGGTCCTCGACTGGCTCTACCAGCTCCCCACAGCCTCTTTCGCGACAGCGGCGTTCTTCATCAACGTGCTGTCGATCCAGGGCGCATTGCTGTCCAGGCCGCACACGACGCAACTCGCCGGCAAGTTCAGCAGGCTGCACGCGCTGCGCTTCTTCGCCGGGCTGGAACCGGCCGGGATCACCTACTGGTTCGGACCCGACCATCGGATGGTGCTCCTGACGGTGTTCCGAGACGGTCACGTGCAGAGGCGCTACGAGGTAGACCGCGCCAGCGAGGCGTTGCGGCACTGCACGTCGCACCGTCCGGACGACCACGTGCGCTGGCCGGAGCTCTGCGATGAGCGGATGACCGGTCCCTCGGCCGCGGAGGTCTTCGAGGACGCGAGGCAATCGTACGAGTTCGGGCGAACCGTACGGACAGCACGGGAGAAGCAGCGCTGGAGCACCCGAGCGCTGGCCGACGCTGCCGGCACCAGTGAGACGGCCATTGTCCGGTGCGAGGCGGGCGGCATGCCGCCGACCAGCCCCGTGGCCCTGCGGATCACTCACGCGCTCGACCGCTACCACGTGTCCAGGACGCCGAGTGTCCCGGCGCCGCGCGTCGGCGAGGCCAGGTGAGCGATGAGGTCGGCATCGCCGCCCATCGGCAGCTCAGCCAATCCTGCGATAGGTGATCGCGAGGTCGTGCTCCCAAGTAGCACCGTCATCGCGCGATGGACGGCGCGGACCCGCCCCGGTATAGGAGAAATCGGAACTGCCAACAGGTCCAGTTCCCGCTGCCGCCCTATGCGCTCAGGTGCGGCGGCGGTGTCGTTGGACCGCCAGGGCGTGGGCGTCGGTGAGCATTGAACATGCCAGTGCGGCGGTCGTCTCCCCGGGGTTGAGGATCGCCACCCAGGCTTGGGTCGCGTAGGCCGGGTGCGGGACCAACTGGTCGAGGGCGGTGTAGTCGAAGCGCGCGGACCGGGCGGCGTGTGCGCGGGGCGGGTGGCCTATCAGCTCTTCGAATGCGGTGCGGCCGACAGCGATGTTCAAGCGGAACACGCCGGGACGGTTCAGGTTCGAGGCGGTGTCGAACCCGTCGTAGTCCTTGGTGACGATCGTGGCGAAAGGCATCCGGCGGTCGGTGGCCGCATCGCCGTCCGGGTCGTAGAAGAAGAACGAGTCGCCCCAGGATATTTCTGGCGCGCCGCTCGCTTCGCTTGCGGTGACTGCAACGACGCCCGGCAGGCCGATCACGAACGCGATGATGTCGTCCTGTGTCATGGGACGAATCCCTTTAGCGGCCATCGAGGCCGTGGGCTGGAGTTGTTGCGCGGATTCCATGGCTTCAAGTATTTCATTGAAGTGCTAATTGAGACTTTTCTGAGATAGCAGCAGCTGACTGCGGGGACCCATGCGGCGAACCTTCAACTCGCGAATGAATCAGACGGCGTGGACGTCAACCGGTGAGCCGTCGGCGCGTCGTTCCTTCGAGTTGTTTCCCGCCCCCGGCGGCCAAGGGGCGCCGGGGGTCGGGGGTGGCGTGCCATCTATGGCTATCTGGCGGGGCCGTTACCTGGAATGCCGCGCAGGTAGCGGGTCGAGGACCATCCGGTCCTGCCGTTGGGTGCCTTGACCTGTCTCCAACCGTGCGCGGACCGGCATGCGCCGGCGGCGCGCCCGTCGCTCTTGTGGAGTCGGCCGATGATCCGGTAACCGGTTCCCGGACCGGTGCGAACGCGCAGATGGCTGCCGGGCCGCACTCGCGTGACCTGGTAGGCGCATCGCAGGGCCCGGTGGTGGGAACTGCGCACCGGGCGCAGGTTCTTGGCCAGAACCCAACCGGTTCTGCCGTTGGGTGCCTTGACCTGCCTCCAGCCATGCGTGGACCGGCACGCGCCGGGGATCCGGCGGCCGGTCGAGCCCAGGCTGCCGACCGCCCGGTTCCCGATCCCTGGACCGGAGAGGACGTCGAGGGCGGTGCCGGTCGGCACCTGCGCGACCTGGTAACTGCAGGACCAGGCCGGGAGGGTGGGGCGGGTGGCGGCCTGGGAAGGTGACCCGGCAGCCAGCAACCCACCTGCGACGGTGGACGCGGCCAGGACGGCTGCGGCTCTCGTGATGGGTGTCACTGCGCTTCTCCCTTCGGTCTGAGCTCGCCGCCGGTTCGATGTCCGGCGAGACGGCCGAGGTTTCCCGGCCGGATGCTCACACACAGTGATTGACTCATTACAAGATGTTTAAACGCATGCTCACTTCTTCATATATTGGGTACGTGGGTCTGTGCATGCGGTCAGGGTTCGGCGGACGATGGCATGGTGGAGGTCGAGGGAGAGTTCAGATGCGGCATCATGCACATGCGGTGGTCTCCGGCTTTGCGCTCGTGCTCAGGAGGGTGACGGCAACGGGTGCGCAGCGCTCAGAACGAGGTCGTCACCAGGTGCCGATGCCTGGAACAAAACGCCCGACCGCAACATCATCAGGGTGCGGAACCCGAAGGCCAGGATGAGCCACAGCAGATAGAAGACCAGGGCCAGTACGGCGATGATTACATTTCCTTTCTCGTCACCCGGTTTACCGCGGGTCAGATTGAGTGGGCATGGGGGATCGGTGAGCCGGGCCGTGCGCATCACTGCGGTGCCCCTCGACGAGTGAGCGCCGCCCTGTGCCAGGCGGCGGGACGTAGTAGCCGTAGTCCGTTGAGGCCGACGATGATGGTGGAGCCTTCGTGCCCGGCCACGCCGAGTGGCAGGGGGAGGTGGCCGAGCAGGTCCCAGGCGACCAGCACGGTGATGAAGGTCGCGGCGATCGCCAGGTTGGCGACCACGATCCGGCGGGCTCGGCGGGAGAGGGCGATGACGGCCGGTACGGCGGTCAGCTCATCACCGGCGATGACCGCGTCGGCGGTTTGCAGTGCGAGGTCGGAGCCCGCCCGGCCCATGGCCATTCCGACGTGTGCGGCGGCCAGCGCGGGTGCGTCGTTCACGCCATCGCCCACCAGGAGCACGTTCTGCCCGCCGCGCTGCAACGCGTTCACTGCCTCGACCTTGTCCTGCGGTAGCAGGCCCGCGTGGACGTCGGTGATCCCGACTTCGGTGGCCAGGCGGGCGGCGGCATGTGGGTTGTCTCCGGTCAGTAGCACTGGCGCGATCCCGGTGAGCGCCGTGATGCCGGCGACGGCATGCGAGGCGTCCGGTCGCCGCCGGTCGGCCAGCCCGAGGATTCCGGCGTTGCGCCCGTCGAGGCGCACGACCGCCGTCGTCTGCCCGTCGGCTTCCAGCGCGGTGACGGCTGCACGGCCGTGATCTTCCTCGGCAAGGAGGCGGGCTGCGCTTCCGACCTCGACCCAGCGGTCGCCGACACGTGCGCGTACGCCATGGCCGGGAACCGAGCCGAACTCCCGTTGCCGTTGCAGCGGCAGCCCGGCTTGGTGTGCGGCGTCGACCACCGCGCGGGCGAGCGGGTGCTGCGAGGGCTGCTCCGCGGCGGCGGCCAGCGCCAGCAGCTCCTCGCCGGTGACGGCGGCGCCGGGAAGGACACGCACGGTCGTCAGATGCGGGTGGCCTTCGGTCAGGGTGCCGGTCTTGTCGAAGGCGACTCGCGTACTGGTGCCCAGGTGTTCCATCACGACGGCGGACTTGACCAGGACTCCGTGGCGGCCGGCGTTGGCGATCGCGGCCAGCAGCGGTGGCATGGTGGCCAGCACCACCGCACAGGGCGAAGCGACGATCATGAAAGTCATCGCCCGCAGGAGTGACGAGGTCGCGTCGGCGCCGAAGGCCAGTGGCACCGCGAAGACCGTGACGGTGGCGGCCACCATGGCGACCGAATAACGCTGTTCGATCTTCTCGATGAACAGCTGAGTTCGCGCCTTGGTCGCGCTTGCCTGCTGGACCATGGCCACGATGCGCGCGACCACCGTCTCACCGGCGGGCCGCTCGACCCGTACCCGCAACGCACCAGTGCCGTTCAGGGTGCCGGCGAACACCTCATCACCGGGAGCCTTGTCGACCGGCAACGACTCCCCGGTGATCGTGGCCTGATCTACCTCGCCGGCCCCTTCGAGCACCCGCCCGTCGGCGCCGACGCGCTCACCGGGCCGGACCAGGATCACGTCACCGACGACCAGCTGTTCGGCGCCGACCACGTGCTCGGAACCGTCTGCGGCCAGGCGGGTGGCGGTGTCGGGCGCCAGATGGAGCAACCCGCGTACCGAGTCGGCTGTCCGCTGCGTCGCGTACGCCTCCAGCGCGCCGGAGGTGGCGAAGATGACGATCAGCAGCGCGCCGTCGAAGACCTGGCCGATCGCCGCCGCGCCGATCGCCGCGGCGACCATCAGCAGGTCCACATCGAGCCGCCGCTCGGCCAGCGCGCGTACCCCGGCCCACCCCGGCCCCCAGCCGCCGGCCGCGTAACACGCCAGGTAGAGCCCCCACCACACCCAGCCTGGTGTACCGACCAGATGCATGACGGCGCCGATGACGAACAGCACTGTCGCGGCGGTCGCCCAGCGCACCTCACCCACGGCGAAGAAGCGAGCGGCACCCGCGCGCCACGTTCGCGCCGGGTCCGCGGACTCCTCGGCACTCCGATGTTCCTCACCCTGCAATCTCAATGCCACCGCAGCATCGTATATGCGTATGCACGCAGATACGCAATCAGTGGAGTGGTGAGGTATTCTGCTTTCCATGCACGCGTCGATGCCGGACTTCCAGATGCCCAACGAGGAACAGGTGCACCTGGCGGCCGAATCGTTCCGGCTGCTGGCCGACCCCACCCGGATGAAGATCCTCTGGGCGCTGCTCCAAGGCGAATCGTCGGTGGCATGCCTGGCCGACCTGGTCGGAGCCGCCCCTACCGCCGTCAGTCAGCATCTGGCCAAGCTGCGCCTGGCCGGGCTGGTCAAGGGTCGGCGTGAAGCCAACTTCGTCTACTACTCGGCCGCCAACGTGCACGTCCGCCGGCTCCTGGACGAAGCGCTCTTCCATGCCGACCACACCGACCGCGGCCTACCCGATCACGACGGTGATGACATCGGCGTCCACGCCAAGGCGACCTCCCCGCGATGAAACAGCCCGGATCGACCTGGTGAGGCGACGCGCCGGCTTGGCTCGGATCGAACGCACCCGCCTGGCGCGGGTGTGACGGCACGGCGCACTGCCCCGCTTTGCGCCATGCCCGCTCTCGCAGGCGGAACTTTGCCAGGCCCGGAGCGGATCACACGCTGAATCCGATGTGTGAGGGTACTGCTACACCGAGTGGTGACCGATGTTCGGTGGAGGTACTCGCGCATGACCCTGCGGGGTGTTCATGGTGTGGCCACGGTGCTGGTGGCGGTGGCCACCTTGCTGCATCTGTGGACGCATGCGGTTGCCAACCCGGACACCGACGCCTCGCCCTTGGACCACGTGGGATGCCCGGTGCATCAACCCGTCGACCATGACCTGCACCTGGACCTGGGCCTGGGCCTGGACCACGGTCCGGGCGATGAGCGCGATCCGCATCATCACCACGATTCGATGCAGCACCCTGACGGTTTCCTCGTCGCCTCTGGTGACCACGAGATGGCCGCCGGTTCCACGTGGTACCCGGTGACGTCCACCACTTGTGATCCGCCATGGAGAGCGCGGCGTCTGGCACTGGGCGTTCCGTGCCGCTCTCCGCCGTACGGGCACGCGGCGCGTACACAGATGACCCGCACCCTCGAAGTCTGTCGGCGCTGATCGGCCGCAGACCCGGCTCTTCCGCCCTCGCTGAAGGAGGTCGGAACGGTCGCGGTCGCCCGCCGGATCGATCACAAGCCGACATACATCGGGGGAATTCAGCATGTCTTGCATCTCGTCGTTAACGCGTGCGCATGAGGGCCCGCATATCGCCGGTGACCCGTCCACCGTGGGCCTGGTAGGGAACACGCCGGTCGTGTGGATCGGTGAACCCTTCACGCCATCCGGGCGGGGCTTCTGGGCCAAGCTCGAGGGCGCCAACCCGGGCGGCCTGAAGGACCGCCCGGCCCTGCACATCGTCGACCGGGCCCGCAACCGAGCCGAACTCGAGCCCGGCGCGATGATCGTCGAGTCGACGTCGGGGACCTTCGGTCTCGGTCTGGCGATGGCGGGCATCGTCTACGGGCATCCGGTGACGCTGGTCGCCGATCCGGGCATGGAGCCGCTGATCCGGGACCTGCTCGCCGCCTATGGCGCCCGGACCGAGATCGTGACCGCTCCGCATCCCGAGGGCGGATGGCAGCGCGCTCGGCTGGACAGGGTCAGCGAGATCCTCAAGGCGAACCCTGGGGCCTACAGCCCACAGCAGTACGACAACCCTGACAACTCCGACGCCTACCGAGCGCTGGCACGGGAACTGGTCGGTCAGCTCGCACGCATCGATGTACTGGTGTGCAGCGTGGGCACCGGCGGCCACTCGGGCGGGATCATCCGGGTGCTGCGCGGGCTGTTCCCGGAGATACGCCTGGTGGGGGTCGATGCGACCGGCTCGGCCATCTTCGGCCAGCCCGCGGGGCCCCGGCTGATGCGCGGCCTGGGCAGCAGCATCTACCCGCGCAACGTCGCCTATGAGGAGTTCGACGAGGTCCACTGGGTCGCACCGGCCGAGGCGGTATGGGCCAGCCGGACCCTGGCCGCGACCCACTACACAACGGGCGGATGGAGCGTCGGTGCCGTCACCGTGGTCGCCGCCTGGCTCGCGCGGACGCTACCTGCCCATCGCCGGATCGTCGCGGTCTTCCCTGACGGTCCCGCGCGCTATCACGGCACGGTCTTCAACGACGACTACTGCGCCCGGCACGGTCTGCTCGACCGGCCGCCCGCCGCCGAACCGGACGAGATCACCGACCCGCTGCGACAAGAGGCGCTGCGCTGGAGCCGATGCACCACCGTGCTCGACCCGACGGCGGAGCTGTGATGTCGTCCCGGATCCGGTCCTTCGACCGCAGCGTCCAACTGCTGCTGATCAACCAGCTGACCATCAACACCGGCTTCTACATGCTCATGCCGTACCTCGCCGGACACCTCGCGACCGATCTCGGCATGGCCGCCTGGACCATCGGCCTGGTGCTGGGCGTGCGCAACCTCAGCCAGCAAGGGCTGTTCCTGGTCGGCGGCACCCTCGCCGACCGTCTCGGCTACAAGCCCGTCATCGTCGCCGGGTGTGCGCTGCGCACCGGCGGGTTCGCGCTTCTGGGAGTCGTGGACGCGCTGCCTGCGCTTCTCGTGGCCTCGGCCGCGACCGGCTTCGCCGGTGCCCTGTTCAATCCGGCCGTACGCGCCTATCTGGCACAAGACGCGGCAGACCGTCGCCTTGAGGCGTTCGCGGTGTTCAACGTGTTCTGCCAAGCGGGGATTCTGGGTGGTCCGCTGATCGGCCTGGCGTTGATGGCGACGGGCGCGTTTCGGATGGTCTGCCTGGTCGCAGCCATGATCTTCGCAGTGCTCACCGTCGTTCAGTTGCGATGGCTGCCGCCTCGGCGGCCGGTCGCTGTGCCTGCGAGCACGATTCTGGCCGATTGGCGGGTGGTGATCGGCAACCGGTCCTTCGTGCTCTTCTCGATGGCGATGGCCGGTTCCTGTGTCCTGTCCTTCCAGATCTATCTGCTGCTGCCGCTCATGCTCCAACGTCAGATGGGCGGACAGGTCGGCGGCGCTCTCGGTGGGGTGAGCCTGATCTTCACCGTCTCGGCCATCACGGCGATCGCCGGGCAACTGCGCATCACCGATGCGGCGCGCCGCCGGTGGGACGGCCCGGCCGCCATGACCCGCGGTGTGCTGATCATGGCCGGCTCGTTCCTGCCGCTGGCCGGGTACGGCCTTGCCGGGCCCGAGGTCGCAGGGCCGGCCGTGCTGCTCGCCGCCGTGGTGCTCTGCACGTTACTGCTGACCATCGGCACCGCGCTGAGCTACCCGTTCGAGATGGACACCGTGGTGAACCTGTCCAGGGGAGGACTTGTCGCCACCCACTACGGGCTCTACAACACTGTCGCCGGCATCGGCATCGCCGCCGGCAACCTCCTTGGCGGAGCGCTCCTGGACGCCTCGGGGGAAGGGCCCGTGCCGTGGATCGCACTCTCCGTACTCGGGGGCATCTGCGGCTGGGCCGTACGCCGGCTGGCGACAGCGGGACGGCTCAGCACTGACGAGCGAGGACCCACCGTACATACCGCGCTCGCGCAGCGCCGCACCTGACCGGCTGAGCCGCCGGGCCGGTGCACGGCCGGCCCGGCGGCACCAGCCGTGAACACCACTCAACGGTCCGGGTCCTCGGTGCCCGAAGCCGACGAACGCGAGGAGGAACGATGACGATGTCCAGACGCCGCATGCTGTCCGCGCTCGGCGGTGTGGGCGCCGCCGTCGGCCGGGACCTGCCGGGTTCCTGTTGCGAGTTCCCGTCGGTTCCCGCCGGAACAGACCCCGAACAGCCGGCACGCGATGAGGAGTTCTGGCGGACGGTCGCACGCACCTACCGGGTCAGCCCCGAGTTCACCAATCTGGAGAACGGCTACTACGGGATCATGGCGGAGCCGGTACGCCGTGCCTACCACCGCAATGTCGACCGCCTGAACTCCGACAGCTCGCGCCTTCTCCGGAGCACCTACAAGGCGGAGGCCGAACAGATCAGGCAGCGGATCGCCGCCGTCGCCGGAGTCTCCGCCGCAGAGATCGCCCTCACCCGCGGCGGTACCGAGGCACTGCAGAACCTGATCGCCGGGTACCGCCGGTTACAGCCGGGCGACACCGTGATGTACGCCGATCTCGACTATCAAAGCATGCAGTACGCCATGGACTGGCTGCGTGACCGTCGGGGCGTACGTGTTGAGAAGATCGTGATACCAGAGCCGGCGACCCACGAGGCCGTACTCGAGGTCTACACTCGGGCGCTGCGCGACCACCCGAGGGTCAGGCTGCTGCTCCTCAGCCACATGAACAACCGCACCGGACTCGTCCTGCCCGTCCGCGACATCGTCGACATCGCCCACACCGCGGGAACCGACGTCATCGTCGACGCCGCCCATTCATGGGGTCAGCTCGACTTCACCATTCCCGACCTCGGAGCCGACTTCGTCGGCTGCTCCCTGCACAAATGGATCGGTGCGCCCCTCGGCACCGGCTTCCTCTACATCCGCAAAGAGCGCCTGGCCGACATAGATCCCGCCTTCGCCGACCAGACCTATCCCGCCACTGACATCCGCTCACGCGTTCACTCCGGCACCCTCGACTTCGCCGCCGTGCTGACCGTGCCCCAGGCGCTCGACCTCCACCGACGACTGGGTGCGCCGACCAAGCAGGCCCGCCTTCGTTTCCTGCGCGACCGCTGGGTCGATCAGGTCAAGGACGTCGCAGGAGTCCAGATCCTCACCCCTGACGATCCCGCGATGTACGGAGCCATCACCTCGTTCCGAATCAGCGGCCGCACCACGCAGGCCGACAACGAACAGATCAGCCATGAACTCCTGCAACGGCACCGGATCTTCACCGTACGCCGCGGAGGACCCGCCCGAGGGGACTGCGTTCGGGTCACCCCCGCCCTGTTCACCAGCCGAGACGATATCGACGGCTTCGCGGCCGCACTCCGTGGCCTCGCCCGGCGGCTGCACGGCTCTGTACGACCTTCGAGGTAACCCGGACAGGCACCACTAAGCGGTAAGGGCGCGCGAGGTTCAGAGGTCGAATTCGGTGGGGGAGAGGCCGACGGCGTGGCAGGCCTCCCGTACGACGGCTTTCTCGGCGTCGTCGAAGTTGCCGTCGGCGCCGCCGATGATGATGCCGATCTGGATGACGGCGCGGGCTTCGGCCGGCTTCTTCTTCGCTTTGCCGATGTCCTGCAGGATGCTGACCTTGCCGAAGTCGAAGTCGGTGGTGAGCTTGGCCAGGTAGTCGTTGAAGCGGCGTTGCAGGTCGTCGGCGGGGAAGTTCTGCAGTACTTCGTTGGTGGCGATGAGGGATGCCGTCCGTTGCCGTTCGGACGGGTCGACCGATCCGTCCGCCGCGGCGACCAGTGCGCACATCGCCATGCTCGCGTCGCGGAACGCGCCGCTCTTCAGATCGTTCTTCTTCGCCATCAGCTGGGTCTGCATGTTCTGGGTGGAATCCCGAAGCTTGTTCCACAGGGCCATCAGGGAGGCCTCCTCGTCATTGACGCTGTTCTCGGAACTCTAACGGATCTACTACAAGTGTCGTGGTGATGTGGACGGCCGCGGTCGGCTTCTTCGCACGTCAGTCCTCGTCTTCCTCGAAGACCTCCTCGATCACCTCGTCGAGGACTTCGCCGGCGACCATGCCGCCAACGACGCCTGCGGCGACCCCTGCCGCCGCGCCACCCCAACCCGGGCCGCTCCTGTGGCCGTGTTCCTCATGGTGGCCGTGCTTGCCATGAGAGTCGTGGTGTCCGTACGAGTCATGACCGGTATGGAAGCCGCCGCTGTGTCGTTCGGCCGTCGAGTCGAGCCAGCCGGAGATCTCCGTGGCCCAGTCGGTGTGCAAGGCTTGATCGTGGTCGACGTGGAACCGGCCGAACGCGTCCGCGCCGGAGTGGAACATTCCGCCGCGTTTGTCGGCCTCCAGTACTACCGCCAGCCCGGTTGGGTCGGCGACGAATGTCAGCTCCACCTCATTGATGCGTCCCTGGTACTCCGGCGGCGGGTAGAACTCGATCTCCTGGTAGAAGGGCAGCTGCTGCGGAACTCCGTGGATCCGGCCCAGCTCGACGTCTGCGTTCTTGAACTGGAAGCCGAGCTGGGAAAAGGCGTTCAGGACCTCTTGCTGTGACGGTGTCGGAAGCACGGACACCATGTCGAGGTCGCCCTTGTCGACGGCCTTGGCGATGGCGAGCTCGGTACGGACACCTATCGTCATCCCGTGCAGATGATGGCCGTAGACCTCGGTGACCGGCGTCTCCCAGGGCACGGGCAGCCGGAATGGGATCATCTTGTTCTCTCTTGCGGGCAGCCGGAAACCTCCCGAGACGTCGACTCGGTGGAACTCGCTGGTTCCGACGCCCTCCCCGTCGGTTCGTTCCGATTCCACCCGGGCCACGAGGCCCAGCGTCACCCGCTGTACCTCGACGTCATGGTCGGCCGCCGTGATCCGGACCTCACCTGACAGGTGCTCACCCGGGCGACATTGTGGCGAGGCCAGAACAGTGTCCACTGATGGGCCACCCACCCCGAAAGCCCCCATCACGCGTTTGAACACCACAAGATCCTTCCCGCTACCGTTATTTTCCCACGACTCTACTACGCTAGTAGTAGCTGGCTATGACAAGGATCTCTCGCACCTTTGTCGCGCGGAGCTAGTGCGGGTTGGCGGCCAGCAACTGGCCGAGGAGGTCGTCGAGGCTGACGATGCCGCGGTAGGTGCCGTCGGGGGCGTTGACGACGGCGAGTTGCGCGCGGGCGCGCTGTAGTTGCGTGGTCGCGTCCAGCACGCTGGTGGCGGCGCTGATGGTCGGTACCGGGTAGGCGAGGTCGACGGCACGCCTGTCACTTTCGGTAGCGGTGAGCGCGTCGCGGACATGGACGAGGCCGGTGATGGTGCCGTCGTCGCCTCGCACCAGCAGCCGGGCGTGACCGCTGGCGTGGGCGGCACGGCGGACCTGAGCGGGTGAGGCGTCCGCGGGGACGGCCGTCACCTGGTCGCGGGGCACGATGAGTGTGTCGACGATGGCCTCCCGGACCGCGATGGCCCTGCCGAGGAGATCGTGGTCATGCCGGTCGATGAGGCCGAGCCGGCGGGATTCGCCGAGCAGGTGGCGAAGCCGCTGCGGATCGGTATGGACCTCCAGTTCGTCGCGGGGGGTGATTCGTGCCATTCGGAGCAGCGCGTTCGTCGCTCCGTTGAGCGCGGCGAGCACAGGTCGTGAGAGTCGCGCGAACGCCCTGAACGGCAGCGCCAGGATCAGGGCGGAACGCTCCGGATGGGTGATGGCCCATGACTTGGGTGCCATCTCTCCCAGCACCATGTGCAGGAACGTCACCACCGCGAGTGTGATCGCGACGGCGATGACATGTGAGGCCGAGTCGGGCAGCCCCAGTTCGTCCAATGGCGGGGCGAGAAGGTGTTCAAAGGCCGGCTCTGCCACAAGGCCCAGCGCAAGGGTGCACATGGTGATGCCGAACTGGGCGCCCGCCAGCATCAACGACAACTCCCGGATGCCCGCGACGGCGGCGGCGGCCGGTCTGCTACCGCTCTTGGCGGCGCGTTCCAGCCGAGGCCGTTTGGCCGCGACCAGGGCGAACTCCGCGGCGACGAAGAAGCCGTTGCCGATGAGCAGCAAGGCCGTGACGAAGAAGGCGGTCAGCGGATCCACTACCTTGTCCCCCCATCGGTCACGCCCGATTCAACGACGGGGGCGAGGGTGCGCAGGCGGACCTGGCGGGCGACGTGCCGTGCCACGGTCACAACCTCGATCTGCACTGTTCCCACCGCCTCGGCTTTCCCCTCGCCGTCGCCGTGAAGCTCTACGGTCAGGAGATCGCCGGGTCGCGGTAGGCGGCTCAGGTGGGCCATCACCAGGCCGGCGACAGTGTCGTAGGCATCGTCGTCTGGAAGCGTCAGTTCGGCGAGACGGTTGACCTCATCAACGCGCATCGCGGCGTCGACCTGCCATGTGCCGTCCGCCTGTCGCCTCGGCGTCATCTCACCGGGGTCGTTCTCGTCGGCGATCTCACCCACCAGCTCTTCGGCGATGTCCTCGAAGGTGACGATCCCGGCCAGTCCGCCGTACTCATCCACCACGCAGGCGAACTCGTCACCGGTCTCGCGCATCCGCTCGATCACCCCGTGCAGCGGCAGCGAACCCGGCACCAGCAGCGCCGGTCGTGCCACTGCCTGTACGGGTGTATCGGGGTGCAATGTGTCATCGGCCAGCTCACGTACGCCTGCCACCCCCACCACGTTGTCGACGTCGCCACCGCCGTACACGGGATGACTGGTGTGGCCGGACCGACCGATCTGCGCCGTGAGGTCGGCCACGGTGGCATCGCCGGGGACGGCTTTCACCATCGGACGCGGGACCATCACCTCGTCCGCGGTCCGCTCCCCGAAGGCCAGGGCCTTCTCCAGCAGCTGAGACAGGTCCCCTGGCAGGTGACCGGACTTGTGCGACTCGCCGATGATGTCGCTGAGCTCCTGCAGGGTGGCGCCGTGATGCAGTTCCTCCACCGGCTCGACGCCCACAGCGCGCAACAACCGGCTCGCCGAGGTGTCGAACAGCCGGATCAGCGGCCCCGCCACCGCCAAGTAGACCAGCGTCGAAGGCGCCAGAGCCCGAGCCAGCTTCTCGGCCTGGGCCAGCGCCAAATTCTTCGGCAGCAGCTCCCCGAGCACCATCTGCACCATGGTCGCGATCGCGAATCCCGTCACCAGCGCGATCGGACCCACGCTGCCGTCCGGAAGCCCGGCCCATGTCAGCGGGGGCTCCAAGAGCCTGGCCAGCGCCGGCTCGGCGATGAAGCCGACCACCAGCCCGGTGACCGTGATGCCCAGCTGCGCCCCCGACAGCATGAACGACAGACGACCCATCACCCGCAAGGCGCGTTCAGCCCGGTTGTCGCCCCCATCGGCGGCTTGGCTCAACAGAGCCCGGTCGGCCGACACGTAGGCGAATTCCTGTGCCACGAAATATCCGGTCGCCGCCGTCAGCACGAGGATGGCCACAACACCCAGGACGGCGCTCAACAAGAGCCACCCCGCGGGAAACGCAGGGCGGCACTGGATCTATGACTGGAAGGGTCCGACATCGCGGACTCCCCACCTCCTTCAAACTACGATTGTAGAATCTAACGTAGCGCTCGGCACGCGTGTTCCCATCATGGGACTGCCATCGCGTGCGAGGCCGCTGACGACCGGCTCGCCCGTGAGCACCCTTTGATGTTCAGTCCGCGCACACAGCCCGGGAGGCCGCCCCATCACATGTGGCACCGGTCTGACGCTCCTGCACCCTGCCCATGGCCGCAATGGCGGACCGCTGCGGATTCGGAACGGTCGAGACGCTGCGCCAGGCGTTCGTCGCCCGATACGGCGTCCCGCCCTCGCGGTACCGGGCAACCCAGTCCTCCACTGGTGCGTGACCGCGCTGAACGCCTGGCCTGGCCAGACATGATCCTGGCTTACTCATGACGCGGTACGGCGCCATGCCTTCCTCGGGCATCGCGTTGTAGAGGATCGCGCGCGGCGGCATGGCGTTGCATGATCATGCACTGGTGTGCATATACTTCTACTCGTGTCCAAGGTGCTCACCTCCCTCCCTGTCGGCGAACGTGTCGGGATCGCCTTCTCTGGCGGCCTCGACACCTCGGTAGCGGTCGCGTGGATGCGCGACAAGGGTGCAGTGCCGTGCACCTACACCGCTGACATCGGCCAGTACGACGAACCCGACATCGCCTCGGTGCCCGGGCGCGCCACGGCGTACGGCGCGGAGGTCGCCCGGCTGGTCGACTGCCGGGCGGCCCTCGTGGAGGAGGGGCTCGCGGCCCTGGCCTGCGGGGCGTTCCATATCCGGTCCGGTGGTCGCGTTTACTTCAACACCACCCCGCTCGGGCGGGCGGTCACGGGCACCCTGCTGGTGCGCGCGATGCTCGAGGACGACGTGCAGATCTGGGGGGACGGCTCCACCTTCAAGGGCAACGACATCGAGCGGTTCTACCGTTACGGCCTGCTCGCCAACCCCTCCCTGCGGATCTACAAGCCGTGGCTGGACGCCGACTTCGTCAGCGAGCTCGGCGGTCGCAGAGAGATGTCCGAGTGGCTGCTCGCCCGCGACCTGCCCTATCGGGACAGCACGGAGAAGGCCTACTCCACCGACGCGAACATCTGGGGCGCGACCCACGAGGCCAAGGCACTCGAGCACCTCGACGCGGGCATCGAGACCGTCGAACCGATCATGGGCGTGCGGTTCTGGGACCCCGCCATCGAGATGGCCGCCGAGGACGTCACGATCGGCTTCGAGCAGGGACGACCGGTGACGATCAACGGCAAGGAGTTCGCCTCCGCCGTCGACCTGGTGCTGGAGGCCAATGCCATCGGCGGCCGGCACGGCATGGGCATGTCCGACCAGATCGAGAACCGGGTCATCGAGGCCAAGAGCCGGGGCATCTATGAGGCACCGGGAATGGCGTTGCTGCACGCGTCGTACGAGCGGCTGGTCAGTGCGATCCACAACGAGGACACCCTCGCCGCCTACCACAACGAGGGACGGCGACTGGGCAGGCTGCTGTACGAAGGCCGCTGGCTGGACCCGCAGGCGCTGATGCTGCGCGAGTCGCTGCAGCGCTGGGTCGGGACGGCGGTCACCGGTGAGGTGACCCTACGACTGCGGCGCGGTGAGGACTACTCCATCCTGGACACTTCCGGACCGGCGTTCAGCTACCACCCGGACAAGCTCTCCATGGAACGGACCGAGGACTCTGCCTTCGGGCCGGTCGACCGCATCGGCCAGCTGACCATGCGCAACCTCGACATCGCCGACTCTCGCGCCAAGCTCGAGCAGTACGCCGGACTCGGCATGGTCGGCAGCCCGCACCCGACGTTGATCGGTGCCGCACAGGCGGCTTCGACCGGGCTGATCGGGGCGATGCCCGAGGGCGGCGCCGAGGCGATCGCCTCCCGCGGAGAGGTCCCCGGCGACGATGAACTGCTCGATCACGCCGCGATGGAGTCCGGCACCGACTGACCAGCCACGACGGAGACGGCCTCAGGGGCACACGACACTGGGGTGTGCATTGGTCTCTTCCCGTTAGCCGTAATCGCGTATGCCCGCTCACCGTAAGCGGGGACGGCCGCTAACCCTAATGACACACGGCGCGTTCTGAGCGACGCTAAGTGCAGACAAAGCTGAATGGTTCAAGAATTGGAATCGTTCACGTCAGTGGGGGCTAAAATTATCGGGGGCATGCGATGTGGTGCGTGCAGGTCCACAAGACGGCCGGACGGTTGGCGCTCGCAGACGTCGTGAATGCGATGAGCCGGGTTTTCCAGACGATACGCGGGATCCGGACATTGTCCGGGCCAAGCGGGCAGAGCGCAGGCGGACGCGCCGTGAATGGCCGGCGGCGTGTTCAAGGCCGCTCGCCGCCTGAGCCGGCCGCGAGCCGACCCGGTGAGCTGAATGCGGTGACCGGCAAGTGGGCGCGGTTGGTCCGGCGGCGGTCGGTGCGTGGACGCATGACGCTCTGGGTCATGGTCATCGCCGTGCTGCTGCTGGCGCCCGCGGGAGTGATCGGCGCCATGCTGGCGCGCCAGGCCCTCACGAACGCCATCTGGCTGGACGCCCGGCAGCAGGCGGTGCTCACCGCGGCCGGTGTCCGCGCTGGACGGTTGA
>NZ_JABVEC010000058.1 GCF_014323705.1 Actinomadura alba
GCGAGATACTCCTGACGAACCCCTGAGCCAGTCATCGGATCAGGGACAAGGACATAACCCACGTTTGCCTTGCGGCTAGGGCGCCCCTTTTTCGCCTTAGGAACAACACCCACCTTGTGGGGGTGGTGCTTGCTGAAATGCGCAGAGGATTCGTGTACGCCTCGCCGCTTGGCGGCGTTCGCCTTGCGGCCACGGCGCCGCTTCGTCGCCATAGGCACAACGTAACATCCAGTAACCCATAGAGAAGTTGGATGACCCGGCAGTATCGCACTATGGCGCGAGTGGCCGGTGCTCGCGGCACGGCAGGCAGACAGGTGGGCCGGCGGTGACTGGAGGCGGGGGTCGGTGGCCGGACTTCTGTGAGTTCTGAATGCGAGCTTGGGGCTGCCTGCACGTTCTGGACCTGGCGGGGCCGGCCACGGGCAAGACCCGCGCCCTCTGGGCGCGGGCCTCTTGACCTGGCAGGGACCGTGCGGGCTACAGGTGTTCGGAGGTCAGCCTGCGCTGCAGGAGACCGTCGGCCAGGTCGAGTTGCCGTTGTGCTGGATCGTCACACCCCAGTTGTTGCCGTTGCCGTTGGGCCTGGCGGTCAGCACCTGGGCGCTGGGGTAGTCGGCGCTGATGTTCCACGTACTGATGATCCTCGCTGGGGACGGCACGTTCATCGTCACGGTCCAGTTGCTCGAGCCGCTGACCGCGACGTTGAGGTTGTACCGGTCGCTCCACTGCTGGCCCGCGGACAGCGATGCGGTGCAGCCGCCACCACCACCGCCACCACCGCCGCCGGAGGAGCCGCCCACCGTTATATTGGAATTTCCACTACTTTGATATCCCTCTGTTGCGAGGATCATGTAATCATGGCTGCCCAGATTCATTCCATAACGGGCCCATGCGTCGAAGTGGTTGCCAGAAGTTATGGTTCCGCCGGTTTTCTTTGACTGTCGGACACTCCAGTACTGATTGAAAGTCCTGGTGCCCTCGATGGAGGGGGCGTTGTATCGCGTCGTCTGGTAGACGTCGTACGTACCACCATCGCTGGTGACCGTGCCCTTGTACGTTCCCGTGGGCCTATAAGTTCCCCAGTTGTCGACGATGTAGTATTCCACGAGCGGGTTTCTCGTCCATCCATAGAGGGTCAAATATGCATTGCCGGACGGATTGAAGCTGCCTGAGTAGTTCACGGCCCTACGTCCGCCGGTGCTCCAGCCCTTACCGGCAACGAAGTTCCCCGTGTTGCGCCATGAGGTGCTGTAATTGCCACCGGACCCCAGCTCCATGGAGACCGACCCCTGACTGTCGGTCCAGAATGAATAGAAGTAGCCGTTGTTGGTGCCAGTTTGATTTGAGGTTATGGCTGCGTTGGCGATGCCGGGCAGCATCGTTATGACCGCGACCAGCGCTACGGCCCAGGCACGGCCGATGAGCAGCCTGGTGCGGCCGCGTCTGCGGCTGTTCGGGTGGGCGGGGGCGTCGTTCATGTGCGTGCTTCCCTCCTCGTGAAGGCCGGCCGGGAGGCCGGGCAGCGTGGGAGAACCCGGCGAAAGTATGAGTTCGACTCCGTCGAGCAGTCAACATTTTCGGAAACATATCGGAAACTTGATCTTGGGCAGGGAATGCTTGAGGAAGTATTTGGGCTGGTCAATAGCCTTGCCTGGCCGATCGAGTGCGAAGCTGGCCGGTGAAAGCCGCTGTCGAATGCTCAGAATCCGGGCCCGACATCATCGAAAGTTTCGGAGGACTTTCGGTCATGCTGCGTGGGGTGCGATGGGTAGAGCATGATCAGGGCCGGCCCGTCGTGGCGGATGCCGGCGGGCTCTCCACGTTTCTTGACGCGGTAGGAGTTGTGGCTTAACGGCGTCCTCGGTGAATGCCACCGATTCAGGACGGTAACCACTGCGCCAACAGGCCTGAATGGAGGACCCCGCTGCAGCAGAACATCCAGAAGTTCTTGCTGAAGACGGGCGATGCTCCTGGCGTGATCAGGATCTCGCCCAGGGCGCTTGGCAATTTGTCGGAGTGGAGAGACTGGCAGACTCCGACCCTCAACGATTCCAGCGACACCACCCCGCCGAGCGCACCGGGCACCCCGGCCGCGTCCAACGTGACCGCCATCAGCGCCACGCTGACCTGGGCCGCATCCACCGACCAGGGCGGCTCCGGCCTGGTCGGCTACGACATCCTGCGCGCGCCCGGCGCGAGCGGTGGCACGTTCACCCAGGTCGGCACCTCGACCACGACCTCGTTCAGCGACACGGGCCTGACCCCGAGCACCACCTACCGCTACCAGGTCAGGGCACGGGACGCCGCGGGTAACACCTCGCCGGTCTCGAACACTGCGGAGGTCACCACCCGGGCCGCCGCGTCCACCGGAACCTGCACGGCCGTTCTGACCGTACAGACCGAGTGGGCCACCGGGTACGTCATCCAGCCGCTGACCATCACCAACACCGGCACCTCGACGATCACCGGCTGGACGGTCACCTTCACGCTGCCGGCCGGGCACACGCTGACCGGCTCGTGGAACAGCGCCGTCACCGTCAGCGGGCAGACCGTGACCATCAGGAACGTCGGGCATAACGGCACCCTCGCCCCCGGAGCCGGCACCACCGGCGTCGGCTTCCAGGCGAGTCGCCCGAACGGCAACACCGCACTTCCGTCCGGATACACCTGCGCCTGACAGCCAGCGCTCCCTGGCCCACCCACCCCTCGCCATTGTGGGTGGGCCGGGAGCTTAGCGCGTTGGGTGCCGCCCCCCAATGGTGAATCCAGCGGCCAGCAAGCGTGGCTGTCGCCATTGCCTGATCACGTTGGGCCGTGCTGCTCGGTTCTTTGGTCGGGTCACCATTGGACGGCGACGTATTGCGTTTCCAGGTAGTCGAGCATGCCCTCGTGGCCGCCTTCGCGGCCGATGCCGCTCTGCTTGACCCCGCCGAACGGCGCTGCGGGGTCGCTGACCAGGCCACGGTTGAGCCCGACCATGCCGGACTCGAAGCGCTCGCTCACCCGTAGCCCCCGAGCCAGATCCCCGGTGTAGACGTAGGCGACCAGCCCGAACTCCGTCGCATTGGCCAGCCGGATCGCCTCGTCCTCGTCGTCGAACGTGACGATCGGGGCGACCGGCCCGAAGATCTCCTCCCGCAGGATCGGCGCGTCGGAGGGGACGTTCACCAGCACGGTCGGGTCGTAGTAGAAGCCCGGCCGATCCGGGCGGTTGCCGCCGACGACCGCCTCGGCGCCCACGTCGACCGCACCGCGCACGAGCTCGTCCACCTTGTCGACCGCGTCCTGGTTCACCAGCGGGCCGACCTGGGTGGCCTCCTCGGTGCCGGGGCCGACGGTCAGTGCCGACATCCGCTCGGCCAGCCTCCTGCCGAACTCGCCGGCGATCGACGACTCGACGTAGAACCGGTTGGCGGCCGTGCACGCCTCTCCGGCATTGCGCATCTTGGCCACCATCGCGCCCTCGATCGCCGCGTCGAGGTCGGCGTCGGCGAACACGAGGAACGGGGCGTTGCCGCCGAGCTCCATCGAGGTGTTGATCACCTGGTCGGCCGCCTCTCGCAGCAGCACCCGGCCCACCTCGGTCGACCCGGTGAAGGAGAGCTTTCGGACCCGCGGGTCGTGCAGCATCGCCGACACCACTGCGCCGGAGCGCCGGGCCGGCAGCACGTTGACCACGCCCGGGGGCACTCCGGCGGCCGCCAGGATCCGGGCCATCGCGAGTGCGGTGAGCGGCGTGTCGCTCGCCGGTTTCAGGATCACGGTGCAGCCCGCCGCCAATGCCGGGCCGATCTTCCGGGTGGCCATCGCCGCCGGGAAGTTCCATGGCGTCACGAGAACGCAGATGCCGACCGGCCGGTGCAGCACGACGATCCGGTTGGCACCCGACGGCGCCGTGGCCACCGAGCCGGCGCCCCGGACGGCCTCCTCGGAGTACCACCGGAAGAACTCGGCCGCATAGGCCACCTCGCCCCTCGCGTCGATGAGGGCCTTGCCGTTCTCGAGCGAGATCAGCCGGGCGAGGTCCTCGGCCTGCTCGGTCATCAGCTCGAACGCCTTGCGCAGGATCTCGGCGCGCTCCCGCGGGGCCGTGGCCGCCCACGACGAGGCCGCTCGCTCCGCCGCGTCGACGGCGGCGATCGCGTCGTCGACCGTGCCGTCGGCCACCGAGGCGACGGTCTCCCCGGTCGCGGGGTCCTGTACGTCGAAGCGGCCGCCGTCGCCCGCCGGCACCGCCTTGCCGCCGATGTAGAGGTCGGTGAGCAGGTCGCTCACGAATTCCGGGTTCGTGTCTCCCATGGAAGGCCTTTCGATCATGGGCTCAGTACGGGTTGGCTATGACCAGATCCTGGGCGGGGAACAGCGTGAGGATGCGGGTGCCGTCCGCGGTGACGACGACCTCCTCCTCGATCCGTGCCGCCGAGAAGCCGTCGCTCGCCGGACAGTACGTCTCCAGCGCGAACACCATCCCCGGCCGGAGCTCGATGGGTTCCCGCATGCTGTTGAGCCGCGAGATGATCGGCCGCTCGTGCAGGCCCAGCCCCAGGCCGTGGCCGAACTGCAGGCCGAACGCCGCCATCTCGTTCTCGAACCCGAACTCGGTCGCCGCGGGCCACACGGCGGCGACCTGGTCGGTGCCGACCCCGGGCTTGATCATGCTGATCGACGCGTCCATCCACTCCCGCGCCTTGGTGTACGCGTCGCGCTGGCTGGGCGTCGCGCTGCCCACGCTGAAGGTCCGGTAGTAGCAGGTCCGATAGCCGTTGAAGGAGTGGATGATGTCGAAGAACGCCTGGTCGCCCGGGCGGATCAACCGGTCGGAGAAGTTGTGCGGATGCGGATTGCACCGCTCACCGCTCACCGCGTTGATGGCCTCGACCTGGTCCGAGCCCATCTCGTACAGCCGCTTGTTCGCGAGCGCGACGATCTCGTTCTCGCGGATCCCCGGCTTGAGCACTTCGACGATGTCCTGGTAGACACCGTCGACCATCGCCGCGGCCTGGGTGAGCAGCATGATCTCGTCGGCGGACTTGATCTGCCGCGCGTCGAGCATCAGCTGTTGCGAATCGACCACGGTCAGACCCTGGCGCTGCATCTCGAACAGGAACGGCGGCTCGACGATGTCCACCCCGACGGGGGCGTCGGCCACGCCGGCGTCCTCGAGGAGGCCCTTGATCTGTCGTACGGCTTCCACCATGAGACCGGCCGTCGGCGCGATGGCCCCGCGCATGCCGAGCATGCCGGCGTGACAGTTCGCCGGATCGAGCCACGGGCTGTACAGGCGGTGGTGGCGCGCCGCGGACCCGAAGTCCCACAGCATGGGCTCGCCGCCGCGGGTCAGCAGGGCGTACCTCGTCATCTTGTCGCCGAGGGCCCCGCCGATCCAGGTCTGCGTGACGTACCGGATGTTGTAGAAGTCGAAGAGCAGGAAGGCGCCGCACTCGCTCGCCTCGAGCGACGCGCGCGCCCGGCTCAGCCGGTAGTCCCGGAGCCGGCCGAAGTCGACCCGCTGCTCGTAGTCGACTCCCATGTGCCCCGGTGCGGGCAGCGGAGCGGCGGACGTCATGAGTCATCCTCCTCGCGGGCGGCGCCGAGGCCGTCGTCGACCGCGACGTTCTCGGGTTTGAGCTCGAGCCCGGACGCGGCGGCCTGCAGGTCGAGCAGGATCGAGAAGTCCTCGTCCACCCGGCCGCTGCCGACGCTGGCCTGGACGAGTTGCGCGGTGACCGCCGAGACCGGCAGGGGCACGTCGAGCCGCCGGGCCGCGGCGAGGCCGAGGTCGAAGTCCTTGCGCAGCAGTACCGGCGTGAACGTCGGGGTGTAGTCGAGGTTCACGAAGGCGGGGGACTTGTAGCGGGTGAAGGCCGAGCCCATGACGCTGTTGTTGAGGAACTCGAGGAAGGCGTGCCGGGAGACGCCGCCCTTCTCGACGAGCACGGTGATCTCGGCCATCGTCTGGGTCACCACGCCGAGCATCAGGTTGTGCGCGATCTTCACGAGCCGGGCCGTGTCGCCCTCGCCCACATAGGTGGCCGACTTGCCGATGTGCTCCAGCAGGTGTGCCACCGTCTCGTACGCCCGCTGCGGCCCCGAGACCACGAGGCTCAGCTCGCCCGCCCTGACGACCTTGCCGTTTCCGCTGACCGGTGCGGCGAGGAAGTCGACGCCTCTCTCCTCGCACGCCTCGCGCATCGCGGCCGACGTCTCGGTCGAGACCGTGGAGCAGTCGACGACGATGCCGGGAACGTGCTCGCCATCGGTGAGCAGCCCGCCCTCGCCGAGCAACACCTGCTCGAGATCGGCCGACGCCGAGACCATCGTGAACACGACGTCCCGGTCGCGCAGATCGGCGATCGTGCCGGACACCGAGGCGCCGTGGTCCCTGAGGGGCTCCGCCTTGGCGATGGTGCGGTTCCACGCGGTGAGGTCCACGCCGGCCCTGGCGAGCCGCTCCGCCATCGCGACGCCCATACGGCCGGTTCCGATCCAGCCGACCCGAAGGCCGGAAGGGTCTGCCGTCGATTGAGTCATGAGATCTACCCTCTGCAATCGTTTGTCATCAGCCGTACGAAATGCCCGTTTATGCCCGCTTCACCCATGCCGAGTCACTGCTCGGGGGCCGCCACGCCCGTGCCGCGGGCCGTCAGCGGAGCCGCCGTGCGACCCAGTCGGCGGTGTACGGACGGTGCCAGGGCGCGAGGTTGGCGCAGCCGTGGTTGCCGTCCTCGAGCATCAGCAGCTCCACCTCACCGCCGGCCTCGGCCGCCAGCCGCTCCGCGTGCCGCCACGGGATCAGCCGGTCCTTGCGCCCGAAGACGACCAGAAGCGGTGCGCTGATCGCCTTGGCGGACCCGTCCAGGTTCAGCGTCGAGGCGATGCGGTGAGCCTCCTCGTCCGAACCTGCGCCCGACCTGACCTGGAACGTCTGCCTGGTGAGGGCGGGCAGGTCGTCCCAGCAGGCGCCGAAGTCGTACGGCCCCGCAAGGGCGACACAGGCCCTGACCCGGTCCCCGACGGCGGCTGCGACCCGGGGGGCGTAGTAGCCGCCGAGGCTGACTCCCCACACCGCCAACCTGGACTCGTCGATCTCCGGTTGGGCGCCGAGCGCGTCGAGCAGGGCCTCGCCGGGCTGCGACCAGTCCCCTCGGATCGGCAGGTCGTACTCCGCCTCACCCTGCCCGGGGCCGTCCACGCTGAAGGTGGCGATCCCACGGTCGAGGAACGAGTCCTCGACCGACCGCTGCTCCTCCTTGGCCGAGTCCAGCCCGGACAGCAGCAGCACCGCGGGATGCGGGCCAGGGGCGGAGGGCAGGCGCAGCACGCCGACGAGCTTGGAACCCTCGAAGTCGATCTCGACCCGTCGGCCCGGCGGGGACAGGTGCGGCAGAGCGTCCATGAGGCACGTCAGCGCGCGCAGGTGGGCCTGCTGCATCTGGTCCAGATCCTCGACGAAGACGAACTTCGCGAAGTGGTAGTAGATCGCGGCACGGGACAGGTGCCGGCCGGCCGAGAGGAAGCGCTCATCGGCGAGGGCGTCGCGCCCGAGTTCCTCGTGCTCGGACGCCACCGACGACCAGGCGGCACACCAACCGGCCCAGTCCTCGAGCCCCCGGGTGATCCGTTCGAAGTCGGAGACGGTCACGCCGTTCGTGGTGAACCGGGGCGCCCAGTGCGCGATGGCCGAGGAGACTCGCTCATCCATGGTCGATCAACTGCCTTTCGTGCCGTGCCGTGCCGGTCGTACGAATGAGTGCGAACGAGTGTGGGGCACCGGTCGCCGAACGGGTCGCTCAGACACTGGTGGTCTCGGTTCCCTGGCCCGTCGAGGGCGCACCGTCCGGGAGCCGCGACGTCCTCGTGCCACCGAGGTAAAGCGACGCGATCTCCGGATCGTCCTTGATCGCGGCGGCCGTGCCCGTGAGCCGTACCTTGCCTCCCTCCATCACCACGCCGTGCGTCGCCAGGCCGAGGCCGAGGCGGACGTTCTGCTCGACCAGGAGCACCGTCGTGCCGTCCTTGTGGAGCGAGTGGATGAGATCGGCGACGCCGGCGAGACTGCGCGGGTCGAGACCCAGCGACGGCTCGTCGAGCAGGATCAGCTTGGGATCGAGCATGAGGCACCGTGCGATCTCCACCATCCGGCGCTGGCCGCCACTGAGATTCCCGGCGTGGTCACGGGCCCGGGACGCCACGAGGGGCACGCGTTCCTTGACCATGTCGAGGCGTTCCCGCAGCAGTGCGCGGTTCTTACGGATCAGGTAGCCGCCCATCAGGACGTTCTCGTGCACCGACATGGCCGGGAAGAGGGCGTGCGACTGAGGCACCTGGGTGATGCCCCTGCGGAGGATCTGGTCGGGCGACTGATCGCCGATCGGCTCCCCGTTCATGCTGATCTCGCCCTCGCTGGGTCGGATCAGCCCACTGATGACCCGCAGCACGGTCGACTTGCCGGCTCCGTTGGGGCCGACGATGCACGTGATCGTCTGCTTGGGGCACTCCAGATCGACGCCCTGCAGCACGCTGCCGCCGCCATAACCCGCGACGACCGCCTTGAGTGAGAGCACGTCACCGCACCACCTCTCCTGTCGCGGTTCCCGGTGAGTGATGGGCGGGCGGATCCGTCGCCGCCGGCCGCCAGTCGTCGCCGAGGTAGGCGTCGAGGACGACCGGGTCCGCCTGAATCCGTTCGGGCGGTCCTTCGGCGATCGGCGCGCCGTGGGAGAACACGACGACGGGATCGCACAGCTCGAGGACCAGAGGGATGTTGTGCTCGACGATGAGGAACGTCACGCCGGCGGCGTTCAGCTCGCGGATCACTTCGGTGAGCCGCCCGAGCAGGCTGGGGTTCACTCCGCCGGCGGGCTCGTCCAGCAGGATGAGCTTGGGCTGGAGCATCAGCACTTGGGCGAGCTCGACCAGTTTCTGCTGCCCGAAGGACAGTGACCCCGCGGGCTGGTCGGCCATCCGGCCGAGACCGACGATGTCGAGGAGTTCCCTCGCCCGGTCCGCCTCGTGACCGTGCACCGCGTCGGAGAGCATCGTCCGCCAGCGCGAGTCGGGCAGGGGCGCGACCACGTTCTGCTGGACCGTCATCTCCTTGAACAGCCGGGTCACCTGGTAGGTGCGCCCGAGCCCCAGATGCCCTCGTTTCCAGGGTCGCATCCCGTCGATCCGCCTGCCGTCGAACCAGATCTCGCCGGAGTCGGCGGCCATTCCACCGGTGATCAGGTTGAACAGCGTCGTCTTGCCGGACCCGTTCGGCCCGATCAGCGCCGTGATCGTTCCCTGGCGCACCGTCAGGTCGGCGCCGTCGACGGCCGTGAGACCGCCGAACCTCTTCGACACCCCGCGTACGTCGAGCAGGGGTGGGTCATCGCCCGAGCCGGGCCGGCGCGCTCCCTCGTCCGCCACACCGGCGGCGACGACCTCGGGCAGTGGCCGCTCGCGGGTCGTCACCGGTCCACGGTTCAGGGCACCCGCCTGGTCGGTGTACTCCACCTCCGCCGGGTGACGCCTGCGACACCAGGCCTCGACGGTCGGCAGGATGCCCTTCGGCAGGAACAGGACCACGAGCATCAGGGCGAGCCCGAAGATCAGCACGCGTGACTGGCTGCCGCCGCCGTAGACCGTGGCCGCCTCGCTGACCAGGTTGACGATGAAGGCGCCGATGACCGGTCCGTACAGCGTTCCGCGACCGCCGGTCAGGGTGGCGAGCACGATGAGCACGCTGCCGAGGATCGCGAACGACCCGATCGGATTGATGAACGTCAGGTAGTACGCGTAGACGCCGCCGGCCGTACCGATCATGAAAGCGCTCGCGGCGTACGCCACGATCTTGAAGCGGGTGGTGTTGACGCCGATCGAGGCGGCCTTGCCCTCGTCCTCGCGGATCGCGACCAGCCCGGCACCGAACTTGGTACGCCTCAGCCAGGCGCTGAACAGGACCGTCAGCACCAGCAGGCTCAGGAAGATGTAGTAGAAGGGGATGTTCTGGAAGTCACGCCCCCAGAAGGGCAGTTCCAGGGTGATCCCGTCCGATCCCTGGGTGAGGCTCTGGAAGTTGGTGGCGATGATCTGTGCCGCCAGCAGCATCGCGATGGTGATGATCACGAACGCGTGGCCACGGGTCCGCAGCACCACCGAGCCGATCAGCACCGCGATGACCAGCGCGGTCACCCCGCCGAGCGGGGCGACCCACAGCGGGTTGACGCCCCACCGCAGGGCGAGGATGCCGGCCGTGTAGGAGCCGAGGCCCAGGAACATGCTGTGGCCGAGCGAGGTGTAGCCGCCGTACCCGGAGATGATGTTCCAGCTCGACGCCTGGATCGCCAGCAGGAAGCCCAGCAGCAGCACCGCCTGCGGGTACGGCTCCCACGGGTTGACGACCGGATACATCAGCAGCGCGACCAGGCAGAGCCCGGCGATCAGATGGGCGCGGGGGAGCGCTCGCAGCCGGTTCATGTGACGTCCTCACGGAGCCGGGCGCCGAACAGGCCCTGCGGACGGACCAGCAACACGACCATGATCACGATGTAGAAGACCAGCGTCGACCAGCTCAGCGATCCGTACGTCGCGGTCAGCGTCTCGGCCAGACCGAGGATGCCCGCCCCGATGAGGGCGCCGGGCAGGCTGCCCATCCCGCCGAGGACCACGATCCCGAGCAGCCTCGAGATCCAGTCGTAGTGGGACGCGGGGAAGAAGGGATAGAGCACCGACAGGATCGACCCGCCGACACCGGTCGTGGCGCTGCCGATCGCGAACGCCAGAGCCGCCGTGCCGCTGGCACCGACCCCGACGAGGGCGGCACCCGAGGGGTTCTGCGTGGCGGCGCGGATCGCCCGGCCGGTCCACGTGCGGGTCAGCACGAAGAACAGGACGCCGAGGATGCCCATCGCGGCGAGGAAGCCGAACACCTGCGCCTTGGGCAGCGAGATCGATCCGACCCGGAACGACTCCTCG
The DNA here is from genome assembly GCF_014323705.1 of Actinomadura alba. Lineage (GTDB taxonomy): Bacteria > Actinomycetota > Actinomycetes > Streptosporangiales > Streptosporangiaceae > Actinomadura_C > Actinomadura_C alba. The sequence goes on from NZ_JABVEC010000058.1 coordinate 10,960, forward strand.
AAGTAGGACGGCGTGGCCGACTTGAACTTGTTGCCGGCGGTGACGTTCAGCACGCCTTCGATGACCATCGCGAAACCGAACGTCAGCAGGATCGACATCGAGGGGGACGATCCGCGGACCCGCGAGATCAGCAGGCGGTACGCCACCCAGCCGAAGGCGAACATGAGCGGTGTGGTGATCACCGATGCGAGGATCGGGTCGATCCCGGTCTCGTGCCACAGCCACCAGGTGACCATGGCCATCAGGACCAGGAACGCCCCCTGCGCGACGTTGATGATGTGCATGACCCCGAAGATCAGGGTGAGGCCGGAGGCCATCAGCGCGTAGACCCCGCCGATCAGCAGGCCCAGCGCGATCGCCTGTGTCAGTTGTGCCATCTTGCGAACTCCTCGTCGGCTGCGCAGTCGGCTGCGCACCTCGGGTGGGCGCGGGGGCCGGCGGACGAGGCCGCCGCCGGCCGGACCCTGAAACGCTTCACGTGTCGACGGCTACTTCCACGCCGGTTTGGGGTTGATGATGTTCTTGGACGTCGCCACCTCGGCCGGGGCGACCACCTGGGCCTTGCCGGACTGCCACTGGGCGAGCAGGAACTTGCCGTTCGGCTCTCCGGTGGCCTTCCAGCTCAGCGGCCCCAGGATCGTCTGCACCGTGTTGGAGTGCAGCCAGTCCCGGATCTTGTCCTGGTCGATGGCGCCGACCTTCTCGACCGCGGCCTGCACGACCTGCGCGGCGGCGAACGCGTCGGCGGCGTCCTCGGCCGGGTCGGCGTTGTAGGCCTTCTTGTAGGCGGCGACGAACTCGGAGTTGAGCGGGGTCGTCGCATCCTGGTGCCAGCTGACCGTGTAGAAGACGCCCTCGGTGTTGGCCACGCCCACCCCGTCGCTGTACTGGCCGGCGTTGCTGGGCGCCGAGGTCTGGAAGAGGGCCTTCGGCGAGTAGTTCAGCTGTTTGAGCGACCGTACGAGCCCGACGCCGTCCTCGAACACCGCGCCCTGCGCGATCAGGTCGGGCTTCTTGCCGGCCAGCGTGCCGGCGATGGTCTGGAAGTTCGTCGTGTCGGCCGGGTAGAGCGAGCTGTAGACCGTCCGGACGCCGAGGGCCTCGAGGTCCTTCTGCATCGTCTGGATCACCGGCTTGGTGAACGGGTCGTCCTGGATCGGGTACGCCGCAGTCTTCGGGCGTTCGGCCTCGGGAAGCGACTTGACCCAGTCGACGAAGACGTCGGCCTGGTGCGGCGCGCTGGCCGGTTGCGCGAAGAAGAGGTACTTGAAGCCGCGCGTGAACATGTTGGTCGCGCCGCCGGCCGGCTCGACGAACACCATGCGGTTCTTCTCGGCGACCGACGAGGCGGCGTAGTTCAGCAGCGAGGAGAACGTGCCGAGCAACAGGTCGACCTTGTCCTGCGTGATCAGCTTCGTGTAGTCGGCGACGACCGTGTCCTGGCTGCTCGCGTCGTCGGTGATCTTGAGCTGGACCTGCCGGCCCAGGACGCCGCCCTTGGCGTTGACCATGTTCTGCCACACCTCGTAGCCGCGCTTCGCCTCGCCGCCGGGCTGGGCGAAATCGCCGGTCAACGGGAGGGAGGCGCCGATGACGATCGGCTTCCCGGTGTCGCTTCCGGATGATTCGGACGGTCGCTGACCGCAGGCCGCCAGTGCCATGGCCGCCGCGACGGCCACCGCCACGATTCTTCGAGTTCGACCCCGCCGACGCACACGGGTGAGCGCTGACCCGGTGGAGATCTGGGATTGCCAGGGAGGTGAGGCGGTCATGAGCCCTCCTGAGCTTTGTGACCCCTGGATTAGTTAGTGCAATCGATTGCGATGGCCAGCAGCATGCGGTTGAATTCAGGCACTGTCAAGGGCTCTCAGCCAGGTTCTAGCTCGTTGCAATCGAGTGTGGTCATTCTGCGGGGAGTTGGATTCGGCTGCGACAAAGGGAGGGTTGCGGGTCTTGACTCGGCGAACACGGGAACTCGTGGTCGGCGCCTTCAGCCCGTCCGTGCTGCTGCGCGTCGGCCGGCGCCTCGGCCTGTTCGATCAACGTGGCCTCGAGGTGCTGGAGAAGGCGGTCCCCTCCTCGCCCGCGCAGTGCAGAGCACTGCTCGACGGTGACCTCGACGTGGCGCTCACCAGCCCGGACAACATGGTCGCCTACCGTTTCGTCCCGGACAATCCGCTGAACGAGACCGCCGACGTGCGGATCGTCGCCGCGGTGGACCGGGGCCTCGGGCTGGGCGTCTACGGGAGGCCGGGGCTCACCACGGCATCCGAGCTGAAAGGCGCGGCCATCGGTGTCGACGTGCCGGGCTCCGGGTTCGCCTTCGGGCTCTACGCTCTGCTGGAGTCCCTCGGCCTGGACCGTGACGACTACCGCGTCGTCACCCTCGGGTCCACGCCCCGGCGCCTCGAGGCGCTCCTGGCCGGCGGCTGCGACGCGACGATGCTGAACGCCGGCAACGAACTGCGGGCCGAGGATGCGGGCGCGACGCGGCTCGCCGGGCTCACCGACGTGTGCCGTCCCTACCTCGGCACCGTCCTGAGCACGGTCGGCGACCGTAGGAGAGCAGACGTCGCGGCCTTCGCCGACGCGCTCCGCGAGGCGGCCCGCGAGATCTGGGCCGGGAACGTCGACGACGTCGTCGTCGAGGAGGCGGCCACGGCGCTGAGGCTTCCGGAGGCGCTGGCGAAAAGGTACCTGGGCCGGTTGAAGGATCCCGCCGAAGGGCTCGTGGTCGACGGCGTCGTCGACCTCCCGGCCATGGAGACGGTCGTCGGCCTGAGACGGAAGTACATGCCGGCACTGGTCGACGGCGTCGACGTGCTCGCGACCGCGCTCGAACCCTCGCGGGGACTGATCGACCCGTGCACGACGACCAGGTGATGACCGACAGCCCGCCGCGCCCATCGCGGGGACCACGAGCACCCCGGCAACTGCAGGTGGTCGCGTTCGCCAGCACGCTGGACCGGTTCGCGATGCCGCCGATGCTGATCGCGATGGCGTACGATCTCGGCGCGCCGCTCTCGGTGATCATCAACGCGGCCGGTGCCTACTTCCTCGCCTACGGGCTCATGCAGCCGGTGTGGGGGATGGTCTCGGACCGCATCGGCCTGGTGCGGACCATGCGGATAGCGCTGTCGCTCGCGGCGGTGAGCACGACCGTGGCGGCGTTCGCACAGAGCCCGCTGAGCCTCGGCGTGACCCGGGGACTGACCGGCGCGTGTTTCGCCGCGGCGGTCCCGGCGAGCCTCATCTATATCGGTGACACGGTGTCGACCGACCGGCGGCAACCGGAGGTGACCAGGCTCATGGCGGGCGTCGCGCTGGGAACGGGGCTCGCCTCGGCGGGCGCGGGCGCGCTGGCCGAGTTCACCAGCTGGCGCGTCGCGTTCGTCCTGACCGGGCTCATCGCGCTCTGTCTCGTCGCCTCACTCGGCAGGCTGCCGCAGCCGCCCGCCGTCCGGAAGCACAGCGGCGTGCTCGCGCCGCTGGTGGCCGTCGCCCGCTCGGGACCCACCCGGCTGGTCCTGGGCCTGGCGTTCCTCGAGGGAATGGTGCTGCTCGGCGTGCTGACCGTGCTTCCCACCGCGGTCGAGGCGTCGGGGGCCAGCGCATCCGTCGCCGGAGCGGTCACCGCCCTGTACGGTGTTGCCGTGTTCGGGTTCGCCCGCTTGGTAGGGGCGCTGGCGCACCGTACGCGTGCCTCACGGCTCATCGCGCTCGGCGCGGCGGCGGCCGCGGCCGGATGCGGTTTGGTCACCCTGTCCCGTTCGCCCGCGGTGGCGCTCGCGGCCGCCTGCTTCCTCGGCCTCGCGTGGGTCTCGATGCACTCGTCGCTGCAGACGTGGGCGACGGAGGTGCTGCCGGGCGCGCGTGCCACGGTCGTGTCGGCGTTCGCCGGGGCACTCTTCCTCGGTAGCGCAGTGGCCGCCCAGCTCGCCGGTGGGCTCGCGGAGGCGCAGAGATACGCTCAGATCTTCGGTTGGGCAACGGTGCTCGCGATCGTGCTCGGGATGTTCGCGACCCGGGGGCGCACGCGATGGGCCGGACCTGAAGGGGAGGCCGGTCCATGAGCCTAGATCGGCCTTCCGAGCTGCAGGCTGGGGACGCCCGAGCACCCCGGCAGCAGCCCGCCACGCTTCGTGACGTCGCCGAGGCCGCCGGGGTGCACGCGACCACCGCGTCACGGGCGCTGAATCCGAAGGCGCAGCAACTCGTCAACGCCGAGACGGTACGGCGGGTGCGGCGGGCCGCCGAGGAGCTGGGCTACCAGCCGAACCCCATCGCCCGAAGTCTCAAGACCTCGAAGTCGAGCACGGTGGGCCTGGTCATTCCCGATCTGACGAACCCGCTGTTCCCGCCGATCGTCCGCGGGATCGAGAACGTCCTCGAATCGGCCGGCTACAGCGCTTTGATCGTCAACACGGACAACGACCCGCAGCGCGAGCGGGCTCTGATCGAGTCGCTGAGGTCACGTCAGGTCGAAGGCCTCATCATCGCGACCGCGCTGCTGGACCATCCTCTGCTCCAGCAACTGCAGCAGCAGGACGTCAAGATCGTGCTCATCAACCGCCGTATCGAGAACCTGCGCATGCCGTTCGTGGTCGGTGACGACGCCACCGGCATCGGTCTCGCGGTGAAGCACCTCGCTGCCCTCGGCCACACCCGGATCGCCCACCTCGCGGGCCCTCAGACCACCTCGACGGGCGTGGTGCGGTCGCGGGCCTTCCGGCATGCCGTACGCGACAACGGGCTGGAGGAGGACCCGGCCCTCATCGTTGAGTGCGCGCACTGGAGCGAGGAGGACGGCGCCGGCGCGATGCGCGAACTGCTTGACCGGGGAACGCGGGCCACGGCCGTCGTCGCCGGCAACGACCTGATCGCGCTCGGCTGCTACGACGTGTTCGCCGACCGGGACATCTCATGTCCCGAGGACGTCAGCGTCGTGGGCTTCAACGACATGCCCTTCCTCGACAAGCTGCGCCCGCCCCTGACGACCGTCGGTGTGCCGCACCACGAGCTCGGGGCCGAGGCCGCGCGCATGCTGCTCGACTCCATCGACGAACCGGAGCGGTACCCGCGTTCACTGCTGCTCCCGGTGTCGCTGATCCTCCGCGACTCCACGGCGGCACCTCCCGCCTGACGTCGACCGCGTTTCCGAGCCGGGTCACGCACCAAGCAGGGCGGCCCCTCACCGGGGGTGAGAGGCCGTCGGGTATGGCATGGTTCGGCCGCATCGCCGAGCTCCCTACCTTGGGGTCACTCCGAGGGCCGCCGTCATGGGGGTGCGACCGTGGGCCAGTGCAGCGGCCTCCCCTCGCGAGCTCACGCCGAGCTTGCTGAGGATGTTGGCGACGTGGAACTTGACCGTGTTCTCGCTGATGCTCAGCCGGGTGGCGATCACCCGGTTGCGGTGGCCGTGCGCCAGTTGCTCAAGGACGTCGCGTTCGCGCGGGTTGAGGGCGTCCAGCGGGCCCTGGGGCTGGGGGCGTACCGGACCGAACGGAAGGACGGCGGTGATCGCCGTGCCCCAGCCCGGGACCGCGTCCACGGCGAGCGTGCCGCCCAGCACCGCCACCCGGTCGCGCAGCCGGTGCACCGACAGGGCGTCGGCCACCAACGAGCCGGGACCGTCGTCGCGCACGGTCACCCGCAGCAGCGAGTCCTCCACCTCCCAGGCGAGCCTGATTCTGCTCAGCCCGCCCTGCTGGAGCATCGCCAGCACCGCGCCCCGCACCACGGACCTGGCGGCCCTGGCCACCTCGCAGGGCAACGGCCTGCCAGGCTGATCCGGCCTTGCCAGCTCCAACGTTAGATCGTGATAACGGGTGAGCAGGGAAAGCTTCTCCGCCAGCACGTCGAACGCCCGGCCCGCCGCCTCCTCACCCAGGTCGCGCTCGCCGCCCGCTCTGGTCTCGAGGAGCGCGGGCACGGCCAGCTCGATCGCGATGCGCCGGGCCGCGGCGTCGTCGAGTCTCCTGGATCGCAGGACGCCGAGCAGCGAGGTCAGCGTCGTGGCGTAGGCGTCGGCGAGGTCTTCGACGGCCGTGAGGGGCGGGCCCGTCACGGCGTGCGGCTCGGCGTCCGACACGCGGTCGGCCAGGTGCGCGGTCGTCAGCTCGACGAGCTTCGTCACGATCTCCCGCGCCTCGGGGTCCGGTGGGAGGGAGCCGGTCGTGACGACGGCGAGCATGCCGCCCGTGGTCTTCGGCGGCTTGACGGCCACGGCCAGCACCGGCCGCTCGACCCCCGCCAGCGTGAACGGGCCGAACCAGGGACGATTGACGGCCACTAGGGGGACCAGGCGGCTCACCTCGTCGGCGCTCACTCCGTCGATCCCGTGGGTGAGCAGCGCGGACATCAGCAGGCAGTCCCCGGTGAACAACACCAGCCCCTCGTGGGGCACCAGCCCGGACAGCACGGCCGACAACTCCGGCAGGACGCCGTCGAGCGGCGCGCGCAACACCCTCAGTGCTGCCGTCAGAGCGGCCGGCCACGACTCCGCCATGGCCCCGATGGTAGTAGGTCGCTTCCCCTGGTCCGCCCGCTCGTTCGGGTGGGTGGGCCCACCCGAACGGGCGGTCCGCGAGGGGGTCGTGGCGGCCAAGCTGTGCGCGTACGTCCTGACGAAAGGAATCGCCATGAAGGACGAGTCGACGCTGGTGGTGGTGGCCTACCACAGCGGGTACGGGCACACGGCCCGGCTGGCCGAGTCGGTACGCGCGGGAGCGGCGTCCGTGGACGGCACCAAGGCGGAGCCGGTCTCGGTGGACGGCATCACGGAAGAGGAATGGGCGCTGCTGGACGCGGCGGACGCCATCGTGTTCGGGTCGCCGACGTACATGGGGTCGGCCAGTCCGGAGTTCCACACGTTCGCCCGGGACTCGGTGAAGCGCTGGCAGCTGCAGGCTTGGGACGGCAAGCTGGCAGCGGGGTTCTCGAACTCGGGGTCCAAGAGCGGGGACAAGCTGCACACGCTGGAGTACATGGCGTTGCTGGCGGCCCAGCACGGCATGCTCTGGGTCAGCCTCGGGCTGGTGTCCGGGTGGAATTCCAGCACCTCCGACGAGAACGCACTCAACCGGCTCGGCGTCTGGCTGGGGGCGGCGGCGGCCTCGAACATCGACGAGGGGCCGGAGTTGATGCACGACTCGGACCTCCGGACGGCCGAACACCTGGGCCGCCGGGTCGCCGAGCAGGCCCGCCGCCGCCACGGCGTGGAGATGGCCCGCGCGCTGTACGAGATGAAGGGCGATCGGACCGATGAACGGACGTGATCGCTCGTGCCGATCAGGGCGGGCGCCGGCATGGCGGTTCACAGGTCGCCGCGGTACCACGCCTCGACTTCGGCCTCCAGCGCGTCCTGGTCGAGCGTCGGCGGTCGCACCTGACCGATCCAGCGATTCAGGAGGACCGCGAGCCGATCCGCGGTCTCGGGCGTCGCGACCTCGTGAACGGCGAAGTAGGCGACGATCGGTCCGGTCACCGGATCATCCCCGTCACAACGGGTGCAGAGCGGCACCTCGCAACTGCCGTGGGCCCGGACTCCTCGCGCGGTCGTCCAGCCGTACGGCATCCGGAGCACGGCGATGATGTGGCCATCGCCGCATCGCGGGCACGCCCGGCCGGGCTCGACGCCCAGGGTCACGTCCACCGGTCGAGTGCCCTGGCGCGACCCGGTGATCACGATCCGCCGATCGAGTTCGCACCCAGCAGGGACTTGATGTCGCCGTAGAACGCCGGTTCCGGCTCGACCTGGAACGGCTCGAGGTTCAGCAACAGGTCCGTCGCGCCGTGATGCCGTGGCCGCAACCGCAGGTGCACCGGCGAGCGGCCGGGATGGGAACGCAGAATGCGCTTCAGCTCCCGGACGAGCCGGGGGTTCACCCGGGTCTCCGACACGGAGAGCACCACGGGCGGCTCGCCACCGGCGGCCTGAGCCACGTCCAGGACGGTGACCTCTTCGCCGTAGACGTTCAACGTCTCGTCCCGCACGTTGATCCGTCCCCGGATGGACACCACCCGGTCTTCGGCCAGCGCCTCGCCATGGAGAAGGTGGCTCTTGGGGAAGATCAGGCACTCCACAGCGGCGTCATGGTCCTCGAGGGTGACGATCGCCCACTGGTCGCCCCGCTTGGTGACCTTGCGTTGCAGGCCCGAGATGATGCCGCTCACCCGCACCGTCCCCTCCTCGCGTCCGGACGCGAGGAGGTCGGCGATGGCGATGTCCCGGTTGGCCTCCAGCATCCGCTCGGTTCCGTCGAGGGGATGACTGGACACGTACAGGCCGAGCATCTCCCGTTCGAAGGCCAGCAGGGTGACCCGGTCCCACTCGCCTTCGGGGACCGTGACCGAGAAGGGTCTGTCCTCGCCCGGCGCGTCGAAGGCGCCGAACAGCGAGTCCTGGCCGTGGGCCTCGTTGCGTTTGACGTCGATGACCGCGTCGATGGCCTGCTCGTGGACCGCCACGAGGGCCTTGCGGTGGTGCCCGAGCCCGTCGAACGCGCCGGCCTTGGCCAGCGACTCGATGACCCGCTTGTTGCACACGGCCGGCGGGACCTTGCCGAGGAAGTCGGTGAATCCGGTGTACGGGCCTTTGGCCTCGCGGGTCTTGACGATCGCGTCGACGACGCCGGCCCCGACGTTGCGGATCGCGCCCAGGCCGAAGCGGATGTCCTCGCCGACGGCGGCGAAGCTCAGTTCGCTCTCGTTGACGTCGGGGGGCAGCACCTTGATGCCGAGGCGGCGGCAGTCGGAGAGGTAGACCGCCATCTTGTCCTTGTCGTCACCCACGGAGGTGAGCAGCGCGGCGAGATATTCGGCTGGGTGGTTGGCCTTCAGGTAGGCCGTCCAGTACGAGACGAGGCCGTACCCGGCGGTGTGGGACTTGTTGAAGCCGTAGCCGCTGAACGGGACCAGTACGTCCCAGACCGCCCGGATGGCCTCCTCGGAGAAGTCCCGGCCCTTCATGCCGGCTGAGAACTTGTCCCATTCGGCGTCCAGGACCTCCTTCTTCTTCTTGCCCATCGCCCGGCGCAGCGTGTCGGCTCCGCCGAGGGAGTACCCGGCCAGCTGCTGGGCGATGGCCATGACCTGCTCCTGGAAGACGACCAGATGGTAGGTCTCGCCCAGGATCGGTTCGAGGGCCTCCCCGAGCTCGGGGTGGATGGGCACGACCTTCTGCCGTCCGGTCTTGCGCAGGGCGTAGTTGGTGTGGGCGTTCATCTCCATCGGTCCCGGCCGGTACAGGGCGGACACGGCGGCGATGTCGGTGAACTCGGTGGGCCGCATCAGCTTCAGCAGCGTGCGCATGCCGCCGCCGTCGAGCTGGAACACCCCGAGGGTGTCGCCGCGCGCCAGGAGCTCGTAGGTCCTCTCGTCGTCGAGCGGCACCTCGAGGATGTCGATGTCGACGCCCCGGTTGGCCGTGACGTTGGCGACGGTGTCGTAGATGACGGTGAGGTTGCGCAGGCCAAGGAAGTCCATCTTCAGCAGGCCCATGTCCTCGGCCTGCGTGAAGGGGAACCCGGTCACGATGGGCCCGTCCGCCTTCGGCCGGACGAGCGGCAGCACGTCGATCAGCGGATCGGACGAGAGGATCACGCCGGCGGCGTGGACGCCGGTGCCCCGGGTCAGGCCCTCCACGCCGACGGCGGTGTCGACGACGCGTTTGACGTCGGGCTCCTCCTCGTACATTCGCCGCAGTTCGGCGGCCTCACCGTGGCGAGGGTGCGCGTCGTCGTGGATGGCCGCGAGGGGGATCTCCTTTCCGCCCACGGCCGCGGGGAAGGCCTTGGTGATCCGGTCGCCGAGCGCGTACGGCAGGCCCAGCACCCGGCACGAGTCCTTGATCGCGGCCTTGGCCTTGATGGTGCCGAACGTGACGATCTGGCAGACCCGGTCGTCCCCGTACCTCCGGGTGACGTAGTCGATCATCTCGTCGCGCCGGCGGTCGTCGAAGTCGAGATCGATGTCGGGCATGGTGACGCGTTCGGGGTTGAGAAAGCGTTCGAAGATCAGCTTGTGCTCGATCGGATCCAGCCCGGTGATCCCCGTGCAGTAGGCGACCAGCGATCCGGTGGCGGACCCCCGGCCGGGGCCCAGCCCGATCCCGTTCGCGCGGGCGTACCGGCAGATGTCGGCGACCACGAGGAAGTAGCCGGGGAACCCCATGCCGTCGATGACCGAGAGCTCGTAGTCGATCCGGTCCAGCACCTCCCGAGACGGGCCGCCCGGATACCTGTGCTGGGCGCCCGCCAGTGTCTCCTTGCGCAGCCACGACGATTCGGTCTCCCCGGCCGGGACGGGGAACTTCGGCATCAGGTCCCGATGCTCGAACACCTCGCCGTAGTCCCCGACCCGCTCAGCGATCAGCAACGTGTTGTCGCAGGCGCCCGGGACCTCCGTGTCCCACATCGCCCGCATCTCGTCGGCCGGCTTGATGTGATAGCCGCTGCCGCTGAAGCGGAACCGGTCGGTGTCGGCGAGCCGCTTGCCGGTGCCGATGCACAGAAGCGCGTCATGCGCTTCGGACTGCGTCGCGGTGACGTAGTGGGAGTCGTTGGTGGCCAGCGGAGGCAGCGCGAGCTCCCTGCCGATCCGCAACAGCTCGTCGCGGACCCGGCGTTCGATGGCGATGCCGTGGTCCATCAGCTCCAGGAAGTAGTTGTCCCTGCCGAAGATGTCGCGGTACCTCGCGGCGGCCTCGACGGCCTTGTCGTACTGGCCGAGCCGCAGACGGGTCTGCACCTCTCCCGACGGGCAGCCGGTCGTCGCGATGATGCCCTGCCCGTGTTCGGCGAACAGCTCATCGTCCATGCGCGGGTATTTCTGGACGTGACCCTCCAGCCAGGCCCGGGACTGGAGCCGGAACAGGTTCCGCAGGCCCAGCGCGTCGGCGGCCCACATCGTCATGTGGGTGTACAGGCCGCGGCCGGAGACGTCACCGCCCTCACCGGTCTCGTCGTCGGACCTGCGCAACGAGAGGTCGTCGCTGAAGAACACCGGCTGCCGGTGGTACCGCGAGGCCGGGGCGACGTACGCCTCGATGCCGATGATCGGCTTGACGCCGGCCCTGCTCGCCGCATGGTAGAACTCATGCGCCCCGTGCACGTTGCCGTGGTCGCTCATCGCCACGGCGGGCATCCCCTGCCCGGACACCTCGTCCATCAGCAAGCCGATCTTCGCCGCGCCGTCCAGCATCGAGTACTCGGTGTGCACGTGCAGGTGGACGAAAGAGCCCATCGGTCCACTCCTGGTGGTTGTAAGGTCGTCGCGGGGTGTTCGCATTCGATCGGAGCGTCACCTCGGGCGTCAAACAATCGACACCCGGCTGAAGACAACCGTCGGTTGTGGAGTGGAGCGGGATGGAACTCGACCTCGGCGCGGTGCGCGCCTTCGTCGCCGTCGCCGATGACCGGCATTTCGGCGAGGCGGCGGTCCAGCTCGGGGTGACTCAGCAGGCGGTGTCCAAGCGCATCGCGAAACTCGAATCGGACCTCGGGACGACCCTCTTCCACCGATCACGGGGCGGTGCCGAACTCACCGGCGACGGCAGGTCTTTCCTCACGCATGCCCGTGCGCTCATCAGTCTCGCCGATCAGGCCGTGGAGCTGCAGCGCAGCCGGCGCCGCTCGTTCCGGGTCGACGTGCTCGACACACGCCTCGCGTCGATCGAACTCGTCCGGACCTTCCACGGGACCGTCGATGACGTGGACATCGACATCGTGACCTCGGCCGGGCTCACCACCGCGCGGACGGCCCTGGCCCGCGGATCCATCGATGCCTTCTTCGGCCGCGTCACCGGCGTCCTGGATGATGCGATCGAGTCCACCCCCGCCTACCTCGAGCCGCTGCATGTGCTGATCAGCCGCAGGCATGCCCTCGCCGGCCGACAGCGGATCACGATGTCGGAGTTGTCAGGAACGACAGCGTGGATGCCGGGCAACGCTCCCGGCACGGAGTGGGCGGAGTTCTACCGCCTCCTCAGCGCTGATTTCGCCGTCCATATCGACACGACCGGTCCCGACTTCGGCTGGGAGCATTTCGTCGAGAGGATCAGCGGATCGGACGAGCTCTTCAGCCTCGTCGGCGAGAAGTGTCGGCTACCCTGGCACGCGGACACCGTGCAGATCCCCATCACCGATCCCACGCCGGTGTACCCCTGCTCGCTCCTGTGGAATTCGCAGAACCGGCACCCGATGCTTCCCCTGTTCATCCGCCATGTCGAGAGCGACTACCGGCCGTTCGACCCGCGGCGGGAGTGGCTCCCGGCCGCGGATCACGCGTTCTTCGTGGCCGAGCGCACCGCCCGTACATAGGAGCGATCGATCCCCGCGACGCCGACCGGATTGATCTTCCGGGTGGCGGGCCTCGGGTCGATGCCGCACGATGATCCTCGTGACCCCCGACGAGCTCACGGAGCCCGAACGCGCCCTGTGGAGGGCCTTTCCGCGCGGCGAGGAAGTCGACCTGCGCGTGGGTGCCGCCGAGGCCGACGATCCCTCGGACGACACGGGGTGGGGGGCCGAGCGCACGGTCCGGGCCGAGGTCATCACGGCTCTGCTCACGGGCGCCGTACAGCCGGAACCGGGGCACGTTCCCGGGATGTACCTGACCGGCGCGCGCGTCGCCGGCCGTCTGCGGCTGGCCCATGCCGAGATCATCTGGCCGGTACGGATGCGCTCGTGCTCGTTCGCCGAGCCCGTCGAACTGGACGGCGCCCGTACCCGGCAGGTCGACCTGGCCGGGTCGCGGCTCACGGGGCTGGAGGCGGCCCTCGCGGCGATCGACGGCGACCTCGAGCTGGCCGGATGCCGCTGTACCGGCCGGCTCCGGCTGACCGGTGCCCATGTCGCGGGGGCGTTGCGCCTGCAGCGGATCCGGCTGGAGCACACCGGCGGCACGGCGCTACTGGCCAACCGGCTCACCGTCGATGACGACCTGCTGTGCCAGGAGGCCGTCGTGGCGGGGGAGGTCCAGCTCGCCGGTGCGCAGATCGGGGGGATGCTGGGCCTGGACGAGGCCAGGCTGGAGAACCCCGGCGGCCGCGCCCTCAACGCCTTCAACCTGACCGTGGGCGCCCACCTGTGGGCCCGGCGCGGCTTCGCCGCCGTGGGCGAGATCGCCCTCGGCGATGCCGGCGTGGGCCGTGACCTGGACCTGTCCGGTGCGCACCTGCGCAATCCCGGGGCGAACGCGCTGTTCGCGCATGGCCTCACCGTCGGCACGCTGCTGAACCTCGGCCATGGGTTCCGCGCCGATGGAGCCGTACGGCTGAGGCGGGCGCAGATCGGCGGGTCCCTGTATCTCAGGGACGGGCGGCTGGCCAACCCCGGCGGCGATGCCCTCGACTGCCGTCACGTACAGGGCCGGGAGCTGGTCATGCGCACCGCGGAGCCGATCGAGGGGGTGGTCGACCTGCGTCATGCCCGGTTCGAGGTGGTCCGTGACGACCCCGACACCTGGCCCGCCGAGCTCCGGCTGGACGGGCTGGGGTACGACGCCCTGGACCCGCGACTGGCCGCCGGCCGGCGGCTGATGTGGCTGCGCCGCACCGGCGGGGCGTACCTGCCGCAGGTGTACGAGCAGCTCGCCGGCACGTACCGGCGGCTCGGCGACGAGACGGACGCGCGGACCGTGCTGCTGGCCAAGCAGCGGCACCGATGGCGGACCCTGACCTGGTACGCCCGGATCTGGGGACGGCTGCAGGACCTCACCGTCGGGTACGGGTACCGGCCCATGCGCGCCGGGGGATGGCTCGTCGCCCTGACCGTCCTGGGCACGATCGTGTTCGGCGTCGACCATCCGCCCGCGGTGCGGGGCGGCGACCCGCCGGCCTTCAATCCGCTGATCTACACCCTCGACCTACTGCTGCCGATCGTCGACTTCGGCCAGGAGCGCGCCTATCAGCCCGAGCACGCCCAGCGCTGGCTCGCCTATGCCCTCATCGCCGTGGGCTGGCTGCTCGCCACCACCATCGCCGCCGGCATCACCCGGGCGCTCCGCCGCGAATGACCTGACGGGGGGTGCTCACGCGAGGGCGACTGCGACCCGCCCGCGTAGGAGGGCCTCGTGGCCGGGGTCGGTGCACAGCGTCACGGTCAGCCCGGCGTCCGCCTCGTCGGCGAGGACGGCGAGGACGGCGAGCAGGGTGGCGAGCTGCTCCGGGGGCTCGTCGGCGAGCAGTTCCTCGGCGCGTTCGAAGATCAGCGTCACCTTCCCGGCGTCGCCCGCCTCGCGCAGGCAGGCGTCGCGCAGGCAGGCGTCGCGCAGGCAGTCGGCCAGCGCGTCCCAGTTGCGGCCGAAGTACGCGGGGAAGCGCAGGACCCGCGCCACCTCCGTGAAGAAGGCGGCGCGGGTACGGCATGCGCGCCCGTCGACGACCGCCGGTGCCGGGCTGGTGGACACCGTCAGCCAGTGCGGCAGCGGACGTGCGGCGGACGCCATGGGACTCCTAGAGCCGGTAGAAGTCGGTGTAGTGGTTCGGTGAGAACCAGGTAACGCCGGTGCTGCGATTGACGACGATCCGGTAGGCGTCACGCGCGGCGCCCCGAGCCCGCGGGTACACGTCGTACTCGTAGTAAGTGGCGCCGGCCGGGAGCTGGCCCTCTCGGTTGTAGAAGCGCCCGCCAGTGTAGTTGTACTGGCCGCCCGGCCAGGTGTACCAGCCACTGGTGGTGGGGTAGCCCTTGCCGGCCCAGGTCGCGTCGGCCGAACGCGCGTCGGCGCAACGGGAGATGGTGCAGGAGTTGTAGACCGCCGCGCCGGCGGGGGTGACGGCGATCAGGCCGGTGAGGGAGCCGGTCAGGGACAGGGTGGCGGCGAGGATGACGGCGAGCCGCGCCGGCCAGGAGAGCTGGGGGCTTTGCGGGGTGTGCACGGAGCCTCCTTGCGGGACAGAGGACGGACACCCGCAATGATCACTGCTCGCGTCGGGTCTGCGAATGGCAGATGTCGCCAAGGCCCGGTGAACTCCGCGCGGCACTGGGGTACACCGCCGCTGTCCGGCATCCGGTCAGCCGCCGAACCGCCGCACGTAGCGCCGCTGCCACGGGGTCTCGACGGCATGGCGGTCGTAGTTTCGGCGGACGAAGTCCACCGCCTGGTCCGCAGGCACGCCGTCGAGGACGGCGAGGCAGGCCAGCGCCGTTCCGGTCCGGCCACGGCCACCACCGCAGGCGATCTCGACACGCTCTTCGGGGGCACGAGCCCATGCCTCGCCGAGGACCTCCTGAGCCTGTGCGTGGCTGGTGGGCAGCCGGAAGTCCGGCCAGCGCAGCCAGCGCGCCTCCCACGGCACCTCGGGAGGCCGCTTGCCGAGCAGATGGACGGCGAAAGTGGGCTCCGGTCCGGCGGGCAACGGGCGGCGGAGCGCCCGGCCCCTGACCAGCCGCCCCGAGGGCAGTCGCAGCACACCGGCGTCGGCCGTGCTCCAGCTCTCGGTCACATGACCACCGTAGTGGGGAGGGTTCCTGCGTGGCTCTCCCTTTTCGACCAGCTGCCGGATCGCGCTTTCGCGGCGGCGCGGGCCCGCTCGTGGCACCCGCTTGTGGATCAGGGCCAGGTGCGCCGAGGGCCGCCGGCTGAACCTTGCGTTGAGTTGTTGCGTGTCGACGCGTTGCCATGGCTCAGAAGGTCACGGTGATCTTTCCTGCCAGGCCGCCTCGGAGGAAGAGTTCGTGTGCGGCCTGGATCTCGTGAAGGCCGAAGGTGGAGTGCACACGCAGTTGCAAGGAGCCGCGGTCGACAAGCTTGGTGAGCTCGCTCAGTCCCGCGCCATCCTCACGCACTTGGTTGACGGTGCTACAAACACCGCGTGAGGACAGGTCGGGGACCGGACCGGCCTGGGTGGCGATCGACGCATACCGGCCGCCGTCGGCCACAGCCTCGGTCACGAAGGCCCCGAAAGTGTCGAAGACCGCGTCATAGCTGCGGTCTTGAAGAGCGCGGCGGTCAGTGGTGACGAGGTCGGCACCGTGGTCACGGGCGAATCCGACCTGCGCGTCTCGGGAGACCAGAGCATCGGCTTCGACGCCCCAGGCACGGGCGATCTGCAGCGCCAACCCACCGACCGCACCTGCGGCGCCGGCGATCAGCAGCCGCTCCCCGGCAGACACCGCAAGCCAGTCCAGGGTCTGCCAGGCCGTGAGTCCGGGAAGCGGCAAGGTGGCCGCCTCGACCAGGCTGACCGCCTGCGGCGCGGCGGCTACTGTCTGTGCCGGAAGCGCGACCAAATCGGCCCAGGTGCCCCGGCCAGAGCTGAGCTGGTGCGACATCGCGATGACACGCTCGCCGGCGCGCAGCCCGCTGTTGCCTCCGTCCACCACGATGCCCGCCAGGTCCCAGCCAAGCGTCATCGGCAGCGGCGGCGTCCCCTCGCCGATGGCCCCCTCCCGCGTCTTGTCGTCGACCGGATTGATGCTGGTCGCAACGGTCCGAATCAGCACATCCTCAGCACCCGATTCAGGCTGAGGAGCATCGACAATGCCGAGGACGTCGGGTGTGCCAAAGCGATCGATCTGTATAGCGCGCACGGAGAGCCCTTCACACTACTGCTGCTGACGCACGGTGCAACGCCCGTGATGATCACGAGATTCCCGCCTGCGCTGCGGTTCAACACGGCTCGGTACAAGGGTCTCGTCGTGTGCCGACCCGGTGAGTGGCGGGCGTGCCCACGCGGTCGGCCGTAGCGGCTATCCAGTCTCGACGACCGAGCCCAGCACCACGCGCCGTAAGGACACCGCAGCCATTGTTGTCGGCCAGTAGCCGTGGGCGTCTCCTGGACCGGTCCCCTGTGGCGGGTGTCACCCAAGAACGTGCGCGCGCCGGAAAGCACGGACGGCGCGCGCACCCCCCGTCCGGTAGGGGAAGGCCGGACCGATGGAGAAGAGCGGATCCCCGCCTCTGAGACCACGCCCGCCCGGCTCAGGCGGTCGGCAGCAGCGAGGGGTCGGGCCCTCGGCGAACGCGGCTCCGCCGCCCTCAAGAACTTACAAAGCTCAAAAAATCGGCATTTCATGTCCAGGCAATATTGCCACATATGACCTATATTGCAGGATTGGCATTCCTGGTCGGCTTCGCAGTTAAACGGCAACAAGAATTCAAGAGTAGAGCGCTTGCCATTCGAACAGGTGAGCGATACTCTTTAATGGCGCACAGAGGCAGGTTGCGTGATGTTGGAAGCCCTGTTCGGTGCCTCTTTTCCGTCCGCCCCGATTCTTCTGGCTCTTTCGATAAGGAGTGTGTTGTGGCATTCGGTCCGGTGTCCGCTGTGCCGTCGCCGTCCTGTGCGGTCGAGGCGTTGGCGATGGCGGAGGCCGCGTTCGATTTCTTCAACAAGGGGGATCTGCCCGGCCTGCCGGTCGCCGTGCAGGCGGAGTCGTTGCGGGTGTGGGCGCGTTTGGAGGCCAAGCAGGCGGCGGCGCATGCGCGGCTGCTGGGTGCGTTCGATGCCGGTGAAGGGCCGAG
>NZ_JABVEC010000059.1 GCF_014323705.1 Actinomadura alba
GCTTCGCCAGTCGGCCGTATAGGAGGACGCAACAAACTGCCTGGAGCAGGCAGAGGCGAGGCGTCTGCACATCGCCGACGCCTCGCCTCTGAACTGCAATTTCACATCCGTGACGGCGCACCCGGCGGACGCACGGAGACGCATGACCTGACGGAGCACCCGCCCACCGGCCACCCCCATACACAGGCCGGACGGCTGTGATTTCGGACGTGTCGATGACCAACTCCACGGCGGCGACGAGAAGGTTCTCGAAACCGTGGCCGCCGCCGCGGACGGTCACCCTGCTCAGTTCTCACGTGAAAGTGGAGGTCTGTCAGCAGCTGTGGACCCACTCGTGGGAGCTGTAGTCGTTGTCGTTCATCCCGAGGTCGTAGGTCTCTCCGGGGTTGACGCAGACACCGCGGTCCGAGTAGTTGACGTTGAGGTAGGTCACGACGTTGTCGACACGGGTGGCGCTGCTCGCGCGGCGGTTGTACATGGACTCGGCGTTGTCGCCCATCGTCCCCCAGTTCGAGGAGTTCCCGGTCCAGTTGCGCATGGCGCCCGAGAATCCGTCGTTGATCCAGGCGCAGAAATTGTCGGTGGGGCAATCGTTCAGGCCGGCGTTGGCGGTGCCCGGGGCGGCCATAAGTGCCGCCGCCACGATGGGCAGGCCGATGGCCATTGCCTTGAGAGTCTTGATCATGAGGGTGTCCTTTCTGTTGTGTCCGGTCGTACGGTGCTGTGGTGCTAGGCGTCGGCCAGGACCCGCCTGGCCCGGGGGATGGCCTTGAGCTCGAAGGACTTCAGTGCGTCGAGCTCGCGCGCGAACCTCCTCTCGATCTCCGGTCGGTACCTCCGCTCCAGGGCACCGCTGGTTTGGGAGAACCTGGCGGAGGTGGCGCACTCGGCCTCGGTCACGGCCGCGGCGATCTCTTGCGGCTGGGCCTGCTCGCCGGCGGACTCCGGTGACGCGGGGGCGACAAGGCGGCGCAGTTCCCTCGGGGTGGACGCGGCATACCCGCGCTTGCGCACACACGTCACCCAAGCGGCGAGCCCGGTCCGGTACTCGGACGTTGCGATCACCTTGTCGTCGACATAGCTGTCGAAGTGGTCGACGGTCCGCCGCACGCGGTACCAGCCGGCGAGATCGCCGTAGAGGGTGCGTCGCGCTTCGGCGGTGCAGCCGTTGTCGGGCGCCGAGAGCCGGCCCATGCGGGGAAGGTCCACGACAAGCTGACGTCCGGATCCCATGAGCGTCCGGTGCCAGGCGTTCTGCCGCTCAGGTGTCAGCTTCTCCAGGTTGCCGACGTTGGCGTCCTTGCCCCCCGCGCCGGGTCTGCCGAGCAGGGTTCCGTACCCGTGCTTGCGGGCCCACCCGACATCGTCGAGCACGTAGCGGAAGTCCGGCTCCGTCGACGAAGGCGGCGGCTGCTCGGCGTACGCGAAGCCGTGCCGGGCCATGCAGCGGGCGATCAGCCGCTCCGAGGCCCGGTGGAGCAGCTCGTCATCGGTGGCGGCCACCGGCCGGTCGCCGGCGGACGGTGCATCCTCGGCGGCACCTGTTCCGTTGCCGGCGACCACCCACCCGGCCATAACGCCGAGGGCGATTCCGGCGGCGGCGGCGACCGTCAGGCGGCGCAGCCTCACACCCCTGTCCCGGGTACCGGTCGCCTCGCTTGAAGGCTCGGGATCGTGCCGGGGCTGTCGAGTCATGCGAAGTACTCCTGAACGTCGGTGTCACCGGCGCGATCGCGTTCGCCTGCGCGGCGGGCTGATCGCTGAGCCATCGTCGCAACCGCCGCATTCACACCAGCTTCAGAAGAGCTTCACCGCTGCTCAGGACGGATATACGAGCGAGCCCGCCGTCACGTCGGTGACGGCGGGCTCGGCTTCCTGACACTCTCCGACGGGATGTGCCTGTCACGCCGAGCGGCCAAGGATCGCTAGGGTGCTCGGCGTGGCCGATCTGTATGAGTTGCTGGTGACTGCTGATCTCCCGGATGACCTCTCGGAGGCCGAGGTGGCCGAGCTTCGCTGGCATCTCGGGCTTGGGCCAGAGCCTGAGGCGTTCACTATCGTGACCGGCTTTCCCGAGGTGTTCGTCGACGACTACGACGACCCCCAGGTTGCTGACAGTGGGGAGGGCTATTGGGAGACTCTGCGTCTTCCAGCGCTGGCGGAGCGCGGGCCGGCCCACAGGATCGGCGGAGTGCTCTTCTCAGAGCTGGCGCGTCGTGAAGGCCCTGCCCGCCCGGGCTGGGCGCTGACCTCACGCCAGGAGATCCACGCCGCGGAGTTCCAGGGGCCGACCGAGCTGATCCGGTGGCTGAGTGAACGGGTCAACGACCGGATGTTCGATCTCAGCCTGCACATGCGCTTCTATGAGGACGATGTTCTCCACCCAACCTCCCTCGAGAAGGACGAGCTCGTGATCCACGAGATCGTGTCCAAGACGCCCTCTCCACCCGTCCTTCGCCTGATCGCTGACGGCAAGCGGATCGAAGCGATCACCCAGGTCCGCTCGGACACCGGTATGAGCCTCGAGAAGGCCAGGAAATACGTCGATGCGCTGCGGACAGGCCACGTCATCTTGGTATAGGCGTCCGGTGGGCAGGGCGGCCGGGAAGTGAGACACCCCGGCTAGCCCACCAGGCTCGGTGACCTCCTTGCCAGCAGGTCCGCATGAATCCGCTGCAAGGTCGGATCGGGATCCACCCCGAGGTCGGCGGCGATCCGTGCTCGAACGATCTCGTACCGCGTCAGCGCATCGGCCCGGCGGCCGGACCGGTCGAGGGCGATGAGCAGCCGCGCCCACAACGGCTCCCGCAACGGATACCGTGCGGTCAGCTCACTGAGCTCCACCACCAGTTCCCCGTGCCGGCCGGCGGAGATGTCCAGGTCGAGCCGCCACTCGACTGCGGCGAGGTAGCTTTCGAGCAGCCATGGTGTCTGCGATTCCTCTAGCCAGGTGGAGGGCACATCCTCGAACGGCCTCCCGCGCCACAGATCCAGCGCCTCCGCGACCCGCGCCCGTTCCTCCACTGTGTCCGACGCCGCGGAGGCGGCCCTCAGCAGCCTGACGAAGCGCAGGGCGTCGACGTTTTCGGGATCGGCATGCAGGACATAGCCCGTGGGCGCCGAACCGATCGACTCGGCGCCGAGCGCGCTCCGCAGCCGCGCCATGTAGGTCTGCACGCTGCGGCGGGGGTTGCCGGGTGGGACCTCATCCGCCCACAGTGCCGTGGCCAGCCGATCGACCGGCACGACCCGGCCGGCCGACAGCGCGAGCACCGCCAGCAGGACTCGCAGCCGGCCCGCCGTCACCGCTACCGGGAGTTCGTCCACCGACAGGTCCAGGGGACCGAGCAGCCGGATGGAGAGGACCCCCCGCGCCGCCTTGGTCGGGCCACCGCGGGACGTGGCCATCGATTCCCCGCTCCGTGTGTTCACATCGCCCCCGAGATCTGTGCCTGGTGCCCATCGCCGGCCGGCACCCCGTCCTTTCACCGGCCCCGCCAGCGAGATCCGCACGTACATCGAAGGCGCGCTCCCGGTGGTCCGACAAGCGGTTGGACGAAAGCGAACGGAATCGGACGATCTGAAAGCGGGCGGATGATGGCGTGACCAGTGGCGACCCCGAATTGCCGTCCGCCACCACCAGGGTCGGCCGAAACCGGTTGCCCTTCACGGCTCGGCCGCGATTGGTCAGAATGAACGCCGTGGGGGACGTGGACGAGGGTGCCGAGCGCCGGTCGCGGGCACTGGTGCGGTCGCAGGCGCCGGGAGGGCTCCGACCGCCGGGGAACGACGGCGCCCTGGCACTGGCGTCCGGAGATGGCGACGAGGTGTGCCCGTACCAAGGGCTGGCGCCGTTCGAGACCGAGAGATCCGAGTTCTTCTTCGGACGTACGCGGGCGACCCGCAACCTCCTCGAGCGCCTCACGCCACGCCTGGAAGGGCAGGGGGCTGTCCTGCTGGTCTCGGGTGCCTCGGGTGTGGGCAAGTCGTCACTGCTACGGGCGGGGTTGATGCCCGCGCTCGCCGAGGGGATGCTGCCGATCGCCGGTTCGCGGTCCTGGCCGCGCCTGCTCATCACGCCGACCGCGAGGCCGCTGCGGGCACTGGCGGAGGCCTGGACCGAGACGTACGGCGGGGACGTCGAGACGGTCCATGAGCAGCTGCGCGGCGATCCGCGGCGGGCGCTGTCCGAGGCGCTGTCGCCGGTCGGCCGGCTCGTACTGGTCATCGATCAGTTCGAGGAACTGTTCACCCTGGTGACCGACGAGCAGGAGCGCCAGGCGTTCGTACGGGCACTGCACGCCATGGCCGACGGCGCCCCGGCCGCCGCAGTGATCATCGGACTGCGCGCGGACTACTGGGACCGGTGTGCGGCATATGCGCAGTTCGCCGAGGCCATCCAGGACGGCCAGGTCATCGTCGAGCCGATGACCGAGTCGGATCTCCGGCTGGCCGTCACCGGCCCGGCGGCCGCGGTGGGCCTGGAGATCGAGCCTGGCCTCGTCGAGACCGTCCTGGGCGAGCTGCACGCCGACCTGGCAGCCGGCGATACGTACGAGACAGGAGCCCTGCCCCTGCTGTCGCAGGCTTTGCGCAACACCTGGGACAGGCGCGAGAACGGCCGCCTCACCATCCGGGGTTACGAGGAGTCCGGCCGGGTCCGCGACTCCGTGCGGCGCACGGCCGACGAGGTCCTCCAGCGGCTGCCCGGGCAGGACCGCAAGACCGCGCTCAAGCTCTTCCGGCGAATGACCTTGATCACCGGGGGCGGCCGGGTCGCGCGGCGCAGGGCAACGCTCGCCGAGATCCACGCCGCCGCGTCCGCGAACTCGGCGGAGTCGCGAGCCCTGGTCGACGCGCTGCTCTCCGCGTTCGCCGCACAGCGTCTGCTCACCCTGCACGAGGACACCGTTGAGATCGCCCATGATGCGCTCCTGACCGCCTGGCCGGCTCTCCGGCAGTGGCTCGAACCCGACCTGACCGCGCAGACCGTGTACGACGGGCTCATCGAGGACGCCGCACAGTGGTCCGAGCACCACCGCGACCCCGCCTTCCTCTACCGGGGCGCCCGGCTGCTGTCGGTCCAGGACACCCGACCCCGCTGGGACCGCGACCCCGACAGCTTTCCACCGCCCGGTCCCACCGCGGAGGGCTTCATCGCGGCGTCGACGCGGGCGGCACGACGTGCCGGCCGCTTCCGCGGTCTCATCATGACGGGCCTCGCGGTGCTGTCGGTCCTCGCCCTCATCGCCGCCGGCGCCGCCATCAACGCGGCGAACGACGCCGAGCGCCAACGGAGCCTGGCGGTCTCACGCCAGCTGGCGGCGCAGAGCGAGGTCGCCGGCGACCCGACGGTCTCCGCACTGCTGGCCGTGGCGGCATGGCGGGTCGCTCCCACGGCCGAGGCCCGCCACCGCATGCTCGACGTGGCGACACGCCCCGACCGGGCGGTGCTCTTCGGACACGACAGACCCGTCACCGAACTGGTGTTCAGCCCCGATGGCTCGATCATGGCCACGGCGAGCAGCGATGGGGCCGTGCGGTTGTGGGACACGGCGTCGCGCCGGCAGCGCGGCGCCCCGATCGCCCTTTCGGATCCGGGGTGTTCTGTGGGCGTCAACGCGGCCTTCAGCCCCGATGGAAAGGTCTTGGCCACGTCCTGCTTCACCACCGTCCGATTCTGGGATGTCGCCACTCACCGGCCCTTGGGCATGCCGCTGGACACCAAGGACGCGGTGCTGGCGATGGCGTTCAGCCCGGACGGAAGGACTCTCGCGACCCCGAGTTACGAGGGAACCATCCGGCTGTGGGACGTTGCCACCCGCCGCCAGCGTGGGGACACCATCGGCCGCCCCTACCGCCGGGACGGCCGGAGGGCCGTCAACGCGGTGGCGTTCACCCCGGACGGGAAACGTCTGGCCACTGCCGGCTCCGACAACACCGCACGGCTCTGGGACACCGCCACACACCGTCAGGTCGGAGTGTTCGCCGGACACACCGACGACATTCATGACGTCTCCATCAGCCCGGATGGGACGATTCTGGCGACGGCGAGCACGGACGGGACCGCCCGGCTGTGGAATCTCGCCACGCATGACGAGATCGGCGGCGCTTTGCGAGAGCCGGGCAATGACCGCGGTTTCCACGGGATCGCCTTCAGCCCGGACGGGAAGAGGCTCGCCACCGCCGCAGCCGATGGCTTCACCCGGCTATGGGACACCGCCGGCCGCCGGCCTGTGGGTTCCGCACTCGCCGCTGAACGGCTACCTGCCCGAAGAGTGGCGTTCAGCCCCGCCGGCACGATCCTCGCGGGCGCCGGTGAGGACGGCGTGGTGCGCCTGTGGGACCCGGTGACCCACCGGCAGGTCGGCGCCGTGATGCCCGCACTGTCCGATGTCGTGTTCAGCCCGGACGGAAAGATGCTGGCCGCCCCCGGTCCGGCGGTTGCTCCTGGTTCCAGGGACGCCGATCGCGCGGTCCGGCTCTGGAATGTGGCCACCCAACGTGAGGTCGGTCGTCTCCTGCGGCCCGCGGACGGCCCGGCGTCCGGGAACGCCGGCGCTGTGTACGACATCAGATTCAGCGCCGATGGGAGGACGCTCACCACAGCGTCCGTCGGCGGTGCCATTCGGCTGTGGGACACCGCGACCCACCGTCAGATCGGCTCTCCCGTTTACTCGGACAAGGACAACTGGCACGTGGAGTTCAACCCCGACGGCAGGTTCCTCGCGGTTCCGCGTGATCGTTCCATCGGGTTCTGGGACGTCGCGGGCAGCCGGGAGAGCGGGTCCCGCATCACCGTGCCCGGCCACACCGACTCCATCCCGGCGATGGAGTTCAGCCCCGACGGCGCCACCTTGGCCACCGCGGGCCATGACCGTACCGTGCGACTTTTCGACGTGGCCACCCGCCGCCAGACCGGGGTCCCCCTGTTCGCCGCCACCGACGGCGGTCCTACCGATGACCTGGCATTCAGCCCTGACGGCAAGATCCTGGCCACCACGGGGGCCAACGGCACCGCGCGCCTCTGGGACATGGCGGGTCACCGCGAGATCGGGGCCCTCACCGGCCATACGGGCGGGATCACCGCGATCGCGTTCAGCCCGGACGGCAAGGCTCTCGTCACAGGCTCCGACGACGAGACCGTACGACTGTGGGATCTGCCGACCCACCGTCAGATCGGGGCTCCGCTGACCGGCCATACCGGCACCGTCACCGGGATCGCCTACAGCCCCGACGGAGCCACCGTCGCCACGGTGAGCAACGACGGCACCGCGAGGCTGTGGAACGTCGCCCTGACCGCCGACCCGGTCGCGACGGCATGCGCCAACGCGGGCCGTTCTTT
Organism: Actinomadura alba; assembly: GCF_014323705.1. Taxonomy (GTDB): domain Bacteria; phylum Actinomycetota; class Actinomycetes; order Streptosporangiales; family Streptosporangiaceae; genus Actinomadura_C; species Actinomadura_C alba. Next base: position 7,346 of record NZ_JABVEC010000059.1, read on the forward strand.
CACCCGTGCCGAGTGGGAGCGCTATGTGCCGCAAGAGAACTTTCGGCGAATATGTCAGTGACTGCACACCGGCCGGTGAGAACGAAGCCCCTTACGGACGGACGAAGCGAGGATGTTCCTTCGAGGTTTCCGGCGGCGGACGGGCAGGCCTGCCCAGGAGCTGGCCACACTCTTCCGCTCGATCGTCGCCGACAGCCGGGAGATCCACCCGATCGCGGCCGACTTCCTGGACCATTTCATGGACGGCGCCGGTGCCTCCAGGACGATGTTGCCGCGCTGGCTGCGCTCGTTCAGAGTCATCAAGAAAGCCGAGCGCAAGAATCAGCGCCGGTTCGAACGGCGGCTCGCGCGAGAGGCAAAGCTGATCCCCGACGGCTCCTCGAAGTGGATGAACGACCACTGGGACGCGCGGATCAACGCGTTCATCGGAACGGAGCTGTTCTATGTCAGCCGGATGAGCGTGCTGCGGTCGCGGGGCTCGTTCGTCCTGACCCGGGCCGGCCGACAGGTGCGGGTGTCCGGCACGGTCCGCCACCACTGGTTCGATCCCTATGACTGGGACCGCGGCCGATGGGTCTACATCCCCCGGCACGGGTTCGTTCCCATCGCGGTCGGCCGGGACCTGGTCGAGTCCGACGAGGCGCGCAACTTCCTGATGGAGTCACGTCATGTCCAGACGCTGGAGGGCACCTGCCTGGACGGCCGGTGGCCTCGGCGCGGGAGGGCGACGTTCACTTGGTCGCTGGTGAGGACGGCGCGCCGATGACCGCGAACCGGTCCCGGCCGCCCGGTCCCACCGCCGCGGGCACCGCGGCGGACTTCGTCCGATCACTGGTGCGGCTCAGACGGTGGGCCGGGGAGCCACCGCTCAGCAGGCTCCGATCACTCGGCGGCCAGACGGTGACCCCGGACGGCGCCGCCGTCGACACGTTGCCCAAGAGCACGACCTCCCATGTCCTGCGGCAGACCGACAAGCTACCCCGATGGGATTTCGTCAAGGCCTTCGTCACCGCCTGCCTTCGCTACGGCGACTATCCGGCCGAGCAGATCCCCGGTGAGCTCGAACGCTGGCGGGCGGCCAGGAGCGCGCTGGCCCGGTCGGTCACCCCTGTGTCGCCCCCACCGGACACCGAGGAGCCGACGTCACCGGCGGCCGCGCCGGAGCCACTGGCGGAGACCCCGGTGGCAGCCGCGGCGGAGGTTCTGTCCGAGACATCGGTCGCAGGCACCGTGGCAGGTACGGCGCAAGCGACCGCAGCAGCCGTGGCGGGGGTCGCGGCGGACACCACCGGTCGTCCCGGCCCGGACCATGCCTTCGAACTTCTGGCACGGCGAGTGGCGCGGGAGGAGGACAGAACGCGTAAGGGGCTGCTCGGCGGCTACAGCATCGCGCCGGTCGCCTTCGGCACGCACGCGGACCCGATCCGCCCCGACGACGCGACGGGTGAGGTGAAGGGCGACCTGCACTCGGTCGGCCGGTTCTTCGGCGGCCTGCGCCCGCAGCGGCTGCTGGTCGTGGGAGAGTCTGGGGCGGGCAAGACGGTGCTCGCCATCGAACTGGTGCTGCGGCTCGTCGAACCCCTCGTGACCGCCGACGAGCGACCCGGTGGCCGGCCCATGGTGCCGGTACGCCTGAACGCGGCCCGATGGACCCTTGGCAGCCCGTTCGAGACCTGGCTGGCCGAGCAACTGGTGCAGGACTTCGGGCTCGCCGCCAAAGACGCGGCGCGGCTGGTGCGGGACCGCCGGGTGCTGCCGGTGGTGGACGGCCTGGACGAGTTGGACCCCGGGCCGTCCACGGGCCCGCCCCGCCGGGCGATCGGCCTGCTGGCGGAGCTCAACCGGTACAGCGACCTGTCCGGCCGGCGGCCTGGGGCGGTCGTCGTGACCTGCCGGTCCGACCGGTACGCCGAGCTGTCCGACGCCCGGGTCGGGCTCGACAACGCCGCCCGGATCCATCTTCACGACCTGACCGTCGAACACATCAGCGCATACCTGCACGCCCGCTGGCCGGACGGCCATCCTCGCGGTACGCACCGCGACGGCATCGAGGAGGCACTGTCCGGACCGTCAGGGCCGGCCGTCCACGCCGCCCTCGCCACGCCGTGGCGGCTGCTGCTGACGGCGACCGCCGTGGAGTCCGGCGCCGACCCGGCCGAACTGCTCCGGGCCGACCCGTACGCCGAGCCGGGCGAGGCGGCCGCCCGCATCGCCCGCGGGCTGCTCGGCACGTACGTGCCGGCGGCGACCGAGCTCACGCCGCGCACCGCCTACGGCACTCCGTACCAACCCGTACAGGTGCGGTCATGGCTCGTCCGCCTGGCCGCCCACCTGCAATGGCAGGCCGCCCACGCCGCTGAGACGGATCGGCCGCCGCCCGGCCTCACGGCCATCGACATCGTGCCGCACCTGCTGTGGCCGATCGGCGGCCGGCGCCGGGTCCGGGTGCTGCACTACCTGTGCTGCGTGGTGTTCGCGGTCGTCGCGATGCTGGCGTTCTGGACGGGTTCCGCAGTCGATGATCCCGGAGACCTGCGCGACGGACTCGACGTCGAAGAGGCGCTCACCTTGGCGCTCATGGCGGGCTGGGTGGGCATCGCCACCGGCCTGTCGCTGTCGTCGTGGCCGGCCGCAGCCGGTGGGCGGGCGAACGTCCCTCTCCGGCGACGCATGGCCGGCGGGCTGCTGGGAGCTGTGGTCGGCGGACCGGTCGGCGTGCTCGGCGGGATGGCCGGGTTCGTCCTGACGGACGGCAGGGTCTTCGGTCCCGTTTTCGCCACCGCCGCAGGGGCGGCCGGGGGCATGGTCTTCGGAGCGCTCATCGGGCTGACGGCCTCCGGGCGGCGGGGAGCCGAGCGCATGACCATTTCCGCGGCGGTTCGTGCCGAACCCGTCACCCTGCTGGGCTTCGGACTCTGCGGCGCGCTCACCGGGCTGCCGCCGCTGCGGCTCGCCCACGCCGGTCCGATGCCACTGGCCGTCGGGGGCCTGGGGGCCTTCGCCCTGGCGTTCGCGCTCGGGGTCGTCTTCAAGGTCGCGACGGGCGGCTGGAGCAAGGACGCGGAACTGGCTCACCCGCGAGAGGCCCTCCACCGCAACCCGACGATCGGAGTGGCCTTCGGCCTCACCGGCGGCGTCGCCGCCTTTCTCGTGTTCGTCATGAACCAGGGCGTCATCCAGTCGCTGGCGTGCGCGCTCATCGGCGGCGTGAACTTCGGCTTGGCCTTCGGCGCGATCGCCTGGTGCCGCACCATGATCGGCTTGGTGGTCGCAGCCGCCCGCGGTCTGCTCCCCCTGCGGCTGTGGACTTTTCTCGACTGGGCCTGCGAGGCCCGGTTGCTGCGCGTCAGCGGCGCCACTTACCAGTTCCGGCACCGCGAACTCCAGGACTTCCTGACACCATCCGAGGGCCCGACGGCGGCTGAGGTCGCTGGACGTCTGCAATCATGAACCATCGCCGATGCGGCGACATACGAAACCACCGATCTCCGCTTGGGCCTTCTTCGACTCAAGATGCCGTCTTGCGCGCGACAATGCCGTCTTTGTGAAAAGCTTGACGCGAGCTGTCAGGTTTCGGTGCGACGATCGAGCCATGGACGAGACGCCGAAGGCGCGCTTTTGAAATAGGTATGATTCGGTTCGTTCAAGCCGATCTTGTTGCCATCAATCCCAATAATCCGGTGTTCCAGCATCAGCAAGTGATCCAACCGTTCCTCTTGGAGGGTGAGGCCGAAGGGGCGACGGTGGCCGGGGGATTCTCTTGCGTGGGTTGGTGCACTTATGGCACTCAGAATTATCCGCTTCAGACGCTGACGCGTGACGACGTCGCCGAAGGCATCAGGAACTTCGGCACCACCGCAACCGCCATCGACGCGATAGGCTATATCGACACCACCCTCAATTTTACATTCGGCAAATCAGGAGCTCTCAGCCATACGCGCACGGCTCGCGGACCGCAGGTGCGTTGCGACACCGCCGTTCCACAATTCCCTCAGACCACAGGCTGCGTCTTCCGGCAGTACAGACCGGCTATGGACTACAGCCTGACCGGCCCCTACCCTCAACTGGCCGCCCATATCAAGAAGGCGCAAGAGTCCGGCCTTCCTGGCGCTCCTGGCGGCACGCCACTTAACCGCCTCATCGACCAACCTATGCAGAAAAAGAACGGCGACACCGCGTGCCCCCAGGCAGCGAGCGGCGGATACCCGCGGCCAGAGAATCACGACTGTGATGAATACCCCTTCCGCTCCACAAAACAGGGCGCATACACGGGAAATCCCGGCTATCCGAATGGCCCGATGCAGCCGTGGCCCGCACGGACATTCGACGGCTGCGAGATCAACGAACCTAGCCTCACTGGCCCAGACGGCTACAGCGTCTGCATGATCGACTCATGGCAGAACCAGCAGGGCGGCAATGCCCTCAATAACACTCTCTACGTACCGGAGCGGGTCCTCGACGGGGACGAATTCTTTGTGGAAATCCTTCCATAGAGGTGGCCGCAAGATACCATGGCGCCTATGAGCGAATCACAAATGACCGCCCATGAGAACATGGTGGTGGACTATCACATGTTCTTCCTGACCGAACACCGACTACAGCCCCAGGGCTTCGACTATGAGAATAGCCTCGTCGCGGTGGAACCTGGTTTTGCAGCGGTTCAAACCGGCATCGCCCAAGGCGACGTACGACTCACAGTCGAAGTTCATGATCAGGCCCCACCGGTTGATCTCACTGGATGGGAAGAGGCTGCAGAGGTCACGCTGGAGTCCGCCACCGGTCAAATGGTCGTCGCTGCGGTCATGGCCCACACACCGGATTTTCCTGTCCTCACACCTCATGGCCCCGGGCATTATCGCGTCCGTGTCCATGCTCGAGGCCGTGATACAGCGGTCGATGCGGTGGTCTTCGAACCGGTGGAGGACTACCTCATCCAGGTGTGGCCGGCTCCAACCGCGCCACAGATCATCTACAAGCAGACCGATGAGTACGGCGCCAGGCTGCTCCAAGCCGCAGCCAGGAGGAAGGCCGCCCGGGGCAAGTAGAGAAGCTCCTCCAGCAGGAGAGGACGCGATCCGCGTACATGGGCTCGCGTCCTCTCACTGCGAGAATGTAGCCCGACAATGTCGGTCAGAGCATTCCCTGGGCCTTTCAGATATGTCATGGGCCATGGCCTGCTCCTCGGTGGGCTTGAGCGTGCACATCCCCCGAGGCAAGGATGCCAAGGACCCGCTACATCCCCTGGTTTGGCAGCACACCGATCACACATCTCAAACAATGTCGTAAACGACAAGTCGGCGACATCTCATTTGAGAAAGCGAAAGATCATTTAAGAACCAATCGCTGGTACGGCGACGGCCTGGGTGTTCAGAGGGTCTGTCAATTTTCCGGTGTAACCAAGGTGGTTGATGGGGTTATTGGCGGGCTGCTGCGAGGCGGCCTTCGAAGGTGATCTCGAAGGCGTTCAGGGCGGCTTTCCAGCGGTTCATCCAGCGTTTGCGGCCCTTGCCGGTCGGGTCCAGGCTCATGATGGCCATGTAGACGCATTTGAGTGCGGCTTGCTCGATGCCCCTGTGTTTGTCAAGCGGCTGCCGGTGCGTTCTGGGTGGGGATCGCGGGGCGGATGATGCGGAAAAGGGTCCGGGCGAGGTAGCGCTTGAGGCAGCGCATGATCTCTCGTTTGGAGAGGCCTTCGGTGGTGCGACGGGTGACGTAGTCGCGGGTGCGTTCGTCGCACCGCATCCGGGTGAGGATCACCCGGAACAGGGCTGCGTTGGCCTGCCGGTTACCGCCGCGGTTCAGCCTGCGACGTCGGCTCTTGCCCGAGGAGGCCTCGACGGGGCTGACGCCGCACAACGCGGCGAAGGAGGCTTCACCTGCGAGGCGTTCGGGGTTGTCGCCTGCGGCGATGAGCAGGATCGCGGCCGAGTCGGAGCCGACCCCGAATTGGTCGAGGAGGTCCGGGGCGACGGCTTTGACGGCGTCGGTGATGCGCTTCTCCAGGTCGCGGATCTCTTCGTTGAGGTGCTGGATCCGGCGGGCGAGTAGCCGCAGGGTGTGCATGGCGGCGGAAGTCACGCCAGAGTGGTCCTCGGGGCGGAGTTCAGCGCAGCGTGCCACGAGCGTGATGTTGGTCAGCCCGGTCAGAGACGCGCGCAGCCACGGTTCGGCGTTGACCAGCAGCGTCTTCAGCTGGTTGATGGCCTGGGTGCGGGACTTGACCGCGGAGTCCTTCGCGACCTTGTAGATCCGCATCTGCTCGACCTGGCCGTCGCCGGCCTTGGGGGTCGCGGTGGCCCGTCCGGACAGCACCGCGAGAGCAGCGGCGTGGGCGTCGGTGGCGTCGGTCTTGCCGCGGCTGCGCCGCATCTGCCGGTCCGGCCGGTTCACCTCGGTGACCGTGACGCCCTCGGCCTGAAGATCGCGGGTCAGCGCCGCCCCGTAGGAGCCGGTCCCCTCCACGCCCGCCCGAACCACTTGCCCAAAGGTCCGGGCCCAGGCCAGCAGCTGCCGGTAGCCGGCATCGTTGGCAGCGAACTCCTGGCCGCCCAGCAGCACACCGAGGGCAGAGATGACCGCAGCGACGTGGATGTCCTTGTGCGTGTCCACCCCCAGAACAGCCTCGCCGAGGTTGGCGGGCTGACCGGCACGGTCGTGCTGCGGCATGCTGGAGGTGGCCATGTGGCTCCTTGATCGGTATCAGGGGGGTGATGGCCGACGCCGGGCCCGGAGCAGCGGTCAGAACTGTGACGGTGCTCTTGTTCGCAGCAAGGCCCCTATCGGGACACGCCTGCTCCGGGCCGGCGGCAGCAAGCACCACGTCGAGCTCACAGCCGACAGATCGAACACAAGGCACCCGAAGGGCCAGTTAGGGAACGGGTCAGGCAGCAAGCCGAAGTGACACAAACCGATCATCACAGTTGGGGAAGTGCCCGCGGGCCTTGACCGCCCGGCGGATGCGGGCGTTGACCGACTCGATCGCGTTGGTGGAGCAGATGACCTTGCGGATCTCGGGGTCGAAGTTCAGGAACGGCACGAACTCTGACCAGGCGTTCTCCCAGAGCCGGATGATGGCGGGGTACTTGGTCCCCCAGGCCTCGGCGAACTCATAGAACCGTTCCAGGGCTGCGGCCTCGGTCGCGGCGGTGTAGATCGGCTTGAGGGCCCGGGCGATGGCGTCCCAGTCTGCGCGGGAGGCATACCGGAAGCTGCCGCGGATCAGGTGCACGATGCAGGTCTGCACGATCGCCTGCGGCCAGACGGTGGCGACCGCGTCCGGCAGGCCGGTCAGCCCGTCGCACACGACCATGCACGCGTCGGTGACGCCACGGTTCTTCAGCTCGGTGAGCACGTGCAGCCAGTACTTGGCTCCCTCACCGCCATCGCCGGCCCACAACCCGAGGATGGCGCGACACGTCCATCTCGACCGCAACGCGATCGGGATCGAATGCGAGCCCCGCTGGGCCGGCTTGGCGCGCGCGAACCTCGACCACGCCCGCTACCAAGGCGCCATCGGCACCGGCGGAGTCATCACCGGTGACGCCCGCAACGCCGGCACTCTGGTCACCGACCCTCATGTGGCCGGGCAGGTTTCGCTGCTGCTGACCTCACCCCCGTACGGTCATCACACCCACGGTCATGTCAGCGCCGGCCGCAACAGCGGGCAGGGTGGTGTCCGTAAGCGGAACCACACCTACGGCAAGACCCCGCACAACCTCTCGCGGGGCAGCCACGACCGGCTCGTCTGCGGGTTCACCGACATTCTCGCCGGATGCCTGCCGCTGTTGCGGCCCGGCGGCATCGTCGCCATCACCACCCGCCCCTTCCGCAAAGCCGGACACCTGGTCGACTTCCCCGCCCAGGTCTGGGCGGCTGCTCAAGACGCCGGCCTGGAACCGGTGCAGCGGCTGGTCGCCCTGCTGTGCGGAATCAAAAACGACCGGTTGGTCACCCGGGCGTCGTTCTTCGCCATGCACGAAACCCGCCAAGCTCGCGCCGCGGGCCTGCCTCTGCACGTCAACGCCCACGAAGAAGTCCTCGTCCTCAGACGTCCACTCGACCCAGGCCAGGAGAGCGCCTCAGTCCCCCAGCGACAGGCCGATCGGTGATGTGGCATGTAGCGATGCGCATCGGCGGCATCGAAAGCTGGGTAGCGGTCCCGGCGTCTGGCATCTGGTCCAGCAAGGCTTTCGGCGGGGCTGGGCTTGACCGGCGGAGCCGAGTCGAGCGTCCATGTGCTGTGCCCTGGGCGGCAGGCCAGCCGGACGTGGCTGTCACACACCCCCCGAGTGATGGCCGGGGAGCGGGCGTCCGTGCCGCGGCCACCGCCCAGGGCCTCGCGCTTCTTTGTGATGAGAGCCGGTGCCGACCATTCGCCTGCAGTGAGAATGCAGGCGGTCTTTCGGGGTGTTGGGCCGGGTGTGGCGGTGTCGGCTGAGGTGCTGCTGTACACCCCGGAACAAGCAGCTGAGCTGCTTGGGGTGAAGCCATCGTGGTTGCGGCGTAAAGCTGCTGCGCGCGCGGTTCCGTGCACGTTCGTGGGCAAGCATCTTCGGTTCTCTCGCGCCGATCTGGAGGCCATCGTGACCGCGGGGGAGCAGACTCCCCGCGCTCTGCGACCTCGCGCGTAGCGGCCAACACCTGGATGGTCGTGTCACACAAATGGGCTTGAGCGCTGCCGTCGAGTCACGCGTTGATGACCCCTACCCATGCAGCCCCAGTCGGGGGTGCACCCCGACGAGCGAGAAGGAGATGGTCATGGCCTGGGCGGAGAAACGCGGACCGTGGTTTCGGGTCCGTTACCGCGACACCGCCGGGGTGGTGCACACCACCCCGGACAAGTACCGCACGAAGAGAGAAGCCCTTGATGCCGCGGAAGAGGTCGACACCGATACCCGCCGGGGTGTGTTCATCGATCCGAAGGCCTCCCGCACCAGCCTGGAGGAGTGGGCGGCGAAATGGCGGGCCGTGCACCACGTCTCTCCCGGTACCCAAGCGAAATACGACCAGTACCTCGACCACCACATCCTGCCCGCGTTCGGACAGGTCGGGTTGGAGGAGATCCGCCGTATGGCGGTCATCCAATGGGCTGGTGACCTACGCGGCCGCTACGCCGAATCGACCGTCCGCGGCATCGTGACGCTGTTCTCCCTGGTGATGTCGGCCGCGGCTGAGGAGAAGATGATCGCCTCTAACCCGATCCAGAGCCTGCGACTGGCAGGCAGTCGTACACATCATCGGGCCCCCAGCCTTCATCAGGCCAGGCACAAGCCCGTTCCCACCGGCGAGCAGGTTTTGGGCATCGCCAAGCGGGCAGGAGAACTGGGTGGGCGTACCGCCTACGCCATGGTCGTCACCGGCGCGTTCACCGGCATGCGGTGGGGCGAGCTCACCGGACTGGCCAAGCCCAACTGCCGCACCGCGGACGGATACCTCCTCATCGACCCCGACGTCGGGGCACTGCACGAAGTCGGCGGGAAGATGTGGCTGGGCCCGCCCAAGAGTAAGGCCGCCGCCCGCCGTATGACCTACCTGGCTTCCTTACCGAACTCCTCGACGTGGTGGCCGACAGCCATGACCATGAGCAGGTGTTCTGCGGGCCCAGCGGGGCGTGGCTGCGGCGGTCGAACGTCAACCGACGCCTCTGGCGGCCCTGCTGCGACGGAGACCCCGGACGAGACTGGCCGCCCATCCGCACCGGCGTGGTGTTCCACGGGCTGCGGCACTTCCACAAGACCGTCCTGGACGAAGCCGACCCACCCCCCGTGCTCATGCACGAGCGGATGGGCCACCACCTGCCCGGGATCCAGGGCGTCTACAGCCACGTCACGCCCATCATGCGCAAACGCCTGATGACCAAGCTCCAGCGTCGATGGGCCGCCCTCAACCGGCAGGGTTCACGCCCGTGACCACAACCCGCCATATCGCCGGTGGTGCTCCTGGCCGGGAGCGGTTGCTCCCGGTGACCACGACCCACCGACCACAACCCGCAGCTGGGTTGTGTCAGGGGCCCTGTGGAGCAGCGTGCTCCCGATTTGCTCCCGATCCACCCGGAAAACAAAGATCCCCAGGTCGGGATCTTGATCCTGACCTGGGGATGATGTGGTGGGCGATACTGGGATTGAACCAGTGACCTCTACCGTGTCAAGGTAGCGCTCTCCCACTGAGCTAATCGCCCGAGACTGACAGCAGTCGAGGTGGAGACGGGATTTGAACCCGTGTACACGGCTTTGCAGGCCGTTGCCTCGCCTCTCGGCCACTCCACCAGTGCGAGGCCGCACTGCCCGGCCTCTCCGAGCGGACGACGGGATTCGAACCCGCGACCCTCACCTTGGCAAGGTGATGCTCTACCAGCTGAGCCACGTCCGCATATTGTTCCCCGGGCCGGCATCGCCCCGGTGCGTTAACTCTAGCGGAATCCGGGACCTCTTTGTGCATGACCACCGCCTACGACGGGTGATCATATGCCGGTGCGGGCCGACCACAGCTCAGGGAATACGTCTTGATCCATTGCCCGGCGCAGCCACCCCAGGCCACTGGAACCCGCCGTGCCGGGTTTGGCGCCCATCGCCCGTTTCACCGAGGCATAGTGCCGTTGCCGCCACCGCGTGACCCGCTCGGCGACGTCAAGGAGCACCTCGGCGAGATCGGCCAGGTCGCGGTGCTCCGTGCCCGGGCCGTAGACCGTCTGCCACGCCCTCTCCACGTCCTCGCTCGGGTCGTACGGGGAGGTCCAGTCGCGGTCGAGGCTCGCCTCGGGGATCGGCAGGCCGCGCCGGTGCAGCAGAGCGAGTGCCTCGTCGTACAGGCTGGGCGTGCGGAGCGCGGCGGAGAGTTCGGCGTGCGCCTTGGGGACGCCCGCGTGAGGCCGCAGCATCGGCTCGGACTTGTTGCCGATCAGGAACTCCAGCCTGCGGTAGGCGGCGGACTGGAACCCGGACGCCTCGCCCAGCTGATCGCGGAACGCGTTGAACTCCACCGGGGTGAGCGTGGCGAGAAGGTCCCATGAGGTGACGAGGACATCTTGCACGTGGAGCCCGCGACGCAGCGCCGCGATCGCGCCCGGCACGTCGTCGGCGCGAAGTTCCTGCCGTGCCTGCGTCCACTCGTACTCGAGCAACCCGAAGAGCAGTTCCATGACCTGTGTGGTCACGATGAACGACATCTCGGCCGACACCCCGCTGCGCGGCTCCTGAAGGCGGTGCAGCGTGTCGATGTGGGCGTACGCGGCGTACGGGGTGTCGGCGGGCCCGAACGACAGCCTCGGTGCGCCCGGCTTGTCGGCCGCGATCGTGGTGTGCCGTTCCTGTCCCATTGTGCGCCCCCTGCTGACGTTTGTTGATCACTCCCATTCTGCGACGGTCCAGCCCCGCGCGGAATGGGCAGTGCAGCTTGATTGTCCAGTTCGGCTTAGCATATGAAACGTCATCATCATGCTCTGCTTTTCGATCGGGAGGTTCCATGGACGCGGTGGATCGTCGGCTGCTGGAGGAGCTGCAGAGCGACGCGCGGCTCTCGTTCAACGAGCTGTCGCGCCGGGTCAAGCTGTCCTCCCCGGCCGTGGCCGAGCGGGTGCGGCGGCTCGAGGCGGACGGCGTGATAATCGGTTACCACGCGCACGTCGATCTCGCCAAGATCGGCCGGCCGGTCACCGCGCTGGTGCAGGTGCAGTGTTACGGGCCGAACTGCATCCTGCGCGACCCCGGCGTGGTCAACTGGCCGCAGGTGCTGCAACTCCACCGCGTCACGGGGGCGGCGTGCTGCGTGTTGCTGGTGGCGGTGCCCACCATGCCGCAGTTCGAGCTCCTCATCGACCGTCTGGCGGATTACGGGCAGCCGTCGAGCATGCTGGTGCTCTCCAGCCCGGTGGAGTGGCGCCCGGCGGTCACGGCCGAGGGCTGATGCCCGGCCGCCCGTCCTGGTGAAAACGGCGCCCAGCCGCCCGTCCCGGTGAAGACGGCCGACGGCTGCCCGCTCACCGCCGTTCCCGTGAATCGCGCCTTGAACGGGCCTCGCCTCGATGTTCGCCCGGCGTTCACCGACGCCTCGGCTCGGCTCCCTGTCGCAAAACTATGTTCGTTTATGAGCCGAATGTCCGCGAATAGGTGGTTGCGATGCCGGTTCCCGCCGAGGCCAGTCCGCCATTACCCGTACGTGAGCGCAGATCCGGCGACGCGCCGCACCGGCCGCGCGATCCCTACTTTGACAACGTGAAGTTCCTCGCGGTCGTCCTGGTGGTGGTCGGGCACGCATGGGGCCCGCTCCGGGGCATGCGGCTCCGCGATACCGCGCACCTGTTCGTCTACACGTTCCACATGCCGCTGTTCATCGTGATCGCGGGCCACTTCTCGCGGCGCTTCGCGGTCAAGCAGGGCAAGGTCCGTGGACTGATCGTCGGCGTGGCCGTCCCGTATCTCATCTTCGAGGCCGCATACCCCCTGTACGTCAGCTTGCTGGGCGGCGCGCCGTTCGTCTGGAGCCCGCTGTCGCCGTACTACCTCACCTGGTTCCTGCTCGCGCTGTTCGCGTGGCGGTTGTCGACCCCGCTGTGGCAGCAACTGCGCTGGCCGCTCGCGGTCGCCGTGCTGATCTCCCTGATCTCGGGGGCGGTCCGGCTGCCCGACCCGGTCGTGACCCGGACGCTCGGATTCCTGCCCTTCTTCGTCATCGGCCTGCTGCTCACCGAGGACCATTTCCGGCTGCTCCGCACGCGGCCCGCCCGCGTCGCCGCCGTGCTGGTGGCGGCCGCGGCGGCGGTGGCCGCCGTCCTGGCCGCGCCGCACGTCGACCCCGAGTGGGTGGGCTATCGCTACCCGGACGAGCGGCTCGGCGTCTCACCCCTGGTCGCGTTCGGGGGACGGGCGGTCGTGCTGGTCTGCGGGCTGGTGATGACGGCGGCGTTCCTGGCGTTGGTGCCCGCCCGGCGGACCTGGTTCACCGAGCTGGGCAGCGCGTCGATGTACGTCTACCTGCTGCACGGCTTCGTCGTCCTCGGCGCGACGTACGCCGGCTGGTACTCCCTTGTGCGCGAGCTGGGGGCGGTCGGCGCGCTCACCGTCGTGACGGTGCTCGGGGCGGCCCTGGCGCCGGTGCTCGCCGGCAGACCGGTCCGGCGGGTGTTCCGCTGGGTGGTGGAACCACGGCTCGACTGGGCGTTCCGGCACTGAGGCGGCGCTCGCCCGCGGTGAACCCGGATCGGGGACTAGGCCGAGGACGGCAGGGAACCGGACGACGACCGTCGGCTTTCCCGATCCCGCAGATCGGCCACGAGCGCGGCGGTGACGGGCACCTCGAGACCGTGCCGCTCGGCGGCGCGCAGCACCGAGCCTCCGATCGCGTCGAGCTCGAGCTCCCGGCCGGCCTCCGCGTCACGCAGCATGGAGGACTTCATCCCCGCGTCGACCCGGTCGAGGGCCGCGACCACGTCCTCGGCGCCGAGCGTTCCGCCGGCGGCGCCGGCCACCGTGGCGATCTCACGCGCCACGGCCAGCAGCTCCGTCCGCCGGTTTTCGCGCACCTCGCCGATGGGTGTGCCGGCGTAGGTGGTCAGCAGCGCCAGCGACGCCAGGAACGACAGCTTGTCCCAGAGGACGGCGGTCTCGTCGTCGCGCACTGTCACGTCGATCCCCGCCCGGCCGAGCCCCTCGGCGAGCCCGTCGAGCCGGTCGCGGGGTGTGGCGTGGCTCGCCAGTTCGATGGCGGCGAAAGGGCTGACGTGCTCGATGAGGCCCGGGGCGAGCCGGGTCGACTCCACGCGGATGGTGCCGGCGACCACCTGGGGCGCGGGGTAGCGCTCGCGCAGTGCCGTCATGTGCTCGGCACCGTTGAGCAGCGGCACCACCAGAGCCCGGCCGAGCGCGTCCGCCGACAGGCGGGTGAGGGCCGGGTCGAGCGCCGTCTGCTTGACGGCGATGAGACACGCGTCGACCGGTTCGTCGAGCTCGGTGCGCGCGTCGACCGGCACGGTGAAGTCGCCGTACCGGTGGCTGCGCACGGTGAGGCCGTCCCGCCGCAGCGCGGCGGCCGTGTCCGGGCGGGCCAGGAACACCACCCGCCGGCCGGCGCGCGCCAGGAGAGCGCCGAGCAGCCCGCCGACACCACCGGGGCCGAGTACGGCGATCGTCGCGTCCGTCGACTGCACTTGTCCTCCAACGTCGTCGGTCTGTTGAGCGAACCCCGTCATATAGCGTGTCCGGGTGCCATTTGGTAAGGACTGCCATAAAGAGGGCGACTCATCCAACCGTTCCGACTCCGGACGGCGGCCCGGCCCCAGACCCGCTCCCAGCAGGTTCAGCGGCGTCGCACGCGCCGCCTTCGCCGACATCACGCCACTGAGGACGAGCGTCGACTATCGCCGTCTGTGGTTCGGTCACACCGTATCCTCCATCGGCCAGCAGATGACCGCGGTCGCAGTCTCGGTCCAGGTCTACGCGCTCACCGGCTCGACCTTCGCCACCGGCATGGTGGGCCTGTGCTCCCTGGTGCCGCTCGTGGTCTTCGGCCTGTACGGCGGCGCGATCGCCGACACCGTCGACCGCCGCAAGCTCGGTCTCGTCGGCTCGTTCGGCCTGGCCCTGCTCTCGGCCGTCCTGGCGGCACTGGCGCTGACGGATTCGCCCCACGTCGTCGTCCTTTACGTGGTCGTCGCGCTGCAGGCGATGTGCTACGCGGTGAGCACGCCGGCGAGGTCGGCCATGATCCCACGGCTCGTGCCCGCCGAGCAGCTTCCCGCCGCGAACGCCCTGTCCACCGTCAGCATGAATCTCAGCCTCACTGCCGGGCCGATGCTGGGCGGGATCCTGATCGGCTTCTGGGGCTACCAGGCGGCGTACTTCGTGGACACCGTGGCCTTCACCGCCACGCTGTACGCCATGTGGCGGCTGCCCGCGATGCGCCCGGGAGGCGAGCGCGAGAGACGCGCCAGGGTGCTCCAGGGACTGCGCTTCCTCGGCGAGCGGCCGAACCTGCGCATGAGCTTCCTGGCCGACATGGCCGCCATGATCTTTGGCATGCCACGAGCGCTCTTCCCCGCGATAGCGGTGGGCTTCTACGCCGGCGACGCCCGGACGGTGGGGCTGCTCACGTCGGCACCTGCGGTGGGCGCACTGGCCGGTGCGCTGCTGTCCGGATGGGTCGGCCGGGTGCACCGGCACGGCCTCGCGGTCACGTGGGCGGTCATCGCCTGGGGGCTCGCCATCGCCGGGTTCGGACTCGTACGGTATCTGGGACTCGGCCTGTTGCTCCTCGCGGCGGCGGGGTGCGCCGACAGCATCAGCAGCATCTTCCGCAATACGATCCTGCAGGTCGCCGCACCGGACGAGATGCGGGGCAGGCTCCAGGGCATTTTCATCGTGGTGGTGGCCGGGGGCCCGAGGCTGGGGGACTTCGTCTCCGGAACGGTCGCCGAACTGACGTCGCCGGGGTTCGCCGTGGTCGGCGGCGGCCTGGCGTGCGTAGCGGTGATGCTGCTGCTCCTCACGCGATGGCCGGGCTTCGTGCGCTACGACGCGCGGCACCCGACACCGTGACGCGCGAGAACGCGATCCGCCGGCGAGCGGGTGCCGCCGCGCGTCAGCCGAGCCGGTCCGCGTACATCGTCTCGAGTTCCCCGGTCCGCTCGGCCGGCCGGGACCGAGACGATCCGAACAGGGTGGCGAACAAGGCCTCGAGGTAGGTCTGCCACGCGGCGAGCGCGGTCGGCAGCACGTCCGCCAGCCCCGAGGGGACGGTCTGGGTGATCACGATCCGGTGGCCGGACCGGGGATCGGTCAGCACCTCGCAGCGGACCCGCCCGGCCGGAGCCCCATCGTGCAGCCAGATGTACTCGAGGACATTCGGAGGGTCGACCTCCGTGATCGGGCCGGCGAGAACGTGGCCGTTGGTGGCGGCCGGCGGTGGGGGAGCGCCCACGGCAAGGTCGTCGCGCGCCGCCTCGGCGGTGTCCTGGTCCGTCGCGCCGGCCGCCCGCCCGGTGAGCGCCGCCCACACGTGCGCGGCGGGCCGCCACACCAGATCGCGCTCGAAGCGCACCAGGTGGCCCTCGGGATGATCGAGCACCGTGCCCTCGGCCAGTCCGAACCGGTCGACGTAGTCGGCGATCCGGTCGAACATGTCCTCCGGCGGTGCCTCGTGCGGCCCGCCGTCCAATCGAGCGGTCAGTGCCCGCAGGCACTGCACCCAGCCGGCGGCGTTGCGCCCCGCCGACAGCGCGCCGCCGGTCTCCTCGCTGAGCACGTGGGAGAACAGGAGGCGGCATCCCGGCCCGTCCGGGACGATCTCGAGCCGCAGCACGTCGCCGTTCCAGCGGAAGGCGAACACCTTCGGCGGATCGAACTCGATGATCTCGCCCTCCGTGGTGTCGTCCGCGCCCTCGAAGGTGAAGCGCATCGCCGCGCCGACCTTCGGCTCGGTCTCGACGCGGGCGGGGAACCAGTGCGCCATCTCGGCCGGCTCGGTGACGGCCCGCCACACCTTCTCGGGCGCGTGGGCGAGCCGTCGCTCCAGCCTCACCACCGGATGTCCATCGATCGTCCGAAGGGTCGCGGGGTCGTCGCCCACAGCATGTCCTCTCTCATGGTGCCGAGGCCGCTCCGGTCCGGCGTCCCGCACCCGTTCGTGCGCGGGACGCCGTACGGAGTCCGCCCGGCAGGCAGTTGCCGGGTTAGTAATATAACCACACAGGCATACTCGCCTCAACGAGGAGCCGTTCGCAGAGCGCGGACGCAGGTCAGAACAGGATCGTGATGGTGGTCAACGCGAGCCCGTCCCGTACCATCCACCGGCCGTGCAGCGTTCCCGCCAGCGGCGGGGGAGCGGGCACGAGCAGCCGCGCGGTGAAGACTCCGGCGTCCGGATCGGGGGTCACGACGGCGTCCTCGAAACCGAGCCAGCGCCCGGCGACCGGAAACCAGACCTTGTAGATCGACTCCTTGGCGCTGAACAGCAACCGGTCCCAGCAGACCTTCGGCGCGGCGGCCCGCAACTCCGGCAGGAGCGTGAGCTCCCCGGGCGTGGCGATCTGATCGAGGACCCCGTCGGGAAGCAGGTCGTGCGGCTCCGCGTCGATCCCGACGGCGGTCACCTCGGACGCGCGGGCCACGGCGGCGGCGCGATACCCGGCGCAGTGGGTGATCGATCCGACGATCCCCGCCGGCCACCGCGGTGCCCCCCGCTCACCGGGCAGGAGCGGCGCCGGAGGCACGCCGAGCCCGGCCAGCGCCCGGCGCGCGCACGCCCGGCCCGCGGTGAACTCATGGCGCCGCTTGTCCACGGAACGTGCGATCACTTGCTCCTCCTCGGGGAAGAGCTCCGCGTGGGAGAGCTCCTCGCCGAACGCCTCGGCGGTCACGACGCCGCGCGGCAGGATCTCGTCGATCACTCCGGACCCGCCTTCGTCGGAAGTATGCGGCACAGTCTCCCCGGTGTGCCGTCCCGGCGTCGCCACTCCCGCGGATATCCGACGGAGACCTCCTCGAACCGGACACCGTCGATCCACATGGTCCGCGGGATGTGCAGGTGGCCGTAGACCGCCGCGGTCGCGCGGAACCTCACATGCCACCGCGCCGTACGCTCCGTGCCGCACCACAGGGCGAACTCCGGGTGGTGAAGCACCCGCGTGGGATCGCGCACGAGCGGCCAGTGGCTCACCAGCACGGTGGGCAGGTCCGGGCTGAGCTCGGCGAGCCGCCGCTCGGTCGTCTCGACTCGCGCCCGGCTCCAGGCGTCGCGGGTCGGATAGGGATCGGGGTGCAGGAGGAATTCGTCGGTGCACACGACGCCCGCGTCGTACGCCCGCGCCAGTGCTGCCTCCTTCGTGGCGGTTCCGGCCGGGAAGTACGTGTAGTCGTACAGCAGGAACAACGGGACGACCGCGACCGGTCCGCCTTCGCCCCGCCAGATGGGATAGGGATCCTCCGGGGTCACGATGCCGAGCCGCCGGCACAACTGCACCAGATGGTGATAGCGCGCCTCACCCCTCAGCTGCACCGGATCCTGCGGCGGTGTCCACAGTTCGTGGTTGCCCGGTGCCCACACGACGGTCGCGAAGCGCTCGCTGAGCGTGCGAAGCGCCCACTCGATGTCGGCCACGAACTCGCCGACGTCCCCGGCGACCAGCAGCCAGTCGGCGTCGGACTCGGGGCGCAGGTCCTCGACGATCCGGCGGTTCTCCTCGTGGCCGACGTGCAGGTCGCTGATGGCGAACAGGTTCGCCGTCCCGTCACCCATGGGCACGTGGCGCGCCGGAGAGCCGGTCGCCGCCGGTCGCGGTACGGGCGTTCGGAGGATGGTGGTCGTCTTCCCCGTTCTCGGTCATATCGTCCCCTCGTGTCCTTCC